>NZ_VWPY01000100.1 GCF_011839805.1 Kineococcus rubinsiae | reverse complement strand
GCCCGGGGGGCGCGCTGCGGCTGGGCGGGCGCCTGCGGGACGGGCGCGGTGGCCGGGTCGACCCACGCGGCCCGCGGGCCCGTCAGCTCGCCGACGATGCCGGCCCCGGCCGCGACCGAGGTCCACTGCGGGGCGATGCCGGCCTGGCGGGCCAGCGTGCGCACGTCGCCGCGCTGGTCGGGCGTCGCGACCGTGACGACGGTGCCGCCGGCGCCGGCCCGGGCGGTGCGGCCCGAGCGGTGCAGGTACGCCTTGTGCTCGGTCGGCGGGTCGACGTGCACGACGAGGCCCACGTCGTCGACGTGGATGCCGCGCGCGGCGATGTCGGTGGCCACCAGCACCTTCACGGAGCCGTCGGTGAACGCGCCGAGGTTGCGCTCGCGGGCGTTCTGGCTGAGGTTGCCGTGCAGGTCCACGGCCGGGACGCCGGCCGCGGTGAGCTGCTTGGCGAGCTTCTTCGCGCCGTGCTTGGTGCGCGTGAACAGCAGCGTGCGGCCCTCACCGGAGGCGAGGTCCTTCACGAGCCCGCCCTTGCCGTCCGCGGAGACCTCGAGCACGTGGTGCTCCATGGTCGAGACGGGCGCGACGGCCGGGTCGACCGAGTGCGTCACGGGGCTGGAGAGGAAGCGCTTGACGAGGACGTCGATGCCGTTGTCCAGCGTCGCGGAGAACAGCAGCCGCTGCCCGCCCTTGGGCGTCGCGTCCAGCAGGCGCTTCACGCCGGGCAGGAAGCCGAGGTCGGCCATGTGGTCGGCCTCGTCGAGCACCGTGACCTCGACGGCGTCCAGGCGGCAGTGGCCCTGGTTGATGAGGTCCTCGAGCCGGCCGGGGCAGGCGATGAGGACGTCGACGCCGTCGCGCAGCGCGGCGACCTGCGGGTTCTGCCCGACACCGCCGAAGACGACGGCCGTGCGCATGCCGAGGGCCTGCGCGAGCGGGGTGATGGTCGCGGCGACCTGGTTGGCGAGCTCGCGCGTCGGCAGGAGCACGAGCGAGCGCGGGCGGGTCGCGCGGCGGGCGGTGCCCGACTTGGCGAGCTGCGCCACGAGGGGCAGCGCGAAGGCGATGGTCTTGCCGCTGCCGGTGCGGCCGCGGCCGAGGACGTCGCGCCCGGCGAGGGAGTCGGGCAGCGTCGCGGACTGGATCGGGAACGGGGAGGTGACGCCGCGGGCCTCGAGGACGCTCACGAGCGCGGCGGGGACGCCGAGCTCGGCGAAGCCGCGGCCGTCGGGGGCCACGTCGTCGGCGGCGTCGGACACCGTCGGGGCGGCGGGTGCCGCGGTGCGCGCGGCGGGGCGGGCCTCGCGGCGGGGCTCGGCCGCACGCTGGGCCGGGGCCTGGAACACGGGCTGCTGGGCCGCCTGCTCGGCGGAGGCCTGCTGCTGCGCGGACGCCTGCTGGACGGAGGCCTGCTGGGCCTCGACGCTGCCGGAGGAGCCGCTGCGACGACGGCGGCGGCGGGCCGCGGGGACGTCGGACGCGGTGGAGCTGGGGGTGGACGTGCGGGGGCCGCTGGGCGCGGAGGGGTTCACGAAGGCCTCTCGAAGGACGAACGGGGGTGGCCGTGGTGCCCGACCCCGCTCGCCGTGGAGGGACCTCTCGCGCGTCGACCTCCCCGTCACCGCGCGTTCCGGTGAGGGTCGGCGAGCGCTGAACACTCGACCGCGGGGAGCGCCGTCGGCGCATCCGCTCAGGACATCATGCCCTACCGGGACTCTCGGCAGGTCGGGGCGTGGCCTTGAGCCCGCGCGGCCGGCGGTCTGCGGGAGGTCCTCCGGGTGGCCGAGCGCAGCAGTGGACAGGCTAACCTCACCTCGTGGCCACCTCGACGAGTCCGCCGCGCGCGGACCCCGACGGCGGCCCCGCACCGAGCCCCGCCGGCGGCCCCGCGCGCGGCCGCCGCCGGCGCACCGCGGGCCTCCTCCTGGCCGTCCTGCTGCTCCTCGTGGCCGTCGCCGCGAGCCTGGCGCTGGGCTCCCGCTCGATCCCGCTGGGCACGGTCGCCGAGGCCCTCACCGGCGGCGGCCCGGCACAGGACGCGCTCGTCGTGCGCGAGCTGCGCGTGCCCCGCACCCTCCTCGGGCTGGGCGTCGGCGCGGCGCTGGGCCTGGCCGGGGCCCTCATGCAGGCGCTGACGCGCAACCCGCTCGCCGACCCCGGCCTCCTCGGCGTCAACTCCGGGGCGGCCGCGGCCATGGTCACCGCCGTCGGCCTGCTCGGCGTCACGAGCCGCAGCAGCCTGGTGTGGGCGTCCATGGCGGGCGCGGCGGTCGTCTCGGTGGTCGTCTACGTGCTCGGCGCGTCCGGGCGCGGGGGCGCGACGCCCGTGCGGCTCGCGCTCGCGGGCACCGCCGTGAGCGCCGCCCTGGTCGCGTACACCAGCGCGCAGCTGCTCCTGGACGCGGAGGTCTTCGACCGCTACCGCTTCTGGCAGACCGGGTCCCTGGCCGGGCAGGACCTCACGGTCGTCCGCCAGGTCGCGCCCTTCCTCGTGGTGGGCACCGTCCTGGGCCTCGCCCAGGCCCGGCCCCTGAACGCCCTCGCGCTCGGCGAGGACTCCGGGCGGGCGCTGGGCGCCTCGATCGGGCGCACCCGCGTCCTGACCGCCCTCGCCGTCACGCTGCTCTGCGGGGCCGCGACGGCGGCGGCCGGCCCGGTCTGGTTCCTCGGCCTCGCCGTCCCCCACGTCGTGCGGGCCCTCACGGGCCCTGACCAGCGCTGGGTGCTGCCCCTGTCGTGCGTGCTGGCCCCGGCGCTGCTGCTGATCGCCGACGTCGTCGGCCGCCTCGTCGCCCCGCCCGGGGAGCTGCAGGTCGGCATCGTCACCGCGCTGCTGGGCGCCCCCGTCCTCATCGCCCTGGTCCGCCGCCGCCGGCTGGCGCAGCTGTGAGCGCCACGACCGGTCTGCGGCCCGCGCCGCCCGGGGGCACCGGCGTCGCCACCCGCGCCCGCCGCGGCGGCACCTGGCGCGCGGGCCGGCGCGTCAGCGTCCGGGTCGAGGGCCGCGCGCTCGGGGTCTGCGTGGCGCTGGCCGCCGCGGTCGTCGTGGTCGCGGTCGTCAGCCTCACCACGGGCGACTACCCGCTGAGCGTGAGCGAGGTGGCCCGCACCCTGGTGGGCCAGGGCGCCCCGGCGCAGGAGTTCATCGTCCGCGGGCTGCGCCTGCCCCGCGTCGTGACCGGGCTCCTCGTGGGCGCGGCCCTGGGGATCGCCGGCGCCGTGTTCCAGCTCGTCACCCGCAACCCGCTGGGCAGCCCCGACATCATCGGCTTCACCACCGGTGCCGTCACCGGCGCGCTCGTCGTCCTGCTCGTCCTGGGCGGCGGCAGCACCGACGCGGCCCTCGGGGCCGTCGCGGGGGGCTTCGTCAACGCCGTCGTCGTCTACCTGCTCGCCGCCCGCGGCGGCGCCTCCGGCTACCGCCTCATCCTCGTCGGGATCGGCATGACCGCGGTCCTGGGCGCCGTCAACAGCTACCTGCTGACCCGCGCCGACCTGCCCGAGGCGCAGTCCGCGCAGGTGTGGATCACGGGCAGCCTCAACGGCCGCGGCTGGGACCAGGCCGCCCCCGTCGGCCTGGGGCTGGCGGTGCTGCTGCCCGTCCTGCTCGCCAGCAGCCGCTCCCTGACCCTGCTCGACCTCGGCGACGACGCGGCCCGCGGCCTCGGGGTGGGCGTGGACCGCGTCCGCCTCACGGTCCTGGCCGCCGCCGTCGCGCTGACCGCCCTCGCGGCGCTCGCGGCGGGTCCCGTCGCCTTCGTCGCGCTCGCGGCCCCGCAGGTCGCGCGCCGGCTCACGGGCGCGGTCGGCAGCGGGCTCGTCGCCGCCGGGCTCACCGGCTCGCTCCTGCTGCTCGTCAGCGACCTCGCCGCGCAGCGCCTGTTCGCGCCCACCCAGCTGCCCGTCGGCGTCATGACCGGCGCCGTCGGCGGCCTGTACCTCGCCTACCTGCTCGCGGGCCAGTGGCGCCGCGGGCGCGGCTGACCCCCACTCCCGGACCGGACGGACCCCGCGTGAGCCTCTCGATCCCCCACCGCCGCCGCTCGGCGCCCCCCGCGCGCGGCCCGCAGCCCGCCGGCGGCAACCGGCTGCGCGGCGAGGACCTCACGCTGGCCTACGACGACCGGACCATCGCCGAGGGCCTCGCCCTGGACGTCCCCGACGGCTCGTTCACGGTCATCGTCGGGCCCAACGCGTGCGGGAAGTCGACGCTGCTGCGCGCGATGGCCCGGATGCTCACGCCGCGCCAGGGCCGGGTGCTGCTGGACGGGCAGGAGATCCACGGCCTGCCGTCGAAGGAGGTGGCCCGCCGCCTCGGCCTGCTGCCGCAGTCGGCCACGGCCCCGGACGGCATCACGGTCGCCGACCTCGTGGCCCGCGGCCGGTTCCCCCACCAGGGGCTGCTGCGGCAGTGGACGCCGCAGGACGAGCGCGCCGTCGACGCCGCCCTGGCGAGCACCCGCGTGGAGGACCTCGCGGACCGCAGCGTGGACGAGCTGTCGGGCGGGCAGCGCCAGCGCGTGTGGATCGCCATGGCCCTGGCCCAGGAGACGCCCATCCTCCTGCTCGACGAGCCCACGACCTTCCTCGACATCGCCCACCAGATCGAGGTCCTCGACCTGTGCGCGCAGCTGCACGAGGAGCAGGGCCGCACCCTCGTGGCCGTCCTGCACGACCTCAACCACGCGTGCCGCTACGCCACCCACCTCGTCGCGCTCAAGGACGGCGCCGTGGCCGCGCAGGGCGTGCCGTCGGAGGTGGTCACGGCCGACCTCGTCGAGCACGTCTTCGGCCTGCCGTGCGTCGTCATCGCCGACCCCGAGACGGGCACGCCGCTCGTCGTGCCGCGCGCCCGCCGCCGCAGCCCGGGCGCGGTCCCCGCGACGCCGGCGCCGTGAGACGTCCCGGTCCCCGGGCGCGGACCCGGCGACGGGTAGCGTGACGACGGTGCGTGGACACCGGATCGGACTCGTCGTGCACCCCGTCCGGGACGTGGCCGAGCAGGTCCACCTCATCAGCGACTGGGCGCGCCAGCACGACGGTGACGTCGTGGGACTCGTCGCGGACGCGGCGCGGCTGCCCGCGGGGTTCCCGCTGGTCACCGAGACCGAGTTCCTCGAGACCGTGGGCGCGGTCGTCAGCCTCGGCGGCGACGGCACGATGCTGGGCGCGCTGCGCCTCGTCGTCGACCGCCGCACCCCCGTGCTGGGCGTGAACCTCGGCCACCTCGGGTTCCTCGTCGAGCTGGAGCCGCGCGAGCTGCCCGCCGCGCTGGAGCGCCTCGCGGAGAAGGACTTCACCGTCGAGCCGCACCTGTGCCTGCGCGCGCAGCTGCCCGGCCGCAGCGCCGTGGCGTTCAACGACCTCGCGCTGGCCCGGACCCCCGGCAAGGGCGCGGTCCTCGCCGCGCTCGCCGTGGACGGGCGCCGCACGGGGTACTTCCGCTGCGACGGCATCGTCCTGGCCACGCCCAGCGGCTCGACCGCCTACAGCTACGCCGCGGGCGGTCCCGTCGTCTCGCCGGGCTCCGACGCCGTCGTCGTGACACCGGTCGCGCCGATGTCGGGGATCGGCCGCAGCATCGTCCTGGGCGCCGACGAACCCGTCCGCCTCGAACTGCTGGAGTCCTCCGGGCCGCCCGTGGTCGAGATCGACGGGGTCGCCTCCGGGGAGCTCGCCCCGGGCGACGTGATCGAGGTCCGCGCCGAACGCGCTGCGGGGCAGGTCATCCGCTTCGACGCCGGCGCCCACAGCACGCGCTCGCGCGTCAAGCTCAGCCTGCTCGACCTGCCGCTGCTGCCCGAGGAGCTGCTCGAGCTCGTCCCGGCCGAGCAGCGACCCCGCGAGGCACCCCGCAAGCGCTGACGCCCGCGGGGCTCAGCCCGCGGCGACCGTCGGCGCCGCGTCCTGCGCGACGACCTCCTGGGCGACCGCAGCGTCCTGCGCCACGGCTCCGGTCGGCTCGGCGGCGGCGGCCGCGTCGCCCGTGCTCTCCCCCGTCGGCGTGGCCGAGCTGGAGCTGCTGGCCGACCCCGTCGCGCTGGGGGTGCTGCTCGCCTTCGGCGAGGCGGTCTCCGAGGCCTCCCCCGAGGAGGTCGCCGACGCCGTGGACTCCGCGGTCGGGGAGTCCGCGGTCGGGGAGTCCGTCGCCCCGCTCGAGGTCGACGACGCGGTCGCGGTCTCCGACGGGGTGTCCGTCGGCGTCGCGGCCGGGGACGGCGTCTGGACCGGGTCCGGGGTCACCGTCGTGCCGATGATCGTCGTGGCCGCGCCGCCCTGGCTCACCGTGCCCTGCCGCTCGGCGGCCACGCTGCTGCCCGTCGTGACCTCGTAGACGGCGATGCCGCCGACGGCCAGGACGAAGGCGGCGAGCCCCAGCAGCAGGACGTGCCTGATGCGCCGCCGACCGCTGCGCGCGACCTCGGCGTCGGCCTGGTCCTGGGCCGCCCGGTCCGCCCGCTCGTCGGCCGCCCGCTCGTCCGCCGCGCGCTGGTCGGCCGCGCGATCGTCGGCGGCACGGTCGGCGTCGCTGCGC
>NZ_VWPY01000099.1 GCF_011839805.1 Kineococcus rubinsiae | reverse complement strand
GGCTGGCGGGACCTGCGCCGCGCGCCCCACGCCGCGGCGGCCGCCCTCGCGGTGACCGCGGTGCCGGTGCTGCTCAGCCTGATGCTGCCGGGGGCGTTCCTGCTGCTGCCCGCGCTGTGGGTGCTGGCCCTGCACGCCGTGCACCGCCGCCTCGTCCTGCCGCGCGTCGCACGGGTGGACGGGGCGCCCGTGGACCTCGCGTCCGTGGACCTCGCGCCGAGTCAGCGGTGAGCCTGCCGCGCGCGCTGCTCGTCGGGGCCCACGGGCACGGCCGCGGGCACCTGGAGCGGTTGCGCCGCTTCGCCGACGAGGGGCGCCTCGAGCTCGCCGGGGTCTGCGACACGTCGGCGCCCGACGCGGAGCTGACCGCGCTGGCCGGGGGAGCGCCGTGGACCGACGACCTCGGCGAGGCCCTGCGCCGGGCCCGCCCCGACGTCGCGGTGGTCGTCACCCCCATCCCCACGCACGCCCCCATCGCCCTGGCCGCGCTCGCCGCCGGGGCGGACCTGCTGCTGGAGAAGCCGCCGACGGCCACCCTGGCGGAGTTCCACCAGCTGCAGGCGGCCGCCACCGCGGCCGGGCGCAACGTGCAGGTCGGCTTCCAGAGCCTGGCCTCGGACGCCCTGCCCTCGATCGCGGCCGACGTCGCCGCCGGGCGGATCGGCGCGCTGCGCGGCATCGGCGTCGCGGGCACGTGGCAGCGCGCCGAGGGGTACTGGAACCGGGCCGCGTGGGCCGGCCGGCGCACCCTGGGCGGGCGGCCCGTCGTCGACGGCGCCCTGACCAACCCCTTCGCGCACGCCGTGGCCACCGCGCTGCGCCTGGACGGCAGCGAGGACGCCGACGCGCTGGCCTCCGTCGAGCTGGAGCTGCACCGCGCCAACCCGATCGAGGCCGACGACACGTCCTGCCTGCGCCTGCGGACCGCGCGCGGCACGACCGTCGTCGTGGCCGTGACCCTCTGCGCGTCCGAGACCCGCGAGCCGACGGTCACCCTGCACGGGGACCGCGGCAGCGCGACGCTGCGCTACACGCGCGACGAGGTGACGTGGTCCACCGACCGCGGCGTCGCCGTCGAGCAGCACGGCCGCCGGGACCTGCTGGCGGACCTGCTCGCCCACCGCGCCGACCCCGCGTCCCCGCTGCTGGTGCCGCTCGCGGCGACCGCGGCCTTCACCACGGTCGTGGAGGCCGTGCGCACCGCGCCCGACCCGCGGCCCGTCGCGCCCGGCCTCGTGGACGTCGTGGCGGAGGGCGGTGAGCGGCGCTGCGTCGTCCGCGGTGTCGACGAGCTCGTCGCGGCCGCCGCCCACGAGCTCGCGCTGTTCTCCGAGCTGGACCCGCGGTGGGCGCTGCCGGCTCAGTCCGCCGGTGCGCCCGCCCAGGCCTCGGTCGAGGTGAGCACGGGACCGCCCGAGGCGAGCGAGGCCCCGATGGCGAGCCCGAGCAGCTGATCCTGCGCGGCCTCGGCCAGCGGGTAGGGGCCGGGGGCCTCACCGCGGGCCCAGGCCGCGGCGCGCAGCAGCAGGGTCGCCACGGCGATCTCCTCGTCCGACAGGCGTGCGCCGGGGAAGGGGTTGCGGAAGAGGACCTCCCCGTCCAGGGACAGGTGGTCCAGGTCGAAGCCCTGCAGGTCCTGGTGCAGGCCGGTCTGGCGGCGCTCGATCGTGGACGTGAGCACCGTGGTGGGGTCGGTGAGGCGCACGAGGCGGTCGTCGACGAGCTCGCCGGCGCTGCCGCGCACGACGAGGCGGCGGGTGCGCAGCGGGTTGCGGGTCTGGGTCTCGGTGAAGTCGTACAGGGCGCTGCGTCCGTCGCCGAAGTCGAAGGTCGCCACGGTGGTGACCTGCGGGCGGGGCTCGGTGCTCCCCGTCCAGCCGGCGCGGGTGATGGGGTCGGCCAGGGGTGCGGTGGTCGCGGTCGCGACGACCCGGGCGGGGCGGAACCCGACGCCGAGCAGCCCGCGCAGCACCGAGGTCGCGTGGTGCAGCTGGGTGGAGGAGACCTGCACCGAGGTGGGCTCGCCGAGCAGGCCGCGGCGGGTGACCTCGGCGCGGGCGGCGTTGTGAGGGGAGAGCAGGTACTGCTCGGCGACCTGGACGCGGGCGCCGGCCCCGGTGGCGTCCCAGAGGGCGCGCAGGGCGTCGAGGTCGGCGGCGGGTGGGGTCTCGGTGAGCACGGCCGCGCCGCGGGCGAGCAGCTCGCGCACGAGCCCGGGGGCGGTGGCGGCGGGCACGGAGACGACGACGAGGTCGGGTGCGGCGGCGAGCAGGCCGTCGAGGTCGCGGTGCACGGGCAGCCCGCGGTGGGCGGCGGCCGCGGCGGCGGCGTCGCTGCGCGCGAGGACCCCGGTGACCTCGACGAGGTCGGGCAGGCGCCGCAGCAGGTCCAGGTGCAGCCCGGCGCGGAACCCGCCCGCGGTCAGGGCGAGGCGGGCGGGACGCGCACGGTCGGTCACCCGTGCGACGCTAACCGCACCGAACGGTGCGCGCCGGACTCCCCCCTGCGCCGGAGCGGGCATCGGCCGGTCGGCGGACGCGCCCGGCACCGCCCGCCCGCCACGCTCGACGCGGAGGTCACCGCCCCGCCGGGCGGGGGACCGCGGACGACGAGACAGGAGGGGTGCAGATGATCGAGGCAGTGGGTCTGCGCAAGGTGTACGGCAGCAAGGTGGCGGTGGAGGACCTGAGCTTCACGGTCCGGCCCGGCATCGTGACGGGGTTCCTGGGGCCGAACGGCTCGGGCAAGTCCACGACGATGCGCATGGTCGTCGGGCTCGACCGCCCCACGGCGGGGCAGGTGCTCGTCGACGGCAAGCCCTTCGCGCAGGCGGTGGCCCCGCTGTCCACGATCGGCGCCCTGCTCGACGCGAAGGCGGTGCACACCGGGCGCTCCGCCCACCGGCACTTGCAGGCCATGGCCGCCACGGCGGGCATCCCGAGGTCCCGCGTCGACGAGGTCGTCGACCTCGTGGGCCTGCGCGAGGTGGCCCGCAAGCGCGCCGGCGGGTTCTCCCTCGGCATGGGGCAGCGCCTCGGCATCGCCTCCGCGCTGCTCGGCGACCCCTCGACGGTGATGTTCGACGAGCCCGTCAACGGGCTCGACCCCGACGGCATCCTCTGGATCCGCCACCTCATGAAGGACCTGGCCCGCGAGGGCCGCGCGGTGTTCGTCTCCTCCCACCTCATGAGCGAGATGGCGCTGACCGCCGAGCACCTCGTCGTCATCGGCCGCGGCCGGCTCATCGCCGACGAGACCGTGCAGTCCTTCATCGACCGCGTCCACCCCCGCGGCGTCACCGTGCGCTCGCCGCAGGTGCAGCAGCTGACCGACGCCGTCCGCGGCGCGGGCGGTTCGATCACCCCGTCCGGCGACGGCGCGTTCGAGGTCGTCGGCCTCACGGCCGAGCAGATCGGCGACGCCGCCCGCGACGCCGGGGTCGCGCTGCACGAGCTCACGACCGTCCGGGCCTCCCTGGAGGAGGCCTTCATGGAGCTCACCGCGGGTTCCCTGGAGTACCAGGCGCAGGGCACCGGCCCCGCGCCCACGCCGTCCGTCCCCGACGAGTTCTCGCGCACCGCGAAGGAGGTCGCTCGATGAGCGCCACGACCGGCCCGGCCCCCGTGCGGTTCCGGCCCACCGAGCACCGCGTCACGTTCGCGGGCCTGCTGCGCTCGGAGTGGATCAAGTTCTGGAGCGTCCGCTCCGTCGTGGTGACGATGGCGGCCGCGTTCGTCGCGATCGTCGGGTTCGGCATCCTCCTGCCGTTCGCGGTGGGTTCGCAGCTGTCCAGCCCCGAGGCCGCGCAGCAGGGGATCGACGCCACCTCCGTGAGCCTGCAGGGCGCGCAGCTGGCCAGCCTCATCGTCGCCGCGCTCGGCGTCATCGTCATCGCCGGCGAGTTCTCGACCGGCATGATCCGGACCTCGTTCGTCAGCGCCCCCGGCCGCCTCGGCGTCCTCGCCGCCAAGGCGATCGTGCTGGCGGTCACCGTCGCGGTCGTCCTGGGCGTCGCGGTGTTCCTGGCGTTCACCATCGGCCAGGCCGTGCTGAACCGGAACGACGCCGGGGTCTCGCTCTCCGACGACGGCGTCCTGCGCGCCGTGCTCGGCAACGTCGCGCTGCTCGTGGGGGTCGCCCTCGCCGGCCTCGGGCTGGGCGCGCTCATGCGGAACTCCGCGGGCGCCATCTGCACGATCCTCGCGGCGCTGTTCGTCCTGCCGCTGCTGCTGCTCGCTCTGCCGGAGTCCTGGGGCGGGCCGACGATCCGCGAGTACTACTTCGCGAACACGACGACGAACGTCATCAGCGTGACGCAGAACCCCGAGTACCTCGGTGTCGGCGCCGGCCTGGCCGTCTTCGCCGTCTGGGTCCTCGTCCTGCTCGGCTTCGGCGCCCTCAGCGCCAAGACCCGGGACGTCTGAGCCCGTGTCCCGGCGCGTCGTCGTCACCCTGCAGGTCCGGCCCGACCGGCTGGCGGAGTACCGCCGCCGCCACGCGGCCGTCTGGCCGGACATGCTCCGGGCGCTGCGCGACGCCGGGTGGGCGTCCTACACGCTGGACCTGCGGCCGGACGGCCTGCTCGTCGGCGTCCTCGAGACCGAGGACTTCACCGCCGCGCAGGCCGCCATGGCCGCGACCGAGGTCAACGCCCGCTGGCAGGCGGAGATGGCGGAGTTCTTCGTCGAGCTGCCGCAGGGCTCGCCCGACGCGTCGATGGTCCCGCTCGAGCGCGTCTTCGACCTCGACGCCCAGCTCGCGGAGCTGGGCGCCGAGGACGGCTGAGCCGGACCCGACCGAGCCGGACCCGACTGAGCCGGACCGGCCGCAGGGGCTCAGCCCAGGGGGAGCAGGGTCCAGTCGCTCGAGAACTCGAGGCCGCTGCGCTTGACCATCTGCGTCACGGGGCAGCGGCGCTCGGTCTCGGACTTCAGGCGGGCGAACTGCTCGGCGTCGGCGTCGCTCTGCAGGGTGACCTGCAGGGTGACGCGGTCGAAGTTCGCGTTGCCGTCGGCGCCGCCGCCGATGACGGAGGGGTCCAGGTCGCCCTGCACGTGGAACGTCCAGGTGCCCAGCGCGAGGCCGAGGTCCTTGGCGACGATGGCGCCCGTCACCTGGTTGCAGGACGTGAGCGCGCCGAGCACGTAGCTCAGCGGGCTGGGGTGCGCGTCGTCCCCGCCGAACGACGGGTACGTGTCGGCGTGGAACACGTGCTGGTTCTCGCCCGCGACCGTCAGGGTCTGCGCGACCCCGCCGCCCTCGGCGTCCAGCACGAACGGGACGGTCTTCTTCGGCGCTGCCATGCAGGTTCTCCCTCGGGCCCGACGCGCGCTGCTGCGCGTCCGCCACAGGGTAGGTGAAGCTTCACCTGGCTGGCCGGGCACCGTCGACCTAGTGTCCGCACATGAAGCGAACCCTGCGCAGCGCCGCGCTCGCCACCGCCGCCACCACCGCCGTCTCCGCCCTCCTCCTCGCCGCGCCCACCGCGGCCACGGCCGCCGACCGCCCGACGTGCTTCCCCGGCACCGTCTCCCTGCCCACGGGGTCGCTGCCCGAGGGCATCGCCGCCGGGCGCGGCACGACGTACTACGCCGGCTCCCGCGCCGACGGCAGCATCGTGCGCGGGGACCTGCGCACCGGCCGCCGCACGGTCCTCGTGCCCGGCGTGGCCGGCCGCGTCGCCGTCGGCATGGTCTACGACGCCCGCACCGACCGGCTGTGGGTCGCCGGCGGCGCCACCGGGGCCGTCACCGCCTACGACGGGACCACCGGCGAGGAGCTCGGCCGCTGGACCGTCCCCGGCAGCGGGTTCCTCAACGACGTGGAGATCACCCGCGGGGCGGCCTACGTGACCGACTCCTCCGTGCAGCGCCTCGTGGTCGTCCCGCTCGGGCGCCACGGGAAGCTGCCGGCCGCCGACGGCGCCACGACGCTGCCGCTGACCGGGGACCTCGTCTACGGCGCCGGGTTCAACGCCAACGGCATCCGCGCGCTGTCCGGGGGCGCGCTCGTCGTCACCCAGAGCAGCACCGGCGACCTGTACCGCGTCGACCCCCGCACGGGCGTCACCGACCGGATCGAGGTCGCCGGCCGCGACCTCACGGCCGGGGACGGCCTCGTCCTGCGCGGCCGGACCCTGTACGTCGTCTACGGGTTCTCGACCGACTCCGCGGCCGTCGTGCGCCTCGCGCCCGACGGCCGCAGCGGCAGGGTCGTCGGCGAGGTCGGCGACCCCGACCTCGACCGGCCCACGACCGGGATCCTCTCCGCCGGTGCGCTCTACCTCGTGAACGGGCGCTTCGAGAACCCGTCCCCGGCCACGGCGGACTACCAGGTCGTGCGCGTCGACCTGCGCTGACGCCTCAGGTCGTCAGCGTCCCGGCGGCCGGCCCCGTCCCGTCGGAGAGCGTCGTCCCGTCGGAGAGCCCCGTCCCGTCGGGGAGCGTCGTGCCGTCGGGCAGCGTCGTGCCGTCGGGGACGGTGCCCCCTCCGCGGCCGCCGGGGCCCGGCCGGCCGTCGGCGCCGCCGAACGGGGAACCGTCGGAGGCGGGCACCGTCGCGCCGCCCGCGTCGGGGGCCGAGGCGTGCCCGACCGCGAAGCCCCCGGCGCCGCCGGCGAGCACGAGGC
>NZ_VWPY01000098.1 GCF_011839805.1 Kineococcus rubinsiae | reverse complement strand
GCCACGGCGTTCGCGGCGGCGCTGGGCCGCGACGGCGTCCGGGTCGCCCCCGCGGTGACCCGCGCCCCGGCCGCGGCGGACGCGGCCGTCCTCGCCGAGGCCCCGGCCGCGACGACCGCCGAGGTCGTCGAGCTCATGCTCACCACGAGCGACAACACCCTCGCCGAGGTGCTGGCCCGCCGCGTGGCCGTCGCGGCGGGGCGCCCCGGCACGTTCGACGACGCCTCGGCCGCGGTCGTCGAGCAGGTCGCCGCCCTCGGCGTGGACGTCACCGGCGCGCACCTGCAGGGCGCCAGCGGGCTGGGCCGCGAGACCCGCATCAGCGCCCGCACGCTCACGGGGCTCCTCGCCGTCGTGGCCGGCCCGGAGCATCCCGAGCTGCGCGCCATCGCCAGCGGGCTGCCGATCGCGGGCGCCACCGGCACGCTGCTCGACCGCTACGGCGGCGCCGACGTCGCGCCCGGCGCCGGGGTGGTGCGCGCCAAGACCGGCACCCTCACGGGCGTCAGCTCGCTCGCCGGCTACGTCCGCGACGCCGACGGCCGCCTGCTGGCCTTCGCGGTCCTCGCCGACGCGGTGCCCCCGGGCGGCTCCTACCGCGCCCGGCAGGCGCAGGACCGGTTCTCGACGCTGCTCGCGGGGTGCGGCTGCCGCTGAGCCCGCGCCGCGTAGCGTTCCCCGCATGACCGCAGCCGGGGCACCGCAGCGCGACGACGGGGGCCGGCCCCTGGGCGCCTTCGTCGACTTCGACCTGGCCGCCCGGATGGCCGCGCGCCTCGTGCGCCCCGGGCCCCAGGCGTCCCCCGCCGAGGTCGCCGACGCCGTGGGCGAGCTGCGGACCGCGGCCGCCGAGGCCTCCGCGCCCGTGGCCGCCACCGCGCGGCTGCAGCGCGACCCCACGCTCGGCGTCGAGCCCGACGCCCTGGTGGTCGACCGGGCGTCGTGGGCGCGGGCCAACGTCGAGGCGTTCCGCAGCCTGCTGGCCCCGGTGGTCGTTCACCCGCAGGGCCGCCACGCGGGCCGCGCCCGCAGCGGGACCGGGAGCCTCGACCGGGCCACCACGGCGCTGGGCCGGCGGACCACGGGCGCCGAGCTCGGCAGCCTGCTCGCCTTCCTCGGGACGAAGGTGCTGGGGCAGTACGACGTCTTCTCCGGCATCGACGAGGGCCGGCCCGCCCGCCTGCTGCTCGTGGCCCCGAACGTCGTGCAGGTCGAGCGCGACCTCGCCGTCGTGCCGCGGGACTTCCGCCGCTGGGTCTGCCTGCACGAGGAGGCCCACCGGCTGCAGTTCGGCGCCAGCCCGTGGCTGCGGCAGTGGGTCGCCGACGAGGCGCGAGGGCTGTCGAGCGACCTGCTCGAGCAGCCGCGCGACCTGTCCGAGCGGATGGGTAGCCTGCTCAAGGGCCTGCCCGACGCGCTGCGCGACGGCGGCTCGGGCACGGGCCTCGCCGACCTCCTGCAGAGCCCCGCGCAGCGCGAGCGCGTCGCCCGCCTCGTCGCCGTCATGTCCCTGCTGGAGGGGCACGCCGACGTGGTCATGGACGACGTCGGCCCCCAGGTGGTGCCCACGGTCGCCACGATCCGGGCCCGCTTCACCGAGCGCCGCCGCGGCCGCGGGTCCCTCGACGGCCTGGTGCGCCGGCTCATGGGCCTGGACGCGAAGACCCGGCAGTACGCCGACGGCGCCCGCTTCGTGCGCGGTGTCGTCCAGCGCGTCGGCTGGGACGGCTTCAACGCCGTCTGGCAGGGGCCGCACACGCTGCCCAGCCCGGCCGAGATCGCCGACCCGGGGGCCTGGACCGCGCGCGTGGTGGGGTGAGCGGCCCGCCGCCCGCGGTCGCCGCGGTCCGGGTGGCCGTGCGCGCCGACCTGGCCCGCGTCGCGGCCGGCGCCCCGGGCGGCCTGGTCCTCGTCGCGTGCAGCGGGGGGGCCGACTCCCTCGCGCTCGCCGCGGCCACGGCCTTCGAGGCCCGTGCGGCGGGGCTGCGGGCGGGGGCGGTGACCGTCGACCACGGCCTGCAGGCGGGCTCCGCCGCGGTGGCCGCCGAGGCGGCCGCCGCCTGCCGGGGCCTCGGCCTCGACCCCGTCGTCGTCACCCGCGTGGCCGTCGGCCGGGCGGGTGGTCCCGAGGGGGCCGCGCGCGACGCCCGCTACGCCGCGCTGGACGCGCAGGCCCGGGCGCTGGGGGCTGTCGCGGTGCTCCTGGCGCACACCCTCGACGACCAGGCCGAGACCGTCCTGCTCGGGCTGGCCCGCGGCTCGGGGGCCCGCAGCCTCGCGGGGATGCCCGCCGAGCGGGGGCTGCTGCGGCGGCCGCTGCTGGGCGTGGCCCGCGCCACGGTTCGCGCGGCCTGCGCCGACGAGGGCCTGACGGCCTGGGAGGACCCGGCCAACGCCGACCGGCACCTGGCCCGCGCCCGCGTCCGCCACGACGTGCTGCCGCTGCTGGAGCAGGCGCTGGGGCCCGGGGTGGCCGCGGCGCTCGCCCGCACGGCCCGCTCCCTGCGCGACGACGCCGACGCCCTGGACGCGCTCGCGGCCGCGGCGGACGTCTTCACCGACGACCCCGGCGGCGGCTCCAGCGCGGCCGTCGCGGACCTGCTGGCGCCCCCGGCCGCGCTGCGCCGCCGGCTGCTGCGCCGGGCCGCGCTGGCGGCCGGGGCCCCCGCCGGTGCGCTCACCGCCGCCCACGTCGACGCCCTCGACGCGCTGCTGCTGCGCTGGCGCGGCCAGGGCGCCGTGCACCTGCCGGGCGGTGCGGAGGCCCGCCGCTCGTGTGGCAGGCTCGTGCTCACGCGGACCCCGGACCAGGGGACCGCGACGGACAGCTGAGGAGTGGACTGCGTGGACGCCGCGGACGCCGGGACGGACCTCGAGCACATCCTCCTCACCCGTGAGCAGGTCGCCGCACGCGTGGCGGAGCTCGCGGCGGAGCTGGACCGCGACTACGCGGGCAAGGACGTCCTGCTGGTCGGCGTGCTCAAGGGCGCGGTGATGGTCATGGCCGACCTCTCCCGCGCCATGGCGATCCCGCTGTCGATGGACTTCATGGCCGTCAGCTCCTACGGCTCCGGCACCCGCAGCTCGGGCGTCGTGCGCATCCTCAAGGACCTCGACGCCGACATCTCCGGCCGCCACGTCCTCGTCGTCGAGGACATCATCGACTCGGGCCTGACCCTGTCGTGGCTGCTGTCCAACCTCAGCTCCCGCGGGCCCGCGTCGGTGCGGGTGTGCGCGCTGCTGCGCAAGCCCGAGGCCGCGAAGGTCGAGGTCGACGTCGCGTACGTGGGCTTCGACATCCCCAACGAGTTCGTCGTCGGCTACGGCCTCGACTACGCCGACCGCTACCGCAACCTCGACTGCGTCGCCACGCTCGCCCCGCACGTCTACAGCTGACCCGCGCCGGCGGACGTGTGTGCGCTCACAGCGGACACGCGGTCCCGCGGCGGAACAGGGGGTCCTCCCCGCCCGTTCGACCAGGTGAGCGGCCAGGAAGAGCACGTGGGCGCGGTGTAACCTCAAGAGTTCGCAGGGCTAGCAGGAGGGACAGGGGGCGACCCCTCCACCGATGAATCTGAAGCGCATCTTCCGCGGTCCGCTCGTCTGGATCGTGCTCGCCATCGCCGCCGTCGCCATCGGAGCGTCCTTCTTCGCCTCCAGCGGCACCACCGAGGTCTCGACCACCCGGGCGCTGCAGCTGATCGAGTCGGGCAAGGTCAAGTCCGCCACCCTCACCGACGGGGCGCAGCGCATCGACCTGACGCTCGCCGCCGGCACGCAGGAGAACGGCGCCTCGCAGGTCCGCTCCTACTACATCGCCCAGCGCGGCACCGCGGTCGTCCAGGCGCTGCAGGACGCGCCCAACGCGAGCGCGCTGACCGTGACGGACGAGGTGCCCCGCACCGGCGTCCTCCAGTCGCTGCTGTTCACCGTCGGGCCGCTGATCATCCTGCTCCTCCTCTTCTGGTTCCTCATGAGCCAGATGCAGGGCGGCGGCAGCAAGGTCATGCAGTTCGGCAAGTCGAAGGCCAAGATGATGACCAAGGACACCCCGAAGACGACGTTCGCGGACGTCGCCGGGGCCGACGAGGCCGTCGAGGAGCTCTACGAGATCAAGGAGTTCCTCTCCGAGCCCGCCAAGTTCCAGGCCGTCGGCGCGAAGATCCCCAAGGGCGTGCTGCTCTACGGCCCGCCCGGCACCGGCAAGACGCTGCTGGCCCGCGCCGTCGCGGGTGAGGCCGGCGTGCCGTTCTACTCGATCTCCGGCTCGGACTTCGTCGAGATGTTCGTGGGTGTCGGCGCCAGCCGCGTCCGCGACCTCTTCGAGCAGGCCAAGAACAACGCGCCGGCGATCATCTTCGTCGACGAGATCGACGCCGTCGGCCGCCACCGCGGCGCCGGCATGGGCGGCGGGCACGACGAGCGCGAGCAGACGCTGAACCAGCTGCTCGTCGAGATGGACGGCTTCGACGTCAAGACGAACGTCATCCTCATCGCCGCGACCAACCGCCCCGACATCCTCGACCCGGCGCTGCTGCGCCCGGGCCGCTTCGACCGGCAGATCGCGGTGGAGGCCCCCGACATGGAGGGCCGCCACAAGATCCTGCAGGTGCACGCCAAGGGCAAGCCGATGCTGCCGACCGTCGACCTCCTGACGATCGCGCGCCGCACGCCCGGGTTCTCCGGCGCCGACCTGGCGAACGTCCTCAACGAGGCGGCGCTGCTCACGGCCCGCGCCAACGCCAAGGTGATCGACGACCAGGCGCTGGACGAGGCGATCGACCGCGTCATCGCCGGGCCGCAGAAGCGCACGCGCCGGATGAACGAGAAGGAGCTGCGGGTCACCGCCTACCACGAGGGCGGGCACGCCCTGGTGGCCGCGGCGATGGCCAACACCGACCCGGTCTCGAAGGTCACGATCCTGCCGCGCGGCCGAGCCCTGGGCTACACGATGGTCCTGCCGACGGAGGACAAGTACTCCACGTCGCGCAACGAGATCCTCGACCAGCTGGCCTACGCCCTCGGCGGCCGCGTCGCGGAGGAGCTCGTCTTCCACGACCCGACCACGGGCGCCTCGAACGACATCGAGAAGGCCACGGGCATGGCCCGCAAGATGGTCACGCAGTACGGCATGAGCGAGCGCGTCGGGGCGATCAAGCTCGGCAGCAGCGGGGGCGAGGTCTTCCTCGGCCGCGACATAGGCCACGAGCGCGACTACTCCGAGGGTGTCGCCGGCATCGTCGACGAGGAGGTGCGCCGGCTCATCGAGGCGGCGCACGACGAGGCGTGGGAGGTGCTCGTCGAGCACCGCCCGGTCCTGGACTCCCTCGTCGTCGCCCTGCTGGAGAAGGAGACGCTGAACCAGGCGGAGCTCGCGGAGATCTTCGCGCCCGTCGTGAAGCGTCCCCAGCGTCCGGTGTGGCTGTCGAGCGAGCGTCGTGCGGTCTCCGAGATCCCCCCGGTCCCGGGTCCCTCGGAGCGCGCTCAGCTGAACGGGCACGGCGGGTTCCAGACGCCGGTCAACGGCTACGGGCAGCAGAACGGGACCCACGAGGGGCCGTGAGCTTCGACGCCGCGCGCGCTGAGGCCGCGGTCCGGGAACTCCTCCTCGCCGTCGGCGAGGACCCGGACCGCGAGGGTCTGCGCGACACCCCCGGCCGCGTCGCGCGGGCCTGGGCCGAGCAGGTCGCCGGGTCCTGGCAGGACCCGGCGGCCGTGCTCGCGACCGACTTCGGCCTCGAGCACGACGAGCTCGTCCTCGTGAAGGACATCGAGCTGCAGTCCACCTGCGAGCACCACCTCCTCCCGTTCTGGGGCGTCGCGCACGTCGGGTACATCCCCGGCGAGCACGGCCGGGTGACGGGGCTCTCGAAGCTCGCGCGCATCGTCGACGTGTACTCCCGCCGGCTGCAGCTGCAGGAGCGCATCACCACCCAGGTCGCGGACGCGCTCGTCAGCGCGCTGCGCCCGCGCGGGGTCGTCGTCGTCCTGGAGTGCGAGCACTCCTGCATGTCCATGCGGGGCGTCCGCAAGCCCGGTGCGCGGACCGTGACGTCCGCGGTCCGCGGCGCGCTGCGCAACCCCGCCACCCGGGCCGAGGCGATGAGCCTCATCCTGGCCGGGCGGTGACCGGCGTGCCGGGGGAGCCGGCTGCGCGCTGCCTCGTGATGGGCGTCCTGAACACCACCCCCGACTCCTTCTCCGACGGCGGCCGGTTCCTCGCCCCCGACGCGGCCGTGGCCCGCGGGGTGGAGCTCACCGCGCAGGGCGCCGACCTCGTCGACGTGGGCGGGGAGTCCACGCGGCCCGGGGCCGTGCGGGTCAGCGCCGAGGAGGAGGCCCACCGGGTCCTGCCCGTCGTGCGCGGCCTGCGCGCGGCGGGCGTCGTCGTCAGCGTCGACACCATGCGCGCCGGCCTCGCGCGCGCCGCCGTGGCGGCGGGCGCCGTGGTCGTCAACGACGTCTCGGGCGGCCTGGCCGACCCGGCGATGGCGGCCACGCTGGCGGAGCTGGCCGAGGCGGTCCCCGAGCTGCGCTACGTCCTGTCGCACTGGCGCGGGCACTCCGACGTCATGACCTCCCTCGCCCGCTACGACGACGTCGTCGCCGAGGTCGGCGCCGAGCTGACCACCCGCCTGGACGCGGTCCTGGCCGCCGGGGTGCCGCGCGAGCGCGTCGTCCTCGACCCGGGCCTGGGCTTCGCCAAGGTCGCCGTGCACGAC
>NZ_VWPY01000097.1 GCF_011839805.1 Kineococcus rubinsiae | reverse complement strand
GTCCGCGGCGGCGCCGGCCCCGCCGAGGCGGGCCTGCAGGGCGGCGTCCTCGGCGCGCAGCTGCGCGGCCTGCGCGGCCAGGGCGTCGGTCCGGGTGGTGCTGTCGGAGATGCGGGCCAGGAGCTCGCGGCGGCCGCGGTCGGCCTCGGGGGCGCCCGCGGCGGCCCGGACCCCGGCGACGGCGAGCAGCCCGCCGATGGCCACGGCGGCGACGACGCCGAGGACCCGGCCCGAGCGGCGGGGCACCTCACCGGCCGCGCGCCGGGCCGCGGCGGCCGCGTAGCCCGGGTCCAGCGGCCGGTCGAAGATCTCCGTCAGCAGCACCATGCTCGCGTCGCGCCGGGCCGGCCGCGGCCCGGGACCTGGCGTCAGCGGCGGCGACGACGGTGACGGTGACGGCGGGGTGCTCACGCGCCGCCCGCGGCCCGCTCGGAGCGCACGACGGTGACGACCTGGCGCAGGTAGAGCAGCCCCGCCCACCAGTACAGACCGGTGCCCCACAGGGCGAAGGCCCAGCCGATCGACGCGACGACCGTCTCGATCGAGGCGCTGACCTGGCTGAGCAGGATCAGCGGGAACGCGTACATCAGGCAGAAGGTCCCGGCCTTGCCGAGGAAGTGCACGGGCAGCACGCCGTGGCCGACGCGCGCCAGGAACGGCAGCGTCACCAGCATGGTCACGTCCCGGGCGACGAGGACCGCGACGAGCCACCACGGGACCAGGTCGCGGTAGGCCAGGCCCAGCAGGGTGGTGAGGATCGTCAGCCGGTCGGCGAAGGGGTCGAGCACCTGCCCGAGCCGCGTGACCTGACCCCAGCGCCGGGCCAGGTTGCCGTCGAGGTAGTCGGAGGCGCTGGACAGGACGAGGACGGCGAAGGCCCAGCCGTCGTGGCGGCCGACGAGCAGCACCACGAACACGGGGACCAGCACCAGCCGCAGCAGGCTGAGCCCGTTGGGGATCGTGAGCACCCGGTCGCTGACGACCTGCCCACCCGTCGCCGACACGGTCGTCCACTCCTCCCGGCCGCTGCGGCCGAGCCCGGAGCGGTCGGCCTGCCCGGGCCAGCGTAGGGGGCGCCCGCTCAGAGGAACTTGTCGGCGGTCACGGGCAGGTCGCGCACGCGGACCCCGGTGGCGTGGTGGGCGGCGTTGACGACGGCCGCGGCGGTGCCCACGATGCCGATCTCCCCGATGCCCCGCGTGCCCATGGGGTTGCGGTGCGCGTCGCGCTCGTCGAGCCAGTGCGCCTGCAGGTCGACGACGTCGGCGTTGGCGGTGATGTGGTACTCCGCCAGGTCGTGGTTGACGACGTGGCCGAAGCGCGGGTCGACGACCGACTGCTCGTGCAGGGCCATGGACATCCCCATGGTCATGGCGCCGAGGAACTGCGACCGGGCCGTGCGCGGGTTGACGATGCGCCCCACCGAGAAGACGCCCAGCAGCCGCGGGACGCGGACCTCGCCCGTGTCGGCGTGCACGCGGACCTCCGCGAACTGCGCCCCGAAGGAGTACTGCGCGACGTCGTCGGCGCCGGGGACGTCGAGCATCCCGGCGGTGGTGCTGGCGCCCGGCGCGGGGCGGGCGCCGTGCTGGACGCGGAAGGCGCCGGCGGCCCCGACGATCGCGGCGCCCCACGACGACGTCCCGCTGGAGCCGCCCGCGACGCTGGCGTTGGGCAGGTCGCTGTCGCCGATGCGCAGCCGGATCCGCTCCACGCCGACGCCGAGCGCGTCGGCCGCGATCTGGCTGAGCGCCGTCCAGGCGCCCGTGCCGATGTCGGCCGCACCGATGCCCACCTCGAGGCACCCGTCGTCGAGCGCGGTGATCCGGGCCTCGTTGCCGGGCATGGACATCGCCGGGTAGACCGAGCTCGCCACCCCCGTGCCGACCCACCAGCCGTCGACGAGGCGCTGCCGCGGGCGCGGGTCCCGGCCCGCCCAGCCGAAGCGCTCCGCGCCCTCGCGCAGGCACTCCACGAGGTGGCGCTGCCCCCACGGCTTGCCCGTCTCCGGGTCCACGGGCGGGTCGTTGCGCACGCGGAGCTCGACCGGGTCGAGGCCCGCCGCGACGGCGAGCTCGTCCATCGCCACCTCGAGGCCGAACATCCCCGGGCACTCCCCCGGGGCGCGCATCCAGGACGGGATCGGGACGTCGATCACCGCGAGGCGGTGCGTGGTGCGGATGTTCGGCGAGCCGTACATCAGCCGGCTCACCACGGCGGTCTGCTCCGCGAACTCCTTCACCGTCGCGGTCTGGGAGACCGCGTCGTGGGACACGGCGACCAGGTGCCCGTCCGCGTCCGCACCGAGGCGGACCCGCTGCACGGTCGGGGTCCGGTAGCCGGTGAAGGCGAACATCTGCTGGCGGGTCGCGGCGTACTTGACCCACCGGCCGGGCAGGGCGAGGGCGGCGAGGCAGACGACGACCTCGTGCGGGTGCGGGTTGCCCTTGGAGCCGAAGCCCCCGCCGACGTAGGGGCTGAGCACGCGGACCTGCTCGCCCGGCAGGCCGAGCACGGTCGCGAGGGTCCCCTTCACGGTGTGGACGCCCTGCGTCGAGTCGTGGACCGTCAGCGCGCCCCCGTGGGAGCGCGCCACGGTGGTGTGGGGTTCGAGCGGGTTGTTGTTCAGCCACGCGGTGGACAGCCGGACGTCCACCCACGTCGCCGCCCCGGCCAGGCCGGCCTCGACGTCGCCCTGCTCCGTGTCGGTCTCGAAGGACGGGTTCACGGCCGCCGGCTTGTAGAGGTCGGGCGAGTCGGGGTGGGTCGAGGTGGCGTCGAGGATCACCCGGTGCGGCTGCTCGTCGTAGGTCAGCCGGACCAGCGCCGCGGCCTGGCGGGCCGTCTCCGCGTCCTCGGCCACCACCGCCCCGACGACCTGGCCGCGGTAGGCGACGTCGGGTTCCTGCAGCACGGCGAACTCGAGGTCGTCCGTGCTGGCGACGCGGCGCGCGTTCTCGTGGGTGAGGACGAGCAGGACGCCGGGCAGGGCCTCCGCCTCGGCGGTGTCGACCGCCGTGATGCGGCCGCGGGCGATCGTGGACTGCACGACCTGCAGGAACACCGGGTCCTCGACGGGCTGCTCGTAGGCGTACGGCGCGGTGCCCGTGACCTTGAGGGCGCCGTCGAGGCGCTCGAGGTCCGCGCCGATCGCGGGGGACGAGGGCGGGTCCGCCTGCAGGGTCACCGGTCCTCCCCCGTCCCCGCGGCGCGGGCGGCCGCGGTGGTCAGGTCGCGCAGCACGGCGACCACGGCGCCGCGCAGCATGGGCACCTTGAAGGCGTTGCCCGGCTGGGGTTCCGCCGCGGCGAGCTCCGCGTCGGCCGCAGCGCGGAACGTCTCCTCGGTCGCGGGCTGACCGCGCAGGAGCTCCTCGGCGGCCAGCGCCCGCCAGGGCCGGTGCGCGACGCCGCCGAACGCCAGCCGCACGTCGGCCACCCGCCCGTCGGTGACCTCCAGGACGGCCGCGACGGAGACCAGCGCGAACGCGTACGAGGCCCGGTCGCGCACCTTGCGGTACGCGGAGTTCCGGGCGGCCGGGTAGGCGGGGACCTCGACGTGGGTGATGAGGTCGCCGTGCTCCAGCACGGTGTCGCGCTCGGGGGAGTCCCCCGGCAGCCGGTGCAGCTCCGCGAACGGGATCCGCTTCTCGCCGCCGGGTCCGAGCACGACGACGACGGGGTCGAGGACCGCCATCCCCACGGCCATGTCGGAGGGGTGCGTGGCGATGCAGTGCGAGGACGCGCCGAGGACGGCGTGGTAGCGGGTGTAGCCGCCGATCGCCGAGCAGCCCGACCCCGGTTCCCGCTTGGCGCACGGCGTCGTCACGTCGCGGAAGTACACGCAGCGCGTGCGCTGCAGCAGGTTCCCGGCCGTCGTGGCCATGTTCCGCAGCTGTCCCGTGGCGCCGGCCAGCAGGGCCTGGGAGAGCACGGGGTAGTCGTGGCGCACGCGCCGGTCGGCGGCCAGGGCGGAGTTGCGCACGGTCGCCCCCACGCGCAGGCCACCGCCCTCGACGTCCTCCACGGCGTCGAGCGGCAGCCGGCTGACGTCGACGAGGAGCCCGGGCCGCTCGACGTCGAGCTTGAGGTGGTCGACGAGGTTCGTGCCCGCGCCGAGGAACCCGGCCTCCGGGTCGGCCGCCACGGTCGCCACGGCGCCGGCCGCGTCGTCGGCCCGGACGTACGCGAACGGCCTCACCGGGCACCGCCCGCGGCCGGGTCGGAGGCAGCTGAGGCGGCGGCGTCCGAGGCGCACCGCAGCACGGCCTCGGTGATGCCGACGTAGGCGCCGCAGCGGCAGAGGTTCCCGCTCATCCGCTCGCTCACCTCGGCCGCGTCGAGCACGACGTCGGCGTCGAGGTCGGCGGTGACGTGGCTCGGGTGACCGGCGGCGGCCTCCGCGAGGACCCCGATCGCGGAGCACACCTGACCGGGGGTGCAGTACCCGCACTGCAGGCCGTCGGCGTCGAGGAACGCCTGCTGCACGGGGTGCAGGTGGCCGTCGGTGGGCAGCCCCGCGGCCGTCGTGACCTCCGAACCGTCGACGGCGACGGCGAGGCTCAGGCAGGCGAGCGACCGGGAACCGTCGAGCAGGACCGTGCAGGCCCCGCACTGCCCGTGGTCGCAGCCCTTCTTGGGGCTCATCACGCCGAGGCCGTCGCGCAGCGCGTCGAGCAGGGAGGTGCGGGTGTCCGCCTCGAGCGTCCGGTCGCGCCCGTCCACCCGCAGCCGCACCGTCTGGCGGTGGGGGCCTCCCGGGGGGCGCGTCCAGGCGGCCTCGCGGGTCGTGGTGTCCTCCACCGGGTCCTCCTCGTGACGACTGGGGGAAGCCTCCCGCCCCGGCCTGCCCCGCGCACCTCGGCGGCGGGTGCGAGGCTGGCCCGGTGACCGATCCCCAGCCCCCCGCGGCGCCGGCTCCCGCCGCCCCGTGGTGGACCTCCGCCGTCGTCTACCAGGTGTACCCGCGCTCCTTCGCCGACTCCGACGGCGACGGCCTGGGCGACCTCGGCGGCGTCCTGCAGCACGTGGACCACCTCGCGGCCCTGGGCGTCGACGTCGTCTGGCTGTCCCCCGTCTACCCCTCCCCGCAGGACGACAACGGCTACGACATCTCCGACTACCGCGGGATCGACCCGGCGTTCGGCACGCTGGAGCAGTTCGACGAGCTCCTCGCCGCCCTGCACGCGCGGGGCGTCAAGCTGGTCATGGACCTCGTCGTCAACCACACCTCCGACGAGCACCCGTGGTTCGCCGAGTCCCGCGCGGGCGCGGACAGCGCCAAGCGCGACTGGTACTGGTGGCGCGGCCCGCGCGCGGGGTCCGCGGCCGGGGAACCGGGGGCGGAACCGACGAACTGGGAGAGCTTCTTCTCGGGCCCGGCGTGGGAGCTCGACGAGGCGAGCGGGGAGTACTACCTGCACCTGTTCTCCCGCAAGCAGCCGGACCTGAACTGGGAGAACCCGGAGGTCCGGGAGGCGGTCTACGCGATGATGAACTGGTGGCTCGACCGGGGCGTCGACGGGTTCCGGATGGACGTCGTCAACCTCGTCAGCAAGGCCGTCGGTGCGGACGGGCACCTGCCCGACGGCCCCCTCCTGCCGGCCTCCGGGCTCGGCGACGGGTCGGCGGCCTACGTGAGCGGCCCCCGCATCCACGAGTTCCTGCACGAGATGCACACCGAGGTGTTCGCGGGCCGCGACGCGGACCTGCTGACCGTCGGGGAGATGCCGGGCGTCACCGTCGAGGACGCCCGCCTGTTCACCGACCCCGCCCGCGCCGAGGTCGACATGGTGTTCCAGTTCGAGCACGTCGGCCTCGACCAGGGGCCCGGCGGGAAGTTCGACGTCCGCCCGCTGCGCCTGAGCGACCTCAAGGCGTCGTTCGGGCGCTGGCAGGCGGGCCTCGCGGCGACCGGCTGGAACAGCCTCTACTGGAACAACCACGACCAGCCGCGCGTGGTGTCCCGCTTCGGCGACGACTCCCCCGCGCACCGCGTGCGCTCGGCGACCTGCCTGGCCACGCTGCTGCACCTGCACCGCGGGACGCCGTACGTGTACCAGGGCGAGGAGCTGGGGATGACGAACGCGCCCCTGGCCGCGATCGAGGACTTCCGCGACATCGAGTCGGTGAACCACTTCCGCGCCGCCGTGGCCGCGGGCGCCGACCCGCAGCAGGTCCTCGGAGGGCTGCGGGCCATGGGCCGGGACAACGCCCGCACGCCCGTGCAGTGGGACGCCTCCCCGCACGCGGGGTTCACGACGGGGACGCCGTGGATCCCCGTGAACCCGAACCACACCGAGGTCAACGCCGAGGCCGCCCGGGCCGACGAGCACTCGGTGTTCCACCACTACCGGTGCCTGATCGAGCTGCGGCACACCGACCCCGTCGTGGCTCTCGGAGAGTTCACCCTGCTGCTGCCCGAGGACGAGCAGGTCTACGCCTTTCGCCGGCACCTGCCCGCCTCCGCCGACCTGCTGGTGCTCTGCAACGTCGGCGGCCGCCCGGTCGACGTGGCGGCGCTGCTGGCGGCCGATCCCGCCGCGGCGGGCGCGGGGTTCGACGCCGCGTTCCTCACCACGGCCGAGCTGGTCCTCGGCAACGTCCCCGGCCCGGTGGCCGATCCCGCGCTGCTGCAGCCCTGGGAGGCGAGGGTGCTGCGACGGGCGGAGTCGGCCGCGGGCGCCTGAGCGCGCGGCGCAGGGCCGCCGGCGTGCGGAGCGCGGTGCGGGCCGCCGCGGTGGCCC
>NZ_VWPY01000096.1 GCF_011839805.1 Kineococcus rubinsiae | reverse complement strand
GTATTTCATCTAAAAAAACATAGTTTTTTTTACTTTTATCAACTTTGGACAATACATAATCATGTAGTTTACGGTAATCGGTGAGTTCTTCAAATTCCATAAATTCGAAGTTGATGGCAATGATGTTTTCGGCTTGTACACCCTGTGCTTTTAGGTCTTGTTGAAACATCGCCAATAAGGTGGATTTTCCAGAGCGACGTACACCTGAAAGTACTTTAATGACATCACGGTTTTGCCATGTATTCAGAAATTTTAAGTAACCATCACGTCGAATATTAGCGCTTCTCATTATTTACACTTAGAATCTAAATTTTTAATAAATTCTATCAAATTTTAGAACTCATATGTAAATACATTTAACTTTTAAAAAAGTTTAAAGGTTAAGTGAAACATTCAAAGCTGCTGTTGAAGCATGCGGATAGTAAATGAAACTAAGATGTTAACTAGAGTGGAACTCATTTTTGTGTTGCTGATGGTCTCAGCCTTAATACTCATTGCTTATGAATTGCTAAAAGGTTTATTTTAAAGTCACCTATACATGTTTTAGATCAAAAAAAAAATGCCCATAGGGGGAATCTATAGGCAAAACTAAGGACCTTGACGGTCATTCAGAAACTACAGCTAGTTTCTGGTTGTGATTCTAAAGTGAATTAAAAACAACCACATTGGCTGAATATATAAAAAGCTAAATCATTGATAAATTTTAGAAAATTAATTTACCGCCTCTGCTGCTCAATACAGTAATTCACCAAACAAATCCGCTCTAATCTCTTCCAGGCTCAGATCTGATTTCATCCTATTACAGATGGGATGAACCAGCAGGCCATTCTCTAGAACGCCTTGCCCACCTACGGCTTTGGCAATCCTATGATCCGATTCAGTAGAATCAAGATAGATCAATCCATCACAAATGAGGCAAAAGTTATGATTACCCACCACAAAATTGTGCTTAAGCAGACTCTTGGTTAATGCCGAAAAGGCCTTTGGCTTTGACCGAGAAATTGGACTAATCGACTCCACATATCCCACCACATTCTTGACTACTGCATCATCATAACCACCCAAAAACCTTTCGACATAGAACTCGTTAAAGTTTATGTACTTGAAGGCCTTAGACATGGAAAGAATAAAGGTATTCAGGCATTTCTCATCATCAAAATCAACCTCCATTTCCAAGCTTAAGCAAATAAAGGCTTTATAGACAATTTGTAGCCGATCATAGCCCTTGATACCACTGCCGAACTTGCCGACCGTTTCGGTGGTCGCCACGGGGAAATTGGCGATCAAGAACTCAATACTACGGCGTACCCGGGTGAAGTCCTTGAAACTAATCTTTCGATGATGAATCTGCATGCGGCTTTCATGAATTTCATACACAATTGAAAACCATGCAAGAAAAGAAGTAATCTGAAAACGCTGATCCTTATAAAAATATAAGTATGGATGTAAGCCCAAACTCGGAACCCCAGCATTTTTTACAGGCGTCGCTATTCTGCAAAGAATGGTCAACAGATGCGACATTAGGTTTTCAACGCGCTCCCCCTGATTCAGACTCATAATATTATGAATCTGATCACCCGCAATGATATTCATCAGCTCATTGACCAGGCCAATTTTTTTGCCATGACTCATTTCATTGTCTAATAAAATGGTCGAAAAAAGTAACTGGTGGATCCTCTCCCCTAACTCAATCAACTCATTTAAACGTGTATATTGGAGCTCTTCTAGGTTAGATTTATTGTCATTGATATAACAACAGGCATAGATCGCATAATACGCGTCACTACCGCGATTTCTTAGGTGATATTCCTCATATTTATCTAAACGTTTAGTATCTGAGTTAATAGATTGAAATACCCGTCGCGCATCTTCCGGAGTCCCCAGTACCTGCCTGAAACTGATTTTAATATCTTCTAACTTCGACTTTTTTTCTGCAAATTCAGCATCAGCGCAAATTCTTTGAAAATCAGCGAGATCTCCTAAATAATTGCGGAGGTAACGAATATCTTGTTTTTGTGGATCATTGAAATTAGGTGCTTGAGTGACTTGCTCATCCGCAAAATATCTATTAATCCACGCATAGATACAGGAAAGACGATGTGCTCCATCAATAATGTAAATATTGCCGTGTATATCTTTCCAATACAAGATACACAAATTGATATTTTGATCTTCTGTACAATCCTCAATAAAGTTTGCAATTTCTTGCACGCTCCAATATTCCGTAGAACGCTGGTTATCCGCCTTAAATAAACATTTGATGATTGGATGCTTTTCAAAATCAGTCAGTGCCACTTCAAAATTGTCACGCTGCATTGAAGGTGACATTTCTTCTGGCAACATGACTTTACGCTGAATAATATTGGTCAATAGTCGTGTAGAACCCATTTCTTATTTTCTCCAGGCAACACTTTCCTACTTTCGCTCAAGTACGAAATTTGAAAATGTATATAGTTCGATTTGGTTAAAGCTGTGAATTAAATGACCGTCAATATCCAGTCAGCGCTAACAAAAGAGACCTAAGAGAAATGGGGGGATTAGATAATAAAATCTTCATGTTTAGTACCTGTAGTTTAGAATTAACTATCTACAACCATCTTTTCCACGAGATGGAGGTAGACCAAACAGGGGTGGAAATACCGCACTACAGAAGACGGCCAGTCATAGACTGCCCTGCCTGGCCTACCATAATGGCAAACTAAGCATAATAAGCACAAAAAACCGCTAAAGCGGTTTTAATGCTTCTGTAGTAATTTTCAGGTTTCCACGCCCGATTACAGATTTTGCTGTAACGTAATTATCATATGGGTATCTTTTTCTTTGGTCAAACCAAATTAGAATTTTTTTCATTTTCTGGTGGTGTTTCAAATTTAATGCTGGCTAATTTTTTAAAAATTTTAACCGAAAAAATCCCTGTATTTTCAATACCCCCAAGGATGCCTATTTATCTCAAAATCTATGCAGCATACTTTTTGAAGCACTACCTACATTTATTTTTTAATTCTATGAAAGGGCCTCAATGAATTAAAATCATGAGAATAATTAAAACAAAAAATCAAATTCGCGGAAACCCAGGCCTTTGCTTGGCAAATCAGATTTTGACAAAGCAAAGGCCTGGGCCCCTTAAATTGAACGATATCTGCTTAGGCTATTCCCATAAGGAAGGGTGTTGTACAGCTTCCAGTAGCAAATCAAATGCAAGGGATAATGTAATGTTTTTATTGCTTTGTTGATCGATAAAATAGACGTGAATCTCACGACTTTTTTGCGTGAGATCCACCGGATAGTTATCGTACTGTAATTGGACATCTTCAGGTAACAACAGCTGCATCCCCTCGATAAAATCCTGCATTTCCCAATCCATTTTTGGCTTTTGCTGGGCATCAAAACGACATTGGAAACAAAACTGGTTTCTTCTGAGTTTGCCATGCTGAATCAATACAGCTAAAGCCGACAGAACTTTCTCCTTTAAAAGATCTTTTAATGCGATAAATAGCTGTAGGCTCTTTGGCTTCAGCTTGGTTTTGATCTGCTTGTCATATAGGTCGCTTAAGTACTTTTTCTCGATCGATGCAGCATTGTCCAAATTCCATCCAAGTTTACTGAATGAAGGTACTTGCCATTTTACAGCAAGCCAAAGCGCACGCTTAATCCAAATATCTAGGTTATCCACTATATGAGGTGCTTGGATCTCTGCATCTTGATATGTGTTGAGATACGTGTAGATGACCTTGTAGGATAATGGCTTCAGCTCGAATTGCATCTTGGGCATCAGATAAGGTTGTACTTTCTGATCAATACCCAACACCGGTTGCTCACGTTCAAAGCACTTTCGGTGTTGGCTGTCGCGATTCAGATCCACCGCTTCAGTTTCTTCACGATCATAATGCCTATTCAGAACAGCAGGATGAACTACACAGGGCGTATTGTAAATTCGATCAATCGCCAGCAGATCCAGGGTATGCAGGTAGTGTGAGGCCGTTTGTTCAATCGAGCTATGCCCCATCCAATCGGCCAGCAAACGCCATTTATGCTGAATCACCGCTTCATGCCTGATAGCCTGTTCACCGAACAGATGCTTGCGCATAGACTTAGCCTGCTGCCAGCTGTAGTCGGTATAGGTCATCACCATTTCTTTCGATCCCAACCAGGCGATTGCCAAATGAGTGGCGGCACTATGGCGGAAACTGTGGAAGGTATAGCCGTGATCTGGCTTGATGACTTCATCGAACAGCAGCCGGGTCATTTTTGAGATATACAGCTCGCTCAGGATTTCTCCACCGATCTCAAAAACCAACTGCTCGTTCGCCTTCTTATTATTCGGCTGCTGAAAACAATGCAGAAGATAGCTTTTCACCGCTTGCAGTTCATCATCCAGTAATACCGCGTTCAAATCGAGTTGACGTTGCGCATTTTGGCTTTTCAGTCGTCGATAGACATTATTTTTCAAGGTGATGCGTATGGCGACCGTTTGATTGCCTGGATCGTCTTTCCACAGCAGTTGAGGACAAATGATTTCACCCAGCGTCAGCCCCCGGATTTCATTGAGTCTACATCCCAAACGATAAGCCAGGATGTACATTAGCAGCAACAGCTGCAAATGGACTTTTTCTTTTTGAGTTGAACAGGCCTCAATTTTCTGAATGACTGTTTTTTTTAATTGAATAAACAGCTGTGGGCTGATGAGCTTGGCTTGACAGAACTGGATACGTTGAAAATCACTGTGGTCAAAGCTGCTGACCGCTGGCACATTCTCCGGATATTCTTTCTGGCAAAAAGCATGGAAATCTTTCAGTCGTCCAAAGGCATATTGTGCCCGACCCTGAGTGCGAGTGTCTGTGTATTCACGCTGTGTTTCAGCACGTTCATCGATGCCGTTCAGGATGGAGGCATACAATTGCTCATAGTGCTCTACATTCATCTGTTCAAGGTCATTGTCATACATATAGATATGAAAGAAATAGTCTTTCGCAAAACTGCTCAGATAACGCTTGATACTACTCAATTTTAATTTCTTGCCGTTTTCTTTTTCTTCTTTTCTCAAATAAAAGATCCAGCTCAATAGTCTTAACTGTGCTTCTATCAAATTGCATTCTTTATAATTGTCGCCCGCTAAGGCTGCCTTCTTTACACTCAACCGGGTTTGAATATTGCGCCATTGCTTAAACTGCTGCTGATGGCGTTGTCTTTGGCTTTGCTTATTTTTCCCTGCCGGGGCTCGCTCTTGTTCAAAAAAATCCAACTCAAATGGAAGCTCGTTCAGTTGCTGATGTGCCGTGATAACCACCGGTTTGGCTGTTTCAGTCTCTAACGGGAGGATCCCATATTCTACTTTGACAAGATCATTCGTGGATTTCAAGGTATTGAACCAGGCTACACCTTGATCTTCTGCCGTTAAAGACACGGTTTTTAGATGATTCTGCAATACTTCACTTAAACACATATCCAGACTCAAGTCTGGATGGATTTCTAGCGCCAAATTGACATGCTGAAAGGGCTTGAGTGCAGTGATCTCAATGAGATCCTGATCCTCGGATCGCAAGATTTTTTTTAATGCCGCAATCTGTTCCGAGACCTTGAGCTGTTTTTTAAGATTCTCGAACACACTCAGAATCGCTTCCAGCACCTTACGCGGATGTTGTGGTTGCAGGTCCTCTGCTTGCTGTTTCAGGATGTGTAAAAAAAGTTGTGCATAAGGATTGAACCAGACATGCCGCCACTGATAAATCTTCTTGTCTTTAATCTCATTGCCGTAATAGCGGTGTGGCATGCAGTAACTGAGAACCAGTGGATTGGTAATTTTTTTATAGTCACTTCGATACAGTGTTGAATACCCAGATAACGGATGGCACATTTTCTCCTTCTCTTTCTCCTCCTCCAGCAGACGATTGCCGATGGCGACCAGCTGAGTGAGATCACTACAGCCTGAACAATAAATCAGACTTAAATACAGATGACCCAAGCACTGTTGTGCTGTTGGCATCTGCAATGTCTCGCTACGCCAATACGCTTTCAGTCCTCTGGCAATATGAAAATGCTGCTGTCCCAACCGCAGTCTGGCTTCAGTGCTGAGAATCTGCCGCGGTGGAGGATCAGAAAACAGCGTCGTAGGACGCAGCTTAATCGGATAAGGCTGGTGTTCCTCATTCTGATACTGTTCTAAACAGGCTAAAAAACTGGCTTCACTGTGTTTGATATACGGTTTGCGCTTGGCACGAGTGGTGAAGTCTTTGTTCCTTAAGAAAGTCTCCAGTCCTTTGGCGAAATTCGCCCAGATTCGGGCAATCTGGTCATCGACATCCTGCTGGCTGTCCTTCTGTCCTGCAATAGCCTCCTTCATTTGTTGAAAAGTAAAGGCCACTTGCTGAGCAATCTGATGATAAATGGTTGATGGAATCTTAATCAAATAAGCATCTTCCGACGCGCTTTCATAAGCTTCTTTACGCTTAATCAAACAGTCTTCAGCCCATTGTAAATAAGGGGCTCTCAGCGCGACCGTGGCAATCTTTCTTTCCTTTAAAAATGCCTTGATTTCTTCCTGACAATCCACCCAAATTTTCTCAATTTCGCTATCGATTTCAAGCGTATTACCCTGATTTTTTTTAATGACATCCGACATCTTATTATTAAAATCCGCTTCGACTTGCTGCTTGATATTTTCATATATCAGGGACATGATTTTAATCGGATAAGCCTCTTGCGTTTCGCTCAGGTAGTCTTCCTTCAGTTGAAAAAAATAGGCTTCGCTCTTTTGTAGATAAGGGGCTCGGAGTGTTGCCGTGCTAAGCTTATGGTTCTTCAAAAATTTCTTCAGCGCTGACTGAAAATCTAGCCAGATTTTCTCAAGCCCTTTATCAATATCTGTCGTACTTCTTTTAAGCCCTGCAATCGATTGGAGCATCTGCTGAAAAGTCAGTTCAACTTGCTCACCAATATACGTAGCAATCACATCATGCTTTGTCATGTGCTTTATCCTTTTTTGGCATCGGACTGGATAAATGCTCAACCTGCAATATCTTGATCATCTCATCGATGCCTTGACTGACATGGCATATATACTGATACAAGGAGGCTGAGGAATAACGATAAAACAGCTCCTGATCGCGTTGATCATGGCCGTACAAGGCCTGAATCACATTAAACGCCACTCCATGATCCATCAGCATATTCATTGCAAAATGGCGCAGCCAGTTATTGTAAATAGGCGCTGAGGCATAGCGCGACAACGCTTCATTCACCCAAGCTCGGCTAAGAGGCTTGATCCTGATTTTAGGACTGTCCCATGCTTGAGCCGTCACCGGCAGGCTTCCCGGATAGACAATCACCTTGCCAAACAGATCTTCAAGGGTGAAATTTTTCTTGAAGACAAATTTCAGTAAGTCAGCATAGTGAGTGACCACACTGTTTAAGAAATCGAGATAATGCTTAAACGCCTGAGTAAAAAACTTCGCTAACGGAATAAAACGCCCATCCTTACGTGATTGGCTATTCTTTTTATCATTCACATATAGCAGTCTTAAATCCAGATCATAAGCACTACACTCCCCCAACAAATGTTCTTGCGGACGTCGTGTTAAACATAACAGGCTGATATGCCACATCCACAAACTGTAGGCATTGATCCGCTCGATCAAGTGCTGATGCAACTGAATTTTCTCATGACAGACCTTATGCAGCTGCTGGAAGAAATCAGACACAAAATCCGGAGTCAGGGCCAATTGACTCCCCAGCCGGGTGGTATCCGCTTCACTCGAGCTTTCAAACTGCTGCTCGACGATCTTGATCCCGGCTTCAGTGTCCGGTCTGCACAGCGTATTCAGATAAATCCGGTACTTCTCATTCAGCTGCTTCTTTGCAACCCCTCCGTAAAAACTGCCGGGAAGATCATGAGAACTATCTTTACCCGACAGCACATGTGCAATATATTCATTAAACGTGTGGTGAAAAACATGGAAGTACAACTGTGCCTGTAACTTTTCGACAGTGATTGAACCAAGCTGTTGTCCTGCTATGCATTTTTTCAGATATTGATTGACCTCTTGCACCGTCACAGGCGAAGTACTACAACGTAAATGTAGATATTCAAACCAGCTGCTGGACAAATACAGCTCATGAGATACCATATGATTCAACTGATGTGGCATTAAACTTTCATTTTTTTGCTGAGTAATCGCCAGATAC
>NZ_VWPY01000095.1 GCF_011839805.1 Kineococcus rubinsiae | reverse complement strand
CCCCGAGCGGGTCCACCCCGCCGCTCTCCTCGGCCGCCGCGACGGCCGCCCGCGCGGCGGCGGCGGCCTGGGCCAGGTCGCGGTCCTGCGCGGCCGCGCCCAGCGTGTCGAGGTCGGTCCGCAGCCGCAGCAGCGCCGTGGGCAGCTCCGCGGTCGCACGGTCCAGGTCCGCCCCGGCCCGGCCGACGGCGTCGAGCAGCTGGGCGGCCTGCGCGCTCGCCTCCTCCGCGGTGCGGACGGCGTCCACCACGGCGTCGCCCTCCGTGGTGGCCGCGATCGCGGCCCGGCCGCTGTCGACGGCCTCGCGCGCCGCGGCGGTCCGGCGCAGCGCCTCGTCGGGGTTGGTGGCGACCGACGACAGGGCGGTGGGGCTGAACCGCGCCGCCAGGCGGGTCAGCTCGGCGCGCGCCGGCGCCACGCGGGCCTCGAGCTCCGGCAGCCGGGTCGCCACGGCGTCGAGGCGCTGGGGGGCCGTCGCCACGAGGTCGCGCAGCTCCTCGATGCGCCCCGACTCGGCGTCCAGGGCCGCCCCGGCCTGCTCGCAGGACTGCAGGACCGACGTGAGCAGCGCCCGGGTGCGGGCGTCGTCGTCGGGTTCGTCGTCGTCCAGCAGCTGGCGCTGCTGGAAGGCCGCGGTCAGCGCCGCCTTGGCCGCCGCGAGCGCGGCGGCGAACGGCTGGGTCGCCTCCTCGCCGAACTCGGCCCTCGCGAACTCCAGCTCCTGGCCGCTGGTGCGGACCGCGTCGTCGGCGCGCACCAGGGTCGCGTCGGCGCGCGTGCGGAGGTCCGCGGTGCTCGTGCCGGCGAACGGGTCCGGCGGGCCGCCCGCCGCGGCGGGGCCCGAACCGGCGCCGCGGCGATGGCGCGCGCGGAGCACGAGGGCCACGACGACCCCGAGCAGCACCAGGACGACGAGGACGAGCACGAGCAGCCCCGCTCCGGAGGAGCCGCCCGAGGTGGTCGAGCCGGAGGAGCTCCCCGTGCCGCCGCCCACCTGGTCGCCGATGCTCTGCGCGCCGGCGACGACGGCGCCGGACCAGTCCTCCTGCCCCAGCTCGGTCTCCGTGTCGCGGGAGACCTGCGTCAGCTCCTCCTGCGTCAGCGGGGAGGAGTCGGACACGTGGTAGGCGTACGCGCTGTCGTCCACCGCCACGGCGAGGAGCACGTCGTCGGTGCCGAAGCCGCTCGCCTCGAACGTCTGCCGCGCCCAGTCCTCGCCGGAGATCCCGTCGAAGGAGCCGACGTAGACGACCCAGAGCTGCTGGCGGTCCTCGTCGCTGAGCTGCCGCAGCGCGTCGTCGACCTCTCGCTGCCCACCCTCGAGCGCGCCGACCCGGTCGGTGACCTGGCTCGTGAGCCGGGACGGGGGGTCGGCGGCCGCGGGTGCGGCCAGCGCGATCCCGGACCCGGCGATCAGCAGCGCGGCCAGGGCAGTGCTCGTGCGTCGTCTCACGGCGGTCAGTCTGCCGCGCGCCGCGGCCGTCCGCCGAGGTCCCGCGAGCGCGGGGGCGGGAGGAGGGGCCGGTTCAGGTCGGCGTCCTCGATGCCGATCGAGGGAGTGCAAGACCCACCGCGTGACGTCGTCGACCACGGCCGCCGCGCACGACCGGAGAGGAACTCCGTGTTCCGACGCTCCCCCCGCGCTGCTGCGACCCCGACCGGTCCCATGCCCCGCGACGTCGAGGCCCTCGAAGCGGTGCTCGCCGCCCTCGACGGCGGCGTCACCACGGAGGTCGAGGCCCACCTCGCGGGCATCCGCGCCCTCGTCGGAGCCCTGGACCTCGCCTACGGCGCGGTCTGGCTGCCCGGTCCGGACGGTCGCTTCCGCCTGGGCGCCGAGGTGGGGCAGCTCGCCCCCGCCATGGCGGCGTCGCGGGACCTGGGGATCGGCCCCGGTGACGGTCTGGGCGGCCGCGCGATCTCGTCGGGTCAGGCGCAGGAGTGCGGCATCGGCACCGGCACGGACGCCTGCCTGCGCTGGCGCGACGCGCAGGCCGCGGGCGCGCACCACGGCTGCCAGATGCCGATCACGGAGGCCGGCAAGGTCGTCGCGGTCCAGGAGTTCTACAGCAAGGACCCGCTGCCGTTCTTCGGCGGCCGCAGCGCCAAGTGGGAGGCCATCGCCCGCGTCGCGGCCCACGCCCGGCGCAGCGCGCTCGACTCCGCCCAGCTGCAGGAGACGCTGAACGACCGCAGCGCCGTCACCTCCGTGGTGACGAGCATCGGCGACGCCGGCGACCAGGCCGGGGCGCTGCGCCTCGCGCTGGAGACGGTGCGCTCCGCGTTCGGCTGGGCCTACGGCTCCTACTGGGCGCTGGACGAGAGCGACCGCAAGCTGAAGTTCGTCACCGAGTCCGGCTCGGCGGGCGAGGAGTTCCGCAAGGTGACGCTGACCGCCTCCTTCGCCGAGGGCGTCGGCCTCTCGGGCCGCGCGTGGCGCGCCCGGGACCTCGTCTTCGTCCGGGACCTCGGGGAGATCACCGACTGCGTCCGGGCTCCCGCCGCGCAGCGGGCCGGCGTGCGCTCGGGCGTCTGCTTCCCCATCACGGCCGACGGCCGGGTCGTGGGCACGATGGACTTCTTCTCCACGGAGACCATCGAGCTGTCCGACTCGCGCGCCTCCGCGCTGCGCAACGTCCAGCACCTCCTCTCCCAGCGCCTCGACGTGCTGCGCCGCGTGGAGGCCGACGCGGACAGCTCCCGCGAGCTGCTCACCACGGTGTCGCGGCTGCGCGAGGCCACCACGGACGCCGGGCGGGTCGCCGACGCCGCCGTGAGCCAGGCGACCACGATGACCACGGACGTCGACGCGCTGCAGGCCGCCTCGGCCGCCGTCGGCGAGGTCATCAAGATCATCTCGGGGATCGCCGACCAGACGAACCTCCTGGCCCTCAACGCGACCATCGAGGCCGCGCGCGCCGGGGAGCTCGGCCGCGGCTTCGCCGTGGTCGCCAGCGAGGTGAAGGACCTCGCGCGGGAGACCGCCGAGGCCACCCAGCGCGTGGCCGAGCAGATCGCCGGGATCCAGAACTCGAGCCGGTCCGTCGCCGAGGGCATCAACACGACCGCCGGCATCATCCGCGAGCTCGACACCGTGCAGGCCCGCATCGGCGACGTCATCGACGAGCAGGCCGAGATGGCGGCCGCGTTCGACAACCGGCGCTGACGCGGCCCCTCGACCACCGCACGGGTGTCCGCCCTGAGCGGACACCCGTGCGGTGCCCCACGTCCGGCTCGTAGCGTCGGCCGTCTCAGCCGTCGAGGACTGGAGACCGTCGTGGACCACGCGCTGCGCACCCCCCTCCGACTGGTGCCCCGCGTGCCCGGTCCGCCGGCGCCGGGCGAGGAGTCCCGCCCGGCCCAGCGCCGGCCGCCGGAACCCCTGCTGCGCGTCGTCCTCGGCGGGGTCCTGCGCGCCGAGCGCACCGCCCAGCGCCGGACCCTCGCCGACGTCGCGACCGCGGCGCGCGTGTCGCTGCCCTACCTCTCCGAGGTGGAGCGGGGCCGCAAGGAACCCTCCTCGGAGGTGCTGGCCGCGGTGTGCGAGGCGCTCGACCTCACGCTGACCGACCTCGTGACGCGCACGGGCACGGCGCTCGCCGGTCGCGCCGGCGCGGGCCGCTCCGGCGCCACGCTGTCCCTCGCCGCCTGAGGTCGTCACCGCTCAGCTGCGGACCGCGTCCAGCGGCGACACCACGCGGTCGGCGACCCCGTAGGCGACGGCCGCCTCGGCGGGCAGCACGAGGTCGCGGTCGAGGTCGGCCCGCAGCCGGGCGACGTCGTGGCCCGTGTGGCGGGCGAGGACCTGCTCGATCTGCGCGCGGATCCGCAGCACCTCGGCGGCCTGCAGCTCCAGGTCCGTCGCCGTGCCCTGCGCCCCGCCCGAGGGCTGGTGCAGCAGGACCCGCGAGTGCTCCAGGACGGACCGCTTGCCCGGCGCCCCGGCGGCGAGCAGGACCGCGGCCGCCGAGGCGGCCTGCCCCACGCAGAACGTCGCCACGTCGGGCTGGACGAACTGCATGGTGTCGTAGATCGCCGTCAGCGCCGTCGCGGAACCTCCGGGGGAGTTGATGTAGAGGTTGATGTCGGCGGTGGGGCTCTCCGAGGCCAGGTGCACGAGCTGCGCGATGACCACGTTGGCCACCGCGTCGTCGATCTCCCCGGCGAGGAACACGATGCGGTCCGAGAGCAGCCGGCTGAACACGTCGGAGGTGCGGTCACCGCGTGCGGTCGTCTCGGTGACGTAGGGGATGACGGTGGACATCACAGACCCACCCGTCGCACCGCGCCGAGCCGCACGTCCTCGACCCGCTCGACGACCGCGTCGACGAGGCCGTAGTCGCGGGCCTCCTCGGCCGTGAACCACCGGTCGCGCTGGGAGTCGGCGTCGATGGTGGCGACGTCCTGCCCGGTGTTCTCGGCGATGAGCCGCTGCATCGTCGCCTTGGTGTGCGCCAGGTTCTGCGCCTGGATCGCGATGTCCGCTGCGGTGCCGCCGATCCCGCCCGAGGGCTGGTGCATCATCACGCGGGCGTGCGGCAGGGCGAAGCGCTTGCCGGCGGTGCCCGCGCAGAGCAGGAACTGCCCCATGCTCGCGGCCATCCCCATGACCAGCGTGGCCACGTCGTTCGGGATGAGGCGCATGGTGTCGTAGATCGCCAGGCCGGCGCTGATCGAGCCGCCGGGGGAGTTGATGTAGAGGGCGACGTCGCTGCGGGGGTCGTCGGCGGACAGCAGCAGCAGCTGCGCGCAGATGCGGTTCGCGGCGGTGTCGTCCACCTCCGTCCCCAGGACGACGATGCGCTGGTGCAGCAACCGCTGGGACAGCTGGTCGTCGAAGGGACCGGCGAGGGTGCTCGGTGGTGCGGACACGATGACCTCCTGGGGTTCTTCCGGCCGGCGGGAGCGGGCCTGCCACCACTGTCGGGCTGGGTCGGTGGACGGGGGAGGGGTTTCTGCCGTGGGGAGATCTGCCGGGGGGAGAAACCCCGGAGAGGCGGGACGTCGCCGAACCTAGGACCGGACGGGGGAGTTCCCCGCGGTCCGTCCACAGGGGGCCCTGGACGGCCGCCGGTGGACCCCGGCGGACGGCGGTCGACCGTGGTCCGCGGTGAAGCCACCGGGGCCCGCGCCGCCAGGGCCTGGTCGCACCCACCCGCGGCGCGGGGGGAGGATGGAGGCGTGGCCAGCACCTCCTCCCGCACCGCCCGCGCGCGCGTCCGCGCCCCCCAGCTCGTCGGCCGCCGGTGGCTGAACACCGGTGGCGTCGACGTGAGCCTCGCCGACCTGCGCGGCAAGGTCGTGCTGCTCGACTTCTGGACGAGCTGCTGCGTGAACTGCCTCCACGTCCTCGACGAGCTGCGCCCGCTCGAGGAGCGCTACGCCGACGTGCTGGTGACCGTCGGCGTGCACTCCCCGAAGTTCCGGCACGAGGCCGAGCCCGCGGCCCTGGACGCGGCCGTGGACCGCTACGAGGTGCACCACCCGGTCCTCGACGACCCCGACCTCGTGACGTGGAAGGCGTTCACCGCGCGCGCGTGGCCGACGCTGGTCGTCATCGACCCCGAGGGCTACGTCGTCGCGTCGCTGTCGGGGGAGGGGCACGCCCACGGCCTGGCGGTGCTCCTCGACGAGCTGGTCGCGGAGCACGACGCGAAGGGGACGCTGCACCGGGGCAGCGGCCCCTACGTGGCGCCCGCACCGGCCGACTCCGCGCTGCGGTTCCCGGCGCGCGTCGTGGCGCTGCCCGACGGCGGGCTGCTCGTCGCCGACACCGCCCACCACCAGCTCGTGGAGCTGGAGGCGGACCTCGTCACCGAGCGCCGGCGCATCGGGTCGGGGCAGCGCGGGCTGCAGGACGGCGACGCGGGGACCGCCCGCTTCGCCGAGCCGCAGGGCCTCGCGGTGCTGCCCGCCGACGTCGCGGCCCGGCTCGGCTACGACGTCGTCGTGGCCGACAGCGTCAACCACGCGCTGCGCGCGGTGCGCCTCGCGGACGGGACCGTCACGACCGTCGCCGGCACCGGCCGGCAGCTGCGCCGCCGCGAGGGCGGTGGTCCCGCCCTCGAGCAGGACCTGTCGACGCCGTGGGACGTGGCCTGGTTCGACGGGCAGGTCGTCGTCGCGATGGCCGGGGTGCACCAGCTGTGGGCGTTCGACCCGGACGCCGGCACCGTCCGGGTGCTCGCCGGCACCACCGCCGAGGGCATCAACGACGGGCCCGCCGAGCAGGCGTGGTTCGCGCAGACCTCCGGGTTCGCCGTCCAAGACGTCGACGGCGTGGAGACCCTCTGGTTCGTCGACGCCGAGACCTCGGCGCTGCGGTGGCTGCGGCGGAGCGGTTCCGTGGACAGCGGCATCCGCGTTGTCGAGGACGAGCGGATGGCCAACGTCGCGGCGGTCGCCGGGGCCGGGTACGAGGTCGGCACGGCCGTCGGGCAGGGGCTGTTCGACTTCGGCTTCCGCGACGGCGCCGGCGTCCCGTCCGGGGACGCGGAACCCGCCCTGTTCCAGCACCCGCTGGGCCTCACGGTCGCCCCGGACGGCAGCCTCCTCGTGGCCGACACCTACAACGGGGCGCTGCGGCGCTACGACCCCGCGACCGGTCAGGTCACCACGCTGCTCACCGACCTCGCGGAACCCTCCGACGTGCTCGTCGACGGCACGGGTGAGGCGGAGTCGCTCCTCGTCGTCGAGGCCGCCGCCCACCGGATCACGCGCTTCGCGGTGCCCGTGGAGGTGCGCGTCGACGAGGGCGCGCACACCGTCCAGCGCCCGCCCACGGACCTGCCGCCGGGGGCCGTCTCGCTGAGCGTGGCGTTCACGCCGCCGACCGGTCAGAAGCTCGACCACCGCTGGGGCGACCCCACCCGCCTCGTCGTCGCGGCCTCGCCGCCGGAACTCCTCGTCGCCGGGGCCGGGGACGCGGAGGGCCTGCAGCGCAGCGTGGTCCTGGCCGATCCCGCCACGAGCGGGCTGACCGAGGGCGTCCTGCACGTCAGCGTCCAGGCCGCCGCCTGCGACGGCGACCCGGAGACCGGCGAGGTCCCCGAGTTCGCCGCGTGCCACCTCTACCAGCAGGACTGGGGCATCCCCGTCCGGCTCGTCGCCGGTGCCGGCGACGACCTGGTGCTGGAGCTGCGCGGGGCCTGAAGCCCGGCGGGATTGCTGCCGGAGCGAGTCCGGCCGCCGCCCGACGGTGGGGCGGCGGGTCCGGACACCGCCCGGCGGGCGACCTACTGCCGGTAGCCCTCGACCTCGCTGACGGGGCGCTCGCCCGCCTCGTCCGGGTCCAGGCCCGCGTCGCGCTTGGCCTGCCGCTGCCGCAGGAGGTCCCACAGCTGGTCCAGGGACTCCTCGGCCTCGCGCAGCTTGCCGCGCTCCTCCGCCGAGCTCACGTCCCCGGCCTGCAGGGCGCTGCGCAGCTCGTGCTCCTGCGCGACGAGCTCGGTGATCTGCTGGTGGATGGTCCTGTCGTCCACGGGGCTCCTCCCGGTCCGGGTGGCGCCGCTGCTGGGCGCCGGGCTCAGCACAGTAGGGGACGCCCCGGTGCGCGGCGCGGCCGGAGGCGCACCCCGGCCCCGCTGCGGCGACTAGCCTCGGGCGGTCGCGGGGGCGGCCCGCAGGTGGGTGTCGAAGAAGGTGAGGATGCGGCGCTTCGCGTCCTCGGCGGCGCCCGCGTCGTAGCCGACGCCGGCGGCCTTCATCACGGGGTTCAGGGGCGAGACGGCGGCGATCCGGTTGAGGAAGCCGTGCCGGGCCTGCGGGTACTCGTGGACGTCGTGCTCGACGCCGGTGGCCTCCAGCGCCGTGGTCAGCTTCGCGGCCGCGCCCGGCAGGGACCGGTCCTTGGCGCCGAAGCTCCCGATCACCGGGCAGGCCCCGGCGAGGATGGCCTCGACGTCGTCGGGGACCTGGCCGTAGTTCACCGACGCCACGTCGAAGATCCCGCGGCCGGCGGTGAGGAGGGCGAAGCCCCCGCCCATGCAGTAGCCGATGACTCCCGTGCGCCCCGTGGTGTCCTCGCGTCCCGCGAGCGCCGTGCGCGCCGCCTCGATCTCGTCGAAGGCGACGCCCTCGCGGGCGGCGAGCTGCCGGAACACCCCGCGCAGGCACTTGCGCGCCCCGCCGCGGGAGAACAGGTCCGGGGCGAGGGCCGCGTAGCCGGCCGCGGACAGCCAGTCCGCCTGCTGCTTGACGTCGTCGCCGAGGCCGAACGCGTCGTGGACCACGACGACCCCGGGCCACGGTCCGGGGCGGTCCGACGTCGCGACGGGCAGCGACAGGTAGGCGGGCAGCGGGGTGCCGTCGGCCGAGGGGATCGTCGTCATGGGCATGCGCGCATCGTCACCCGCGGGTGATCACCGCGCCACCCCTGGTCGCGCGGTGCCGGACGGGGGCACCATCGACGGGGTGGAGCCCGTCCGGCAGTACGTGCGGCGCCGCGCCGCGCCCGCGCTGCGGCCCTGGGTGGCCGGGTGCTCGGGCTACCGGGAGGCGGGCGTGGGGCCGGTGCGCCACCTCGGGCTGCCGTCGCCGTGGATGACGCTGATCCTCACCCTCGACGACCCCCTCGTGGTCGAGCGCCACCCCGACCCCGCGCAGCCGGGCGGCCGCTTCGACGCGCTCGTGGGCGGGCTGCAC
>NZ_VWPY01000094.1 GCF_011839805.1 Kineococcus rubinsiae | reverse complement strand
CCCGTGACGGGGGGCAGCGGCCCGGCGGCGGCGGCGGCCGCGGCGACCGCCCGGCCCACGGGGTGCTCGGAGGCGGTCTCGAGCGCGCCGGCCAGGCGCAGCAGCTCGTCCTCGCCGCCCGCCTCGGCGGCGGTCACGGCGACCAGGCCCATCCGGCCGGTCGTCACGGTGCCGGTCTTGTCGAGCACGACCGTGTCGATGCGCCGGGTCTGCTCCAGCGCCTCCGGGCCCTTGACGAGGATGCCGAGCTGCGCCCCGCGGCCGGTGCCCACCAGCAGGGCCGTCGGCGTGGCGAGGCCCAGGGCGCACGGGCAGGCGATGACGAGGACGGCCACGGCCGTCGTCAGGGCGGTGCCGAGCCCCGCGCCCGCGAGCAGCCAGCCCGCACCGGTCGCGAGGGCGATCAGCAGCACGACGGGGACGAAGACGCCGGAGACGCGGTCGGCCAGGCGCTGGACCTCGGCCTTGCCGGACTGCGCCTCGGTGACCAGGCGGCCGATGCGGGCGAGCTGGGTGTCCGCGCCGACGCGGGTGGCGCGCACGCGCAGCAGACCCCCCGCGTTGACGGCCGCGCCGACGACGGCGTCGCCCGGGCCCACCTCGACCGGCACGCCCTCGCCCGTCAGGACGCTGACGTCGACCGCGCTGGCGCCCTCGGTGACGACCCCGTCGGTCGCGACCGTCTCGCCGGGGCGCACGAGGAACTCCTCGCCGACCCGCAGGTCGGCGACGGGGACGCGGGTCTCGGCGCCGTCGCGCAGGACGCCGACGTCCTTGGCGCCCAGGGCGAGCAGGGCCTTCAGCGCCGCGCCGGAGCTGCGGCGCGCGCGGGCCTCGAGGTAGCGGCCCGCGAGCACGAGCACCGTCACGACGGCGGCGACCTCGAGGTAGAGGTGCTCGCCGGCGGCGTCGCGGCCCGGCAGGAGCTCGAAGCTCATCCGCATGCCGCGCATCCCGGCGTCGCCGAGGAACAGCGCGGCGAGGGAGCTGACGAAGGCGGCGAGGACGCCGAGGCTGACGAGCGTGTCCATCGTCGCGGCGCCGTGGCGGAGGTTGGTCCAGGCGGCGCGGTGGAAGGGCCACCCGCCCCAGACGACGACGGGCGCCGCCAGGACCAGCGACAGCCACTGCCAGTTCGGGAACTGCAGCGGCGGGACCATGGCGAGCACGAGCACCGGCAGGCCGAGGGCGGCGGAGACCGCCAGCCGCTGCCGCAGGGGAGCGGCCGGGTCGGGCTCGGCGGCCGTCTCCGGCTGCGCCGCAGGGGGTGAGGGGAGCTCGGCGGTGTACCCGGTGGCCTCGACCACGGACACCGCGTCGGCGACGTCGGTGCCGGCCGGCAGCGTCACGCGGGCGCTCTCGGTGGCGTAGTTCACGGCGGCCTGCACGCCCGGCATGCGGTTGAGCTTCTTCTCCACGCGCGCGGCGCAGGAGGCGCACGTCATCCCGCCGATGAGCAGGTCGACCGTGCGGCCGGGCGGCGGGGCGAGCTCGGTCGGCTCGGCCATCAGGCCGCCCCGTCCCCGAGCAGGTCGTAGCCCGCCTCGTCGACCGCGGCCCGGACGTCGCCGGGCGCCAGCGGGGCGCTGGAGGTCACCGTGACCGGCGTGGGGCCGCCGGGCACGAGCTCGACCGTGACGTGCTGCACGCCCGGCAGGGCCGTGAGCTCCTCGGTGACCGCGCGGACGCAGTGCTCGCAGGTCATGCCGCCGACGGCGTACGTGGCGGTGGTGGCCGCGCTCACGAGCGCACCAGCCGGGCGATCGCCGCGCTGGCCTCGCGGACCTTCTCCTGCGCCACGTCGCCGCCCTCGGCGGCCGCGTGCGCGACGCAGTGCGCCAGGTGGTCCTCGAGCAGGGTCAGCGCGACGGCCTGCAGGGCCTTGGTCGCGGCCGACACCTGCGTGAGGACGTCGATGCAGTAGGAGTCCTCCTCGACCATGCGCTGCAGGCCGCGGACCTGCCCCTCCACGCGACGCAACCTCTTCAGGACCGCGTCCTTCTCGCCGGCGTAGCCGACCACTGCCGTCTCCATGCCTCCTTGATACCCCCTAGGGGTTCCGATCGCAACCCCTACCCCCTAGGGGTACCCGTCAGGGAGCGGTCCCGCGGTGGGGGACACTGGAGGGGTGCCGAGCACCCTCCCCGACGGCGAGCCCGTCCCCGCCGACGGCGCGCTCCCGGCGTCCGCCCTCGCGGGCGCGGCGCAGCGCACCTTCGGCGTCTACGTGCACGTGCCCTTCTGCGCCGTGCGCTGCGGGTACTGCGACTTCAACACCTACACGGCCACCGAGCTCGGCGGCGGCGGCTCCCAGGCCGCCTACGCGGGCACGGCCGTCGCCGAGCTGGAGCTGGCGGCCCGCGTGCTCGGCGGCGCGGCCCGCCCCGCCGAGACGGTGTTCTTCGGCGGCGGCACCCCGACCCTGCTGCCGGTGACCGACCTCGTCCGGCTGCTCACCGCGGTGCGCGAGACGTTCGGCCTCCTGCCGGGCGCGGAGGTGACGACGGAGGCGAACCCCGACTCCGTGACCCCGCAGAGCCTGCAGGCGCTGCGCGACGCCGGCTTCACGCGCGTGTCCTTCGGCATGCAGTCCGCCGTCCGCCACGTCCTCGCGGTCCTCGACCGCACCCACGACCCCGAGCGCGTGCCGCTGGCGGTGCGGTGGGCGCGCGAGGCGGGCCTCGCGGTGAGCCTCGACCTCATCTACGGCACGCCGGGAGAGTCCCTGGCCGACCTGCGCACGAGCCTCGACGCCGCCGTCGCCTGCGAGCCCGACCACGTCTCGGCCTACGCCCTCGTCGTCGAGCAGGGGACCCGCCTGGCCGGGCAGGTCCGCCGCGGGGAGGTGCCCGCCCCCGACGACGACGACGAGGCCGCCAAGTACGAGCTCGTCGACGACGTCCTCGGCGCCGCCGGGTACTCCTGGTACGAGGTGAGCAACTGGGCCCGCACGCCGGAGGCCGCCTGCCGGCACAACCTGGCCTACTGGCGCGGCGGCGACTGGTGGGGCGTGGGTCCCGGCGCGCACAGCCACGTCGGCGGGGTGCGGTGGTGGAACGTCAAGCACCCCAGCGCCTACGCGGGCCGCCTCGCCGCCGGGACCAGCCCCGCGCACGCGCGCGAGCTGCTGAGCGACGCCGACCGCCACGTCGAGGACGTCCTGCTGCGCTCGCGCCTGGCCGAGGGGATCGACCTCGCGCGCCTGGACGACGCCGCGCGCGGCGAGGTCGGCGGGCTCGTGGCCGACGGCCTCGTGGACCTGCGCGGCAGCGCCGACCCGCGGCTCGTCCTGACCCGCCGCGGCCGGCTGCTCGCGGACACCGTGGTGCGGGCGCTCCTGCCTGGCTGAAGCCGGCCGGGCGGGGACGGCACGGGCTACGGTGACGGCGTGCGCCTCGGGTTGAGCATCGGCTACCTCACGGGCGGCGACGGCACGGTGGCCGGAGCCGCCGCGGACGCCCTCGCCCTGACGCTGCGGGCGGAGGAGCTCGGCTTCGACAGCGCCTGGGTCGCCGAGGCCTACGGCTCCGACGCGCCGTCGGTGCTCGGCTGGCTCGCCGCGCAGACCACGCGCATCGGCCTCGGCGCGGCCGTCATGCAGGTTCCCGGGCGCAGCGCCGCGGCGACCGCGATGACGGCGGCCACCCTCGACGGCCTGAGCGGCGGGCGGTTCCGCCTGGGCCTCGGCGTCTCCGGCCCGCAGGTGGCCGAGGGCTGGCACGGGCAGCGCTTCGACAAGCCCCTGGCCCGCACCCGCGAGTACGTCGACGTCGTCCGCCTCGCCCTGGCCCGCCGGCCGCTGCAGTACGCCGGAGACCACCTGCAGCTGCCGCTGCCCGACGGCCCGGGCGTCCCGCTGCGGCTCATGCTGCCCACCCCGCGGCCGGACCTGCCCGTGTACCTGGCCGCCGTCGGGCCGAAGAACACGGCGCTGGCCGGGGAGATCGCCGACGGTTGGCTGCCGGTGTTCTTCTCCCCGGAGCACTCCGGCGAGCAGCTCGCGCAGCTCGCCGCGGGCCGCGAGCGCCGCGTCCCGCGCGAGGGTGCGCCGGAGTTCGACGTCGTGCCGACCGTGCCGTTCCTGCTCACCGACGCGACGGGGGAGGAGCGGCTGCAGGCCGAGGCGGCCGTGCGCGGCTACGCGGCCCTGTACCTCGGGGGGATGGGCAGCCGGGAGCAGAACTTCTACGCCAGGCTGGCCGGCCGGCTGGGCTTCGACGCCGAGGTCGAGCAGGTGCAGGACCTGTACCTGGCGCGCAGGCACCGCGAGGCCGCGGCCGCCGTGCCCCGGGGTTTCCTCGACGCGACGTGCCTCGTCGGTTCCGCCGCCGAGGTCCGCTCCCGGATGGCCGACTACGCCGCGGCGGGCGTGACGACGCTCAGCGTGATGCCCATGGGCGCCACGGCGCAGGAGCGCCGGGACTCGCTGCGGGCGCTGACGGACTGAACCCTCCGCCCTCCGTGATCATGCAGGGAATCCCTGCATGATCACGGAGGGCTGTGGAACTCCGCGACACCGCGGAACTCCGGCGGGAGGCGGCCGGGAACCGGGGCGGCGCGGGCGGCGTCCAACGCCCCGACCGGTCGGCGTGACCGCGGCTCCCACGGAGGTAGCGATGCCTGTTGCGACGACACCCGGACGTCCCCGAACGGAACTCCCCGCCCGGCGCCGCGCCGGCGCCGCGGTGGCCCTCGGGGCCGTGCTGCTGCTCGGCGCCACCGCCTGCTCGGGGGAGGGGGCCGGGTCCGCGTCCGGGGGTTCGGTCGCCGGCTCCGCGGACGCCCCGGCGGCGGCCGGGGCCGCGACGCTCGAGCAGGCCGCCGGCACCGACGCCGCCGCCGTGGGGGTTCCCGCCGCGGACCTCGAGGCGGGTCTGCGCTCGGTGGTCTCCACGGGCGACATCACCGTCGAGGTCGCCGACGTGCAGCGGGCGCGCGCGGACGTCGTGGCGCTCGCGGCCTCGGTCGGTGGCCTCGTCACGGCGAGCAGTTCCGGTGCGGGGGAGGGCGACGACCGCGAGGCGATGACGCTGCGGGTCCCCGGCGCCACGTTCTCGGACGTCGTCGGTCGCCTCGGCGACCTCGGGCGGCAGACCGCGCTGACCACCTCCGCCACCGACGTCACCGCGGAGGTCGCCGACGTCGGCAGCCGCGTGACGTCCGCGCAGGCCGTGCTCGCGACGTTCCGCGACCGGCTCCCGCAGGCCACGACGATCCCCGACGTCCTGGCCGTCGAGGGCGAGATCGCCCGGCGCCAGGCCGACCTCGAGGCGCTGCAGGCCCGCCAGCGCGCGCTGGCCGACAGCGTCACCCTCGCGACGCTGCAGGTGACCCTGCAGCCGCGGCCCCCCGCCACCGCGGCGGCCGTGGCGGGCCGGCCGGGTTTCCTCGGCGGGCTGCAGTCCGGCTGGACCGCCCTCGGCTCGGCCGTGCGCGTCGCGGCCCTGCTCCTGGGTGCCGTGCTGCCGTTCGCCCTCCTCGCCGCGGTGGTCGTCGTCCCGGCCCTCGTGCTGCGGCGCAGGCGGACCCGCGCGACCGCGACCCCGCCGGCGAGCCCCGCCGGGTGAGGGTCAGCGGGTCGCGGCGGGCATCTCGACGGTGATCTTCGCCGCGCCGCGGCCGTGCTCGCGGGCCACGGCCAGCGCGGTGGGCACCTCCTCGAGCGGGTAGCTCGTGCCCAGGCAGTGCTCGACGCTGACGGTGCCCGCCTCGATCCAGTCCACGGCCTGCCGGAACGACGCGAGCCCGGGTTCGGCCTGCGTCCCGCAGATCCACAGGCACGAGACGGACTTCACGAACGCCTCCTGCACGGGGAACGGGGAGTTCCCCAGGCGCTCGGCGTACCCGAAGAAACCGGCGACGCCGTGCGGGCGGACGGCCTCGACCGCCTGCTCCCGGCAGACGTCGTAGCCGGCGGCCTCCACGACGAGGTCGGCCCCGGCCCCGCCCGTCATCTCCAGCACGGCCTCGACGATCGACTCCTGCGGCGCCAGCACCGTCCGCGTCGCGCCCAGCGCGGCCGCCGTGGCGAGGCGCTGCGGGTCGAGGTCGGAGACGACGACCTCGGCGCCCGCGGCGAGCAGCTGCTGCAGGAAGTAGGTGCCGGCCGAGCCCGCCCCGATCACCGCGGCGTGCCGCACCGGCCCGGCCACGGGCAGGAACCGCTTGAGCGCGAACACCGTGGTGCCGAGCTGCTGCGCCTGCACCGCGCGGCGCAGGTCCGCCCCGGGCCGCAGCGGGACCAGGTGCAGGTCGTCGACCGTCTGATACTCCGCGAAGCAGCCGCCCGCGGTCCCGGCCGGCACCGTGAGCACGGCGTCGCCGGGGGAGAACCCGGGCGCGCGGCTCTCGACCACGACCCCCACGCCCTCGTGCCCGGGGTAGCCGGGACGCCCCAGCATCGCCTCGACCTGGAACCCGTCGAAGACGTGGTGGACGTCCGATCCGCACACGGCGGCGTGGTGCATCTCGACGAGCACCTCGCGCTCGCCCGGGCACCGGACCCCGAAGTCGCCGACCCGGACGTCGCCCGGACCCGCCAAGAACGCTGCGCGCACGTCGTTCCCCCTGCCCGTCGTCGTCGACGGCCGTCGTGTGGAGCTGCCGCCCCGGGTGCCCGGGACCACCGCAGTTGTACCGCGCACGTCGCCGGGCCGACCACCCCCGGTCCGGCGGCACCGGTCCGGCCCGTGGCTAGGCTCACCGCGTGGAGACGACCGCGCGCAGGCAGCACCCCCTGCACCGGTTCACCACCTTCATCGACGCGATCGTCGCGATCGCGATCACGCTGCTGGTGCTGCCCCTCGTGGACGCCGCCGCGGAGGCCGATCCCGCGCGAGTGCCCGTCGGCGCGTTCCTGGCGGACCACGTCGGGACCATCGCCGGGTTCCTGCTCAGCTTCGTCGTCATCCTGAGCCTGTGGCGCGCCCACCACGACCTGTTCGAACTGCTCGACGGCGTCGACGCGACGCTGCGGGGGCTCACGTTCCTGTGGGTGCTGACCATCGTCGTCACCCCCTTCACCACCCAGCTGATCATCGGCTACGACGACCAACCCGTCGTGGAGCTGCTCTACATCGGCGTCCTGCTCACCAGCTCGCTGTGCCAGACCGCGACGGCGGCGTGGATGAGCCGCCACCGGGAGCTGCTGCGCACCGACAGGGGGGACCAGTCGGTGCGGCTGGCCTCCACGGGCACGACCAGCGCCCTCTTCGTCGTCGCGCTCGCGCTGGCCCTCCTGGTGCCGGGCGTGGACTACTACGGCCTGCTGGTCCTGCTCCTCACCCGGCCCGTCCTCACCGTCCTGCGGTCCCTGCGCGCCCGGACCGCACGCTCGTGAACGCCCTGCCGCCTGAGGACTCCCCGCCACCCCCGGAGCTGGAGCGGGTGACGGCGTGGGTCTCCGGCCGCGTGCAGGGCGTCGGCTTCCGCTGGTGGACCAAGGCGCAGGCGCTGGAGCTCGGCCTCGCGGGCAGCGCCGCCAACCGGCCCGACGGCCGCGTCGAGGTCGTGGCGGAGGGTCCGCGCGCCCGTCTGGAGGAGCTGCTGGAGCGGCTGCGCGAGGAGCCGTCCCTGCGCGGGCGGCCAGGCCGCGTCACGGCCGTGGTCGAGCACCGGGGCACCCCGCGCGGCGTCACGGGCTTCGTCGAGCGCTAGCGCGGCGCCGGGGGTCCGGGCGGATCGGTCGTTAGGCTCGCTGCCCGTGCACCTCAAGACGCTCACCCTCAAGGGGTTCAAGTCGTTCGCCTCGGCGACGACGCTGCGCCTCGAACCGGGGATCACCTGCGTCGTGGGCCCCAACGGCTCGGGCAAGTCCAACGTCGTGGACGCCCTGACCTGGGTCATGGGGGAGCACAGCGCGAAGAGCCTGCGCGGCGGGAAGATGGAGGACGTCATCTTCGCGGGCACCACGGGCCCCGAGGGACGCTCCGCGCTCGGCCGCGCCGAGGTCAGCCTCACGATCGACAACACCGACGGCGCCCTGCCCATCGAGTACGCCGAGGTGACGATCACCCGGACGATGTTCCGCACCGGCGGCAGCGAGTACGCCATCAACGGCTCGACGTGCCGGCTGCTGGACGTGCAGGAGCTGCTGAGCGACTCCGGCATCGGCCGCGAGATGCACGTCATCGTCGGGCAGGGGCAGATCGACGCCGTCCTGCACGCCTCCCCGGAGGAGCGCCGCGCGTTCATCGAGGAGGCCGCCGGGGTGCTGAAGCACCGGCGCCGCAAGGAGAAGGCGCTGCGCAAGCTCGACGCGATGGAGGCCAACCTCACGCGCGTCGCCGACCTCGTCACCGAGATCCGCCGCCAGCTCAAGCCGCTGGGCCGCCAGGCCGAGGCGGCCCGCCGCGCGCAGGTCGTGCAGGCCGACCTGCGCGACGCCCGCTCCCGGCTGCTGGCCGACGACCTCGTGCAGGCGACCAGCTCGCTGCAGCGCGACGAGGCGGACGAGGTGGCCCTGGAGCGCCGGCAGGCGCAGGTCGCGGCCGACCTGACCGAGGCCGCGGCCCGGCTGGCCGCCGCCGAGCAGGCCGCCGCGGCCGCCGCCCCCGAGCTCGCCCGCGCCGTGGACACCCACCACCGGCTGCAGTCGCTCGCCGAACGGCTGCGCGGCGTGCAGGCCCTGGCCGAGGAGCGGCTGCGGCTGCTCGCCCGCGAGCCCGAGGAGACGACCGGGCGCCGCGACCCCGAGGAGCTCGCGGCCTCCGCGCGCCGCGTGCGCGCCGAGGAGGCCGAGCTCGCGGCCCTGCTGGCCGCGCACCGCACGGCCCTGGACGGCGTCCTCGCCGAGCGCGCCGAGGCCGACGCCGCGGCCCTGGCCGAGGACCGCCGCGTCGCCGCCGCCCTGCGCGCCGCGGCCGACCGGCGCGAGGG
>NZ_VWPY01000093.1 GCF_011839805.1 Kineococcus rubinsiae | reverse complement strand
CCGCAGCCGGGCGGCCCTGTCCGCGCGCCGCCGCCGGGCCGGGTGGGCGCTCGCGCTGCTGGGGCCCGCGGTGGCCACGGCCGCCCTGTCCGCCGCTCCCGCGCAGGACTTCTCGACCGACCTCATGGCCTTCCTCGTCGTCGTCCTCGCCGCGGCGCTCGCGGGCGGGCTGTGGCCCGCCGTCGCGGCGGCGCTGCTGGGCACCCTCGCGGTGAACTGGTTCTTCACCGTCCCGCTGCACCGGCTGACCGTGGCCCGCCCCGCGAACGCCGTGGCCCTCGGCGTGTTCCTGCTCGTGGCCCTCGCGGTCTCGGGCACCGTCGACCGGGCGGCGCGGCGCAGCGACGAGGCCCGGCGCAGCCGCGCGGAGACCGAGGCGCTGTCGGTGCTCACGCGCACGGTGCTGCTCGGCGACGACCCGCTCGCCCAGGCGCTGGAGCACACCCGCGCCACCTTCGCGGTGGAGTCGGTGAGCCTGCTGGAGCGGCCCGCGCCCGACGCGCCGTGGATGCCGGTCGCCTCCGTCGGGCCCGGCCCCTGCGCCGCGCCGGAGGAGGGCGACGCCGCGGTCGTCGAGGACGGCACGTGCCTCGTGCTGCGCGGGCGGCTGCTCGCGGGCGACGACCGCCGGGTGCTGGAGGCTTTCGCCGCGCAGGTCGCGGCGCTGCGCCAGCGCCAGCGGCTGCGCGCCGAGGCCGCCCAGGTCCGCCGCCTGGAGGAGGGCGACGCCGTCCGCGGGGCCCTGCTGACCGCCGTCTCGCACGACCTGCGCACGCCGCTGGCGACGCTGAAGACGGCCGTGGACAGCCTGCGCGCCGAGGACATCGCCCTCTCCGACGGCGACCGCGCCGAGCTGCTCGCGAGCGTCGGGGACTCCGCGGACCGCCTGCAGGCGCTCATCGACGACCTGCTCGACCTCACCCGCATCCGCAGCGGCGTCGTCGAGCCGCGGATGGTCCCCGTCGCCCTCGACGAGCTGGTCCTGCTCGCCGTCGACGACGCCGTGGGCCCGGCCGGGGCGGACGCGCCCGCGGTCGCCGTCGAGGTCGCCGACGACCTGCCCCTGGTCCGCACCGACCCCGGGCTGCTGCGCCGCGTCGTCGCCAACCTCGTGCAGAACGCCCTCCTGCACGGCGCGCCCCCGGCCACCGGGGAGGGCCCGGCCGTCGAGGTGCGCGCCGGCGTCGTCGGCGGGGTCCTGGTCGGCGGCGGGGCCCTCGTCGGCGGTGGGGAGGGGCGCGAGGCCCGCGTGCGGCTGCTCGTCGTCGACCACGGCCGCGGGCTCGCCGGGGCCGCGAAGGAGCGCGCCTTCACGCCCTTCCAGCGCCTCGGCGACCGCTCCGGCGCGGGCCTGGGCCTCGGGCTGGCCGTGGCCCGCGGGCTGGCGGAGGCCGTCGACGGGCGGCTGGTCGCCGAGGACACCCTCGGCGGGGGGCTGACGATGGTGCTGGACCTGCCCGCGGGCGACGCCCCGGACGCCGACGACCTGCACGACGACGACCTGCACGACGACGACCCGGACGGCGCCGCCCCGGCGGAGGCCCCCGCGTGAGGACGTGCTGGGGTGGGTCCCCGGCGGCGCGCGCTGCCGCGGGAGGAGGCCGGTCGTGAGCAGGGTGCTCGTCGTCGACGACGAACCGGGCATGCGCCGCGCCCTCGCCATCAACCTCGGCGCCCGCGGCTGGGACGTCACCGAGGCCGCCGACGGCTCCACGGCGCTCGCGGCCGCCGCCTCCGCCCACCCCGACGTCGTCCTGCTCGACCTCGGGCTGCCCGACCTCGACGGCCTGGAGGTCATCGCGGGCATCCGGGGCTGGAGCGACGTGCCGATCATCGTGCTGACCGCCCGCACGTCCTCGGCCGACACCGTCGACGCGCTCGACGCGGGGGCCGACGACTACGTCACCAAGCCGTTCGCGATGGACGTGCTGCTGGCGCGGCTGCGGGCCGCGCTGCGCCGCGGCGGCGCGGGCGACACCCCGCCCGACGTCGTCGACGCGGAGGGCCTGCACATCGACCTGGCGCGGCACGTCGTGACCCGCGACGGCGAGGCCGTGAAGCTCACGCCCACCGAGTGGGCGCTGCTGCAGGTGCTCGTGGCGAACTCCGGTCGGCTGGTGACCCAGACCCACCTGCTGAAGGAGGTGTGGGGGCCGGCCTACGGGCGCGAGACGAACTACCTGCGCGTCTACGTCGGCCAGCTGCGCCGCAAGCTCGAGCAGGTGCCCTCGCGGCCGCGGCACCTCATCACCGAACCCGGCATGGGCTACCGCTTCGAGCACTGACGGCGCCCGCACCCAGCTCGTCCTCAGGCTCGGGCCTCCCGCGTCAAGGACGCGTCAAGATCCGGCGCCGCGGGGTGAGGGAGCTTGCCCGGCCGCCCGGGGTGCGCGGTGATGGGAGCGTGCTGGCCCCCGACGCCCCGACCGACCCCTTCACCCCGACCGACGACTCCGCCACGGACGACCTCTCCACCCCGCCCGTGGCGGACGCCCGCCCCGCGGGCCGGGCGCGGCGCTGGCTGCTGGAGGGGCTGAGCGAGCAGGCGACCCGCCACCCCGGCCCGCACGGGCGGGGCCGGCCGGACCACCCGGGCCACGCGTGGTGGCGCGTCATGTGCCTCACGGGCGTCGACTACTTCTCGACCCTCGGCTACCAGCCCGCCATCGCGTTCCTCGCCGCCGGGGTGGTCTCCCCGCTGGCGACCCTGGTGCTCGTCGTCCTGACCCTGTTCGGGGCGCTGCCCGTCTACCGCCGCGTGGCCCGCGAGAGCCCGCACGGCGAGGGGTCCATCGCGATGCTCGAGAAGGTCCTGCCGTACTGGGGCGGCAAGGTGTTCGTGCTGGTGCTGCTGGGGTTCGCGGCCACCGACTTCCTCATCACCATGACGCTCTCGGCCGCGGACGCGACCAAGCACCTGCTGGAGAACCCCTACGCCCCGCGGTTCCTCGACGGGCACCAGGTCGGGGTGACCCTGCTGCTGCTGGCGCTGCTGGGCGCCGTGTTCCTGCGCGGCTTCCGCGAGGCCATCGGCGTCGCGGGCGTCCTCGTCGCCGTCTTCCTGACCCTGAACGCCGTCGTGGTGGTGACGGCGTTCGTGCACGTCGCGGGTCAGCCGGTCGTCCTGGGCCAGTGGTGGGACGCGGTCTGGTCGCAGCGCTCGTCGCCGTTCGCCGTCGTCGGGGTCGCGCTGCTGGTGTTCCCGAAGCTCGCGCTGGGGCTGTCCGGGTTCGAGACGGGCGTCGTCGTCATGCCGCAGATCGACGGGGGCGGCGGCACCCCCGCGCAGCAGGTGGCGCAGCGCGTGCGGGGGGCCCGTCGGCTGCTCACCGTGGCGGCGCTCGTCATGAGCGGGTTCCTGCTGACGTCCAGCCTCGCGACGGCCGTGCTGATCCCGGCCGCGGAGTTCCAGCCCGGCGGGCAGGCGAACGGCCGGGCGCTGGCCTACCTGGCCCACGAGTACCTGGGCGGGGCGTTCGGCACCGCCTACGACGTCAGCACCATCGCCATCCTCTGGTTCGCCGGGGCCTCGGCCATGGCGGGGCTGCTGAACCTCGTCCCGCGCTACCTGCCCCGCTACGGCATGGCGCCCGGGTGGGCGCGGGCCGTGCGGCCGCTCGTGCTGGTGTTCACGGCCGTGGGGTTCCTCGTGACGTGGCTGTTCGAGGCCGACGTCGACGCCCAGGGCGGCGCGTACGCGACCGGCGTCCTCGTGCTCATCACCTCCGCGGCCGTGGCCGTGGCCCTCTCGGCGCGCCGGCGCGGCGAGCGCCGCGCCACGTGGGGGTTCGGCGCCGTGTCGGCCGTGTTCGCCTACACGACGGTGGCCAACGTGGTCGAGCGTCCCGAGGGCGTCCGGATCGCCTCGGCGTTCATCGGCGGCATCCTCGTCATCTCGGTCGTCTCCCGGGCGCTGCGCGCGTTCGAGCTGCGCGCCAGCGCCGTGAACTTCGACGAGGAGGCCCTGCGCTTCCTCGCCGACGCCGCGCGACGCGGTGCGCTGCACGTCATCGCCCACGAGCCCGGTGCCCGCGACGAGGCCGAGTACGCCGAGAAGGAGTACGGCGAGCGGCGCGACCAGCACATCCCGGCCGGGGAGCCCGCGGTGTTCCTGGAGGTCACCGTCACCGACCCGTCGGAGTTCGAGAGCGACCTGGAGGTGCACGGCGAGGAGCGTTTCGGCCACCGGGTCCTGACCGTGCGCAGCGCGGCCGTCGCGAACTCCGTCGCGGCCGTCGTCCTCGCCGTCCGCGACCGCACGGGCCTGCTGCCCGACGTGTGGTTCGAGTGGTCGGAGGGCAACCCGCTGGCGAACCTCACCCGGTTCCTGCTGCTCGGCGTCGGCGAGGTCGCCCCCGTCACCCGCGAGGTCCTGCGCCGGGCCGTCCGCGACCCCGCGCAGCGGCCGCGGATCCACGCCGGCTGACCGCGCCGGCAGACCGCACCGGCGGGTGGACGCCGGCGGGTCAGTGCCGGATCCAGCCGAACGTCCGCTGCACGGCCTGCTGCCAGTCCTTCCAGCCGCTCGCGCGCGTCGCCGGGTCCATCGTGGGGTCCCACTGCGCGGCGCGGTGCCAGCGCCGGCGCAGGGCCTGCGTGTCGGGCCAGAACCCGACGGCGAGGCCCGCGGCGTAGGCCGCACCCAGCGACACGGTCTCGGACACCATGGGCCGCACCACAGGGGCGTCGAGCACGTCGGCCACGGTCTGCATCAGCAGGTTGTTCGACGTCATGCCCCCGTCCACGCGCAGCGACGCCAGCCGCAGGCCGGAGTCGGCGTCCATGGCCTCGACGACCTCCCGGGTCTGCCAGGCCGTCGCCTCGAGGGCGGCGCGGGCGATGTGGCCCTTCGTCACGAACGACGTCAGCCCGACGATGAGCCCGCGGGCCTCCGAGCGCCAGTGCGGCGCGAACAACCCCGAGAAGGCGGGCACGAAGTAGCAGCCGCCGTTGTCCGGGACCGTGCGCGCGAGCGTCTCGATCTCCGGGGCCGTGGAGATCAGCCCGAGGTTGTCCCGCAGCCACTGCACGAGGGAACCCGTGACGGCGATCGACCCCTCCAGCGCGTAGGCGGGGGGCTCGTCGCCGATCCGGTGCGCCACGGTGGTCAGGAGCCCGTGCGAGGACCGGGTGATCTCCGTGCCGGTGTTCATCAGCAGGAAGCCGCCCGTGCCGTAGGTGCACTTGGCCTCGCCGGGGGAGAAGCACGTCTGCCCGAACAGCGCGGCCTGCTGGTCGCCCAGCGCCGCCCCGATCCGCGCGCCCGGGACGACCGTGCGGGCCGTGCCGTAGACCTCCGAGGAGGACCGGATCTCGGGCAGGCACGCGCGGGGGATGCCGAACTCCTCGAGCATCTGCGGGCTGTAGTCCAGGGTCCGCAGGTCCATGAGCATGGTCCGGCTCGCGTTCGTCACGTCGGTGACGTGGGTGCCGCCGTCGGGGCCGCCCGTCAGGTTCCAGACCAGCCAGGAGTCGATGGTGCCGAACAGCACGTCGCCGGCCTCGGCGCGCCGGCGCAGCCCCGGGACCTCGTCGAGCAGCCACCGCATGCGAGGGGCCGCGAAGTACGTCGTCAGCGGCAGCCCGCAGGCCTCGGCGAAGCGGTGGGTCCCGCCGTCGGCGGCGAGCGCGTCGACCAGGTCGGCCGTGCGGGTGTCCTGCCACACGACGGCGTGCCCCACGGGGACGCCCGTGTGCCGGTCCCACGCGACCACGGTCTCGCGCTGGTTGGCGATGCCGATGGCCACGACGTCGCCGGGTTCCGCGTCCACCTGCGCCATCGCCTGCGGCACCAGCCGGGCGACGTTGCGCCAGATCTCCGCGGCGTCGTGCTCGACCCACCCCGGGCGCGGGTAGTGCTGGCGGTGCTCGCGCTGCGCGATCGCGACGAGGCGGCCGGAGTGGTCGAAGAGGATGCAGCGGGTGGAGGTGGTGCCCTGGTCGACGGCGGCGACGTAGCCGCGGTGCTCAGGGCGCTCACCGTCCTGCAGCTCCGTCGCCATGGCGTGCATCCTGCCCGATGGGCGCCGCGGCGGCGGCCCTCGCGCGGGGGCTCCTCCGGCGGGCTGCTGCGGGTCGCCGCTCAGGCGCCGCGGGCGCCGAGCCCGCGCGAGACCGACCGGGCGGCCTGGCGCACCGCGGGGACCAGCCCCGCCCGGGGGCGGCCGCGGGTGTCGACGAGGCGCTCGGACTCGCCGTCGATGCCGATGGCCCCGACGACCAGACCGCCCCGGTCGCGCACGGGGGCCGCGATCGAGGCGGTGCCCGCGAGCAGCTCCTCCACGTCCAGGGCCCAGCCCTGCTCGCGCACGGCGGCCAGCGTGCGGCGCAGGACGGCCGGGTCGACGACCGTGCGCTGCGTCAGCGCGGGCAGACGGGCCCCGCGCCGCCCGCCCACCGACCAGGCCAGCAGCACCTTGCCCAGCGCGCAGGCGTGCGCGGGCAGCGACGTGCCGACCGCCAGCTCCTGCCGGCTGTCGTCGGGGCGGAAGACGTGGTGCACGACGAGGGCGCGGCCCTCCGCGAGCACCGCGAGGCGGACGGACTCGCCCGTGCGCGAGGCGAGGGAGTCCGCCCAGTTCACGGCCTGGGCGCGCAGGTCGTTGGCGTCGATGCGCGGGCGGCCGAGGTCGGCCAGGTCCTCCGAGACGCGGTAGCGGCCGTCCTCGGCCTGCTCGACGAACCCGACGTCGACCAGGGTCCGCAGGATCCCGTGCGCCGTCGTCTTGGCCAGCGTCAGCGCCGTCCCCAGCTCCACGACGCCCAGGCCCTCGGGCGCGGCGGCCAGCAGCCGCAGGGCGGCGGCGGCGCGCTCGATGGACTGGATGGGGCCCGGCACGCGGTCATCCTCCCGCGCCGCGCCCCCGGCCGGTCAGCCGGCGTTCGCGGCGTTCGCGGCGTCCGCGGTGGACTCGTCGTGCTCGACGACCATGCTCACCAGGCCGGTCCGCACGTCGTAGATGCCCGCGGCGACCGGCATGCGCGGCGGCAGGAACGGCCAGGACCGGATGCGCTGCACGTCGTTGACGAGCGTCGCGCGCTGGTCGGCGATGGTGCGGAACTCGATCGAGCGGCTGTCCACGCCCTGGGCCATGACCCGCTCGTGGACGTCGGCGTCGGTGTTCTTCGTCATCCCGCAGTCGGTGTGGGCGACGACGAGGATGCGCTCCACGCCCAGCAGGTAGGTGCCGAGCACCAGCGTGCGCAGGACGTCGTCGGTGACGCGGGCGCCGGCGTTGCGGAGGATCTTCGCGTCGCCCTTCTCCAGGCCCAGCATCTCCAGCGGGGAGATGCGGGAGTCCATGCACGTCAGGACGGCGAGGCCCTTGCCGGCGACGCCGGGGCGGCCGTCGTCGACGAAGGAGGCGCTGTACTGGGCGTTGGCGGTGAGCACGTCGGCGAAGGGGGCGGTCACGGGGGTCATCTCACCACGTCGCCCGGCCCCCGCGGAGCCGGGCCCCGCCCTCGCGGGGTGGGCCCGGCGGGGTCCTCAGACGTCCGCGGTGAGCGCCGCCCGGCCGCCCGTCCGCACCTGCGGGACCTTGAGGAACCCGACCAGGACGAACGCCACGGCGTACAGGCCGACGAACGACCACACCACGGCCTCGTTGCCGCCGCCGACGCCGTAGACGAGGGCGACGACCCCGGACCCGAGGAACGACGCCCCGCCCGCGGCCGTCGTGTACATGGCCATGGCGGCGCCCTGGTGGTCGGGGGCGAGCGCGGGCATGATCGCGCCCATCGGCACGAACCCGGCCAGCAGCATGCCGAACAGGCAGCCCGCGACGACCGAGAGGACGTAGCCCCAGTCGCTGCCCGCGGGCACCAGCTGCGGCACGTACCACCAGGTCACGAGACCGGCCGCGGACCCGACGATCCCGAACCACCGCACCGTGCGCTGCCAGCCGATCCGGTCGCCCAGCGCCCCGAAGGCGGCGTTGACGAAGATGTTCGTCGCGTACACGCAGACGGTCATGATCAGCCACCGCGACTGGCCCCAGCCGCGCTCGTCGGCGATGACCGCGGGCAGCACGATGAACATGCCGAACTCCGGGGCCGTGTTGATCAGGCGCACGCAGAAGCCCATCGCGATGCGGGGCTGCGTGAACGTCAGCCGCAGGCCCGAGGTGAGGACCTGCGCGCGCGTCTCGCCGGCCGGGGCGATGCGGTGCCGGCCCGCCTCGTCGTGCACGCCGAACCACGCGATGAGGAACCCCGCGACGACGAGCGCGACGGAGGCGACCATCGCGCCCGTCTCCCCGCCCGTGCCCCCGCCGAACACCGGGATCGCGCCGACCGCGAACAGCGACCCGAGGGTCGGCAGCCCGCCCGTGAACGCGACGTAGAACCAGCCCACGGCCGCCCCGTTGCGCTCCTTCGGCGTGGTGATGTTCACCCACACCAGGAAGGCGAAGGCGAACAGCGGGAACCCGAACCCGCGCAGGGTGTAGGCGACCGCCGTCACCGGCAGGTTCCCGGCCTGCAGGCCGAGCAGGAACACGGCCTCGAACACCACCCACACCACGAACCCGAGGGCCATGACGCGGCGCGGGCCGACGAGGTCGGACAGGGCGCCGGAGAGGTAGCTGCCCACCAGCACCGAGAGGCTGTACGCGGTGATGATGGTCGCCACGGTGGCCTCGGGGGAACCGAGGACGGCCTGCAGGTGCGGCGTGACGAAGTTCGACTCCACGCCGTTGCCGGTCATGAACACCAGCACCGCGACGAAGCCCCACCGCAGGACCGGGGGGATGCCGAGGCGCTCGAGGCGGCCGTGCCCGGACACCTCGAGGCGGTCGGGGGCGGTGGACGACGTGCGTCGGGACGGGTTCTCGTGCGGGGACTGGCTCATGCTGCGCTCCGTTGCGTCGGGGGACGTGCGGTCGGGCCGGTGACGTCAGCCGCTGCGGTCAGGGC
>NZ_VWPY01000092.1 GCF_011839805.1 Kineococcus rubinsiae | reverse complement strand
TGCTCGGCCCGGACCGCCGCGGCCCGGCGCACGGGAGCGGGCAGGCGCCGCGCGGTCGCGGTGTCGCGGCCGTCGCCCGCCCCCGCGCCCGGGTCCGCGTCGGCCACGGTCAGCCACAGCAGCTCGTGCTGCGCGGCGAGGCGCCGCACGGCGCGCTCCACCTCCGGGGAGAGGTCGACGTCGTCGGCGAGGACCACGGCCAGCCACCGCCGCCGCACCCGCGTGCTCGCGGCCAGCAGGGCCGCCAGGTCGGTCGCCGGGGCGCCCGGCCCCATGCGCGCCTCGAGCGTGCGCCGCAGCAGCAGGCGGTGGCCGGCGCTGGTGCGGGCGGGGAGGCGGACGGCCCCGGCGGCGTCGGCCCCGACGAGCCCGACGGGGTCCCCGTGCCCGGCGGCCACGGCGGCGAGCAGCTCGGCGACCGCGAGGACGGCGTGCGCCTTGGTCCCGCCGTCCGGGGCGGTGGCCGCGAGGTCGCGGCCCGTGGTCACCAGGAGCAGGACGGTCTGCTCGCGGCGGGCCACGTACCGCTTGACCAGGGGCGTGACGTGGCGCGCGCTGGCCTTCCAGTCGATGTCGCGCACGTCGTCGCCGGGGACGTAGGCGCGCAGGTCGTCGAGGTCGTGGCTGCGCCCCGGCACGACCGCGGCGTAGCTGCCCTCGAGCAGGCCCCAGGTGCGCCGGTGCGCGGGGATGCTCAGCAGCGCCCGCACGCGCGCGGACACCTGCGCGGGCGCGGGGCTCACGGGGTGGGCACCGCGGCCAGGAGCGCGTCGACCACCGCGTCGGGGCGGACGTCGTCGGCCACGGCCTCGAAGCCGAGGACGACGCGGTGCCGCAGCACCCGGTGGGCGAGGCGCCGCACGTCCTCGGGCAGCACGTGCGCGCGGCCCTCCACGAGCGCGAGCGCCCGGGCGCTGCGCACCAGCGCGATGCTCGCCCGCGGGCTGGCCCCGAACTCCACGAGGCGGGCCAGCGCGGCGGGCAGGTGCTCCCCCGGCGCGCGCGTGGCCCGGACGAGGTCGACGGCGTAGCCGAGCACGGCGTCGTCGAGGTGCACGCGGCCGGCGTCCGCGCGCAGCCGCTCGACGTCGGCGAGGGCCACCGGCGCGGGCGGCGTCGCCGGGGCCGGGACCGCGTCGCGGCGCACGACGTCGCGCTCCTGCTGCGCCGTGGGGTAGTCCAGGACGTCCTTGAGCAGGAACCGGTCGAGCTGCGCCTCGGGCAGCGCGTACGTCCCCTCCTGCTCGATGGGGTTCTGCGTGGCCAGGACGAGGAACGGCGACGGCAGCGGGTGCACCTCGCCGGCGATCGAGGTCTGGCCCTCCTGCATGGCCTCGAGCATCGCGCTCTGCGTCTTGGCGCTGGAGCGGTTGATCTCGTCGAGCAGGACGACGTTGGCGTGCACGGGCCCGAGGCGGGTGGAGAACTCGGCCCGGCCCGCGTCGTAGACCTGGGTGCCGAGGATGTCGCTCGGCAGCAGGTCGGGCGTGCACTGGATGCGGTGGAAGCTGCCCCCGACGGCGGCCGCGAGCGTGGCCGCCGCGGTGGTCTTGGCCAGCCCGGGGACGCTCTCCAGCAGGACGTGCCCGCCGGCCACCAGGGTCACGAGCAGCGTCTCCAGCAGGCGTTCCTGGCCGACGACGCGCGCGGCGAAGGCCGCGGCCACCTGCCGCAGGACGGCGCCGTCGCGCTCGATCTCCGCGGTCTCCAGCGGGCGGGGCTCGTCGCGGTCCATGGCTCCAGCCTCGGTCGGCGCCCGGAGGCGGTCGGGGAGGCGGCCACCCCTCGCGGGTGCCCGCCTCCCCGATCCTGCACCACGGGCGGCGCGGACGGTTGCCCGCAGCCACCGCCGCGCGGGGCCCGGCTAGCGCAGCGCCGCCGGCAGCAGGTCGGCGTGCGCGGCGGTCAGCTCCTCGGTCATCGCCCGGATCTGCTCCAGCGTGAGCAGCGCGCTGGTCAGCGGGTCCAGCGCCACGGCGTGGAACACGTTCTCCCGGTTCCCCGTCAGGGCGGCCTGGACCGCGAGGGTCTGGACCCCGATGTTCGTGCGGTTCAGCGCGGCGAGCTGCGGGGGCAGCGCCCCGACGGCGGTGGGCTGCACGCCGTTGCGGTCGACGAGGCAGGGCACCTCCACGCACGCGTCCGCCGGCAGGTTGGAGACGACCCCCGTCGCGTTGGGGACGTTGCCGTAGACGACGGAGGGCACGCCGGTGACGACGGAGTTCACGATGCTGGCCCCGTACTCGACGCTCGGCTCCAGCTCCTCCTTGAGCTTGTCGAACTGGGTGTCGATGTCGCCCTGGTCGTCGTGGGCGGAGCAGATCTCGTAGTAGTCCCAGCGCTCGGGGATGTAGCCCTCGACCATCTCGGGGTTCTTGCGGAAGTAGGGCAGGTACTCCGAGGCGTGGTGGCTGGACTCGGTCTCGAAGTAGCCGAACGCGTTCATGATGGTCGTGCGGACCTGCTCGTTGCCGCCCTCGTACGTGCTCGCGGCGGCGGCCGCACCGCTGTGGTCGCCGTCGTCCCCGGCGAGCTGCGCGGCCGCCCGGCCCACCACGTGCCGCTCGTTCATCACCTCGCGCAGGCGCGGGTAGAGGTCCTCGCCGCCGTGGCGGAACCGCAGGATCCACGCCTGGTGGTTGATGCCCGCGCAGAGGTAGTCGACCTCCTCGTAGGGCACCCCGAGGGTGCGGGCGAGCATCCGCGTCGTGCCCTGCACGCTGTGGCACAGCCCGACGGTGCGCAGGCCCTTGGCGTTCAGGAACGCCGTGGCCATGGCCATGGGGTTCGCGTAGTTGATGAACGTGGCGTCCGGGCAGACCTCGAGCGCGTCCGCGGCGATCGCCTCGTACGCCCCGACGGAACGCAGGAAGCGGAACACGCCCCCGGGCCCGACGGTGTCGCCGACGGTCTGGTCGACGCCGTAGCGGCGCGGGATCTCGACGTCGTGGCGGTAGGACTCCACGCCGCCGACCTGGAAGGTGATGATGACGAAGTCGGCGCCCGTCAGCGCCTCGCGGCGGTCGGTCGTCTCGACGACGTCGGTGTCGAAGCCGTGGTGCGCGGCGAGCTTGCGGGCCGCGTCCGCCACGGGGCCGAGCTTGTCGGCGCGGACGTCCATGAGGCACAGCTGCGCCGAGCGCAGCGCGGGGAAGCTCAGCAGGTCGCCGATGAGGCGCAGGGGGAAGACGTAGCCACCAGCACCGATGATGGTGATCTTGGGCGTGCGCGAAGCAGTCATGTCCCGACCCTAGGAACGGGCGGCGCCCACCTCCTCCGGTCCGGCGCCGGAGACTTCCAGGATCCTCCGGTGGCGGGTACCGTCGCCTCGTGACGGCTCCGCTGGACCTGCTCGCCCGGCCCGAGGTCGTGCCCCCCGGGCTGTGGGTGCACCGGGGCCCGGCGCCGGGGATGCGGGCGTTCCACCGCCACGACGACCTCGAGGTGAACGTCGTCCTGGCGGGGCGGCTGGAGTACCTCTTCGGCGGCGCGCGCGTGGAGGTCCCGGAGGGCTCGACCGCCCTGTTCTGGGCGGCCACGCCCCACCGGCTCACGGCTCCCGCGCCCGGCGCCGCGGCGCCGCCGAGCGACGTCTGCTGGGTGCACCTGCCGCTGGCCGCGGTGCTGCGCTGGTCGCTGCCCGAGCGCTTCGTCGCCGACGTCCTGACGAGCACGGTCCTCGTCGTGCCCACGGCCGCGATCGGCAGCCACGTCGAGGCCCTGTTCACCTCCTGGCAGGACGACCTGGCGCGCGGCGGCGACGACGAGACGACCCTGCTGGAGGCGCACGCCCTCGTCCGGCGCGTCCTCGCCACCCACCACGCGGGCGAGCCGCCACCGCCCGCGGGGTCGCCCTCGCCGGAGACCGCGCGGGTGACCCGCATGGCGCAGTTCACGGCCGAGAACTTCCGGGAGCCGATCAGCCCGGCCGACATCGCCCGCGCCGGGAACCTCACGCCGAACTACGCCACCACCCTGTTCCGCCGGACGCTGGGCGTGACCCTCGGGGAGCACCTGGTGCGGTTCCGGGTGGCGGAGGCGCAGCGCCTGCTCGTGACGACGTCGATGACGACCTCGGCGGTCGCGCACGCCGCGGGGTTCGGCTCGCAGAGCAGCCTGTACGCGCAGTTCACCCGGGCCTGCGGCTGCTCGCCCGGGGCCTACCGGCGGGCCCTGCGGGCGGCCTGAGGCGCTGCGGCGCAGCGCCGGCCGGCCGAGCCGTGGTCGGCTGGACGGGCGGCGCCTCAGGAGGTGGGGGCGTCCGGCGCCTCGTAGGCGCGGCTCGGGATCTGCGTCGCGAGCTTGCCGCCCGAGACGTCGAGGAGGGTCCCCGTGATGTAGGACGCCGCGTCGCTGGCCAGGAACAGCAGCAGGTCGGCCACGTCGTCGGCGCTCTCCCAGCGCCGCAGGGACAGCGTGTCGAGGAGGCGGTCCTGCGCGGCCGCCGGCATCTCGGCGAAGCCGTTCATCGCGGTGGGGACCATGCCCGGCGCGTAGGCGTTCACGGTGATCCCCCACGGCCCGAGCTCCGAGGCCAGCACGCGGGTGAGCTGGACGACCGCGGCCTTGGAGGCGGCGTAGGCGGCGCTGCCGACGCTGGGCACGATCGCCGCGAAGGACGCCGCGTTGATGATCCGGCCCCGGCGGGCGCGCTTCATGACCTCCGCCACGGCCTGGCTGACGAGGAACACCCCGCCCGCGTTGACGTCCATGCAGCGGCGCCAGCCCTCCCATTTGAGGTCCGCGACCCGGCCCTCGACGTTGATGCCGGCGTTGTTCACGAGGACGTCGACGGTGCCGTGGCGCTCCACGACGGTGTCCACGGCCTGCTGCACCGACGCGGGATCGACGACGTCGCAGAGCACCTGTTCGATGCCGCCGCCCGGGTCCGCCTCGAAGGCGCGGTCGAAGGCCACCACGCGGGAACCCTCCGCCGCGAAGCGGTCGGCGATCCTCGCCCCGATGCCGCGACCGGCACCCGTGACGACGACCACGCGGTCGGACAGGTCGAGGTGCACCACGCCTCCTGCGCGAGGAATACTGGACGACCGTGAGCGTAGCCGGTTCCCCCGCCCCCGCACCCGAGCGCAAGGTCGTCTGGATCACCGGCGGCGGGACGGGGATGGGCCGCTCCGTCGCCGTGGCCGCGGCCGCCGCGGGCTGGGACGTCGCCGTCAGCGGGCGCCGCACCGGGCCGCTGGACGAGACCGCCACCGCCGCGGGCGAGCACGGCGCGGCGACCCTGGTGCTGCCCCTCGACGTGCAGGACGTCGCCGCGGTCGGCGCGGCGCGCGCCGCCGTGCTGGAGCGCTTCGGCCGCCTCGACGGCCTCGTCCTGGCCGCGGGGCTGAACGCGCCGCGCCGCCGCTGGGACGACCAGGACATCGCGAGCGTGCACGACGTCATCGCCACGAACCTCTCGGCCCCGGCCACCGTCGTCGACGCGGCCCTGCCGGACCTGCGCCGCAGCGGCGGGGTCGTCGTGGTGGTGTCCTCCTACGCGGGCTGGGCGTTCTCGCCCGGCGCCGGGGTCGCTTACTCCGCCAGCAAGACCGCCCTCGGCTCGCTCGTGCGGACGCTCAACCAGCAGGAGGCGCCGCACGGCGTCCGCGCGTGCCACCTGTGCCCCGGTGACGTGGCGACCGACTTCCTCGCGATGCGCCCGCAGGTCCCCGACGAGGCCGCCCGCGCGGTGATGCTGACGCCCGACGACATCGGCCGCACCGTGCAGTTCGTCCTGGACAGCCCGCCGCACGTCCGCATCGACGAGCTCGTCATCTCCCCCGTCGCGCAGCGCTGAGCGGTCACCCGCCCGACCGGCTCAGCCGGCGGCGCGGAACTCCGTGATCCAGTCCGCCGTCGCCTTGAGCCCGCCGAACGTGTAGAAGTGCACCTTCACGACGCCGTGCACGGCGGGGTCGTGGCCCGCGGCCAGGGCCCGCAGGAACCGGTCGGGCCCGGCGGTGCCGAGCAGGCCCGTGAGGGAGAACCCGTACTTCTTGGCGATGCCCGCGCTCGTGCCGACGCCGAAGCGGGCCGCGTAGGACATGAGCCGCTTGACCCCCGCCGGCCCGGGGACGCCGACCCGCACCGGCATGTCGATGCCCCGGGCGCGCACGGCGGCGAGGAAGGTCAGGACCGCGTCGGCGTCGAAGCCGAACTGGGTGATGACCGTCCCCGGCAGCTGCTGGTGGGCCAGGGCCGCCTGCTTGCCCTCCAGCGCCGTCCACAGCACCGGGTCGGTGATCCCCGGGTGCCCCTCGGGGTAGCCGCTCACGCTGACGCGCTTGACCCCGTGGCGCTGCAGCAGACCGGACTCGATGACCGCGAGGGAGTCCTCGTAGGGACCCTCGGGCGTGGTGGGGTCGCCACCGACGACGAAGACCTCCTCGGTGGCGCCCACCTCCTGCAGCGCGGTCAGGAACTCCTCGAGCTGCTCCTGCGAGCGCAGCCGCCGGGCCGAGATGTGCGGGACGGGCACGAACCCCCACTCCCGCACGGCGCGCGACGCCGCGACCCGCATGGGCAGGTCCTCGTTGGCCAGGTAGGTCACGTTGATGCGCGTGCCCGGCGGGATGGCCGACCGCGCCTCCTCCAGCTTGGGCACGTCCTTGCCCGTCATCTCCAGCGAGCAGTCCTCCAGCAGCGAGCCGGCGGTGGTGGTGGGCATCGTGCGCCTTCCTGGGTCGGCAGCGGGGGTGGCGGGCGCCCGGGGTCGGGTCGCCGGGTCGCCGGCTACTTCGTGGCCGTGCGCCAGCCCGCGTGGTAGCTCTCGCGGGCCGCGGTCGAGTAGGGGGCGGTGCTGACGACCGCGCGGACGGCGACCTGCTCGTGCGGCTCGACCGTGGTCTTGCCGGACCCGCCGTCCGGCTCGCCCCACAGCACGCGGACCTCCGCCCCGATCGGGACGTCCGGCGCCAGCGTCGCGAGCGAGAGGCCGCGGCGCTCGTTGGCGCTGTAGCCGGTGAACAGGGACAGGCCCACGACGGTCCCGTCGGCGTCGACGACCGAGTCGTAGTTGGAGGACCCGTAGTTCGCGTTCGGCAGGTCGAAGTACTGCGCCCCCGGGGCCTCGCCCAGCGGGGAGGCGAGCACGGCGCCGAGGTCCTCGGCGTTCCACGCCAGGGTGACCTTGCGGCGCTGCTGGTCGGGGGCGAGGGCCTCGAGGGCGTCGCGGCCGATGAAGTCGTGGTCGAACTTCACGAACGAGCCGTACCCCAGCTCCCAGGGGTTGAGGTAGTAGTCGCTGATGTCGGAGGACACGAAGCTGCCGGCGAGGGCGTTGGTGGCCTCGTAGCTGTCGGCCCCCAGCCACTCCCGGTAGCCGCGCAGCTCCTCGGAGCTGTAGACCGCCGGCAGCGGGGACGGGATCCAGCCGGACTCCAGCGTGTTGGAGGAGTAGGCCCGCGAACCGCACGGCTCGAGGCCGAACTCGCGGCCCGCCTCGAGGATGGTGTCGCGGACGGCGTCGTAGCTGTCGTAGGGGCCCCAGATCTCCAGCCCGGGGGCGCCCGCCATGCCGTGGCGCAGCGTGCGCACCTCCTGGCCGCCGATGGTCATGCGCCCCATGGTGAAGAACTTGACCTGCTCGACCGTGCCGCCGTTGAGCTTCTCGATCAGCGGCCACGCCTTGGGCCCCTGGATCTGGAAGCGCCACACCTCGCGGCTGACGGCCTTGCCGTAGGGGCGCGACGGGGAGCGGTCGTCGCGGCGGATCTCCAGGTCGTAGCCCGTGCGGCCCTGGTAGGTGAGCCAGTTCGCGACGGGCGCGCGGCCGACGAAGACGAACTCCTCCTCGGCGAGGCGGAAGAGGATGCCGTCGCCGATGACGCCGCCCTCGGGCGAGACGGGCACGAACTGCTTGGCCGTGTCGACGGGGAACTTCGCGGTGCTGTTGATGCCCGTGTCGGTCAGGAGCTTCAGGGCGTCGGGGCCCGAGACGAAGAGGTTGACCATGTGGTGGGACTGGTCGAACAGGACCGCGTCCTCGCGCCAGGAGCGCACCTCGCGGCGCCAGTTGGTGAACTCGGCGGGCACCACGGGGTAGATGTAGGTGCCGATCTTCGAGTCGCGCAGCATGGTCACGGTGTCGCCGTGGGCGTCCAGCAGCTGCTGCAGGTTCTCGGTGCTCATGACCGTCCGTTCGACGTCGGGTGGGCGGCCGTTCTCCGGACTCCTCGACGACGAGGCCTCCTCGCGGACCGCCGTCGACGACGGTAGGCCCGCGGCGCCGGCCCGCCGACGGCGTTGTGGCGGGCCGGCGGCGCGCGGTCCCGGAGGGCCCGTCCGAGTCAGATGACGCATCCGCGCCCGGCGGGGCGCCGCGGCCGGGCCCCCCCGCTCAGAAGACGACCGTGGAGTTCCCGTTGCGGGCCACGCGGTCCTCCAGGTGCCAGCGCACCGCGCGCGAGAGCACGGCCCGCTCGACGTCGGCCCCGAGGCGGGAGAGGTCGGCGGTGGAGTGCCGGTGGTCGACGCGCACGACGTCCTGCTCGATGATCGGGCCCTCGTCGAGGTCCTCGGTGACGTAGTGGGCGGTGGCCCCGACGAGCTTCACGCCCCGCTCCTTGGCCTTCTGGTACGGCGCCGCGCCGATGAAGGCGGGCAGGAAGGAGTGGTGGATGTTGATGAGGGGGCAGCCCACGCCGGCCAGGAAGGTCGGCGTGATGATCTGCATGTAGCGGGCCAGGACGACCAGGTCGACGTTGCCGCGCAGCAGCTCCAGCTGGCGCTGCTCCGCCTCGGCCCGGTTGTCGCGGGTCGCGGGGACGTGCACGTAGGGCACGCCGAAGGGGCGGATCTCGTCGGCGAGGTCGGGGTGGTTGGACACGACCATGACGACGTTCATGTCCAGCTCGCCGCGGCGGTTGCGCCACAGCAGGTCCAGGACGCAGTGGTCGGTCTTGGACACGAGGATCGCGACCCGCTTGGGCCGGGCCGCCTCCGCGAACCGGAACTCCATGCCGAACGGCTCGGCCACCTCGGTCGCGAAGGCGCGCTCGAGCTCGTCGCGGGCCGCGGGGAGCCCGGGCAGCAGGAACTCCGTGCGCTGGAAGAAGCGACCGCCCGCGGGCGCGGTCGAGTGCTGCGCCAGGTCGACGATGTTCACCCCGGCGCGGCTGAGGAAACCGCTGACCGCGGAGACGATCCCGGGACCGTCCTCGCACTGGATCAGGAGCCGGCCGAGGTCGGCGGGCTGGTGCGGGGCCGGCCGGGCGGCGGGCAGCGTGCTGGTCGTCGAGCTCGTCATGGTGGACCTCCCCGGGCGACGCTAGCGAACCCCGGGCCCGCACGACCACGGCGGGACGGCCGCGGACGCCGCGTCGCCCGCGCCACGGCGGCCGCGTCGGCGGGCGCGGGGCGGGCGCGACGTTCGACCCGGCTCCGGGT
>NZ_VWPY01000091.1 GCF_011839805.1 Kineococcus rubinsiae | reverse complement strand
ACTTGTTTCCGAGTCGGCTTTTTACCTATTTTTTAGTCATGACTAATTTTTTAAATACCTGAAAAACAATAACTTTTTATAAATGGTTTCGTATAAGCACCATTATGTTAAATGGAGCGATGAATGGGAAAAAAGTAATGGTATTCATTTGTAGTGAAATTTTTATTTCTGAAAATATTTTAAAAAATCTCTAGGGTTATTTAAAAGGTCTTTTGGGTGCGTTAACCAATCTATTAGTTCAGCTTTTTTTAGAAAATTCATTTTTTCTTTACACTTTGCACAAGTAGGAATATCTAAGGGGCTAATAATATCTCGATGAGATGCGGTTACCTTTGTATTTTTACAAGTTGGACATTGCACTACATTTGAACTATAAATAAATGCCATAGAATATCACCTAAGTTAAGATACGACGGTTATGAAAATTATTGAATATTTCTGCTTAATATTTTAGATAGTTTGCTTGTAAAAAGTCTCTGTAATAACGACATATTCTGTCGCAATAAGAATGTAAATTATTGATTTATTCATTCCATATAATTAATCTGAACATCAAATACTTTTTAATAAAAAGCAACTGAGGATTGGCTATGAGTAGCTCTGTAGATGTAGATTTTGAAGAGATAGCACAACAAAAACTAGATGAAGTTGAGGCTAGTTTTCATGAGAAAGTTACTGTTGCTATTATCGGAAAAGTAAGTGCTGGAAAAAGTTCCTTATTAAATGCCTTATTTCGTAAAAATAAAGACGATAAATTAGCTGAAGTTGGCGCTACTTCTGGAGTTACTACAAAAGTTAAACGCTTTAAATTAGGTGAAAAAGTTGAAATCCTAGATTCCCCAGGTCTTGGTGATGTTATTGATGAAAATAGTGCAGTAACTCGACAAGCTATGTTAGATATCGATGTTGGTATTTTGGTTGTTTCAGATTCTGCGGATATCACACAAAAGAAACACTATGACGAGCTTAAACAGCATTGTAAGCAAGTATTTGTCGTATTAAATAAAATTGATCTTTATGACAAGAAAAGGGCTGCTTTAAAGGCTGTTGTAGATCAATGGAGAGACGCCTTAGGTTTGTCTCCAGATGAGCAAATTTTCCAAACTTGTGTGGATGGATATGATCCTGACTATGATACCGATTACGAATTAGATATCCGAGGAGTTGATGAGTTAAGGGATGCAATACTGGATTTTCTTAGGGAATATGGTAAAGATTTAATTTTAGCCAGAGAAATTGAAAGAAAATCTGTATTAGCAAGAAGAGTAATTTATACAGCATTGGCTGCGGTAGCTGGTGAGGCATTTATTCCCGGTAGTGCTGTTTATATTTCTGCGACTCAAGCCACTGCAATTATGTCTATACATTATATTTATACCGGTGAAGTTTTAAATAAGAAGTCTGCCCTTGCAGCCTTGCCATTATTTGCTAGTCAAAGTGCGGGAACAAATATTTTCCTTTGGGCTAAATCCGTTCTACCTCCAACAGGTGTTCTAGACGTAGCTGCAGCAGGTATAGCAACTGTTGTAACTTTAGCTATGTTAACTACAGTAAATTGGGTTTATGAGAATGGCTATAATCTTGATGATAAAACTGAGCTAAAAGATAAGTTTAATAGTATCTATAAAGTACTAAAAGACATTGGACCTCAAGAAATTTTTAATATTATTAAAAATAGGGATATTGATGCTATTAAAAAATTAATTGAAAAATTCGTAAAATAGTATGAACTTTTAAATTTCTCTAAAATTAACATAATACGCCTTATACGAAATGCTTTCTAATTCTCTTTATAAATCAATGCTGTAGTTTCTAGTTGATAGCCCATCTTCCCCAAGGTGGGCTTTTTTTATGATTTTTCATGTTCCACGCTTATTCTTTGACCAATGTTTCACGACTTTGTTCATATTAGTTAAACAATAGTGGTTAATCATAGGGTCTAAAAAAACGGCTCCAAAAGCCTCTTTTCGGCTGCTCCGGTTCAACGTGATCCGGCACCAGAATCCGCTTATTTTCAATTTGGCTATTGGTAGTCAATCCGTCATCTTTCACCTCAGTTTGTACATGAGATTCTTTTTGTTCAGTAGTCAATCCATCATAGTTCGACTCACTTTTTGAACCAGTATCCGTTGCTGTATCTGATTTTGGATCGATAAACCTAGTTGTATAGGCTCTTGGAGCTTCTAATAATCGTTGTATCGCTTCAATTTGTTCATCCTTAACGTGTAATTGATCATTCTTGGCTTTTAATTCCTCACGTTGAAACTGCTCACGCTCATGCGCCTGTTCAAGCTGTTTTTGAAGCATGTAAACCTGTTGTTCTAGCAGGTGAACTTCTGACAACTTTCGTGTTTCGGTTGTCTGTGAACTGTTCACATTTCTAGACGGTTCACCAAAAACTCGAATAGCTTCGGAAAGATCAATTTTACCATCACTATTCTTACTTAAATTACCTTTATTAACTTGCTTATAAATGGCTTGACGAGTCATTCCATATAGGTTTGAAAGCTCAATAACAGATAGTGATTTCATCTTGTAATTCTGGTTGTCTATTATGTGAACCAAGATACATCAACAACCAGTCAACCGCTACATACACAGTCGATCTTTATGCCTTAAAGCCTAAATTTTTAAGATGAGGAATAAGTTGTTTTTGTTGTATTGGATCTCGCAGCATATCTTTAATTTTGATAGCTAAGTCGTCATAACTTTCACCTTGTTGTGCTAGGTAGGATACTTCATGTAAGCGTGAAAGCTGATTACCAAACATATTAATTTGTGAATCTGTCAATTTATAAAAATTATTCTGTTCAGATTTATGCTCAATACTTTTTGATTTTTCTTTAAACGTGAATTGAATGTGTGTGACTTTTCGACCTGTCTTTATTTGCTTGTAAGATACATTTAAAGGGCTATGTTCATTGATTTGATCTACAGCTGTATCAATAACCCATCTTTTTAAATCAGCAGATAATGGATATCTTTTTCCTAACTCCAACATACCTCTTAGAGATTCAATTGAAATCTCTCGTTTTCCTATAGAACGGTATTGGCTTAATAACTCATAAATACGAATAGCATAGGCGCTACTCATACCAGCAATGTCAGATAATGAATACTTAGTGAATTCACGACTTAGATTAGAAATGAAAGGCAAAATTTCTTTAGAAAACCTAATTCCTACAACGCTTTTACTTTCTAAAAATCGTATGGATTGAATCCATCTCATTTTGATTGATTCATCATCAATAGCTAAATTAATTGATCTGTCATATAAGCGGTTTACACCATCTTTTAGATCTCTATAAGCTGTTTTTTCATGAACCCCAAGTTTTTTTAAGTCATCAATAGTTACGCGATAAATTTCATCATCTGTAATGTCTTCAGCCCGACTAATTTTACTAATAGCTGCTAACACAATACGCTGTTCTGTTGAGCTGAGTTGGTATGAAGCCTCAATAACTTGATTTGATTTAACTACTAGTTCTTTTTTAGATGGACTCATTACTTTTATTTCGAAAACTTAATTATGAGTACTATAATTTTCTCATAGTTAGTAGTCAATCCCTCATATTTAAGTAGTCAATCCCTCATAGTTAGTAGTCAATCCCTCATAGTTAGTAGTCAATCCCTCATAGTTAAGAGCTGAAAGCCTTGTCTTTAAAGCCTTTCAGGCTGCCTAAAATATTTAAAAGATTTAAAATATAATTAAAAAGACTTTATGAAAAATTGCCCTATGTTTTCGCTACGCTCAAACTCTATTGAATCTCGCTTTCGCTCGATTCGAGGGGCAATTTTATTGCTAATCTCGTTGTGACTTTAAAAAAATCAAAAGCAACTCGGAATTCGCTTCGCTCATAAGTTTTTTATGCTCGCTACGCTCGGTCTAGGGGCGAATTTCAGCATGAAAATATAGATTTTCTAGGATTCAAGTCATTTAAAAGCGGTTTTTCAGAGGGTCGATGGTCGAATATTGCTAGTTCGCTCGTAGACACTCGCTCTGTAGATATTTGTTATTGTTTAGAAAAACTAAATTTCAAAATCATTTTTAGGTCTTGGTTTTGGCTGTTCTGTTTCAAAATCTCGCTGAGATTGATAACGCTGATTGCGTTCTGACTCGTAACGTTTTTCATTTTCAAGCTTAATTTGTCGAACTTCCTGTTCATAACGTTTTTTCTCGATCTCATCGAGTTTTTCTCTTTCGAGTTGCTTCTCTTTTTGACGTTCTATAAGTTCTTGTCTTATCTCTATTTTTTTCAAAACAGGGACGACATGTTCATCATAATCAGAAAGTGTTTCATAGCTATGTACATACTCTTTTTTTGCGAATAACTTTTTGAAAAACGTCTGTTTTTCTTGATGACCAACGGGTAGATCCTCGCCACGCTCTAAGATTTTTGCTGCCGTTTCTCTTAAATCACGGACAACAGTTTCAATATTAGAATCTGAAATTAACTCAATAATTTGTGTCTGATATTGCCGTTCGATCTCTTTTTTCTTTTGATTAAACTGGACGCTTGAAAGCCAATAGTTGGGCGTATTGATGCTGATCATGTCATGCGTCATAGCGTGATAAAATATGCCCTCTCTTTCGTAAACATCTCGCTGTTTCGATAGCCACTTTTTCGACCTCTCGAGCTGCTCAGAAATATCATTAAGCACCTGATTTTTATTGTTTATTGTAATGAAATAGCTATCAGCAAAGTTTTTATAGCGATCCTGAAGCTGAAGAAATTTATCTCGATCAAGTTGTTTAGCTTGTTCTCTATCATGCTCTATTTTGCGTTGTGCTGCGATTGTAGCCGCTTTTTGGGCTTCAGCTTGCTTTCTATCGTACTCGCTCTTTTCTTCTCTTAAATCGCAAATAAGACGCTCTGAGACCGTGATTTCTTGATCTAGTCCAGTGATCGCTTGTTCATTTACAGTTTTTTCAGCATTACGTTGCCTGATTGCATCATTAGCAAGGCTGATTTCTGTATCTATGCCCATACGTCTAAGCTGTGTAACCTCATAGCCCTCATGCTGCGTGGCTTCTAGCCCGTTGCCTAGCTCTTCGTAGCTCAAGTGGCTAACACGCTCTTTAGAGCCAATAGCTTCAAGTTGAACATTCACTAGATCCGCAAATGTTTCACGCCATGCTTTGACTGTTTCTGTCCCATTGTCTCTGCTGAAGTCCCTGAATTTTTTGGCTTCAAAGTCACCAGTTTTACTAATAGATCGGGTCGTAAACATGATGTGAGCATGATAGTTGCGGTCATCAGATCCACCTTCAATATGTGGAGCATGTATCGCTGCATCAACGATCACGCCATGCTTTTTGACAAGTTCCTGGCACAGTTCATCAAGTAGGGTTTTTCTCTGTTCTGCGTTTAGTTCGGATGGGAAGGCAATTTCAAATTCACGGGCAAGAAGTGAATTTTTTCTGTTCTCGACTTTCTCGACTGCGTTCCACAATTTTTGACGGTCTAATAATTCTTTTTTTGTGTTTTCAGGTGCATAGATATTTGTAAATTCGACACCTGTTTTTTTTGTGTAGTCTTGCTCTTTTCCGTAGTAATCGCATACCAATTTTTCAGCCGAGCGATATGCAGCACAAGCAACGGCACTACGTCCATCACTACGACTAATCGCTTTAACTGAAAAATGATATATCGCCATTTTGCTTTTGCTCTTTATTTCGATTTATCGAAATTACCAACCTGAACTGGTTCGTCAGGGGTAATGGGGAGTCCCCTTTCGCACCAAACTAATCACATACTGAAAGTATGGATTTAGTTTGGCTAAGTGCGCCCTTACGGGATTCTTTGAGTATCATATAGTATCTTGTACGCCAGTACAAATGCGCTTATGATCGAGAAGAATCCAAAAGCTTAAGAACGGTATTTGATTATGAGTCTTGATTATCTGAATGAAAAAATTGCAAAACAAGAAGAGCGATTGAAACAGTTAAAAGTGCAAAAACAAGCAACTATTGCTCGTGAAAAATCAAAGCAAAAAGAACAAGACCGAAAGGATGATACAAGACGTAAAATTTTGTTGGGTTCTTACTTACTCAAAAAGATGGAAAATGAAGAAAATAAGGAAAAAATACTCGCTGAAATGAACGAGTATTTAACACAAGAAAGAGACAGAAAGTTATTTAATCTTTAATGTTTGAATAGCCACTGATTTTATAGACACCTTTTAGTTAGATTTTTCAGTTTTTATAAGAACTACTGATTAGGACCTTGACACCCTACTTTTTACTGGATAATCTTATTTCAACGCAGCAAAATCTGTGTCCAGGCGTGAGAACCTGATAAAATCTAGGTGCAATTAAATGTCGCACTTGCGGCTATTTTTTTGCCTACTGTTAAGCAGTCCCTATGGTAGCTTAGCAGGGCAGCTTTGTGCTGGCTGATCCTAGATTCAGTATTCTCACCCCTGTTAAGTTGCCTCCATTGCCGTGAGAAGTGATGGAGATAATTAAACTCTTATCTAGGAAACTGCTATGCAGATTAAATTCAATAATGCAAACCCATGCATGCCAAAAAACCTCGCTAAACAACTGATTGTCGAAAGCGCAAAACTTCTGAATCATCAACAACGCCAAGCCTTGCTCGATATTTTCATGACTTTAGATCAGGCGGAAAGAACAGCTGAAAATACACTTCAGCAACATGCTGTAGCGCAACAAAGCACCCACAACTTTTCTCAAGATTACGAATGCCAAGAATACAATCAGGAATATTGGTCAGGTCATTACTATGATTCTTACAGTCAAGAATATCCGGAAGATTGGGTAAAACGGACTCAGTCCACCCCAGGTCGTCATAAGTTCCCTAGAACTGCTTACTGATCGTGGGGGGTGCCTTTTTAAAAGTAGGCATCATAATCCGAGCTACTCGACCGAGTTGGCTCGGATGAATACCGGGGAAACTGAGGGATTTGAGAACCTGATGACAGTCGTTGAACTGCATATTAAAGAACTCAATACCTCTGCCGCCTAAAGCATTCACTACACGATTAATCGTATCAAAACGTGGTGCTTAATCCTGACGTAGGACTTTGTGGAGTGCCTCACCCCAATCCCTGCTTCTTTAGCGATTTTGAGTCATGCCACGAGCTTTAGCAATAACACCAAATTCATATTCTAAAAGCGGACATTTCTACTTTGGGCTACTGAATTTCGTATATGAGATTTTATGTTAAATATGAATGAAGTTATTGTGAACTATTAAAAAAACTACCATTAACACCGAACTATCACATATGATTGCAAAATTGTTGGAAAGTGTTGGAAATTCTAAAAATGGCTATTTATGCTTTATGGAATAATAAAGGTGGGGTTGGTAAAAGTTACTTAACTTTTCAAATTGCAGCTGAGTATGCTGTCACTCATCCAAATAAAAAAGTTTTAGTATTAGATTTATGCCCTCAAGCTAATTCTTCATCAATGCTTTTAGGCGGAATTGAGCGCGGAGAATCTCACTTAGATGAAATCCATTCTCAAGCCAGTAAAAAAACAATTTCAGGTTATGTAGAAAGTCGTATTTTAAGTCCATACGTAAATCCAAGATCTGGTGCAAATTTTTATATAAGCCCGAATCAGTACAACTCTCAATTACCAAATAATTTATATTTAGTACCTGGAGATGAACAATTGGAAATACAAGCATCTCGTGTTGCATCTGCAGCAATGCCGGGACCAACGGATGCATGGAGAATTGTACATACTTGGATCAGTGATTTAATTGAAGATGTCAGAGTTTCTCTAAATACTGAAGATTTAACGGTTTTTATTGATTGTAATCCTAGTTTTTCTATCTATACAGAATTAGCTATGTCTGCTGCTGATCGGTTACTGATTCCATTCTCTGCTGATGGCTCGTCTAAACGTGCAGTTAGAGCCGTTTTAGCATTAATTTATGGTATTACGCGTCAGCCAGGACAACAGCAATCAGAATTTCATATCAATTCTCAGCGATATAGAATGTCTGTACCAAAGATTTATATGTATATCGGCAATAGATTAACTCAAATGAATCAATCATCTGCAACTGCATTTAAAACAGTAGTGAATGAGATTGGAGAAGAAATTTATACAGCTTGGACAAACAATCCTAATTTATTTTCAATACATCCTACAGGTGCTAATCCGCCTAATAGCAGAAGAGCCTTCAGACATATGTTCCAGTATGAAGTTAACGATGCAAACAGCGCATCGGTAGTTTCTGGAGCTGAAGGTATTCCTATATCAAAATTGACTGCTGGTAATAAACAGGTTCTAGGTAAAACAGTAAGAGTGAATCAATCACAGTTAGATAGGCAAGTTCCTAATATTCAAGCTTTAATCCATAGCATTGAGTAATTTATATTTTTAAAAATTCTATGCGAAATCAAAAAAGCCTAGATCTTCGATCTAGGCTTTTTTGATTTTATAATGGTCGACCACACCCGTTACATTTGTTTGTTAGGCTTAGGGTCGCTAAGGGTCCAGCATTTAATCCATCTAGAATAGCTAGAGTGCCACTATTGTAACCTTCCATAACAACATTTAAATTTGTGTAAGTGTTGATGATATGATCAACTAATTTGCTTTTTTCTTCGCCACTTAATTGTTTATAAAACTCATCAAATTGTTTAATCATCTAAGATTACCTTTTATTTTTTAATACCGCATTGTTTACATGAAGAGCCTACGAAAAATCTGCTGTAAGCATCTGGTGACTTTTGACACTTTGGACATTTAGCATCATATCCTAAATTTTCTAAAGCATATCGATAAGATGCTTGTTTTGTTGATTTTTTTAGCTTTCCTAGCTTGTCTAAATCATCATCATCAATATCATTAATATGTTTAAAAAAGAAACTCAGCTCTTCATTAGTTTTTTCCAAGTTATCCTGACAATCCTTTTGTGTCCTTCTATTAATTCTTCTAGAAACGATAAATTTTTCTTTTTTATCAGGAATAGAGGCTAAATATATAACACCCATAAATATGAGTAATCCAACAGAAGCAATAGTAGATACTGTATTTAGGAGAGGCTCAAGATTCTCATCACCTTTTGTAATATAAAGAGAGGTAAGAACTATCAGTGGAACACAAAAGCATAGTAAGTTGTAGATAAATATCAATTTTTCGTAAAAATCTATTTTTTCTGTATAGATATATTCTGCACTAAGAGCATCTTGTAATTTTTTCATTACATCTAGATTAATATTACTTTGAGGTGCCATTTTTTTATAACTGATTGAATATTATTAATATTTAAACATAGATTAACTTTTATTTGTATTCTAATTTTTTAGATATATTAATAAAGCTGTATTTTTTATATTTCCTAAAATTAACATACCACAGCTTATCTGAAGCTATTTAGATAATAAAAAACCCCGACATCCTGTCGGGGTTTTTTCGTATTTGGTATTAGGGTCAACTCCTGTCATCCCTCGCGTCCTGTCGTTGATCTTCTTATTTTTATCTGGAACATCCTGTTCTCAATGAAGCCATGATATGCAATCTGGTGGTGTCTGCCTATTGGTGATTTTCTTGAAAGCCTGTACGCCAGAACGTACATGCAGATATCCTCAAATTATCCCAAGAATTGTCCGCAGAAAATGGGGATAAAAGTGGGTTATTGAGGCATTGAGAAATCAGGAAAAACTGAAATTTTGAGCATTTTTTAACCTATTTTATTGGCAGAATATGACAA
>NZ_VWPY01000010.1 GCF_011839805.1 Kineococcus rubinsiae | reverse complement strand
GCCGTCGGCGCCCCGCCCGGCGCGCCGCGCGCGCTCCGCGGCCGTGTGCCTCGTGCTGGGCATCGCCGTCACCGCGGCCGGGGCCCTGGTCCCGCGGCCGACCGCCGCCGAGGCGGGCACGAGGAGGATCGCGGCCGTGCAGGGCAACACCCCGAGCGAGGGCCTGGACTTCAACTCCGAGCGCCGGGCCGTCCTGGACAACCACGCCAACGCCACGCTGGCGCTGGCGCAGCGCGTGCAGGACGGGACGGCACCGCAGCCCGACCTGGTGTTCTGGCCGGAGAACTCCAGCGACATCGACCCCTTCCTGAACCCCGACGCCCGGGCGGTCATCGACCGGGCCGTCGACGCGGTCGGCGCCCCCACCCTCGTGGGCGCGGTGCTGCAGGGGCCGGGCCGCTACCTCTCCAACGCGGGGCTCGTGGTGGCCCCCGGCACGGGCATCGACCAGACCCAGCGCTACGTCAAGCAGCACCCCGCCCCCTTCGGCGAGTACATGCCGTACCGGGCGTTCTTCCGGCAGTTCACCGACAAGGTCGACCTCGTCTCGCGCGACTTCGTCCACGGCGACCGCGTCGGGCTGCTGGACATGGGCGGGGTGCCCGTCGGCGACGTCATCTGCTTCGAGGTGAACTTCGACGGCGTCGTCCGCGAGTCGGTCCGGGCCGGGGCGCAGCTGCTCGTGGTGCAGACGAACAACGCGACCTTCGGGATGTCGAACGAGGCCGTGCAGCAGCTCGCGATGTCGCGCCTGCGGGCCGTGGAGACCGGCCGCAGCGTCGTGCACGTGTCCACCGTCGGGGTCAGCGCGATCATCACGCCCGACGGCGCGGCGCACCAGGAGACGCAGCTGTTCACCCAGGCGGTCCTCGAGGCCGACCTGCCGCTGCGCACGACGCAGACGATCGCCACCCGCATCGGCGTGGCCCCCGAGGTCGCGCTCACCGTCCTGGGGTTCGTCCTGCTCCTGCTGCCCCGCCCCGGGGTGCGCGGTGGGCGCACGGGCCGCCGTGGCGGCTCCGGGCGCCCGGCCGGGGCGGACGCCCCCACCGCTCCGGCGAGCCCGGTGGCGCTGTGAGCGGCGTCGCCGAGGTCGTCGTGACGGAGGGGGAGCGGTGAGCTCGCCGCTGCCGGTGCGCCGGCGCTCCCGCTGGGTCGCGGTCGTCTCCGTCCTGGTGCTGCTCCTGCTCGTGGTCGAGGTGTGGCTGCTGGTGCAGCTCGCGGACCTCGTCGGGGCCCTGGGCGTCGCCGTCCTGCTCGCCGTGGAGACGCTCGCGGGAGTCGCGGTCCTGCGGCGCGCGGGCCGCCGGGCCCTGGACGCGCTGCGGCGCACGGGGCTCGTCCAGCCCGGCTCCGCCGCCGAGCGGCGCAGCGGCGAGGGCGTCGGCGACGCGCTGCTCACCGGGGCCGGCGGCGCCCTGCTCGTCCTGCCGGGGCTGCTCAGCGACGTGGTGGCCCTGCTGTGCCTGTTCCCGCCCACCCGCACCCTGCTGCGGCGGGCAGGAGCCCGCTGGCTGCAGCGCCGGGTCCGGTCGGCCGTCCTGCGGGCCGGGGGCACCACGGTGCCCGGCACGGTGGTGCGCGGGGACCCCTACGGCGACGTCGTGGACGGTGAGGTCCTCGACGACGGGGACGGCGACCGGCGGCAGCTCGGCGGCGGCCGCCCGCTCTGAGCCGCCGTGACCGCGGGCCGGGACGACGAAGGCCGGCCCACCGCGAGGTGGACCGGCCCGGTGCGCCGAGGCGCGGGTGGTGCTCAGGCGCTGCGCTTGACCGTCCGGTTGCGCAGCAGCGCGAGCCGCTCGTCGAGCAGGACTTCCAGCTCGGCGACGGTGCGGCGCTCCAGGAGCATGTCCCAGTGCGTCCGCGTCGGACGGCCGACCTTCTTCTCCGGCTGGTCGGTGTCGGCGCGCAGGGCCTCGGCCCCGCAACGGCACTCCCACAGCGGAGGGACGTCGGCCTCCATCGACATCGGCACGGTCACGGTGTGGCCGTTGGGGCAGTGGTACGTGATCTGCTGGCGCTCCGCCGGCTCCACGCCGGACTCGCTCTCGAGACTCGCCGTCCCGAGCCGGGATCCCCGCAGGTTTCGCTCGCTCATGTGACCTCCCCAGGTTCCCCTCGCTCCAAGCTCCCCGACTGACGGGGGAGGGAAGGGACTCGGTGTTGACAACGCGGCAACCTGGGCCCCTGTTCCACCTGGAGACCGGCCCGGGTGTGGAGGTCGTGTGCAGCTGGTCACACCAAGCTACTCATGGTGATGCGTGGTGTCGAACCGTGTCAGCCCTGCTCCGCGCGGGCCGCGGCGTCCCCGCCCTCGGCCTGCCGGGCCCCGGCCGCGACGTCGACCCGGGTCAGCAGGACACCGCCGACGACGAAGAAGACGAGCAGGAAGGCCAGCGCGGGGCGGTAGGACCCCGTCAGCTGGGCGACGAGGCCGAAGGCCAGCGTGCCGAGCCAGCTCGTCCCCCGTTCCCCCGCCTGGTACAGGCTGAAGAACTCCGCCTCCGCGCCGACGGGGACGAGCCGGCTGAACATCGAGCGGGCCAGCGCCTGCGTCCCGCCGAGCACCACGCCGATCAGGACCGCGAGGACCAGCCACCGCGAGAACGCGCCGCGGGGGACGCCGAAGGTCAGCAGGATGACCACCACCCAGAGCCCCAGCCCCGCCAGCACCGTCCGCTGGGCGCCGAAGCGGCCCGCGGCGACCCCGAAGACGAGCGCCCCGCCGAACGCGACGGCCTGGACGAGCAGGATCGTCGTGATGAGCTGCGAGGAGGAGAACCCGAGCTCCTCCTGGCCGTAGACGCTGGCGGCGTAGACGACCGTCTGGATGCCGTCGTTGAACACGAGGTAGGCCAGCAGGAAGCGCACGACCTGCGGGTAGCGGCGCACGCCGCGCAGGGTGCCCGCCAGCTGCCGGAACGGTGCCGCGAGCGCCGCCCGGCCCCGCAGCCCGGTGGGGGAGGCGGCGGCCCCGAGCGGCCGGGAGGGCAGGTGCCGCAGCCCGAGGACAGGGATCAGCGTGAACGCCGCCCACCACAGCCCGGCCGAGCCGAGCGAGACGCGCACGGCCTGCTCCTCGGTGAGGCCGAGGGCCGCGGGGAAGGAGACGACGAGGAGGTTGACGGCGAGCAGCAGGAAGCCGCCGAGGTAGCCAAGCGCCCAGCCGCGCGACGAGGCGCGGTCGCGCTCGGCCGGCGGGGAGACGTCGCAGAGCATGGCGTCGTAGACCACGAGCGAGGACGTCAGGCAGACCGTCGCCACCAGCACGAGGAGGACGCCCAGCCACCAGCGGTCCCCGCCGATGCCGACCATGGCGGTGCCCGCGGCGGCGCCCGTCCACGCGAAGCCGCCCAGCAGGCGGTGGCGGTGGCGGCTGCGGTCGGCCAGGGCGCCGACCAGCGGCAGGACGAGCGCCGAGAGCAGGGTGGCCAGCGTGACGGCGTACAGGGCGAGGGAACCGGGGGCGATCGGCAGGCCGAGCACCGACAGGGTCCGGTCGCAGTCGCCGGTGGTGCCCGCGCACGCGGCGCGGCGGGCCACGACGGTCAGGTACGGGGCGAACAGGACGGTGCCCGTCGTGGTGACGTAGCCGGAGTTGGCCCAGTCGTAGAAGTACCAGCTGCGCCGGGCCCGGCGCAGGACGCCGGGGTCGGTGACGTCGGGCAGGGCGGCGCTCACGCGGGCACCCACTGCCCGCGGGCGATCAGCACGTCGCGCAGCAGGTCGGCGCGGTCGGTGATGAGGCCGTCGACGCCGAGGTCGAGCAGGGCGTGCATCTGCGCGGGGTCGTCGACGGTCCAGACGTGGACCTGGGCGCCGGCCGCGTGCACGGCCCGGACCATCGCGGAGCTGACGACGCGGATCCGCCCGCTGCGCACGGGCACCTGGACGGCGTCGACGCCGGCGAGCGCGCGGCGCACCACCGCCGGCGACCCGAGGCGGACGCCGGCGAGCGCCGTCGCGAGCGAGCCGGTGCCCGCGCTGGTGGCGGGACGTCCGCCGATCGCGGCGAGGGCGGCGTGGCGGCGGCGGTCGGAGAAGGCCGTGACGAGCACGCGGTCGGTGGCGCCGGTGCGGCGCAGCAGCTCCGCCAGGGGGGCGACGGCGGCCTCGTCCTTGACGTCGACGTTCAGCCGCACGCCGGGGAAGGCGTCCAGGACGTCGGCGAGCAGCGGGACGGGCTCGCGGCCGCCGATGCGGGCGCGGCGGACCTGCGACCACGGCAGCTGCGCGAGCAGGCCCCGCCCGTCGGTGACCCGGTCGAGGCGGTCGTCGTGGAAGGCGACGAGCGTGCCGTCGGCCGTGGCGCGGGCGTCGGTCTCGAGGTAGCGGTAGCCGAGGTCGACGGCCGCGGCGAAGGCGGCCAGGGAGTTCTCGAGGCCGTCGCGGGAGAACCCGCGGTGGGCCATCGCCACTGGCCCCGGGTGGTCGGTGAAGGGGTGTCGCGCGGCGGGGCGGCCGCCGCCCTCCTGCTCAGGACTCACGTGCTCTGGACTCACGTGCTCAGGGACTCCCTCGGTGCTCGCGTCGCCGTCGTCGCGCCCGTCGCCGGGAGGTCAGCCCTGGTACTCCCAGTGCCACGGCTCGAACTTGCCGCCGCGCTCCTCGGCCCAGGCGGGGTGCAGCCAGCCGAAGAGGGCCGCGTTGCGCTTGAGCCACAGGAACTGGGGGGAGCCGAAGGTCTGGACGCCGCCGCCGAGGTCCACGGCGATGCCGAGGCCGTGCCGGCTCGTGCCCGCCTTGGCCGCGAGGCCGGGCTTGCGGGCCGCGACGTCGATCTGGCCGGCCAGGGTGCGGTAGGAGTCGGTCACCGACAGCGGCGTCCCGAACGCCTGGGCGTAGGCCTGGCTGAGCTGGTTGAAGGCGTTGGCGGCGTCGGCGCGCAGCACGTGGGAGGAGGCCCCCCACAGCGGGCACAGGGCGCTGCGCGGGATGAGGCCGTTGCCGTAGCCGGTGGTGCTGGCGCCGGTGCAGTCGCCCACGGCCCCGATGAGCCCCTGCGCGGTGGCGGCCGCAGCCATGGCGTCGGCGGCGGCGCGGGCCGTCGCGAGGTTGGTGGCGCGCTCCTGCTCGGAGCTCGCGGTGCCCGTCGCGCTGGCCTGCAGGACGGCGAGGGCGGCGACCTGCGCACGCTGCTCCGCCACGAGGCGGTCGGACTGCTCCTTGGCCAGGACGGCCTCGTCGGCGTGGGCGCGGGCCTGCGCGGCCGCGGCGGCGGCCCGCGTCGTGGCGTCGGCCTGGATGCGCTGCGCGGCCGCGTACTCCTCGACGGCGTTGTTGCGGCCGTCGCCGATGCGCTTGACCGAGGCGAGCGCGCTGGCGGCGTCGTCGGTGGCGCCCTCCTGCAGCATCGTCACCATGCCGGAGTACTCCTGCAGCGTGCCGCCCCCGCGGTAGGCCTGCGACGCCCACTGGCCCAGGTCCTTCTTGCCCTGGGCGAGGTCGACCTCGGCCTGGGCGAGGCGCTGGCGCTGCGCGGCCTCCTCGCGCTCGGCGGCCTCCTTGCCCTCCTTGGCGACCTGGTAGCGCTCCAGCGCCGCGTTGGCCTGCGTCGCGAGCGCGTCCAGCTGGGCCTGGGCGGCGGTGAGCTGCGCCTGCGCCTGGACCGCGGCGGCGGCCGCGGCGGCCGCGGCCTGCCGGGCCTGCTCGACCTGCTCCGGGGTGGGCGGGTCCACCACCGGCACGGCCACCGGCACCGCCGCCGGCACGGCCGCCGTCAGCGCGACGGGTGCGACGGTCGCGGCGGAGGCCGCGGGGACGTGCGCGCCGACGCCGAGGGTGAGGCATGCCGAGCCCACGGCTGCGGTGGTCAGCAGGACCGCGTGGCGGAGGCGGGGGGAGAGCAGCAAGGCGGTTGCACGTCCACTGTTCGGGGGCTCTCGCCCGGATCGGCGCGGTGCTTCGGCTCGGGTGCGCACGTCGCTCCGTCCCCCGGGAGGGGGACGAGGTCGGCGACTGCGGACGAGACTACCGTCCACCTCCTCGGCACCCGGGGCCCTGACATGCAGGTGTGGACAACGAGCGTGACGAGGCTCACACGCTCCGTGGTCAACCTGCGCGGGCCGTGACGGCTCGCCGCGGCGGTCGCGCCGCGGCCCGGGCGGTGCAGCTGCGACGCTGGGGGCGTGAGCGATCAGCAGCGTCCCGAGACTGCCGGGGGCCAGCAACCGCCCCCCGAGGTGCTCGACCGCGTGGCCGCCGCCGCCGCCCGCGACGCCGGGGGCATCGACGCGGCCCTGCTCGACGACTTCCTCGACGCCGTCTGGCGGGCCGTCGCCGCAGGCCGCCGGCTGCCCGCGAGCCGGGTCCGCGGCTACCGGCGGGTGGGGGAGGACGCGGCCGCCGGCGGGGTCGCCCTGCGGGCGCTGCTCGACCTGTACCTCTCCGCCGCCTGGCGGCTGTGGCGCCAGCTGCCCGTCGTGCAGGCCGCCGCCGAGGACCCGCAGGCCGTCGTGACCGCGGGGGAGGTCCTGCTGCGCGCGACCGACGACGCGGTCGCCTCGCTCACCGAGGGCTACCAGCTGGCCCGGCGGCAGCTGGTGCGCCGCGAGGAGTCCGACCGGCGCGAGTTCGTCGACGACCTGCTGGCCGGCACCGCCGACGTGACCGGCCTGCTGCGCAGGGCGCAGCGCTTCGCCCTCGACCTCTCCGGCCCGCACGCCGTGCTGGTGGTGCGCGCCGCGGAGCCGTTCGCGGAGGGCACGCCCGCCGTCACGACGGTCGAGCGGCGGCTGCAGGGCAGCGCCGCGGACGCCGACGCCCTCGTCGCGACCAAGGACGGAGCCCTGGTGGTCGTCTTCGCGGCCCCCGACCGCGACGCGGTCGCCGAGGTGTCCTCCCGGGTCCGCGAGGCCCTCGGGCGCCCCGACGGCGGACGGTGGCGCGCGGGGGTCGGCCGCCGGGGCAGCGGCCCGGGCGCCGTCGTCAGCTCCTACGACGAGGCCCGGCGCGCCCTCGACCTCGGCGTCCGGCTGCGCCTGGAGGACCCGGTCGCCGACGCCTCCGACCTGCTCGTCTTCGAGGTGCTGCTGCGCGACCGCGCGGCGGCCCGCGACCTCGTCGAGTCGGTGCTCGCACCCCTGCGCGACGTGCGCGGCGGCGCCGAGCCCTACCTGGCCACGATCGAGACGTACTTCGACACCGGCGGCAACGCCACGGAGACGGCCCGCCGCCTGCACCTGTCGGTGCGGGCCGTCACCTACCGCCTCGCGCGCGTGCGCCGGCTCACCGGCGTCGACGCGACCCGGGCCCAGGACCGCTTCGGGCTGCAGGCCGCCGTGCTCGCGGCCCGCGCCCTGGGCTGGTCGACCGAACCGCCCGGCTGACCCTTCGTTGCCGGGGACCGGCAACGAAGTCCTCGCCAACGATTCCGTCCGCGGACCCCCCGCGGAACTGCGCCGCGGGAGACGATGGAGGGGCGGAAAGCCCGTGCTGTCCCGACCTCCAGGAGTGATCCCGTGGACGTCCCCCTCTGGGCGTGGTTCGCGCTCGGCGCCATCATCGTCGTGATGCTGGCCATCGACCTGCTCGCCCACCGCGGCGCGCACGTCATCGGCTTCCGCGAAGCGGCCAAGTGGAGCGCGCTGTGGGTCGGGCTCGCCCTCGCGTTCGGCGTGGTCATCTTCGCCACCCTCGGCACGCAGGCCGGGGTCGACTACACGACCGCCTGGTTGCTGGAGAAGAGCCTCTCCGTCGACAACCTCTTCGTCTTCGCGCTGATCTTCGGGTACTTCAACGTCCCCCGGGAGTTCCAGCACCGCGTCCTGTTCTTCGGTGTCCTCGGCGCGCTGGTGTTCCGCGGCATCTTCCTCGGCGCCGGCGTCGCGATCGTCGAGCGCTTCACCGCGGTCCTGTTCGTCTTCGGCGCGATCCTCATCTGGTCCGCCTACAAGATGCTCAAGGACGACGACGAGTCGGTCGACCCGGGCAAGTCGCTGGCGGTCCGCCTGCTGCGCAAGGTCATCCCGATCACCGACGAGTACCACGGCACGAAGTTCTTCCTGAAGCAGGCCGGCAAGCGCGTCGGCACCCCGCTGCTCGCCGTCGTCGTGGCGATCGAGGCGGCCGACCTGGTGTTCGCCGTCGACAGCGTCCCCGCCGTCCTCGCCGTGACCTCCGAGCCGTTCATCGTCTACTCCAGCAACGCCTTCGCGATCCTCGGCCTGCGGGCCCTGTACTTCCTGCTCTCCGGTCTGCTCGAGCGCTTCCACCTGCTGTCCAAGGCGCTGGCGTTCATCCTGGCCTTCATCGGGATCAAGCTGTTCATGCAGGCCGGCCACGAGGTCATCAGCGAGTCCATCCCGCACATCCCCAGCTGGATCAGCCTCATCGTCATCGTCCTCGCCCTCACCTGGGCGATCGTGTTCAGCCTCCGCAAGCCCGCCCCGGCCGCGGAGGGCTCCGACCACGCGGAGGTCACCGCGGACGAGACCGGTTCGACCACGACCGGTTCCAGCACGACCGGTTCCGGCACGACCGGTTCCACCGGCACGGGTCCGGACACGACGACGGGTTCGCCGTCGCTCGTGAAGGACGCCGAGGACGAGCGCCCCTCGGTCAGCTCGACACCGGACGGTCCCCGCTGACCCGGGAGCGCTGACACGGGTCCGCTGACACGGATCGGAACCGCTGACACCGGACGCCGGTGCCCCACCCGGGGCACCGGCGTTCGTCGTCCCGCCCCTCTCTCCTCAGCGCGGCCAGCGGGGCGTGGCCCCGGACCCCCGCGCGTCCTCGAACCACAGCGCGGCCCGCAGCACCGCCGCATCCGCGGAGCGGGCGCCGGCGATCTGCAGCCCCACCGGACGCCCGTCCGCGGTCCACCCCGCGTTCAGCGCCGCCGCGGGCTGCTCCGAGGAGTTGTACGGCGCGGTGAACCCGCAGTGGTGCAGGGCCGTCGCCGGGTCGCGCGAGGGCATCGGCCACTCCGCGGGGAAGGTGGCCACCGGCGCCGCGGGGGAGAGGACCACGTCGAAGGGTGCGGTGGCGTGCACGGCGACGGTGCGCAGCCGCTGGACCTCGGCGAAGCAGCGGATCACCTCGGTGCCGCCGACGTCCGCGCCGCCCTGCGCCCACTCCCGCACGAAGGGCAGCACCAGCGCGCGCCGGTGCTCCGGCAGGGCCACGAGGTCCGTCCAGGAGCGCACGCGCAGGAACCGGTCGAGCGCGGCCAGCAGGTCCGGCGTGAGGAAGGGGGCGAGCTCGACGACCTCGGCGCCCGCGGCCGCGAAGGTGTCGGCCGCGGCGCGCACGACCGCGGCCACCTCGGGGTCCGTGGGCGTCCCCGCGCCCGCGTCGGTGTGCAGCCCGACGCGCAGGCCCGCGAGGGCGCGCGGCCCGGTGGGCGCGGGCACCGGCCCGGCCCAGGGGTCCACCAGGCGCGTGACGTCGCGGGCGTCGGGCTGGGCGAGGACGCCGAGGTGGCGCACCACGTCGCGCACCGAGCGGGCCAGCGGCCCCGCGACCCGGCCCGGGTAGGGCGGGTCGACCGGCACCCGCCCGGCCGTGGGCTTGAGCGTGGCCGTCGCCGTCCAGGACGCGGGCAGGCGCAGCGACCCGCCGATGTCGGAGCCCACGTGCAGGACGCCGAGCCCGGCGGCGGCCGCGGCCGCCGCGCCGGAGCTGGAGCCGCCGACGGACCAGCGCAGGTCCCAGGGGCTGCGGGTCGTGCCGTGCAGGCTGGACACCCCGGACGACAGCATCCCCAGGTCGGGCATCACCGTGACGCCGACGAGCACCGCGCCCGCCTCGCGCATCCGGGCCGTGGCGGGCCCGTCGGCGGTCTCGGCGGGCGCATCGGCGTAGGCGGCGCAACCGCCGCGGCGGGGCACGCCCGCGACGGCGACGTTCTCCTTGACCGTGGCGGGCACCCCGTCGACCGTCCCGGCGGGGGAGGGCCGCGGCGTCCCGGCCGCCCAGCGGGCCGTGCTGGCCGCGGCCTCGGCGCGGGCGGAGTCCGCGAGGACGTCGCTGAAGCAGTTCAGCCGCGGCTGCTGCTCCGCGATCCGCTCGACGACCCGCTCGACGACGTCGGTGGGGGTGAAGGCGCCCGCGCCGTAGCCGCGGACGAGGTCGTCCGCGCCCAGGTCGGCCAGGTCGGTGCCCGTCACACCGTCGTCCCCGGGTCCTCCTGCGCCGCGGCACCTCCGGGCCAGCGCGGGTACTCGACGCCCGCGGCCACGACCGTCTCGGCGGACAGGACCCCGTCGAGGACGGCCCGCCGGGCGACCTCGGCGGCCGCGGCCTGCACCCGCACGAGGCCCGCGACCCGGGCGCTCCGCTCGGCCGGGAGGGCCCGCTCGCCCGTGGCCAGGGTGAACACCGTGTCGCCGTCGCTCAGCGTGTGCACCGGGTCGAGCGCGCGGGCCAGCCCGTCGTGCGCGGTCGTCGCCGTCCGCGACGCCTCGGCGGGGTCCAGGTCGGCGTTCGTGGCCACGACCACGAGCGTCGTGTTCAGCGCCGGTCGGTCGCCGTCGGCGGGGGCGGATGCCGGGCCCGGCGGCAGGGGGAGGCCGGCGGCGTTGACGACGGCCAGGGCGGCCACGACGACGCCCGCCTCGGCGCCGTCCAGGGCGACCGACGCCGTGCCGACCCCGCCCTTGAACCGGCGCCCGACGAGGGCACCCGTGCCCGCCCCGACGACCCCGCGCTGCACGTTCGTCCCGGCGGGCGAGGCCGCGGCCACCGCGGCCTCGTAGCCGAGCTCCTCGCCGGGGTGGTTCGAGAACCGGCCGCCGCGGCCGAGGTCGAAGACGGCCGCCGCGGGGACGATCGGCACGACGTCGAGCTCGCCGGGGCCGACGCGGAAGCCGCGGCCGTGCTCGGCGCACCAGCGCTGGACCCCGTGGGCGGTGACCAGGCCGTAGGCGCTGCCCCCGGTGAGGACGACGGCGTCGACGGTCGGGACCAGGGTGCGCGGGTCCAGCGCGTCCGTCTCGTGCGTCCCCGGGCCGCCGCCGCGCACGTCGACGCCCCCCACGGTGCCGGGCGGCGGCACGACGACCGTGACTCCGGTCAGCCACCCCTCGCCGCGGCGCGTGACCTGCCCGACGCGGATCCCCGGCACGTCGGTGATCGCCCCCGACTGCGACGTCATCCCCGGTCCCCCTCCGCGCGCCGAGCTGGTCCTGCGGCATCCTGCCCCACCCGGTCCCGCGCCGGCCGGTCCCACAGCAGTCGGTCCCACAGCAGGCGGTCCCACAGCAGGCGGTCGTGGGGCGACCGGCCTTGCGGTGACCGGCGCCTGCGGGTACACAGCAGGGACGTCGTGGCCGCCGGCCGACGTGGCCGGTCCCGGCCGGACGCGTGTCCGCGATCGTCGGCGAGGACGAGCGGGGGCCCGTGGAGCGACTGATCGGCGAGAGCCTGCGCGCCGCCGACCCGCTGGCCGACGTCGTCGCCGAGGAGGTCGCCGGCCGTCCCGCGACCCGCGCCGAGCTCGACGCGGGCCTGCGGCACGGGGCCGCGACGCTGCGCGGGGCCTCCGCGGGGCTGCTGGCCCTGCTGGAGGCGTCCGAGGCGGCCGTGCGCAGCGTCGACGACGCCGTCCTCGACCGCGACTCGCTGCCCTTCTTCACCATCTCCCTGTCCGGGCACGCGTTCGACCTCGGCGCGGGTGCGCTCATCGACTCCTACCGCCCACCCCGCAGCGCCGAGGTGCTCCTCGGCACGGGGCAGCTCACGGAGCAGGTCATCCCCCGGCTGCGGGAGACCGCGCGCTGGGTCAGCCAGGTCATGGTCCCGGGGTGGCTGCGGCCCGGGCAGCCCGGCTACGTCGCGACCGTCGGCATCCGGCTGGTGCACGCGCTCGTGCGGCGGGGGGCCGCGCGCCGGGACCCGTCCTCGGAGCACGTGCCGGTCAACCAGCTCGAGCTGGCCCGCACCTGGCTGGACTTCACCTACGTCGCGATGCGCGCCGACGCCGCCATCGGCTTCGACCTCACGGCTGAGGAGCAGCACTCGGTCTACCGCTACTGGCAGCCCGTCGGGCGGCTCATGGGGGTCGACGCCCGGCTGATCGGCGACGTCACCGACGCCGCGTCGGCCCGGCGCCTGCTGCAGCGCACCGACGACGTCTTCGGGCCCCCGTCGGACGCCTCGCGCCGGCTCACGGCCGCGGCCCTGTCGACGATCTCCGCGGAGCTGCCCTCCATCAGCGTGCTGACCGCGCCCCTGGCCCGCGTGCTCGTCACCGCGGTGGCGCGGCGCGTGCACGGCCGGGAGCTCTCCGACGCGCTGGGCGTCCCGCCGACGGGAGCGCTGCAGGCGGCCGTGCCCGCGGCCGTCGCGGCCGTCCGGGCCCACCGCCGGGTGCTGCGCCGCCGCCCGCGCGCGTGGCAGCGGGCGGTGGAGGCGAACATCGCCATCGCGCGCGACTTCGGCCTCGGCGCGGCCGGCACCGTCGCCCCCTTCGAGAGCGCCGCGGCGTCCTGACGCCCGCGCGGACGCCGCCGTCCGGGCCGACCGCGGGGGCCGCGGGCCGCGTGGTGGAATGACGCCCGTGGTCAAGGCCCTCGTCACCGCCGCCTCGGCGAGCTACACCGCCAACTGCGCCCTGGGCATCGCGGTCGCGACGGGCCGGCTCGACACGTCCCGCGCGCGCTGGGTGCACCACGCCGTCTACGTCGCCACGGTCACGCTGTCGCTCGGTGCGGCGGCGGCGCTGCTGCGCACCCGCGACCGGGCCCTGCTGCGGCTTCTGCCGGCCGCCGTCCCGCTCGCGGCGATCCCGCACGTCTCCGCCCGCACGCGGGGCCACGTCCTGCTCGCCCTGACCGCCGCCCCCGCCTACGTCGCGACGCTCGCCGCCGTGCGGTCCTGAGGGTGGAGCTCCTCGAGGCGATCCGCCGGCGCCGCACCACCAACGGCGCGTTCCTGCCCGACCCGGTCTCCGCTGTGCACCAGCGGCTGCTCATGGAGGTCGCCGGTCGCGCCCCCTCGCAGCTGAACAGCCAGCCGTGGCGGTTCGTGCTCGTGGAGGACCGCACGACGATCGACGCCGTGGCCGCCATCAGCGGGGCGAGCATGACCGAGGCCATGGCCGGCGGGACGTTCTTCGAGCGCTACAAGCGGTACTTCCGCTTCAGCGAGCAGGAGATGGAGGAGACCCGCTCCGGGATGCTGTTCGACAAGCTGCCGGCCCCGCTGCGGCCCTTCACCCGCCAGGTGTTCACGCGGCGCGGGCAGCGGCTCATCAACACGCTGCGGGTGCCGCAGACGCTGGGGGAGGAGAACCGCAGGCTCGTCGCGGGTTCCCCGCTGCTGCTGGGGGTCCTGCTCGACCGCGGCGAGTACCGCCCGGGCGAGCTGTCGTCGTTCTACTCGCTGTTCAGCATGGGTGCGGCCATGGAGAACCTCTGGCTCACCACCGCGGAACTGGGGCTGGGCATCCAGTTCGTGTCGTTCCCCATGGAGGTCCCCGGGGCCTGGGCGCGCATCGAGGCGCTGCTGAAGGTCCCCGACGACCTCGAGCTGATGGCCGTCTACCGGCTCGGCCACCTGCCCCCGGAACAGCGGCGGCCGGCGATCGACTGGTCCAGCCACCAGCGCAAGCGGCTGTCGCAGTTCGTGTTCCGCGAGACGTGCGAGCAACCTCAGGAGGGGTGGGACTGATGGACCGCGTTCTTCTCGGAGGGTGGTCGATGCTGGCCTCACCCGCCGCCGTCGCCCTCGTGGCCGGTTCCGGCGTCGACTGGGTCTGCCTCGACGCCCAGCACGGCGAGCACGACGACGCCTCGGTGCGCGAGGTCTGCAGCCGGCGCGACGCCCGGGTCCCCGTCGTGGTGCGGCCCCCGGCCAACGACGCCGCGTGGATCGGGCGCGCCCTGGACGCCGGCGCCGCGGGGGTGATCGTGCCGATGGTGGACGACGCCGGGCAGGCGCGGGCCGCGGTCGCCGCGTGCCGCTACCCGCCGCTGGGCGGGCGCAGCTGGGGCCCGCTGGGCGGGGCGTACGGCAACTCCGTCCCGGACGCCGCGCAGGCCAACGCCGCCGTCCGCGTGTCGGTCATGGTCGAGACGGCGGCGGCCCTGGCGGCCGTCGACGAGATCGCCGCGGTGCCGGGCGTCGACGAGGTGTTCGTCGGCCCCTTCGACCTCTCCCTCAGCCTGGGCCGCGACGTCGACGACCTCGTGGGCGATGAGAGCGGGGACGCGCCGCTGCGCCGGATCGTGGCGGCCTGCGAGCGCGCGGGTGTGCGGGCGGCGGCGTTCGGGGCGACGGCCGAGCGCAGCGCGGCCCTGCTCGCCCTGGGTTTCACCTCGGTCGTCGTGACGACGGACGTCGCGTCGCTGTCGCTGGGGGCCGCGTCGGTCGTGACCGCGGTGCGCGCGGGGGCCTGAGCACCGCGGTCGACGGGGTGCGGCAGGATCGCGGCATGGAGACCACGCCGTACTTCCTGGACTGCGACACGGGCATCGACGACTCGCTGGCCATCGCCTACCTCGTCGCCTCGCCGGGTGTGGACCTCGTCGGCGTGGGGGCCGTGAGCGGGAACCTGGCCGCCGCGGGCGGGGCCCGCAACACGAGCGACCTCCTGAACCTCCTCGGGCGGCCCGACGTCCCCGTCGCCGTCGGCGCGCACGACTTCCTGAGCCACGCCTTCGACGGCGGCGCGCCGCACGTGCACGGCCGCAACGGCATCGGCGAGGTGGAGCTGGCGGCCTCGCCCACGCCGCTGCGCGAGGAGTCGGCCGCGGAGATGCTCGTGCGGCTGGCCCGCGAGCACGAGGGGCGGCTGCGCGTCCTGGCCATCGGGCCGTTCACGAACCTCGCGCTGGCCCTGCGGCTGGAACCCGACCTGCCGCGCCTGGTCCGCGACGTCACCGTCATGGGCGGGACGGCCATGGCGCCCGGCAACGTCAGCCCGGTCGCGGAGGCCAACGTCGCCAACGACCCGGAGGCGGCCGCCGAGGTGTTCGCCGCGGCGTGGGACGTGACCATGGTCGGTCTCGACGTCACCATGCAGCACCGCTTCGAGGAGCGGCACCGCGAGGCCCTGCTGGCCGCCGGGACCCCGGCCGGCACCGCGCTGGCCCGCATGCTCGAGTACTACTTCGCGTTCTACGCGCCCATCTTCGGGCGGCCCTCCGCCGCCCTGCACGACCCGCTGGCCGTGGCGGTCGCCGTGGGCGGGGTGACCCTGACCTCCGCACCCCGCGTGCCGGTCGTGGTGGACGCCACCGACGGGCCCGGCCGCGGGCAGACCATCGCCGACCTCCGCGCGCTCTACACGGACTTCGCGGAGGAGCGGCGCGGTGGCTCGCGCGTGGTCCTCGCCATCGAGGAGGACTTCGGCGACGTCCTCCTGGAGCGCCTGCTCACGCTCTGAGCCGGGCCGCCGTCGCTCAGACCGCGGTGAGGCAGGCCGTGTCGCGCACGAGGACGCCCAGCAGCCGGGCGGGCCCGGGCCCGACGACGCTGCCGCGGCTGCGCAGGCTCAGCCAGGACCCGTCCGGCTGCCGCGTGCGGAAGACGACCTCGTACTCCCGGGACGCGGCCGCGGCGGCCATCGCGACGCCGACCCGCTCCTGGTCGTCGGGGTGGATCGACGTCGTCAGGGCCGCGGTGAGCGGCCGGTCCCCGACGGCGACGGGCCCCTCGCCGAGCAGCCGGCCGCAGGCCTCGTCGAACATGACGGTGCCCGTGGCGAAGTCGAACTCCCACAGGCCCAGGCTCTCGCAGGGCGTGCCGTCCGCCTCCGTCGTCGTGGCCGTGGTCGGGACGACGTGGACGCTCGGCACGTCGCGCGCCCGCTGCAGCAGGGCGGGCGGCAGCGCCGGGGCCTCGCGGCCCGCGGCCCGGACCAGGGCCGAGAGGGCGGTGAGCGTGAGGCCGTCGCCCTGCACGACCACGCCCCGGCTCGTTCCGGCCGCGTCGTCGGCGGCGAGCGCGTCGAGCAGGGCCGTGCGCCAGGGCTCGGGCGAGGGGGGCAGCTCTTCGCCCCAGAGGGTCTGCAGCAGCTCGGCGGCGCCGCGCACGCGGGCCTCGGGGTGGTTCCCGCTGCCGGGGCCGGACTCGGGGAGCGACGGGGGGTGGGGGATCACGACGCCTCCTCTGTCACCACCGTGGTGAGTGCGACCACAGTAGTGAGTCCGCGGGCCGTGGTGGGGCTGCGGCGTGGCGCGCCACACGAACGGCCTGCGCGATCTTCCCCTGTCAGGCCCGGATCGCTCACCACGACCCGTCAGGTCGCCTCGGCCTCAGTCCGTCCTCACGTCAGCGGGAACGGGGAGCGCCACCAGGCGGGCGTGGCGCTGAGCTCCAGGCGGTCGACCCACTTCACCCACCAGAACCCGCGCCGCCCGGGCGCGACGAGGCGCGCCGGGTAGCCGTGCAGCGCCCCCAGCGGTTCGCCGGCGACCGAGGTGGCCAGCAGCAGCCCGCCGAGGTCGGTGACCGGCAGCCGCACCGAGTAGCCGGTGGCGGAGTGCACCAGCAGGCTGCGCGCGGTGCCGACGTCGGGCAGCAGCGTCGCGAGGCTGACGCCGGTCCACTCCTGCTCGCTGTACCAGCCCGAGGTGCAGTCCAGGGTCGCGCGCCGCGTCGTGGCGAGGCCGGCGAGCTCGGCCAGGGAGAGGCGGCGCGTGCCCTCGGCGTCCACGACGCGCAGGCGCCACGTCGCGCCGTCGACGGCCGGGGCGCGGTCGTCGAGCCAGCTGGTCGGGGTGGGGGTGGGCACCTCGACGGACCCGGTGAAGCGGCGGGTGGCGCCGGGGAGGCCGAGACCGGCGACGAGCAGCTCGGAGCCGCCGAGCCCGGCGACGGACACCGCGCCGAGGGCGCCGGCGCGCAGGGCGGTGCGGCGCGAGAGGTCCGTGCGGCGCAGCCGCGCGGGCCGCGCGAGCGCGTGCCACACCAGCAGCGGGACGGCGACGAGGGCGGCGGCGACGTGCAGCCAGAGGATGCCGAGGCTCGCGACCGTCCGCACGAGCCCCGTCACCGAGGCGAGCCCCGTGAGGAGCGTCGCCACCAGGAGGCCGGCCAGGACGAGGGAGAGACCGCGGGTCGCGCGGGCGCGGCGCAGGCCGCGGACGACGACCCGGCGCTTGGCGGGCAGCACGGCGACGACGAGCAGGGCGGCGGCCCCGTGCGCGGACGTCACCCACCAGCCGCCGGGCGCCCCGACGGCCTCGGACGCCGCGCCGCTGAGGTAGGCCAGCAGCAGGGCGGCGAGCAGCGCCAGGTTGGTGCCGCGCGCCGTGAACCGCGGGCGGGCCGTGCGGTGCGCGTCCACCCGGACAGTGTCGCTCCCGGGCGGCGGAGACCGGCCGTCCAACGACGCTTTCCGTGAGGTGCGTACCGCACTTTCAAGTACCTGCTACCCGGCGGGAAGTGCTCACCCGACGCGGTCGTTGATCCAGCAGGAGCGACCGTCCGGTCGCTGCGCACCCAGCGGAGGAGAACTCATGATCGTCGTCACCGGGGCCACCGGGAAGTTCGGCCGGCTGGCCGTCGAGGCGCTCCTGCGCCGGGGCACCGCACCGCAGGACGTCGTGGCGACGGGGCGGGCGACGGGCTCCCTGGCCGACCTCGCCGAGCGCGGCGTGACCGTCCGGCCGGCCTCCTACGACGACCCCGCCTCCCTGCGCGCCGCCTTCGCGGGCGCCGACCGCCTCCTGTTCGTCTCCGGCAGCGAGGTCGGCCGCCGCGTCCCGCAGCACGAGGCCGTCGTCGCCGCGGCCGCCGCGGAGGGCGTCGGGCTCGTGGCCTACACGAGCATCGTCCGGGCCGACACGTCCAGCCTGGGCCTCGCCGCCGAGCACGTCGCCACCGAGCGCGCCCTGGCCGCCTCCGGGCTGCCGCACGTCCTGCTGCGCAACGGCTGGTACGTCGAGAACTACGACCTCGCGGGCGCCGTCGAGCACGGGCTGCGCGGCGCCTCGGGCGAGGGGCGCTTCAGCCTCGCGACCCGCGCGGACTACGCCGAGGCCGCCGCCGTCGCGGTCAGCTCCAACGGTCAGGAGGGCCGCGTCCACGAGCTGGGCGGCGTCGGCGTGACGATGACGGAGCTGGCGGCGGAGATCTCCCGCCAGTCCGGCGCGGACGTGCGCTACACCGACTCCACGCCGGCGGAGTACGAGACGTTCCTCGTCGGCGTGGGCCTGCCGGCGCCCCTGGCCGCGTCGCTGGCGGACGCCGACCGCGGGGCGGGGCAGGGCGACCTGCTCGTCGACCCGCACGACCTCGAGGCCCTGCTGGGCCGCCCCGCGACGACGGTCGCGGAGGCCGTGCGCGCGGCCCTGGCCGTCCGGGTCTGACCTGCGAGCGCTCGCGCCGGGCCCGGACGGGCCCGGCGCGGGCGCCGACGTCAGCCGAGCGCGCGCAGCGCCGGGTGGGTCGCGGGGTAGTAGTCGCGCATCCAGGCGGGGAACTCCGCGAGCAGGCGCTCGTACAGCTCGGCGTCGGGGACCTCGTCGATGTCGTCGAGGGCGAAGAACCCCGTGTTGTCGTGCGGGCGCCCGGTGAGCGTGTCGAGCTTCTGCAGGATCCCGTAGTTGCTGCGGCCCAGGCCGATGAACTGCCAGAAGACCGGCTCGCCCGCCACGGCCCGCACGGCCCGCTCGGTGCCCTTGTTGTCGGTCACGCCGCCGTCGTGGAAGAACAGCACCAGCGTCGGGACGTCGAGCGGGTTCTCCCGGACCCAGCGGGCGACGTCCTCGATCGTGGCGGCCTCGTTGTTCCAGCCGCCCGCGCCCGTGAACCGCTTGCGGGCGTACTCCTCGATCCAGTCCGGCAGCGTCGCGATGGTGATGTCGTCGAGGCGGCGCGCCTCGGCGCCCATGGCCCAGGCCTGCATCTCGGCACCGTCGTCGACCTGGGCGGCGACGGGGGCGACGCGCTCCACGGCGCGGGCGAAGACGCCCTTGCGGTAGAGGCTGCCGGTGCTGCCGGACACGTCCAGCACCAGGACGACGCGGCAGCGCAGTCCCGTCGCCCGGTGCTTGGTCAGCACGAGGGCGACCTGCTGCTTGCGCAGGTTCAGGGCGCTGCGCATCTCCGGCGGCAGCCGCTCCTCGCCCTTGGTGGAGGAGATCGCGGGCGCGGGGGTGGGCGCCGGAGCGGGCGGTCCGCCGTCGTCGTCCACGTCGACCCCGAAGTCGCCCGCGAGGCCGGCGAGGCCGTCGGCGTAGCCCTGGCCGACGGCGCGGACCTTCCACGCCTCGCCGCGCCGGTAGACCTCGGCGAGGACGGCGACCGTCTCCTCGCGCAGCCGGCCCGGCGTGACCTCCAGCGCGGGCCCGGCGTGCTCGAGGGTGAGGGTCACGGGGAGCCCGGCGAAGCTCGCGCCCTCGCGCTGGGGGCTGGCGACGAGCACGACCCGGTCGGCGCCGGGCCGCAGCGCGGTGAGGTCGAGGCGCAGCCGCCGCCCGTCCAGGCGGAGCCCGGGGGCGGCCGGCTGGTTGAAGAACACCATGTCGGCGTCGCCGGCCACCTTGCCGTCGGCGCTGACGACCAGGGCGGTGAGGTCCACGTCGCCCGTGACCTGCACCGCGACGGTGTCGCCGGTGAGCGGGGCGTTGCTGCCGTCGGGGAGGAGGGGCACGGCTCCGGTCTACCGCACCGCGGCCCGGCGCCGCAGCAGCAGGGCCGCGGCGAGGACGCCGGCCGGGACCAGCAGGGCCGGCAGGCTGGTGCAGGCCACGGCGGTGAGGGCGGAGAGCGCCAGCAGCACCGGAGCCCGGTGGGCGAGGGGCGCCCCGCCGGTGCGCAGGAGGTGCGCGCGCACCAGCAGCACGAGCACCCAGCCGAGGAGCCCGCCGAGCAGCGCGGTGCCCACCTCGGGGCGCCCGCCGAGCAGGAGGGCGACCTCGCCGACCCCGCGCCAGCGCGCGAGCTCCGCGGCGGCGTCGCGGGGGTCGAGCACGACGACGGCCGCGGCGGCCAGCAGCACGAGGTACCGGCCCGCCAGGTACAGCGCCGTCACGCGCCAGAACCCCGCGGGAACCCGGTCGAGCCCACGCGACAGCTGCGCCCAGCCGCGCTCGCGCAGGCCCTGCGGCCGGGCCGGGTGCTCGGTGCGGGGGACCCGGACCGGTGCGGGGGCCGCGGGAGCGGCGGGGCGCTGGACCCGGGGACGGCGGCGGGTCGGCAGCGGGGGGTGGAGCAGGACCACGGGGTCACCTCTGTCTGGGGCAGCGCCACCGAGGACGCTCCTGCGGGGGTGCTCCCGACGGTGGAGGCCCGAGACCCTCCCGCGCAGGCGATCGCCCCGAGGCGGCCCCGCAACGGGTGACGATTCACCCCCTTCGCCGCACGCTCCGCGACCACGCAGTCACATCGTCACGCACGGTGACGGATGGTTCGTCACCCCACGCCGAGGAGCTCGCGGACCGGGTCGATGGCGAAGTAGACGACGAACAGCGCGGCGGTGCCCCACAGGATCGGGTGCACCTGGCGGGCCTTGCCGCGCACCACCTTCACCACGACGTAGGCGACGAACCCGGCCCCGATGCCCGCGCTGATCGAGTAGGTGAACGGCATGAGCACGATCGTGAGGAAGGCCGGCAGGGCGATCTCGAAGTCGTCCCAGTCGATGCCCCGGACCTGGGTCATCATGAGGAACCCGACCACGACGAGGGCGGGGGTCGCCGCCTCGTAGGGGACGATCGAGACGATCGGGGCCAGGAACGTCGCCAGCAGGAACGCGATGCCGGTGACCACGCTCGCCAGCCCGGTCCGGGCCCCTTCGCCGACGCCCGTCGCCGACTCGATGTAGCTCGTGTTGCTGGACACCCCGCCGGCGCCGCCCGCGGCCGCGGCGACGGAGTCGACGACGAGGATGCGCTTCATCCGCGGCGGGTTGCCCTGCGCGTCGAGGAGGTCGCCCTCCTTGCCGATGGCGACCATCGTCCCCATCGTGTCGAAGAAGTCGGCCAGCAGGAGCGTGAAGACGAGGAGCACGACGCTGACGACGCCGATGCGGCTGAAGGACCCCAGCAGGTCGAACTGGCCGAGCAGCGAGAAGTCGGGCTTCGCGAGCCAGGTGTCCGGCAGGGCCGGCACGTTCAGGCCCCACGCCCGCGCGTCGCGCACCTGACCGTCGGCGCCCAGGCGCGGCCCGAGGTGGGCGACCGCCTCGACGACGACGGCCAGGACGGTGGCCACGACGATGCCGCCGAGGATCGCCCCGCGCACGCCGCGGGCCATGAGCGCCACGATGAGGAGCAGGCCGACGACGAACACCAGCGACGGCCAGCCCGCGAGGAACCCGCCGATGCCGAGCTCCAGCGGGGTGCCGCTGCCCGCGCGGACGAAGCCGGCGTCGACCAGGCCGACGATGGTGATGAACAGGCCGATCCCGACGCTGATCGCCGTCTTGAGCTGCGCGGGGACGGCCTGGAACACCGCCTGCCGGAACCCGGTGAGGACGAGCACCAGGATGATCAGGCCCTCGAGGACGACGAGGCCCATCGCGTCCGCCCAGGTCATCCCGGGCAGCGCGGCGACGCTGAACGCGACGAAGGCGTTCAGCCCCAGGCCCGTCGCGAGCGCCAGCGGGTAGTTCGCGACGACCCCCATGAGGATCGTCATGACGCCGGCGACCAGCGCGGTCGCCGCGGCGACGGCCGCGAGGTCGGGCGCGCTGCCGCCGCCGAGGAACCTCCCCGTCCCGTCCTGCTGAGTGCCGATGATCAGCGGGTTGAGGACCACGATGTAGGCCATCGTGAAGAACGTGGCGAGACCGCCGCGGACCTCCCGCCCGACGGTCGAGCCGCGTTCGGTGATCGAGAAGAAGCGGTCGAGGGCGCCCGGGGGGCGCAGCGTTCCGGTCTGGGTGGCCATGCGTGCACCTCGTGCGTCGGCGTGCGGGGGACGTCGGCCGCGACGGCGGGGCCGCGAGGATCCTGCCAGACGCCCGGGGGCACCGGTGTCAGCGTGCGGAGGGGCTCCGCGTCGCCTCCGCCGCGGCGACGTCGACGGTGCCGCTGCCGTCCCGCGCGGGACGCCGCGACCAGACGCTGGCGAGGACCGACCCCGAGACGTTGTGCCACACGGAGAAGATCGCGGCGGGCAGGGCCGCGGCCGGGGCGAAGTAGACCGTCGCGAGCGCGGCCGCGAGCCCGGAGTTCTGCATCCCGACCTCGATGCTGATGGCCCGCCGGCTGGCGACCGGCATGCGGGCGGCGCGGCCCACCGAGTAGCCCAGCAGCAGACCGCAGACGTTGTGCAGGACGACGGCGAGGACGACCAGGAGCCCGACGTCCAGCAGCGTGTCCGCGCTGCCCGCGACGACCGCCAGCACGACCGCGGTGATGCCGAGCACGGAGACCAGCGGCAGGACCCCCAGGCAGCGCTCGACCACGCGCGGCAGGAGCAGCCGCAGGAGCAGCCCGACCACGACGGGGACCAGGACGATCTGCAGGATCGAGGTGAACAGCGCCCAGCCGCTGACCGGCAGCGACTCCCCGACCAGCGCGAGCACCAGCAGCGGGGTGAGGAACGGCGCGAGCAGGGTGGAGACCGAGGTCATCGCCACGGAGAGGGCCGTGTCGCCGCGGGCCAGGAACACTATGACGTTCGACGCCGTCCCGCCGGGCGCCGCGCCCACGAGGATCATCCCGGCGGTCAGGACCGCACCGAACCCGAGCAGGTGGGCGATGCCGAACCCCAGCAGGGGCATGATCGTGTACTGGGCCGCGACGCCGAGGAGCAGGGCCCACGGCCGGCGGCCGATGATCGTGAAGTCGGCGGGGCGCAGCGTCATCCCCATCCCGAGCATGATCACGCTGAGCAGCCAGGGGACGGCGGGGGACCAGCCGTCGAAGGCGGGCGGGAAGGTCAGGGCCGCGGCGCCCGCGGCCAGGACGATGACCGCGAACCACCGGCCGACGAACGCGCTGACTGCCTGGATCCCGTTCACGGGCGACGAGGCTGCCACGGCGGCGGGCCCGGTTCCAGTCGGCGCCCGTCGCCACCCGGCCACCACCCCGATCACCCAGCGGGTGGCGGGCCGGGGGCCGCCGGGGGAGGGTGGCGCCCGTGATGGACACCACGGGTGGACGACGGGCCGTCCTCGCGCGCGCCGCGGGCCGCGGCGCCGTCGGCGGGCTGGCCGGGGCCGCGGTGATGGCGGCGGGCCAGGCGGTCGAGCGGTCGGTGACGGGCCGTCCGGCCTCCTTCGTCCCCGGGCGCACCCTGCTGCTCCTGCTGGGCAGGTCACCGGGCGACGACGAGAGGCCGGTGCTCGCGACCGCCGCCATGCAGGTCGGCACGAGCGTGGCCCTGGGCGCGCTGCGCGGGGTCTGGCGCGTCAGCGGTCTCGTCCGCGTGCGCGGTCACGTCGCGCAGACGCTGACCCGGATCATCGTCGACCAGACGCTGGAGAACGCCACGGGTGCGGGGGCGCCGCCGCGCACCTGGCGCACCGGCGAGGGCGTCGTGGAGGCCGTGCACGCCGCGGTGGCGGCGGTCGCCACGGGTGTCGTCGTCGAGCGGCTCGTGCCCCCGGCGCTGGAGTCGCGGCGGGGGACCACCAGCCACTGAGGCCGGCGGCGGCGCCCCTCAGGGGTGCGGAGGACGGTCGGCGAGCGCCGCGAGGCTGTGGGCGATCGACGTCACCGCCAGCGCCTGCACCGACTCCCACGTCCCCGCCTTCAGCTTCTCGGCGTTGGCGGACGCCTGCTCGGCGTAGCTCTTGGCGGCGGAGACGTCGTGGGTGCTCATGGCGTCCACCCTGCTGCCCCGGGTGCCCCCGTGTCCGCTCCTCCGCGTCCTCAGGCGGCGAAGGCGTCGACGAGCGGGCCGATCTCGTCGCCGGTGAACTGCTGCTGCAGGCGGCTCAGCACCTCGGCGGCGGCCGGCAGCGCCTGCGTCTCGGACGTCAGGACGACCCCCACCACCGCGTGGCGCGGCAGCAGCACCAGCGCGGCCCGGTACCCGGGGAGGCGGCCGTTGAGGTAGAGCTGCCCGGACGGGCCGACGGCCCAGCCGAGCCCGTAGGCCACGACGTCGTCCGGGGTGGTCCGCGGTGCGGAGGTGCGGGCGAGCAGGGCCGCGTCGGCCAGCAGGTCCTCGCCGACGGCGAGGAGGTCGTCGACGCCCGCGCAGAGGCCGCCGCTGGGCCGCCGGCCCCGCGGGTAGGGCAGCGGGGGGAGCTGGTGCCCGGCGTCGCGGCCGGGGACGAGGTCCGCCGGGGCCTCGAAGCCCGCGCCGGCGGCACCGGCGGGACCGAGCACCAGGTCGCGCACGGCCTGCTCGAAGGTGCTGCCCCGAAGCGCTCCGAGCACGGCGCCGGCCAGGAAGTAGTTGCCGTTGTCGTACTCCCACCGCCGCCCGGGCGGGCAGGCGCTGCCCGCCCGGGCCACGAGGCGGGCGGCCTCGAGGGGGACCTCGGGTCCGTCGCCGAGGGCGGCCACGTCCGCGGCGCCGACGCGGGCGGCGAGGCCCGAGGTCTGGCTGAGCAGGTGCGCCACGGTGATCCCGCGGTCCGCGCGCCAGTCGGGGGCCAGCCCGGGCAGGAGGTCGAGGACGGGGGTGTCCAGCCCCACCCCGGCGCGGTCGAGGGCCCGCACGGTCGCGGCGGCCGTCACCGGCTTGGTCAGCGACGCCACGCGGAACACCGACGTCCCGTCGACCGGGCCGCGGGCCGCGGTCCGGCGCCGGCCGGCGACGCTCACCCCGGCCACCGCGGTGCACGGCACGCCGTCGAGCGGGGCGAGGTCGGGTCCACCCGCGTCGGGTGCCCTCGGGTCGGCCGGAGGAGGAGCCACGCGAGGATCCTGCCGCAGCCGCCCGACGGGCGCGGGCGGGCGGCTCCGGGAACGATGGACGGCGTGCCGGGCTCTGACACCCTCGACGTCACGATCGTCGTCGCCACCATGGACCGCCGGGAGTCGCTGCGCCGCACGCTCTCCCACCTCCTCGCCCTGCCGGGGGAGCCGGCCGTCGTGCTCGTCGACAACGGCTCGGCGGACGGCAGCCCCGACATGGCCGAGCGGGAGTTCGGGGGCAGCGGGCGCCTGGAGGTCGTGCGGCTGCCGCGGAACCGGGGAGCGCTGGCGCGCAACGAGGGCGTGCGCCGGGCCCGGACGGGCTGCGTCGCCTTCTCCGACGACGACTCGTGGTGGGCACCGGAGGCGCTGCCCCGGGCCGTCGCCGCGTTCGCGGCCCGGCCGCGGCTGGGGCTGGTCGCGGCCCGCGCGACGCTCGTGCCGTCGGGGGAGACCGACCACGCCTCGGTCAAGATGGCCGCGGCCCCGCTCGGGCGCCGCGCCGACCTCCCCGGCCCACCCGTGCTCGGGTTCGCGGCCTGCGCGAGCGTCGTGCGCCGGTCGGCGTTCCTGGAGGTCGGCGGCTTCGACGAGCTGATCTTCTTCGGCGGCGAGGAGGAGCTCCTGTCCCTCGACCTGGCCGCCGCGGGCTGGGAGCAGTGCTACCTCGACGACGTCGAGGCCCTGCACGGCCCGGCCGGCGAGGTGGGTCCCGCGCGCTGGGCCGTGCAGGAGCGCAACGGCGTCCTGGTCGACTGGCTCCGCCTGCCGCTGCCCGTCGCCCTGCGCAGCACCGCCTCCCTCGTGGCCGGGGCGGCCCGCGACCGGCACCTGGCGCGCGAGGTGGCGGCCCTCGCGCGGCGGCTCCCGCCCGCGCTGCGGCGCCGGCGCGTCGTCGCGCCGGAGCTGCAGGCGTCCTGGCACCGCGCGCACCGGCCGCTGCCGGCGTGAGCTTGCGCCCGGCTCACTCCGGGAGGGCGGCCCGGTCGGTCAGCCCGGTTGCGGCGCCCGGTAGGTGGCGGTGGAGTGGCGGAACCCGTCGAGCAGGAAGGCCCGGGCCCGCCGGCTGACGTCGGCGCCGGGCGCGACGAGGTCGAACCCGTGGAAGGCCCCGGGGACGACCCGGTGGACGACGGGCACGCCGGCCTCCTCGAGCCGGCGGACGAGGTCGACGACCTCGTCGTGGAACGGCTCGACGTCGCCCACGAACGTCAGCACGGGCGGCAGCCCCCGCAGGTCCTCCGCCCGCGCGGGCGCCGCGTAGGCCGGCACCGCCCCGCCGCGCAGGTCCCCGAGGTACAGGTCCCAGGCCCCGACGCTCATCACCGTGTTCCAGACCGGGGCGTCGTTGTCCCGCGACGAGCCCGTCAGCCGGTCGTCGACCATCGGGTACAGCGGCAGCTGGAACGCCACGGCCACCTCCCCGCGGTCGCGGGCGAGCAGGGTCAGCGCCAGGGTCAGGCCGCCGCCGGCGCTCTCGCCGCCGACGGCCAGCTGGTCGTCGGCCACGCCGAGCTCGGAGGCGTTGTCCCGCAGCCAGAGCAGCGCGGTGTAGCAGTCGTCGAGGGCCGCGGGGTACGGCGCCTCGGGGGAGAGGCGGTAGTCGGGCAGGACGACGACGCAGTCGGTGGCGGCGACCAGGCGCCGGGCGAGGCCGCGGTTCTGCTCGGGGGTGCCGATGGCGTAGCCGCCGCCGTGCAGCCAGAGCAGTCCGGTGACCCCGGTGCGGGGCACCGCCGGGCGCAGGACGAGCAGGCGCAGCGGGGTCCCGTCCGGGCGGGTGGTCCAGCGCTGCGTCTCCTCGACGTCCCCGCGCACGCGGCGCGACGTGGACCCGGGGGTGCGGCGGCGCGAGGTGAGCGCGTTCACGAGGCGCACGTGCCGCCGGTAGCCCTCGGGGGTGCGGGGCGTGAACCGGCGCAGCAGCGGGGCCAGGCGTCGCAGGCCGGGGTCGATGGCGTCGTCGTGGGTCATCGTGCGGTGCTCCTCGGCCGGGACGGTGCGGGGCGGGTGCGGGTGCGGCCGCCCGGCGGGACCGCCCCCCGCAGCGTAGGGCGGCACCGGCCGCGCCACCGGCCGCCGGGCCGCTGCGCGCGGAACCTCGTACGGTTGCCCCTGGCACCCGCCGTCCGGCGTGGGGACCGGCCCGGTGCTCCGTCCAGGTCTGTGCCCCGTCCCGGTGACCAGCGGGCCGGACACAGGAGGACGCACAGGATGACGACGACGGCTGCTCCCGCGGGCGTGGGGTTCCGCTCCGAGCGGGGGCCGGTGCTGATCGCGGTCATGCTCTCGACGGCGCTCGTCGCGATCGACTCGACGATCATCGCCACCGCCGTGCCGTCGATCGTGGGCAGCATCGGCGGGTTCAGCCAGTTCCCGTGGTTGTTCTCGATCTACCTGCTGGCGCAGGCCGTGACCGTCCCCGTCTACGGCAAGCTCGCCGACGTCTTCGGCCGCAAGCCCGTGATGATGTTCGGCATCGGCCTGTTCCTGCTGGGTTCCGTGCTGTGCGGGTTCGCGTGGAACATCGGGGCGCTCATCGCCTTCCGGGCCCTGCAGGGCATCGGAGCCGGTGCGGTGCAGCCGATGTCGATGACCATCATCGGCGACCTGTACTCCCTGGCCGAGCGCGCGAAGGTGCAGGGCTACATCGCCAGCGTCTGGGCCGTCAGCTCGGTCGTGGGCCCGACCCTCGGCGGCGTGTTCTCCGAGTACGTCAGCTGGCGCTGGATCTTCTTCGTCAACATCCCCCTGTGCCTGCTCGCGGCGGGCATGGTGTGGCGCCGCTTCCACGAGACGGTGCGCCGCAGCCGGCCGCAGATCGACTACCTGGGGGCGGGCGTCCTCACGGTCGCCCTCACGCTGATCGTCCTGGGGCTGCTCGAGGGCGGGCAGGCCTGGGCGTGGACCGCGCCGCAGAGCATCGCCGTCCTCGGCGCCGGGGTCCTGCTGCTCGTGGTGTTCGTGCGCGTCGAGCGGCGCGCGGCCGACCCGGTCGTCCCGCTGGCCCTGCTGCGCCACCGCCTCATCACCACGACGAGCCTCGTCTCGGCCTGCGTCGGCGCCGTCCTGCTGGGCCTGACGACGTACGTGCCGACCTACGTGCAGGAGGCGCTGGGGGAGGGCCCGCTCGTCGCCGGGTTCGCCCTGGCCGCGCTCACCATGGGCTGGCCGCTGTCGGCCTCGCAGGCCGGGCGCCTGTACCTGCGCATCGGCATCCGGGCCACGGCCCTGCTCGGCTCGGTCGTCGTGGTCGCCGCGACGTCGGGGCTGCTCCTGCTGGACACCACCTCCAGCGTGTGGCAGGTCGCCGTGACGTGCTTCGCCATCGGGCTGGGCATGGGCGTCACGGCGGCGCCGACGCTCATCGCGGCGCAGTCGGCCGTCGGGTGGCAGCAGCGCGGCGTGGTCACGGGCGCCAACATGTTCTTCCGCTCGCTCGGCAGCTCCGTCGGCGTCGCCGCGTTCGGCGCCGTCGTCAACGCCACCCTGGGTGCGGCGTCCCTGGAGAGCGGCGACGTGAGCGCCGGGCCCCTGACCCAGGCCGTCCACCACGTGTTCATCGCGACGCTGGTCGTGTCCGTCCTGCTGCTCGTCGCCGTCCTGCTCATGCCCCGCGGCGACCGGGTCGCGATGGAGCCCGCCGCCGCGGAGCCCGCCGGCGCCTGACGGCGCGCCCCGGTCCGCCGATCGTGTGAGGAGAGTGACGTATCCCCACGCAGAGTGATCGTTCGGAGCTACAGTCGAGGTTCTTGCTTGCTCCGCGACACCTTGTGAGGTAGCTCCGTGGCCACATCCCCGGCGGATCTCGTCGTCCTCGACGTCGTGACCGGTGACCAGCGCGACAGCGCCTGGGAGATCTACCAGGCGGCGTTCGACCGCCTGCGCGTCCTCGCCGTCCAGCGCCACGTCATGACGCGGGCGGAGTTCGACGACGTCTGCTCCGACTCCCGCGTCCAGAAGTACCTGGGCATCGCCCGCTCCGGTCAGGTGTGCGCCTTCGGCAGCTTCACCAACGACCTGTCCTCGATGCCGCTCGTCAGCGAGGAGTACTACGCCCACCGCTGGCCGGAGCACCACCGCGCCGGCCGGATCTGGTACATCGGCTGCGTGGGCGTCCACCCGGACTACCGCAGCAGCGGCATCTTCTCGAAGATGGTCGGGCGGATGGTGCAGGTCGTCGAGCAGCAGGGCGGGGTCGCCAGCATCGACATCTGCCGGCACAACGAGCAGGAGCTCGCCCTGCCGCGCCTCATCGGCCGGCTCGTGGACACGGTCGGCGCCGGTGCGGCCGTCCACCGCCTGGACGAGCAGACCTACTGGGCCTACGAGTTCCCGGCGCCCGAGGGCGCGCTCGTCTGAGTCGCGCGCCTACTCCGCCGCGGCGGTCCCCGGCACCAGCGCGTCCCGGGAACCGCTGCGGCGGTGCAGGGCCAGGGCCCTCGACACGTCGTCGGGGGCCGCGGCCTTGGCCCACAGCCAGCCCTGGCCGTGACCCACACCGAGCCGGCGCAGCACCTCGTGCTGGGCCGGCGTCTCGATGCCCTCGGCCGTGACGCCGAGCCCGAGGGCGTGGCTCACGGCGACGACGGCCCGGACGAGGGCCTCGTCGTTGCGGCTGTCGCCCAGGCCGGAGACGAAGCTGCGGTCGATCTTGACCCGGGTGACGGGCAGGGTCCGCAGGTAGCTGAGCGCGGAGTACCCGGTGCCGAAGTCGTCCACGGCCAGGCCGACGCCCAGGCCGCGCAGGGCCGCGAGGTTGAGGGTCGCCGCGTCGGCCTCGGTCAGCATGGCGGACTCGGTGATCTCCAGGACGAGGTTCGTCCCGGCCACCCCGCTCTCCTGCAGCAGCGCGGCCACGCGCTCGGTGAAGCGGGGGTCCAGCAGCTGTCGCGGGGCGACGTTGACGGACATCGTGAACGCGTCGTCGACGAGGTCCTCGCGCCGCCACCGGGCCAGCTGGCGGAGGGCGCGGCGCAGCGCCCAGAGCCCCACGGGCTCGATGAGGCCGGTCTCCTCGAGGATCGGCACGAAGACGACCGGGGACACGGGACCGGCCAGCGGCCGCTCCCAGCGCAGCAGGGCCTCGGTGCCGACCGGGCGGGCGTCGTCGATGGCCACGATGAGCTGGTAGGCGAGGTCGAGGGCGTCCTCGTCGACGGCGTGGCGCAGGTCGAGCTCCAGCTCGATGGCGGCGCCCTGGTCGTTGCGCATCGTCTCGTCGTAGAGCAGCCACTGGTGGCGCCCGGCGCGCTTGGCCTGGTACATCGCCGCGTCCGCCTCGCGCAGCGCCGTCTGCGCGCCGCCGTGCACCGCCGCGACGCCGATCGAGGCGGTGACGACGGCGTCGGTGACGCTGAGGTGCACCGGCTGGGCGACCTCGCGGAGCAGGTCCTCCGCCAGCCGGGCGACCTGGGCGTCGCCGCAGGTCACGACGAGCACGAACTCGTCGCCCGACAGCCGCGCCACGGTGGCCTGCGGCCCGCCGACGAGCTGCAGCCGGCGGGAGACCTCGCGCAGCAGCTCGTCACCGGCCGCGTGGCCCCACGAGTCGTTGATGCGCTTGAAGCCGTCCAGGTCGAGGTAGAGGAGCCAGTGCTGCTCGCCCGCCCGGGGGCCGCGGCGGGCGCACCGCTGGTCCACGAGCCGGCGCAGCTCCTCGCGGTCGGGCAGGTCGGTGAGCGCGTCGTGGCTGGCGCGGTGGGCCAGGACGGCCCGCGCGCGGGCCTGGCCGTTGACGGCGGAGACGGCCCGCACGACGAGGAGCGTGAGGACGACGGCCACCGCGGTCGCGGCGGACCAGCGGTTGACGAGCGGCGCGTCCACGGGCCGGGCCGTGATGAGGGCGACGAGCCCCGCGAGGGAGATCCCGAGCACGATCAGGCGCGGCCAGGACCACGCGTCGAAGACCGAGCGCCCACCGCTGACGGCCGGCGCCGTCGCCCGGTGCGGGACGCCCCGCTGGGACGGGTGCAGGGCGGCCGCGGCGATGAGCAGGTAGGACGCCAGGAAGGGGAGGTTCGCCGAGGTCGGCAGGAGCAGGGCCCCCTTCGTCCCCCACCAGGCGTAGACGGTGTCCCCGACCAGCAGGGCCACCACCGCCGCGGCCAGCAGGTGGTAGCTGCGCCGCCCGGGGGTGCTGAAGACGACGTCCAGCACGAGGGAGACCAGCAGCACGTCGACGAGGGGGTAGACGCCGGCGAGGACGGACGTCGCGAGCGGCCGCCCGGCGATCAGCGCGGCCGGCAGCACGAGGTGCTGCAGCGCGGCGAGGGCTCCGGTGGCCCCGATGATGACGACGTCGCAGAGGACCTCGCGGCGCATGCCGCCGTGGCTGCGCGCGAGCCAGAACAGGCTCGTCAGCAGGGCCGCGTAGCCGGTGAGGCTCAGCGCGTCGACGAGGTAGGTCGCGGGCCCGGTGTGCGCGAGGCTCCAGGGCCGCACGGCGACACCGGCGAGGAAGAAGGCGCCCGAGACGGCCAGCAGCCACCAGGGCGGCGCCGGTCGCGGGCGGTGGAGCAGGACGCCGACGACGACCGCGACGAGGGACAGGACGCCGGCCCCGGCCAGCAGCGCGGTCTTCACCATCGTGGAGGGGACGAGCAGGAACAGCACGACGACGCTCACCCCGGGGGCGGCGGACAGCGCCGTGAGGAGCTGCCGCCGTCGGGCGGGGCGTGCGTCGGCGCGGACCGGAGATCCGGTCCAGCGCCGCAGGGTCGCAACCACGTGGCCGGTCATGGTGCCGCCGTCTCCACTCGTCTCGTCCTACCCGCCGTACCCCTCCTCATCGTCACGTCCTGCTGTCGGCTTGATCGTTCACGTCTCACCGGCGGCCTCGCCCCGAGGCGTCGGCGCCGTGCCCCGCCCGGCGTGGGCGGGGCACCCACCCTGCACCGGGTGCGGTCAGGGGGGAACACGCCCGCCGGTCCCGGCCCGTCACCAGCGGTGCGCGACGTCCACGACGACGCGGGAACCCCCGCCCGGCCCGTCCAGCAGGGACACGCGGAAGGGCAGCCGCGAGCGGACGCCGAGCCCCAGGGTCGTCTGGCCCTCGAAGGACCCGGCCCACGCGACGTGGCGGAACGTCGGGTAGCCCCGGACGTCGGCGAGCTCCCCGTTCGGCAGGAAGAACGCGTCGGTGCTCGTCACGGGTTCGACGACGACGACCTCCAGCCTCGCCCCGCCCCGCAGCGGGACGACGTGGCCGGAACCGTCGGCGCGGACCTGGTCGACGTAGCGGACCCAGTAGCCGTCGCCGCGGCCGGCGAGGTCCACGACGAGACGGTCGAAGCAGGCGTGCGTGCCCGTGCGCACGTCGGTGATGACGGTGTCGCGCGACGAGGGGCCGCTTCCCGGCAGGGAACCCCACGCGGTCCGGCACGTGGCCGCCGCCGCGGAGGCGGCGGCCGGACCCGCCGGCCCGGTCCCGACCAGGACCGTCGTGCTGAGGAGCAGGGACGTCAGAACCGCTGACCGCTTCATCGCGGCCTCCTCCCGGCGGGGCGGCACCGTGCCGACCGGCCACCGCTGCCATGGTCCCCCTCCGGACGCCGTTGCGGAAGGGCCCGGGACCCGTTGCGGGGGAGAAGTCTTCGGGTTCTCCGCGGTGTGCGCGGCGGTTCCCGGGAAGGCGGTGGAGAGGGGCGGCCCTGCGCGGTGCTCAGCAGGCCGAGCGGCTCCGGGCACCGCCCGCCGGGGCGGTCAGGACGGCGGCCAGCGCGTTCAGGGCGGCCGGCACGAGCGCGTAGTAGGCCCACACGCCGCGCTTCTCGCGCGTGAGCAGCCCGGCCTCGACGAGGACCCGGAGGTGGTGGGAGACGGTGGGCTGGCTCAGGTCCAGGGCGTCGACGAGGTCGCACACGCAGGCCTCACCACCGTCGTGCGCGGCCACCAGGGAGAGCAGGCGCAGCCGGGCCGGGTCTGCGACGGCCTTCAGCGTGCGGGCCAGCGCCACCGCGTCCGCAGCGCCGAGGGGCTGCCGGACCAGGGGGGCGCAGCAGGCGACGGTCTCGGGCGGCGACGTCGGCAGGACCACGCGCTCAGCATGGCACCGGACATCCACGGACGTCGATGTTGACGGGGCTCGACGGCGACTGCCACAGTCCATCGACGGACGTCGATGGAAGGACGGTGCGGTGAGCGACCTGGTCGCCAAAGGACCGCGGGCCGGCCGCGAGGCCCCCGTGCTGGCCCGGTTGTCGGTGCTGGACCGCTTCCTGCCCGTGTGGATCGGGGCGGCGATGGTCCTGGGCCTGCTGCTGGGGCGGGCCGTGCCCGGCCTGGGCGGCGCGCTCGGCGCGGTGGAGGTCGGGTCGGTGAGCCTGCCGATCGCGGTGGGCCTGCTGGTCATGATGTTCCCCGTCCTCGCCAAGGTCCGCTGGGGCGAGACCCGCCGCGTCGCCGCGGACCGCCGGCTCCTCGTCACGTCCCTCGTCCTGAACTGGCTGGTCGGCCCGGCGCTGATGTTCGCCCTGGCGTGGCTGCTGCTGCCCGACCAGCCCGAGCACCGCACCGGGCTGGTCGTCGTGGGGCTCGCCCGGTGCATCGCCATGGTGCTGATCTGGAACGACCTGTCCTGCGGGGACCGCGAGGCCGCCGCCGTCCTGGTCGCGGTGAACGCCGTCTTCCAGGTCCTCGCCTTCGCGGGCCTCGGCTGGTTCTACCTGCAGGTGCTGCCGGGGTGGCTCGGCCTGCAGACCACGTCGGCCGGGTTCTCCGTCCGCGCCGTCGTCGTCTCGGTCGCGGTGTTCCTGGGCGTCCCGCTGGTCGCGGGGTTCCTCGCCCGGGCGCTGGGGGAGCGGGCCCGGGGCCGCACCTGGTACGAGGAGCGGTTCCTGCCGCGCATCGGACCCTTCGCACTGTACGGGCTGCTGTTCACCGTCGTCCTGCTCTTCGCGCTGCAGGGGAGGGCGATCACCTCCCAGCCGGGGGACGTGGCCCGCATCGCCCTGCCGCTGCTGGCCTACTTCGCGCTGATGTTCTCCGGCTCGTTCGTCCTGGGTCGTGCCCTCGGCCTGGGTTACGCGAAGACATCGACGCTGTCGTTCACCGCGACGGGCAACAACTTCGAGCTGGCCATCGCCGTGGCCGTCGGCACCTTCGGCGTCACCTCCGGCCAGGCCCTCGCCGGCGTGGTCGGGCCCCTCATCGAGGTTCCCGCCCTCGTCGCCCTCGTCCACGTCGCGCTCTGGGCCGGGCGCCGGTGCTTCCCCGGTGACCCGACCGCCCCCTCCCTTGACGCCGTCCGTTGAACCCGCCCCGCTGAACCCGCCCACCCGCCGAGGAGCCGCACGACCGTGTCCCGCAACGACAAGCCCAGCGTCCTGTTCGTCTGCGTCCACAACGCGGGCCGCTCGCAGATGGCCGCCGGGTTCCTGACCACCCTCGGGGGCGGGGCGGTCGAGGTGCGGTCGGCGGGTTCGATGCCCGCGGAGCGCATCAACCCCGTGGCCGTGCAGGCCATGGCGGAGGTGGGCATCGACATCGCCCGCGAGCAGCCTCGGGTGCTGACGGCCGAGGCCGTGCAGGCCTCCGACGTCGTCGTCACCATGGGCTGCGGTGACGCCTGCCCGTTCTTCCCGGGAACGCGCTACGAGGACTGGGAGCTGACCGACCCGGCGGGGCAGGGCCTCGAGACGGTGCGCGAGGTGCGCGACGAGATCCGCAGGCGCGTCGAGGCGCTGCTCGCCGGGCTGCTCGGGTGACCCGTCGAGCGCGAGTGAGGGATGCTGGCGGCATGACGGTCGACGACGACACCCGCCCCGCCGAGACCTCGCGGGCGGCCGCGGTCCACGCGTGGTCCCTCGACCGCACGCTGGGCCGGTTCCGCGCCGGCGCGAGCGACGAGGTGTCGGGCCTGCCGGTGCTCGAGCTCCCCGCCGCTCTGCGGGCGCACGGCTACCGCACCGTGCAGCTGTGCCACTTCCACCTCGCGCACCGGGACCCGGCCTCCCTGGCTGAGCTGCGTGCTGCGCTGCAGGAGTCGGGGATCACCCTGGACGCTCTCCTCGTCGACGACGGGGACCTCACGCACCCCACCGACGGCGGGCAGCAGGAGGCGTGGATCTCCTCCTACCTCGACGACGCCGAAGCGCTGGGGGCCCACCGGATCCGGGTCGTCGCGGGGCGGACCCGCACCGACACGGCGCAGCGGGACAGCTCCGCCGCCCTGGGCCGCATCGCCGCCCGCGCGGGGGACGTGCGCGTGGTCACCGAGAACTGGCTCGACGTGACCCGGGACGCGGCGGACGTGCGGGCGATCCTGGACCCGCTGGACGGGGCCGTCGGCCTGCTGGTGGACCTGGGCAACTGGGTGGGGCCGCACAAGTACGCCGACCTCGCCGCGGTGACCCCCTACGCCGAGACCTGCCACGCGAAGGCGCACTGGGGCCGCGACGGGATCGAGGAGGACGACTACCGGACCAGCGTGACGACGATCCTCGACGCCGGTTACCAGGGTCCGCTGGCCCTCGTCTACGACGCGGCGGACGACGACGAGTGGGCTGGGCTGGCGGTCCAGCGCGCCGTCGTGGAGGACGTCCTCCAGGGGCGTTCGGCGGGAGTCCGCGCCTAGGTCGCGAGAAGCCCAGGTGCCCGGTGGCGGCGAGCGACCGGTCCGCATCAGCGAGGTCGGCACGGAGGGCGTGACCGTCGTGACCGACGACGTCGGAGGCGCTTCAGCCGTCGGGGCCGGCAGCGAGGGATCCGGCTCCCGTTCCCCGTGCCCGGGACGCTGCGACCTGCTCAGCGGTGACGGGGCTCGCCGTGACGTCGGCTGTCCTCACACGCGGACCTGCCCGAGTTCCGCGTCGCGGCGGCCAGGTCAGCGGTCAGGTGGCCGGTAGCGCACCAGGCCCATGTAGACGACGTACCCGGTGATCGTGGCCAGCCAGGTGCCGAACGCGAGGAAGAACCACCACGGCAGGTGGTCGGTGCCGCTGCGCGCGGCGTCGACGGTGGAGGCGGTGAGGGCGGTGTTGAGCAGCGCCACCGTGCTCCCGAGCCACAGCACGTCGCTGCGGAGACGCCGGCGGACCTCGTCCTGCTGTCCCTGCTCGGCCCAGCGCTCCTTGCCGGGGAGGTTGATCCACTCCCACGGCAGCGTCGGCATCCACCGAGCGAGGGCCGCGAACAGGGCGCCCGTGCCTGCGGTGATCGCCGCCTGGACGACGACGGCGCCGGTGCGGGTACCCCAGTCGTCGGCGGCGCCGCCGGCGCCGAAGTGGGTGGGCACGCGCTCGGGCAGCAGGACTGCGGAGACAGCGACGGCGATGAGGGCCGACCCGGTGGCGGCGGTGAACGTCAGCGCAGCGCGATCGGGACGTCGCATGGCCCGACGCTAGCCACTCGTGCTCCCGGGTCCTCCGACCACCCGTCCGTCGTCGACCGGCCCAGCGCCAACGACGAAGTCATGACACGCCGTGTCGTCGTGTGCGATGATGACATCACGTGTCATCGACAGAGGGGCAACACCATGGTCGACGTGTTCGTGCTGGGAGGAACCGGCCGGACGGGACGAGGGGTCGCGGACGCGCTGGAGCAGGACGGTCTGCAGCCCGTGCTGGTCGGTCGCGACGGCGACCGCCTGCGGGAGGTGGCGGCCGGACGTGGGCACCGCACCCTGGTGGCGTCGGGAGCGGCGGCGATGGCCGCCGCGATCCGCGCGGCCGGCCCCGCCGTCGTGGTCAACACCGTCGGGCCCTTCACGCAGACGGCCGGAGCGGTGGTCGACGCCTGCCTCGCGGCCGGCAGCGACTACGTCGACCTCGCCAACGACCTGGCCGCCACCTCGCAGCTCCTGGCCCGCCACGCCGAGGCGGAGCGGGCGGGGCGGACCCTCGTCACCGGTGCCGGGTTCGGCGTCACCGCCACCGAGAGCGTCGTGGTCCGGTTGTGCCGCGACGGTGCGCAGGCGGGACGACGGGCCCGTCGCGTGCGCGTCGACATGGTCCCCTCCCTCGCCCTGCAGGCCGGTCGCCTGGGTGACGCGCTGGCGGGCACGATCGTCGAGGGCCTGCCGGGGGTCCCCGGCGGCCGGCGCTTCGAGGGGCGGCGGTTCGTCGACGGACGGCTCGTCGCCGCCCCGATCGGCGGCGCACCGCGCACGCTCGTCACCCCCGACGGCGACCGGGTCTCGACCGCGCTGATGCCGCTGGGCGAGCTCCTCGCCGCCCAGCGGGCCAGCGACGCCCCGTCCGTCGAGTCGGCCTCCAGCGAGGCGCCCACCGGCGCGCTCGTGCGGACCGTCCTCCCCGTCGCCACGTCCCTGCTCACCCTCGAACCCGTCCGCCGGTTCGCTGCGCGTCGTCTCGCCGCGGTCCGCTTCCCCGAGCGCGCAGCCCCCCGGGCCTCCTCCTGGGCCCACGCGCACGTGACGTGGGAGGACGGGACCACCGCCGAGGGCTGGCTGCGCCTGCCGGAGGGGCAGGCGACCACGGTCGCCGTCTGCGCGGAGACGGCCCGTCGACTCGCCCGCGGCGAGGGCCGCCCGGGCGCCCACACGCCGGCGGCACTGTTCGGCCCGGACCTCGTCACGAGCGTCGGCGGGGAGTTCGTCGGCGGTGCGCTCCTGGCGACCGCGCACGTCGAGGGGGGCGAGCGGTGAGCGTCGAGAACGAGGCCCTCTGGCTCGACTCCCCGCGCGCCACGTTCCGCGTCGGGCCCGCGCCGCGACCCCGGCCCGGCCCCGGGGAGGTCGTCGTCCGCGTCGCGGCCGTCGCGCTGAACCCCGTGGACGCCGTGTCGGGTTTCGCACGTCGCCGGTTCGTCTACCCGTGGTTGAGCTACCCCGCCGTGCTGGGCACCGACGTGGCGGGTGAGGTGGTCGACGTCGGCGACGGTGTCACCTCCCTCGCCGCCGGGGACCGGGTCGTCGGGTTCGCCACCGGGCAGGAGCGGTTCCGCGACAGCGCCGCCCACGGTGCGTTCCAGCGGTTCACGACGCTCGCCGCCGAGGTGACGACGCTCCTCCCCGCCGATCTGGGGTTCACCGACGCGGTGGTGCTGCCGCTGGGCGTGAGCACGGCCGCCGCCGGGTTGTTCCAGCCCGACCAGCTCGGCCTCGCCCTGCCCACCGCGGGCGCCGAGAAGCGCGGGGAGACCGTCCTGGTGTGGGGCGCGTCGACCAGCGTCGGGAGCAACGCGGTCCAGCTCGCCCGCGGCGCCGGGTACCGCGTCGTCGCCACGGCCTCACCGCACAACCACGACCTGGTGCGCTCGCTGGGGGCGGCGGAGGTGTTCGACTACCGCGAGCGGACGGTCGTCCAGGACCTCCTGCGTTCCCTGCAGGGACGGACCCTCGCCGGCACCCTCGCGATCGGGGCGGGTTCCCTGTCCCGGACCGTCGCCGTCGCCCGTCGGGCGGACGGCACCGGTCGTGTCGCCTCGGCGTACCCCACGCCCGCCACCGCTGCGCGCCGGCTGGCTGCGCGGCCCCTCGGGGTGCACGTGTCCGCGATCTGGGGCGGAACACCGGCGCAGAACTCCGTCGGCCCCGCGGTTTTCAGCCGGTTCCTCCCCGCCGCACTCACCGACGGTCGCTACCGCCCGGCACCGCCGGCCGAGGTGATCGGGCACGGGCTCGCTGCCGTGCCGGCGGGCCTGGAACGGCTGCGGGCCGGAGTCTCGGCGCGCAAGCTGGTCGTCACCGTCTGAGGGCCGGCGGCGTCGAGGACACCGCCGCAGTGACGCGTCCAGCGGTGCTGCCGGACGAGCGCCGGTGATGTCGCGTCGAGCGGCGTGGAACCCGCCGGCAACGCCCGCCGATGAGGACGGCACGTCGCGCGGTGGACGCTGAGACGGTCGATCTCCGGAGCGACCGTCGCTGCTGCCGATCGGAGCGGGACCGTCGGACCCGACGGCACACGCGCCTCCCGCACCGACCTGCCCGAGGCGCGCCTCGAGCTGCTCCCGGTAGGCACCTCCTGCTGGAGCCCCACCTGCAGGAGGTGGCGGCTCCCGTGCAGAGGTTCCAGGTCGGCGTCCAGAGCGCGCACGGTGGTCAGGGCCGGCGCGCCGTCACCCGCGCCCCGAGGTGCGCCGCGGCCGCTCCTCCCACAGGACCCGCGAGAACACCGGTTCGGCGTCGAGGCGTTCCACCGCCGCCAGGACGTCGTCCATGGACCTCTGCGGGAGGTGGGCGACGGCGACCGCGTCCGAGCGGTCCAGCCTCTCCGCCCGGCAGGGACGACCACCCTCCGACCACGTCAGTCCGTAGTCGCCCCGGTCGTCGCGCTGAACGCGGACGGTCTCGGGAGCATCGACGGCCGAACGCTCGAGCGTCGTCCACGACCTGACCAAGGAGTCGCGCTGCACCTCCTCCGCCACGTACCCGTCGATGCCACGGCGGCCGCGGAACTGCGTCTCCGCGTCCCGGAGGCCGAAGGTGTCGGCGTCCGCGACCAGGTGGTAGCCGGACTCCTCGACGTGGCGCCGCAGTCGCGCATCGACCAGGTCGTCCACCGCACCAGCACCCCCTCGTTCACCAGTCTCCGCACCGACACGGCAGCTCCTCGGTCGTCCAGCACTCTCACCTGGTTTCCACCCCCGGAACGACCGAAGCCGGGGGCGACCCGGGACACCTCGCTGGTCCAGGGCCTGCCGGGAACCGGGGAGGGGGCCCGCGCCGGTGGGGAGCTGGCAGGCTGCGGTGGTGACCACGGTCGGGGATGAGGACGTGCCCAGCCCCCTCGACGCGGTCGTGTGGCCGCGGCGGACGGCCCGCCTGAGCCTGCGCCGGGTGAAGCCCGCGGATGCGGAGCAGCTGTGGCACTACCGGCGTCTGGAGGAGGTCACGCGCTGGGTCACCCGCCGACCGCACGATCGCGCCGAGCTGGAGGAGTGGCTGGCGGCGGGGCTGCGCGACCAGCTCGTCGTCGAGCACGGAGGTCGCATCGTCGGCGATCTGATGGTGCGGGTCGAGGACGCCTGGGCTCAGCGCGAGGTCGTGGCACAGGCCCGAGGGGTGCAGGCGGAGCTGGGCTGGACCCTGGACCCCGCGGTGGGCGGACGGGGGTTCATGAGCGAGGCGGTGGGCGAGGTGCTGCGGATGTGCTTCGAGGACCTGGGTCTGCGGCGGGTGACCGCGAACGCGTTCGCGGTCAACGAGGCGTCGTGCCGGCTGGCGGAGCGGGTGGGGATGCGGCGGGAGGTGCACGCGGTGCGTGATTCGCTGCACCGGGACCTCGGCTGGCTGGACGGTGTCGGCTACGCCCTGCTGGCGGAGGAGTGGGCGGCTCGGACGCGACCAGCGGGATGAGGACGACCTCGTCAAGGGGTCGGGAGAACGGCGAACGTCCCTTCCGCCGCCTCCGGGCGAGGTACCGCCACGCCGCGGGCCTGCAGCACCGGCAGGAGTTCGTCGTCCTCGGAGGGTCCCGCACGGTCGCCGAGGGGGAGGCGGGGATCGCGGTCGCGGTCGTGCAGTACCGCCACGCGTGGCCGATTCGTGTTCCTCCCCGGCTTCGCGCCGACGACCTGATCCTCATCGAGGAGGCCGAAGCACTGACGCCCACCGCCATCGGTGGGGAAGCGGCGCAGGCCGCAGCACGGACAACGCGCGACCTGGAGAACGTGGGCCGCGGCTCCGCGGCGCAGTGCTGCGCCGCACAGTCGTCTCGTCGCCGTCCAGCGGTTCAGGACCTTCCGTCCATCAGCGTGACCGTGTCCTCGTTCCTCACGGGAGCGGGAGCACCTGTGCTGAGACGGCGCAGGCGTCAGTAGTCGTTCTCACCCGGCCCGTCTGGACCCCCACGTCGTCGACCCGCAGTGGAACGCAACGCGCGAGACGGCCGGAGGTCTGCTCGTCTCGGCGACCTGGTCTCGCCCGGATCACCAGGACCTACCGGGGCGTCCTCTCACTCGTGTGCCGGCGGCACGTCGACCTCCACGGCGACGCCGTGGTCCCGCAGTTCCAGGAGGACCGGATCCATCTGAGGCTCCTCGCTCAGCCCTCCGGCCATGACGCTGAACGCCGTGACGAACCCGGAGACCAGGTCGACCTCCACGATTCCCGCGACGGTTCCCGAGGCGGCTCCGGAGGCCAGGCCGGGTTGCAGCCGGTCGAGGGTGAGCCGCACCGCCTCGCGCCGCTGAGGACGGGCGTCGTCCACGAGCTTGCACAGGTCGAGACTCACCACGTACCGGCCCGGGGCGTGGTCGGGTTCCGCGCTCGTCGCCGCCGCGAGCCAGTGGAAGGTGCCGGCGACGCTGCCCAGGAGCGGGTCCACCTCCATCGTCAGGCGGGGGGCGTCCGTGCGGGAGCTGGTCCAGCGTCCCCGTTCGTCCTGGGTGGGTGGCCCGTCGAGGAGGACCATCGACATCGTGCCGCCCTCGGGGACGAGGAGGGCGTGCGCCGTCATCTCCTCCGGTGCGCTCCGGCCGGGCATCGTGATGAGCCCGTCGAGCACGAGGACGCCGTCCCTGGCGGGAGGTGGAGGCGGGGGGAACGTCGTGCTGACCGTCGTCATCGTCGCCGCCCCGGTCGTCAGGTCCGTGTGTCCGTGGGCCGACGTGTGGGCCGGACCCTCCACCGGGGTGCGCCAGCAGTAGCGCGCGGTGGCAGCCGCGAGGGTGCGTGCGTGCGCGTCCAGGACGACGCGCAACGGGTCGGTAGGGCCGACGCTCGTCAAGTCGCGGGGGATCCGATCACGCTAACCGTGCAGCCTGCTGACCACGACCGCGCGGATCACCGCACGACCGGCAGGTCGAGTCGTGTCTCAAGGACCGCGACGCTGCCGCAGAGGCCGGACGTCACCGTCGTGCCGGTAGCTGATCTCGACGTCGGGCAGCTCGTTCTGCAGCGCGTAGGCCAAGCGCAACCCGAAGGCCTGCCAGGTCTTCCGGTGCTCGTCGTCGAGCCACTGGTAGTCGCTCCCCGCGCGAGCGTTGAACCGCGCGTTCCACGCCCGCAGCCGCTCGACGAGTTCACCGCTGACGCCGAGGTCCGCCAGCTCGACGGGGCCGACGTGGTCGGGGTGGCTGTCCCAGACGGGGTCCCTCTCCATCCACTCGGCCATGACCCGCAGGGCGACAGGGCGGTAGGGCTCGTCCACGACGTGAGCATGTCAGTCGTCGTCTGAACGGTCGGTAGGAGAGCGGGCTCGCCGACGTATCACGCAGCGGACCTGCTCATCGACGTAATCAGGTGGTCGACTCCCGGCTACAGCAGTGCCGGCCCCGTCGTCCGCCGGACCTCCAGGCTCGCGGCGACCCGGTGCACCCGCGCACCGCCGATCCGGCCGGAGATGCGCTCGATCGCGAACCGGCCGCTCTGGACGCCGATGGCGAACGTCCCGTTGTCGACCGAGGTGAGGGAGACGGGCCTGATGGCGGCGATGTGGGTGTTGTCGTAACCGACGACGGAGACGTCCCGGGGCACCTCGAGCCCGAGGTCGTGCGCGGCGGAGAGCGCTCCGATCGCCGCGAGGTCGTTGTACGCGAACACGGCGCTGGGGCGCGCCTTGTCCTCGAGCAGCCTGCGGGCGGCCGCGTACCCGCTCTCCTCGCTCATCCCCCCGGCAACCGTCCACGCGGGCAGCCCGGCGGCCTCGGCGGTGGCGCGGAAACCCTCGGCTCTGAGACGCCCGACCTCCCCGGGTCCGGTGAGGTGGACGATGCGGCGGTGTCCGAGGTCCAGGAGGTGACGCGTCGCGAGGACGGCGCCGTGCCGGTCGTCGTTGACCACGACGTCGGCGTCCAGGTCACCGGGCTCGTAGGTCCCCGCGAGCAGCACCGGGCACCCTGACGTGGCCGCCTCGCGCAGCGGCGCGTCGTCCTCGGTGGTCCCAACGACCACGATCGCGTCCACCCGCTGGGCGAGGAGCTGGTCCACGGCCGAGCGGCCGATCCGTCGGGCCGTGAAGGAGTCGGCGAGGACGGGGGCCAGACCACCGCCGTCGAGTGCGGCGGTGAGCCCGGCGAGGAGGTCGACGAACCAGGGGTTGCGCAGGTCGTTGAGCAGGACCCCGACCGTCCCGGACCGGGTCTCGGCCAGAGCCCGGGCGACGCGGTTGGGGCGGTAGCCGAGGTCCTCGGCCGCCTGGCGCACCGAGGCGCGGCGAGCCTCACCCACGCCCGGGTCCCCGCGCAGGGCCAGCGAGGCCAGGGACTTCGACACCCCGGCGCGCTCCGCGACGTCGCGGAGGGTGGGAGGGCTCGGGGGCCGCGCCCTGTCCTCCCGGTGGTCCATGGGCTCAGCGTAGGGGGCTGACACCGGAAGCTCTGGACGCTAACCTGGACCGGTCCAGTCCTGTCCAGTGCTCATCGAGGAGTGCCGTGTCCGTGCTCGCGTCTCACCCTGTGTCCCCGCCCGCGACGGTCACGCCGAAGATCTCCATGAACGTGACGACCACGTTCCACGGCAACGTCGTGCAGGACATCCGCATCGCGAAGGAAGCCGGCTTCGGGGGCATCGAGCTGCAGAGCCCCAAGCTGTACCGCTACCTCGACGCGGGGTACGCGGTCGAGACGCTCCCGCCGCTCCTGGACGGCCTGGTCGTGACCGGCCTCGGTGCCGTCCTGGACATCGAGCGGCAGGGTCCGGCCCGCGAGGAGTTCCTCGCCGAGGTCCGCCGGATGTGCTCGGTGGCGGCGGCGGTCGGCGCACCGATCGTGCAGCTGTGCACCGGACCGGTCGACGCGAACGTCGTCAAGGCGCACCGCGCGGGCCTCCTGGCCCCCGACGACCCCCGCTACCGCGGCACGCTGGAGATGGACGAGGGCGAAGCGGTGGCCGTGACCGCCGCCAACGTGCGGGACGCCGCGGACATCGCCGCCGACCACGGGCTCGAGGTCTACCTCGAACCCCTGGCCTGGGCCCGGTTGAACCGCTGTCGGCACGCCCTGCAGATCATCGAGGCGGCGGACCGGGAGAACGTGGGCATCGCGCTGGACACCTGGCACTTCTGGACGACGGGGGACACGCTGGCCGAGGTGGCGGCTCTGCCCAGGGAGCTCATCAAAGCCGTCCACCTCTCCGACGGCCTGGACCTGGACCGGGAGCACGACGTCGCCGACCAGGGCCTGCACCGCAACGTCGTCATCGGGGGTGGAGCCATCCCGCTGCAGCAGTGGGTCGAAGCGGTCAAGTCCACCGGCTACGACGGCTGGTGGGTCTCGGAGATGTTCTCCGACCGCGCGAACGAGCACGACCCGCTCGTGGTCGCCACCACGATGCGCAACCTGCTGGCGATCCTGGTGAGCTGAGGACGACGTGCAGCGCTTCGTGCTCCTGGGGGCAGGTTTCATCGGCACGGTCCACGCCGCGAACCTCGCGGCCCACCCCGACGTCGACCTCGTCGGCGTCTACGACATCGACCCCGACCGGGCGGACGCCCTCGCGTGGCGCCACGGCTCGCGAGGCCTGACCACCCTGGCGGAGGCCTTCGACCCCGACCACGTCGATGCCGTGTTCATCGCCTCCTCCACCACCACGCACGCGGAGCACCTCAGGGCCGCAGCCGACGCGGGGTTGGCCGTGCTGTGCGAGAAACCCGTGGCCGTCGACCTCGAGTCGGCTCGCGCCGTCGTCGGGCATGTCCGGGCAGTCGGCGTCCCGGCCATGCTCAACTTCAACCGCCGCTTCGACCGGGACCACGCCGCCCTCAAGAGGGTCGTGGACGACGGGGGAGTCGGCACGGTGGAACTGCTGCAGCTGAGCTCCCGCGGCCCGTCCCTTCCTCCGGTCGAGTACCTCAAGGTCTCCGGCGGGCAGCTGCGGGACCAGACGGTGCACTTCTTCGACCTCGCCCGCTGGATCAGCGGGGAGGACCCGGTCTCCGTCTCCGTCACGGGCTCGGCCCTGGTCGATCCCGCGATCGCGCAGTTCGGCGACGTCGACACCTCGGTCGCCACCCTGACGATGCCCTCGGGGGCGCTCGTGCAGATCGACAGCGTCCGGCGGACCGGCTACGGCTACGACGAGCGCATCGAGGTCATGGGGTCGACCGGACTCGTCGAGTCCCGGAGGCAGTCGGTGGGCAACGTCGTCCACCACCGGGGGACGCACGCGGTCTCCGACGGTCTGCACCCCGGGTGGTTCGCGCGGGTGGCCCCGACCTACGCGGCGTCCCTAGCCGCGTTCGTCCACGCGCTGGAGTCCGGGTCGCCCCCACCCGTGACCCTGGAGGACGGACTGGCGGCGCAGGCCGTGGCGGAGGCGGCGACCCGCGCGCTCGTGAGCGGGCATACGGAGAGGGTCGTCTACTGACGGACCGCAGGTCGTCGACCTGCTGACCGGCCGCCGCGCCTCCGGCGCCGCTCCTGGCTCCCACGAAGCTGGGAACCCCGTGACCGCCGTCCTCGTCGTGGGAGCAGAGACGTGACGGCTTGGACGGCGGGACGACCGCGTGGGGCAGCTCACGGCGTCCAGGAACTCGGCCCCGGTGACGAAGCTGACGCTGTGCGAGCGAGGAACAGCATGACTCAGCGAGCTCCCGGGTGTCACGTCGACGTCGTCGGCGTCGAAGTGCTCGACGGTGGCGAGACCTCCTCCTCCGCGCACGAGAGCGTCGGCGCCGGTCGACGGGTCGTGCCCGCTGCCTGGACGCTGGTGTCGGTGGCGCGTCGTAGGCTCCCCGGTGTGATCCGACGATGAGCAAGCTCGACGCCCAGCGGGCGATGCGCGAAGCCAACTACGCCCGCAACAGCGGCCGCCGCGCAGCAGCGGCCGGGGAGACGGCAGCGGCCCCGGCCGCTCGTGCGTCGAAGCCGGCTCGCACCGTCGCAGCCGCCCCGGTCGCGCCCACGGGTGAGCGGTGCGGGCACAAGTCGATGAACGGCCGGGCGTGCTCCCGCGAGGCGGCGCACCCGGAGAAGAACCACCGCTACAGCTGACTGCTGTCCGCGACCACGGCAACGTCGGACGGCCTGTCGTCGCGGAAGGTCGTGTCCTGTCGTGGCGGCCGCCACCGCCGCACCACCGCCGGCCGGGGCCCTTCGGCCTGGCACCGCGCTGCAGGCGTTCAGTCGCTGGGACGAGCGGTTGAGACGTTGGCCTGGTGGGCCAGCGCGGCGTCGTCTGGTCGTCCGCCGTGGACTGTGCGGCTCGGGGTCACCAGGCGACGGCGCCGTTCGTGTCGAAGAAGCTGCCGGTCGGGCCGTCCGCGGCGAGCGTGGCGGCGCGGACGACGACCTTGGCACCCTCGCCGGGGTGCTGCGCGTCGGGGTCGGGGTTCATGTCCGTGCTGTTGGAGCCCGGGCACACCGAGTTGACCTTGATCGGCGTGTCCCTGAGTTCGACGGCCAGCCATGCGGTGAGCGCGTTGAGGACGGTCTTGGACGCGGGGTAGGCGAAGAACGGCAGCTGCCCGAAGGGGTTTCCCGCGGACGCGACCGTCGTGAGCGACCCCAGGGTGCTGCTGACGTTGACGATCCGGCCGGCCGACGCCCGCCGCACCAGCGGCAGGAAGGCCTGGGTGACGCGCAGCGTCCCGAAGAGGTTCACGTCGAACGTCCGCTGGACGGTGTCCAGGGTCACCGTGCTGGGGCGGCCCTCGCCGTCGGCCACGGCAGCTCCGGCGTTGTTGACCAGCACGTCCAGCGCGCCGGTCTCCTCGGCGACGCGTTCCGCGGCGGCCTGGACGCTGTCGGCGTCGGTGACGTCGAGGTCGACGAGTCGCACGTCGCCGTCAGCAGCGAGCTCCTCGACGGCGGCCTCGCCGCGCACCCGGTCGCGGCTGCCCAGCCAGAAGGTGAAGCCCTGCTGTGCGAGCTGACGGGCGGCCTCGAGGCCGATGCCCTTGTTGGCGCCGGTGACGAGCGCGGACTTGTTCGTGGTCTCCATGCGAACCATGCTGCCGACGCCAGGCCGTACGATTCATAACGTGCCGTCCACTTCTCTTCACCGATCGTCCAAGGCGTCGCCGCTCGGGACCAGCGACCCGATCGCCGGCGCCATCGGGCTCCTGCGGCCGCGGGCCGTCGTGGAGGCGGGTCTGCACGCGGCGGGGCCCTGGGCGCTGCGGTTCGAGCCGTTCCCGCACGTGCGGCTCGGCATCGTCGTGCGCGGTGGGTGCTGGCTGGCGATGGAGGGTCACGAGCCGGTGCGACTGCAGGAGGGCGACTTCTACCTGCTGGGCGATCCTCCGCCCTACGTGCTGGCCAGCTCGCTGACCGAGCAGCCGCACGCCGCAGCTGCGCTGTGGGACGACGCCGTGGACGGCGCGGTGCGCATCGGACCGCGGGCGCAGGAGGACACCTACCTGTGCGGCGGTCACTTCGCCTTCGACGACACGAACGCCGCGATGCTGCTCGACGTCCTGCCGCCGCTGGTGCACGTGCGCGCCGCGGACCCTCGCGGCAGGCTGCTGGCGCACCTGAGCGAACTGCTGGTCAGCGAGGTCGACGCGGACGCCGTCGGCGGTTCGCTGGTGCTGGACCACCTCGCCCAGATCATGCTCGTCCACATGCTCCGCGCCCACGCCGACCAGGCCGGACGACCGGCCGGCTGGCTGGCCGCTCTCGGCGCCGACGGGGTCGGTGCCGCCCTGCGCGCCATGCACGCCGACGTCGCGCACCGCTGGACCCTCCACGAGCTCGCCGGCATCAGCCACATGTCACGCTCGGCGTTCGCCGCCGCGTTCAAGGACCAGGTCGGAACCGCCCCCCTGGACTACCTGATCCAGTGGCGGATGAGCCTGGCCCGTGACGTCCTGCGCCGCGGCACCCGACCCATCTCCGAACTCGCGTCCGCCACCGGTTACGAGTCCGAGAGCGCGTTCAGCACGGCGTTCCGCCGCGTGGTGGGAACCTCACCCCGGCACTTCCGCGACACGTCACGACGTGCGGCACAGCCGATCGAGCCCTGATCTCACCGAGGCCGTTCCGGGACGCGTTCGCCCACCGGCCGTGACGACTGCCGTCGATCCACGGCCGCTGCCCGTGCCGCGCGACGCTGCGAGCACCGCGCCCGTCACCGCCGCGACGGCTGCGCCCCGCTCGGGGCGAGGGCGGCGAACGCGTCGTCGGTCAGCGCTTCCAGCGGCTGCGCCCCGCCGCTCTCGATCCACGCGTCGAAGGCCACCATGAGGCACCCCAGGGCGGCCATGACCCGGGTTCGCACCGCGAGCAGCGCCGGGGCCTTCGCCGCTGACGCCGTCGAGCGTCGCACCAGCAGGTCCACCAGGGGCGGACGCCAGCTGCCGTGCTTCTCGTGCAGTCGAGCCCACAACGCCGGGGTGGACCACACCAGGCGCAGCAGCGTCAGACCCGCCTCCGGGTCAGCCGCGATCAGCTGCACCGCCGGGTCGACTGCGCGCCGCAACGCCGTCCAGTCGTCCTCCGCCTGCGGCCGGGCGGCGAGGGCGGCGGCCAGCTGCTCCCCGAGCGGGTCGAAGACGTGCAGGACGACGTCTTCCTTGCTGGCGAAGTAGCGCAGGAAGGTGCTGCGCGAGACCCCGGCCGCGCCGGCCAGGTCCTCGAAGGTCACCGCGTCGAAGCCGACGTCGACGAAGCGGGGCAGCGCGACGGCGGCCAGCTCCCGGCGCACCGCGGCGCGGCTGATGGCCCGCGTGCTCAGTCCGCTCACCGGCCCAGCCTACGAGGAGGACGCGCTCGCTTGCGCATCTGGAACTCACTTCGTAACCTGACACTCAGTTCCACATGAGGAACGGCGATCTACGTGCTCCCCGTTCCAGGAACGTCACCGACCTCGAGAGAGAAGCCTCACGTGTCCTACGACCTGCCCGCCCTGCGCATCACCGTCGCCGACGGCGTCGCCACCGTCGGCATCGACAACCCCCCGCTGAACCTCCTCGACGGAACCCTGCTGCCTTCCCTGCGCCGCTTCGTCACCCAGGTCCGCCACGACCCGGACGTGCGGGTCATCGTCTTCGACAGCGCCGACCCCGACCTGTTCATCGCCCACGGCGACACCCGCTTCATCACCGAACCCGAAACCCTCGCCGCCGCTGCGGCGGCCACCGTGGCCGCCGACCCCGACGCCGACTTCCCCGCCGACCTCAACCTCATGCAGGTCGTGCACGAGGAGGTCCGCGCCCTGCCCCAGGTCACCATCGGCAAGCTGACCGGGCTGGCCCGCGGTGGCGGCAACGAGTTCCTGATGGCCCTGGACATGCGCTTCGCCGCCATCGGCACCGCCGGTCAGGCCCAGCCCGAGGTCCTCATGGGCATCATGGCCGGCGGCGGCGGGACGCAGTACCTGACCTCCCTGGTCGGACGCGCCCGGGCCCTGGAGATCCTCCTGGGTGCTGAGCTCATCGACGCCGAACTCGCCGAACGCTACGGCCTGGTCAACCGGGCCCTGCCCGCCGATCGGATCGACGCGTTCGTCGACGCCCTCGCCCGCCGCATCGGCGCGCTGAAGCCGCAGATCGTCGCGGCCGTCAAGCAGGCCGTGGCCGCCACCCCCAGCTCCATCACCCACCAGGGCCTGGCCACCGAGAACGCCCTCCTCGGTCCCCTCTTCACCCCCGACGCCGCCGAGCTGGCCCTGGAGCTGCTCGAGGCGGGCATGCAGACCCGTGAAGGCGAGATCGGCCTCGAAGCCCTCATCAGCGGGCTCTGACCCGCACCCGGCCGCGGCCTCGATCGAGGCACCAAGGTCGTGGTGGGGGCGAGTTCGCTGAGACCGGGCACCTGTGCCCGGAGGACGCAGCTGCAGCGCCGCAGTCCGTTCTCACCCGACCTGTCGCAGACCCGCGTCAGGGACCGGCGGCGGGACGAGTCCTGTGAGGCTGCAGGCCGTCGACGCGGACCGGGCACCTCACGTCGCCGATGGCGTCGCGGGGGATCATGCTGGGGCCCACCGTTCGCACCTCCGGCTCACAGGGAGTCCTTCGTGAAGATCGCTGTCATCGGCACCGGCCAGTTCGCCCGGAGCTTCATCGCTCTGTGGCAGCTGCACCCCGACGTCGAGGAGGTGTGGGTCACCGATGTCGTGCCCGAACGCGCCCAGCAGCACGTCGAGACCCACGGGCTCGCCGGGTCCTTCGACAGCTTCGAGGACGCCCTGGCCTCCGACGTCGACGCCGTCGCCATCATGACGCAGCGCTGGTCGCACGGTCCGCTGGTCCGCCAGGCGCTGGCCGCCGGCAAGCACGTCTACTCCGCTGTGCCGATGGCGACCACGGTCGACGACGTGGAGGCCATCGTGGCCGCGGTGCGCGAGACGGGGCTCGTCTACATGATGGGCGAGACGAGCTACTACAACCCCGCGACCGTCTGGGCCCGCGAGCACATCGCGACCGGTGAGTTCGGCCGGGTGTTCTACGGCGAGGGCGACTACGTCCACGACATGGACAACGGGTTCTACGCCGCCTACCAGTACAGCGGCGGGGAGGACTGGAAGGAGACGGCCAGCTACCCGCCCATGCTCTACCCGACCCACGCCATCGGTGGGGTGCTGGGGGCGTGGCCGACCTACGCCGTGAGCGTCAGCTGCACGGGCATCAGCGACACCCGGGACGACGGTGTCTTCGACAAGTCCGTCTCGCGCTGGGACAACGACTTCTCGAACATGTCGGCGCTCTTCGAGCTCGCCGACGGCGGGGTGATGCGAACGAACGAGTTCCGCCGGGTCGGGTACTGGAACGGTCCCGAGTCGCGGTTCCGCTTCTACGGCACCGAGCAGGTCATGGAGCAGTCCGTCACCAGCACGGTCGTCACGATCAAGACCGAGGGTGAGGACTACCGCAAGGGCAAGACCCTCGACATCAGCGACGAGCTGCGGGCCGGTGAGCACTCCGACGTCCCCGAAGACCTGAGCGACATCGACCCTGCGCTGCTGAGCAGCTTCCGCTCCGGTACCGCGAAGGTGCACGACCGCAGCCGGCTGCCGAAGGAGTACGAGGGGGCGCCCAACGGCCACGAGGGGGCGCACCACTTCCTGGCCGACGACTTCGTCGTGGCGGTGCGCGACCGCGTCCACCCGCCCGTCAACGCGTGGGTCGCGGCCCGGTTCACCCTCCCGGGGATCATCGCCAACGAGTCCGCCAAGCAGGACGGCGCACGGCTTCCCGTCCCGGACTTCGGCGACCCGGTCTGATGAGCGCCACCTCCCACCTGGGCGCGCGAGCGTCCGGGTGGGAGGTGGGTCGGACGTGCAGCGCGGGCTACCTCGTCCGTCGGGCTCGCCGGGCCATCGTTGCCGGTGCGCTGCACTCGGAGCGGTCCTGGCTGCACCGCCAGCTGAGCACCACCGCCGGCCGGGGTCACCGCGTCGACCACAGCCGCCACGAGCGCCGGCCCCAGGTCGTCGCGATGTGGACGCGGGGGAGCAGCACCCTGACTACCCCAGGTCCCCGTCGCAGGACGACGCTGTGCGGCCTCGGCTCGGGGGCCGCAGCAGCGGTCGGCGCGGGCGCGAGCACTCGGGACGATGGCGAGGGTGACGGCGGAAGCGGCCGGGTCGACGACGGCGATGCCCAGTCGCGAGGTCAGCAGCGTCAGAGCCGCAGCCGAGCCAGGACGGACCGCGCCAACACGACACCAGCGGGCCAGGCCGCGATGCCCGGTCCCACGCGACGGTGGAAGGTGCCCCGTCGTTCTGAGTGCCTCTCGCGACCCCTCGCGGATGTTCGTTCTCACCCGACCTGTCCTAGTCGAAGGTCGCTGCGCTGCGGCCCCATGGCGGGGGCACGACTGTGCGCATCGCGTCGTGAGTGCAGGTCTATTATCTGCGCATGGACGCAAGTAAGCCGTGCCGACGACGCCTCCCTGCCGACCAAGTCGACCTGGCCGTGGAGGTCTTCCGGATGCTGGCCGACGCCACCCGGGTGCAGCTGCTGTGGGCTCTCATCGACCAGGAGCTCGCGGTCAGCGAGCTGGCCGAGCGGGTGGGCAAGGCCACACCGTCGGTCTCCCAGCACCTGGCCAAGCTGCGCATGGCCCGGCTGGTCGCCACCCGCCGCGAGGGCGTTCGGATCTTCTACCGGCTGGAGAACGACCACGTCGCCCAGCTGGTGACCGACGCGATCCACAACGCCGAGCACGCCGGCCCGGGGGTGCCTGGTCACCACCGCGACAGCACCGGCCTGGCCGCGTTGCACGACGTCGAGGCCGGCTGATGACCGCCTCGCACGACCACGACCACGACGAGCACGAGACGCGCCGCCACGATCACGCGGTGGCGCACGAGCCGAGTCATGACCACGAGTCGGGTCACGGCCACGGCCACGGCCACGGCCACGGCCACGACCACCCGCGTGGGGTGAAGGGCTTCGTACTGGGCATCTTCGCCCCCCACAGCCACGACGCCGCCGACTCCATCGACGACGCCCTGACCTCGAGCGCCGCCGGCATCCGCGCGGTGAAGATCAGTCTCGTCGGGCTGGGAGTCACCGCCATCGCCCAGGCCGTCATCGCCGCAGCGTCGGGGTCGGTGGCGCTGCTGGCCGACACCATCCACAACGCCTCCGACGCCCTGACCGCGATCCCGCTCTGGATCGCCTTCGTCCTGGGCCGACGGGCCGCGACCCGCCGCTACACCTACGGCTACGGCCGCGCGGAGGACCTGGCCGGCCTGTTCGTCGTCGCCATGATCGCCCTGTCCGCGCTCGTGGCGGCCTTCGAGGCGGTGCGCCGCCTCATCGACCCCGTGGCCGTCGAGCACCTGGGCTGGGTCGCCATCGCGGGACTGGTCGGCTTCGCCGGCAACGAGGCCGTGGCCCAGTACCGCATCCGGGTGGGGCGTCAGATCGGCTCAGCCGCGCTGGTCGCCGACGGCCTGCACGCGCGCACCGACGGGTTCACGTCCCTGGCCGTCCTGGCCGGTGCCGGTGGCGTCGCGCTGGGCTTTCCGTTGGCCGACCCGATCGTGGGACTGCTCATCACCGTGGCGATCCTGGCGGTGCTGCGCACCGCCGCCCGCGACGTCTTCCGCCGCCTGATGGACGGGGTGGACCCCGACCTGGTCACCACCGCGGAAGCCACGCTGGCCGCTGAGCCGGGCGTGCGTGAGGTGCGGGCCGTACGCCTGCGCTGGATCGGACACCAGCTGCACGCCGACGCCGAACTCGACATCGACCCCGCCACGTCCTTGACCGAGGCCCACGCCCTGGCGCACCGCGCTGAGCACTCCCTGACCCACGCGGTGCCCAAGCTGAGCCAGGCGCTGATCCACGCCTACCCCGCGCAGCACTGAGCAGACCGCGGCCTCGAGGCAGCCCAGTCGATGTCAGCGGTCATCGACGAGGCGAACTCAGTGGGAGCTGACCAGCAAGTAGCGCTCGTCGGTGACCTCCTTGCCCCAGTAGGACGGCTCGTTCAGCATCTGCACCCGCACCTGCTGACGGTGCTGGCGCACCAGCGCTTCGCAGTCGGTAGCGGCAAGCCCGGCTCCGGTGGACCAGCGTCCTTCGACGAGGAGCAACCGCCCGCCAGGAGCCAGCAGGCTGATCCAGGAGACGAGCACGTCGGCTGGTTCCTCGAAGGCCCACAAGACATGGCGCACCAGGACCACGTCCACCGATCCTGGCTCCATCGGCGGCACAGCTGCGTCGGCGACGCTGAAACGAGCCTGGACACCGGTGGCCACCGCCTTGGCGCGGGCGGCGTCGATCATCCGCGGCGACAGGTCGACACCGTGGACGTCGTATCCGGCCTCGGCCAGCAGCAGGGACAGGCTGCCCGTGCCGCAGCCGAGGTCCGCGACCCGTGCAGGGGCGGCGGGGAGGAGGGGGAGGAGGAGCTCGGCCCACGCCCGTCGTACCGCGGGGTCGCGCAGACCGTGGTCGGCTTCGTCGTCGAAGGTCGCGGCCTGTTCGTCCCAGTACTGGCGGGTCTCATCGCTCATGGAGCGCAGCCTGTCGGAACCCCCCGACATCTCGGCGACCGCTCGCAGATCGGCATGACCGTGAAGTCGTCCCCGGCGGGGGGAGTGGGTCACCCTGCGCGCGGGCTGCGCTGGCGACGGCCCCCAGGTCCGTTGCGAGGCCCATCCCGTGACCTGATCTCCATGAGGTGTTCGCTGTGGAAGTGCACAGCCACCCGTGATCACAGCGGTACCCGCTCGGTAGGCGCTACGAGGCTGTGACAGATCCGCTGAGAGGCCGGAACAGGCTACGTGAGAACTGCGACAGGTCTCATGAGACTGCGACAGATCGGATGAGAGACGACAGCAGCATAGGGGAGCGCCTGCAACTGGCTACCCGAGTGCTGAGTGACATAATGAGTATTATCGGCGAACCTGGAAGGGCCCCGAGCGAGGCCTTCGCCTCGCAGGACCACGTCCACAGTGTGGGCTGCATGGTCAGCTCCACCGTCGACGACACCTCGACGAGGAACGCCTCGACGACCGTCGACCCGCAGTTCATCGGAGACGACCTCGGACGCTCAATCGCCTTGACGGTCTGCGTCGCGATGTCGTCCGGTGCGGCCGGGCCGGCGGTCGACGTCAGCCGGGACGTCGCGGCGGCGCGGCCAGCTGGATGACGACGTCTGATCTGCCCGGCGGGCTGAGCCGTGGTCCGGGCGCCCGCCGTGTCCGCCGTGTCCGCCATGACCGGGCCGGCGTCCTGGCGGACCCGCCGGGCCGAAGTCCCCCGCAACGACGACGACATCACTCAGCAGGCCGTGCACCAGCTTCCGCGGAACCTCGAACTCGACGTCTGTCCGCCACGTCACACCGCCGACGTCCGTACGGCACGTCGTCGAGTGACCACGAAGGCTTTCCTCCGGCCGAAGCACGCATAACGGCGAATATGCTGACGTTCCGGCCGGACTCCCCCATCCTCGTTGCGCTGCAACGGGTTTGACTAGACACGCTCGGTGACCGCGGGGTATCCTCTCCCCATGACTCCCCCGCCCCCCGGGGTTCCCGAGCAGGTGGTCGAGGCGACCCCCCTGACGCAGGCGCTGGCGGCCTACGAGGTGGCGCGGCTCCCCCGCAAGGACTCCCCGCACACCGTGGCCGCCCGCCGCCGCGACGTCGCCGGCGTCCTGCCCCGCCTGGCCGTGGCCGTCGGCTCCCCCGCCGACGACCTGCTCGTCGCCGACCTGACCGTCCGCGGCCTGCGCGGCGCCTTCGCGGACTTCGCCGGGACGCACGCCCGCAGCTCCATCGCCCGCTGCTGGTCGACGTGGAACGGCTGGTGCGACTTCCTCGTCGCCGAGGAGGCCCTGCCGGGGAACCCGATGGCGGGAGTCGCCCGGCCCCGGCCGGCGCGCTCGGCGCCGAAGCCGCTGCGCGGTGAGGACACGCCGGAGGTGCTGCTGGCGGCGGTGGCCGCGGGGGCGCGGCCGGCGCGGCAGCCGTGGCCGGAGCGGGACCTGGCCCTCATCGCGACCCTCCTGGTCAGCGGGATCCGCAGCGCGGAGCTCACAGGTCTGCGCGTCGGCGACCTCGTGGGGACCCCGGGCGACGAGCGGCTGCACGTGCTGGGCAAGGGCAACGCCGAGCGCAGCGTCCCCGTGGAACCCGCGCTGGCCGACCTGATCCGCGCCTACGGGCGCAGCCGCTCGGCGCGCTTCTCCGGCGGCCGGCCGCCGCGGCTGGACGCGCCCCTCTTCGTCGACACCGCGGGGCGACCGCTGACGCGCAACCAGCTGCAGCACCTCGTGCGCAGCTGCTACCGCTCCGCGGGCATCCACGACCGCGTGCACCGCGGCTCGCTCGTCCACGCCCTGCGGCACACGTTCGCGACCCGGGTCGTGGCCAGCGGTGCAAGCGCCGTGGAGGTCATGCGCCTGCTCGGCCACCAGAGCCTCACCACGTCGCAGCAGTACGTCGACGCGGGCGCCCAGGAGCTGCGATCCGCAGCGGCCGGGAACGCCTCCTACGCCGCCCTGCGGCAGCTGACGGGAGACCCGCCGCCGCGGGGCGCCGGCTGTTAGCGTGCCGGGACCTGCTTCGCTCGTCGCCCCTTCGGGAGTCCTGGTGCCGGACACCACCTGCCACATGTCGATCTCCGTCGACGGCTACGTCGCCGGGCCGCACCAGAGCCGGGAGGACCCGCTCGGCCGGCGCGGCCTCGAGGTCCACGCGTGGCACATCGGGGACCCCCGGGCCAACGAGGCCGATGCCGTGGCGACCGGGTGGCTGATGCGCCCCCGCGGGGCCTACGTCATGGGCCGCAACATGTTCGGCCCCGTCCGGGGCGCGTGGGACGAGGACTGGCGCGGCTGGTGGGGCGCGGAGCCGCCCTACCACGCACCCGTGTTCGTGCTGACCCACCACGCGCACGAGCCGATCGAGATGGAGGGCGGCACGACGTTCCACTTCGTCACCGGAGGTTTCGCGGCCGCGTACGCGCAGGCCATCGAGGCCGCGGGTGACCGGGGCGTCGACATCGCGGGCGGCGCGTCCACGGCCCGGCAGGCGCTCCAAGCCGGGGTGGTCGACGAGCTCACCCTCGACATCGCCCCGACCCTCCTCGGTGCCGGCGAGCGGATGTTCGACGACGTCGGCTCCTTCGGGTTCGAGCCCGTCGAGGTGCTGCACTCGCCGCTCGCCACGCACATCCGCTACCGCCGGACGCCCACCGCCTGAGCTCCGCTCACCCCGGGCGGCGCCTCCTGGATGCCGTCGACGTCGCCGCCGGCAGAGTTCACACAGAGGTAACACCCGTCCCTTGCCCGTGCCCGGCGCCGCTCCCTAGTGTGATCACACATCACAGCGGGAGGTGCTCGGTGACGGAGACGGCGATCGTCGTGGCGACGGTGGCGGACGCGGTGTACGACCGCGTCCGGGCCGCCATCACGAGCGGTGCCGTCCGGCCGGGAGCCCGGATCTCCCTGCGCTCCATCGCGAGTGCCTTCTCGGTCAGCACCATGCCCGTCCGGGAGGCGCTGAAGAGGTTGCAGGCCGAGGGGCTCGTCGTCTTCGAGCGCCGCAGCGTGACGGTCGTCGCGCTGAGCCCCGAGGAGCTCGGCCAGGTGTTCCAGATCCGCCTGCGGCTGGAGCAGCTGGCCGCGGAGTGGGCCCTGAAGCACCTGACGGCGGCCGACGTCGACGACCTGCGGGCCGTCCTGACCGAGATGGCCGACGAGCACCTGCCCGCCGCGCAGTGGCGGGCCCTGAACCGCCGCTTCCACGAGCGCTTCTACGCGTGCGCCCGCAGCCCCCACCTGCTCGACCTGATCCACAGCACGTGGAGCCGGGTCGAGCCCTACATGTCGATCTACGCCTCGACCGTGGAGGACTTCGGCGAGGCGCACCGCCAGCACCTCGCCATGCTCGCCCTCATCGAGGCCCGCGACCTCCCCGGGCTCCTCGCGGAGACCCGCTGGCACCTCGAGCACACCAGCCGGACCGTCGCCCGGGCCCTGTCCGACGCGGCGGAGAACGCCGTGCCCTCCGACCTCGACGGCTGGCCCCCGCCCCCCGCCTGAGGAACCCCGTCTCGAGAACTCCGTCTCGAGAACGCCGTCCCGAGAACTCCGTCCCAGGAACTTCCACTGCAGGGACTCCACCTCAGGAACCCGCCCACCACCCCGACGTGACCCGCCGCCGAGCGCGCGGGCACGGTGAGGACGATCCCCCATGCCCTTCGAAGAACTCACCATCTCCTCCTTCCACGAGCAGCTGCAGGCCGGGACCCTCACGAGCGCGGAACTCGTGCGCTGGTACCTCCACCGCATCGAGACGCTCGACGCGAACGGCCCCGCCCTCGGCGCGGTCGTCACCGTGAACCCCGCCGCCGTCGCCGACGCCGAAGCCCTCGACGCGGAGTTCGCCCGCACCGGCCGCCTGAGCGGGCCCCTGCACGGGGTGCCCGTGCTGGTGAAGGACCAGGCCGAGACCGCGGGCATCCCCACGGCCTTCGGCTCCGCGGTGTTCGCCGACTTCGTCCCGGCCCGCGACGCCACCGCGGTGACCCGGCTCCGGGAGGCGGGCGCGGTGGTGCTGGCCAAGACCGCGATGTGCGACTTCGCCGCGGGCTGGTTCTCCTTCTCCTCCCGCAGCGACCACACCAAGAACCCCTACGACCTGGACCGCGAACCCGGCGGGTCCAGCGCCGGGACGGCCGCCGGCATCACGGCGAACCTCGGCCTCGTCGGCCTGGGCGAGGACACCGGCGGGTCGATCCGGCTGCCGTCGTCGTTCACGAACCTCGTCGGCCTGCGGCCCACCACGGGCCTCGTCAGCCGGACCGGCTTCTCCCCGCTGGTCCACTTCCAGGACACCCCGGGACCGATGGGCCGCACGGTCACCGACGTCGCGACGCTGCTCGACGTCCTCGTCGGCTACGACCCGGCGGACGAGTTCACCGCGGTGTGCGCGACCACCACGGCGCCCGGCACGTACACCGCCTCGCTGGCGGGGGCCGACGTGCGCGGTTACCGGGTCGGCGTCCTCGCCGACGCCTTCGGCACCGACCCGGCCGCCGGTGAGGTCAACGACGTCGTGCGCGCCGCCGTCGACGCCCTCGCCGCCGCCGGGGTCGGGGTCGTCGAGGGCGTCGAGCTCGGGGACCTCCCCGGGTGGGTCGCCGGCACCTCGCTCTACACGACCCAGTCCCGCCACGACATCACCGCGTTCCTCGCGGCCCGCCCGGACGCGCCGGCGCACAGCTTCGACGAGGTCCACCGCCACGGGGCCCACCCGCTCACCGACCTCGTGGACGACATCGCGGCCGGGCCCGCCGACCCGTTCGACGATCCGGAGTACCTGCGCATGCGGCTGCGGCAGGAGGAGTTCCGGCGCCGGCTGCTCGTCCTCATGGCTGATGCGGACGTCGACTTCCTCGTCTACCCCACGGTCCAGGTGCCGCCGCCCACGCGCGCGGACCTCGCCGCGCGGCGGTGGACGGCCCTGACGTTCCCCACCAACACCGTCATCGCCTCGCAGTCCTCGCTGCCGGCCGTGTCCGTGCCCGCGGGCTTCACCCCGGAGGGGCTGCCCGTCGGGCTGGAGGTCCTGGGCAAGCCGCTCGCGGAGGTGGACCTGCTCCGCTTCGCCCGCGGCTGGGAGCTCACCGCCTCCCCGCGCCGCCCGCCCCGCCTGCAGGAGCCCGCGCCCGAGCGGCCCGCGCCGGAGCTCGTCCGGTGAGCCTGGACGCCCCCGCGCGGACGGACGAGCAGCGCCTGGCCGGGCGCACGATCGACCTCAACGGCGACCTCGGCGAGAGCTGGGGCGTGTACCGCCACGGCGCCGACGCGGAGCTGATGCCGCTGCTCACGTCCGCCAACGTGGCGTGCGGCGCGCACGCCGGCGATCCGCGGACGATGCGGGAGAGCGTCGCCCTGGCCGCCGACCACGGCGTCGCGGTCGGCGCCCACGTCGGGCTCGCCGACCGGGAGGGCTTCGGCCGGCGCCTCATCCCCACCTCGGCGCAGGAGGTCCACGACCTCTGCCTGGCCCAGCTCGGGGCCCTCGACGGGTTCCTGCGCGCGGCCGGGGTGCCCATGGCCCACCTGAAGCTGCACGGGGCGCTGTACGTCATGGCCAACGCCGACGAGGAGCTCGCCGACGCCGTGTGCCGTGCGGTGCAGGCCTTCGACCCGCGACTGCTGGTGACGGCGCTGCCGTCCTCGGCGCTCGCGGCCCGCGCCGAAGCCTCGGGGCTCGGGGTGGTCGCGGAGTTCTTCGCCGACCGGCCCTACCGCGACGGGCGGGTGCGGATGTTCGGCTTCTCCCCGGCGGAGGTCGGGTCCCCCGCCGACGCCGCCGAGCGGACCGTGGCGGCGCTCGCCGACCCCGGGCGGGGCGCCGACCTCGGCACCGTCTGCGTCCACAGCGACACCCCGGGCGCACCCGCGCTGCTCTCCGCGGTGCGGCAGCGGCTCCTCGACGAGGGCTGCGTGCCGGCACCACCGGGCCGGCGGACGCACCGCTGACCCACCGGCCCCCGGGCCGGGCACGACCCCCCTGGTTCCGCAACGGCGCGGGACGTCCTCACCCCGACGGTCCGCCGTCACCCCTGGAAGGACGCACTGTGGCCACCACGACCGGAGTCCCCACCGAGCACCACGCGCTGGCGTCGGAGTTCGAGCACGAGCCCGTCCCGCCCACCCGCCGACGGTCCCTGGGATCCGTCTCCGCGGTCTGGTTCGGGTTCCCGATGATCATCACGAACGCCATCTTCGGCGGCACCATCGTCTACGGCCTCGGCTTCTGGCGCGGGATCGGCGCCATCCTCGCGGGCAACGCCGTCCTGTTCGCCTACGTCGGCGCCCTCAGCTACGTCGCCGGGCGCACGGGCAAGAACTTCGCCCTCACCGCGGCCGAGACGTTCGGCCGCCGGGGTGCGCCCATCGCGGCCGGGTTCCTGTCCACCGTCGTCATCGGCTGGTTCGCGTTCCAGACCGGCCTCACCGGGGCGACCCTGCACACCTCGCTCGGCTGGAGCGAGAAGTGGATGATCCTGCTCGCCGGGGTCCTGTACGTCGCCGTGACGTTCATCGGCATCCGGGCGCTCACCGTCATCGGGCTCGTCGCGGCCCCGATGTTCCTGGTGCTCGGCGGCGTCGCGCTCGTCATCGCCTCCCGCGAGGGCGGGCTCTCCGGCGTCACGTCCTACGCGGGTGGCGCGCCGGACGCCGGGGTCCTCAGCGTCGGGGCGGCCATCACCATCGTCATCGCCGGCTTCGCGGACTCCGGGACGATGACGGCCGACTTCACGCGCTGGTCGCGCTCGGGCCGCGAGGCCGTGGCCGCCACGTTCACCGCGTTCCCGCTGGCCAACGTCATCTCGCTGCTCGCCGGCGGCATCATCGTCGCGGCGGGCGCGGCCGTGGCCCCCGCCGCCAACGGCGGCGACTTCCTGCCGCTGCTCACCTCGCACGGGCAGGTGCTCTCCGCGCTGGCCGTCGTGTTCGTCTTCGTCAACCTCGGCTCCGTGTGCACCCACTGCCTCTACAACGGCGCCGTCGGCTGGAGCCAGCTGACCCGCGGCCGCATGCGCGTCCTGACGATCGTGCTCGGCACCGTGGGCACGATCGCCGCGCTCGCCGGGGTGTGGAGCCACTTCGCGACCTGGCTGAACCTGCTGGGCATCTTCGTGCCGCCCATCGGCGCGGTCCTCGTCGTCGACCAGCTCCTGACCCGGTGGTCGCGCAGCCGCGCCGACGTCGCGTGGCGCGTCCAGCCGTTCGCGGCGTGGGCGATCGGCGCCGCGGGCGCCTACGTCGTGCACGTCGCCGCCCCGCAGCTGAGCGAGGCGATCGCCGGCATCGTCGTGGGCGCCATCGCCTACGTCGCGCTGCAGCTGCTCACCGGGCAGCGCACGGCCGCCCGGGACTCCTCCACGGACGTCGCCGACGCGACGGCGGGGGTGTGAGCGTGGCCGGAGGCACCGTCGACCCCACCCTGCTGCCCGCCACCGAGCTCGCCCACCGCATCCGGACGGGTCGCACCACGGCCTCCGAGGCGACCGACGCTGCGCTGCAGCGCATCAGCGAGCTCGACGGAGACCTGCACGCCTTCGTGGAGGTGACGGCGGACGCGGCGCGGGCCCGGGCGGCGGAGGTCGACGCCGCCTTGGCCCGCGGGGAGGACCCGGGCCCGCTGGCCGGGGTGCCCCTCGCGGTCAAGGACCTCATCGCCACGGCCGGGATCCCGACCCGGTCCGGCTCGCCCGCCTACGAGCACTTCGTCCCCGACGAGGACGACGTCGTGGTCGAGCGGGTGAGGGCCGCGGGCGCGGTCGTGCTGGGCAAGACCAACGTCACGGAGCTCGGCTACAGCGGCGCGAGCCACAACCCGATCTCCGAGACGACGCGCAACCCGTGGAACCTCGCCATGACGTCCGGGGGTTCCAGCGCGGGGTCCGCCGTGGCCGTCGCCACCGGGATGGCGCCGCTGGCCCTGGGCAGCGACGGCGGCGGGTCGGTCCGCATCCCCGCCGCCCACTGCGGGATCTACGGGTTCAAGGCGTCCATGGGGCGGGTCCCGCTGTACCCGGGCGCTCGCGACGAGCGCTACCCCGGGTTCTCCAGCTGGGAGGCCCTGGAGCACATCGGGCCCCTGACGAGAACGGTGGCCGACGCGGCGCTGATGATGTCCGTCCTCGCCGGCCCCGACCCGCGCGACCGGCACTCGATCCCCTGCGACGACGTCGACTGGCTCGCGGCCCCCCGGGGCGGGGTCGCGGGCCTGCGGGTCGCGTTCAGCGCGGAGTTCGGCGGGGTCCCCGTCGACCCCGAGGTGCGGGCGATCGCGGAGCGCGCGGCCGGGGTCTTCGCCGACCGGATCGGGTGCTCCGTCGAGGAGCGCGACCCCGGGCTGCAGGACGCGGCCCGGACCCACTGGGCCCTCGTCATGAACGAGACCGACCTGCGGGGCATGCGCCGCATGGCGGACGAGTTCGGCGACCGGATGTCCCCCCACCTCGTCGAGGCGCTGCGGCGCGACTGGACGGCCGAGGAGTTCACCGACGCCGTCGTGGCGCGCAAGCGCCTCGTGAACCGCATGTGGCGGTTCATGGCCGACGTCGACCTGCTGCTCACCCCGACCCTCGCCGTCCCGGCGTTCCCGGTCGACGTCCAGGGGCCCGAGCGGATCGACGGGCGGATGGTGCCGGCCTCGGCCTGGCTCGGGTTCGTCTCCCCGCTGAACCTCACGGGCCAGCCCGCCGCCAGCGTGCCGGCCGGGTTCACCGCCGCGGGGCTGCCGGTCGGTCTGCAGATCGTGGGGCGGCACCTCGCCGACGCCACCGTGCTGCGGGCCTCGGCCGCCTACGAGGAGGCCGCCCCCTGGGCGCAGGACTGGCCGCTGGGCCTGGCCGATCGCGTCCTCGACGTGACCTCGACCGCGGGCGTGCCGGCGTGAGCGGCCTCGGCGGGCTGAACCCGTCCCCCGGCGCCCTGGTCCTCGCGCTCGTGCAGGCGCAGGTGCCCGTCGTCGCCCGTCCGGAGGACCTGCTGCGGGCGGCGGAGCACCTGGCGGGGCTGCTGCGCGGCGCCAAGCGCGGGATGCCGACCCTCGACCTCGTCGTGTTCCCCGAGTACAGCCTCAACGGGCTCGACCCCGCGACGTGGCTCGACGACGACCTGCTCTGCGACCTGGACGGCCCGGAGATCGCCCTGCTGCGCGCGGCGTGCGCCGAGGCAGGCGTCTGGGGGTGCTTCTCCCTGATGGAGCGCAACCCCGACGGCGCCCCCTGGAACAGCGGGATCATCGTCGACGACGCCGGCGAGGTGCAGCTGTACTACCGCAAGATGCACCCCTGGACACCGCTGGAACCGTGGCAGCCGGGCGACCTGGGCGTTCCCGTCTGCGACGGCCCGAAGGGCTCGCGGCTGGCCCTGATCATCTGCCACGACGGGATGCTGCCCGAGATGGCCCGCGAGGCCGCCTACCGCGGGGCCGACGTGGTCCTGCGCACGGCCGGGTACACCTACCCGATCCGCCCGTCGTGGCGGATCACCAACCAGGCCAACGCCTTCCACAACCTCGCCTACACCGCGTCCGTCTGCCTCGCGGGCGCCGACAGCACGGGGATCCGCTCCATGGGCGAGGCCATGGTGTGCGACGTGGACGGCACCGTCCTCGAGCAGGGCGACGGGACCCCCGACCGGATCGTCACCGCCGAGGTGGTGCCCGCCCGCGCCCGGGAGGCGCGGCGGAGCTGGGGCGTGGAGAACAACCTCTACCAGCTCGGGCACCGCGGGTACGTCGCGGTCGAGGGCGGGGCCACCGACAGCCCGTACACCTTCATGCAGGACCTCGTGGCGGGCACCTACCGGCTCCCCTGGGAGGACGAGGTCGAGCACGTCGACGGGACGCGGTCCGGGTTCCCCGCCCCGGCCGGGGTCCGCGCCCGGCCCGGCGGGGCGACGCCCGCGCCGCGCGGCCCGAGCGGGGGGTGATCGCCGCACCGCGCCGATGAGTTCCCGCCCGGGGTGCAGTCTGGTGGGCATGACGACGACGGACGACGAGACCACCGCGGTGCCCGGCGGGCTGGAGAGCGGGTCCGTGGACGCGGCGGGGGTGCAGGTGCACTGGGAGTCCCGCGGCACCGGCGGGACCCCGCTGGTACTGGTCCACGGCGGGTTCGGCACGACCGCGATGTTCGCGGGCACCGCCCCCGGCTGGGCCGCGGACCGGCGGGTGGTGTCCGTCGAGCTGCAGGGTCACGGGCACACGGCGCTGGGCACGGCTCCCCTGAGCTTCGACGCCCTGGGCGACCAGGTCGCCGCGGTGGTCCGGGAGGTCGTGCGGCAGCCCGCCGACGTCCTGGGCTACTCCCTGGGCGGCCTGACGAGCCTGCGCACGGCGCTGCTCCACCCCGGCCTCGTGCGGCGCCTCGTCCTCGTGGCGGTGCCCTGCCGGCGCACCGGCTGGTACCCGGAGATCGCCGAGGGCATGGGCGGGGTGAGCCGCGCTGCGTTCGAGATGATGCGGCGCACCCCGCTCTACGACGCCTACGCGGCCGTCGCCCCCGTGGTCGACGACTTCCCCCGTCTCATGGACGCCCTCGGCGTCCTGCTGGGCTCGGACTACGACTGGACCGCCGAGGTCGCGGACCTGGTGCCCGACACGCTGCTCGTCTACGCCGACGGCGACAGCGTCCCCGTGACCCACGCCGCGGAGTTCTTCGGCCTCCTCGGCGGGGGCCTGCGCGACGGCGGGTGGGACGGTTCCGGGCGCCCGCGCCACCGCCTGGCCGTGCTGCCCGGACGCACCCACCACGACGTGCTCGACTCCCCCGCGCTCCCGCCGCTCGTGCGGGAGTTCACGGCCTGACCGGGGCGCCCGGCCGGCGGACGCCGGCCGGGCGTCCGCTCAGCAGTCCGCGACGAAGCGCTGCAGGACCCGGACGCCGAACTCCAGCGCGTCGACCGGCACGCGCTCGTCGATGCCGTGGAACATCCCCGCGAAGTCCAGGCCCGCGGGCAGCCGCAGCGGCGCGAATCCGTAGCCGCGGATGCCGAGGCGCGCGAAGGACTTGTTGTCCGTGCCGCCCGCCAGGCAGTACGGCAGCACGACCGCGTCCGGGTCCTCCGCGGCCAGCGCGTTCTTCATGCGGTCCACCAGGGGCGCGCCGAACTCCGTCTCCAGCGCGCGGTCGACGTGGACCTCCTCCACGTCCACGCGCTCGCCCGCGAGCTCGCGGATCGTGGACAGCAGCTCCTCCTGGCGACCCGGCAGGAACCGGGTGTCGATCAGGGCGGTCGCGGTCCCGGGGATCACGTTGTGCTTGTAGCCCGCGTCCAGCGCCGTCGGGTTCGACGTGTTCTGCAGCGTCGCCCCCACCCAGCGCGCGGTGGTGCCCAGCTTGGCCAGCAGCAGCGACGGGTCGGTCTCGTCGAAGGCGATCCCGGTGATCTCCGAGACGCCCTCGAGGAACTGGCGCACGGTCGCCGTGTACTCCAGCGGCCAGCCGTAGGCCCCGATGCGGGCCACGGCGGCGCACAGCCGCGTCACCGCGTTGTCGGTGCCGACCTGCGAGCCGTGACCGGCGCGCCCGTGCGCCACCAGCCGCAGCCACGCGATGCCCTTCTCCGCCGTCTGCAGCAGGTACGCGCGCTGGCCGTCGATGTCGACGGAGAACCCGCCGACCTCGCTGACGGCCTCGGTGACCCCCTCGAACAGGTCCGGGCGCTCGTCCACCAGCCAGCTCGCCCCCTGGACGCCGCCGGCCTCCTCGTCGGCCATGAACGCGAACACGAGGTCCCGCGGCGGGCGCGTGCCGGTGCGGGCCAGGTCGCGCGCGACCGCCAGCAGCATCGCGTCCATGTCCTTCATGTCGACCGCGCCGCGGCCCCACAGGCAGCCGTCGGCGATCTCGCCCGAGAACGGGTCGACCTTCCAGTCCGAGGCCTGGGCCGGCACCACGTCCAGGTGCCCGTGCAGCAGCAGCGCCCCGCGCTCCGCCGTGCCGCGCTCGTCCCCGGGGATCCGGACCACGACGTTGCCGCGCCGGTCGAAGCCCTCGAGGTACTCGGGCTGGAGCCCGACCTCGTGCAGCAGGCCCATGACGTGCTCGCCCGCCACCCGCTCTCCCGGGCCCGACCCGTCGCCGTAGTTCGACGTGTCGATGCGCAGCAGGTCGCGGCAGATGTCCACGACCTCCCGCTCGGCCGTTCCGCCTGCAGCTGCTCCGGTGTCCTCGCTCACGCCGCCACGGTAGTCACTGGGCGCCGACCGGCACGTGCGGCGGGGTGGAGCGGTAGCGTCCGGACGCGATGGACCACTCCACGGACACCGGACGCGCCGACGCCGCCACCGCCCCCTCGCCGGGCGAGCACCGCGGGCTGTCCGACAGCGTCCACGAGGCGCTGCTGGAGCTCCTCATGGCCCGCGGGGTGGAACCGGGCGCCGCGCTGCGCACGCAGGCGCTCGCGGACCGCCTGGGCGTCTCCGCGACGCCCGTGCGCGAGGCGCTGGCCCGCCTCGAGGCGACGGGGCTCGTGGTCCGCTCCGCCCGCCGCGGCTACCGCGCGGCCCCGCTGCTGACGCCGGAGGAGCTGGGCCAGCTGGTGGACGTGCGGCTGCTGGTCGAGCCGGGCAACGCCGACCGCGCCTGCCGCCGCTCCGACGACGCGTTCGTGCGGCGCCTGTGGGCCGCGGTCGAGGCGCAGCGCACGGCCCCGACCGGCCCGGGCTACGCGGGCTTCAAGGACTACCTGCAGGCCGACTGGTCCTTCCACGAGCTCGTGGCCGAGGGCACCGGCAACCCCTTCATCGTGCGGACGCTGGACTCCTTCCGCGGCTTCGTGCAGCGCCTGCACCAGGTCGAGGACGAGGTGCCGGACGCGGCCGAGAGCGTCGCCGAGCACGAGGCGATCGTGCGGGCCTTCGAGGCGCGCGACCCCGAGGCCGCCGGCGAGGCGATGCGCCTGCACCTCGAACGGGTGCTGCGACGCGCGGCGCCGGGCTGAGGCGGGCAGGCTGGGCCCGCGCCCTCCCCCGGCAGCCCGCCGGGTGTCGGCGTTGACACCCGCCCGGACGGTGATGCACCCTTACCGGCGAGCGGAACATGATTTTCTATAGAATCTGACCGACCAAGACCCCACCGATGGAGCGATCTTGAGCACGAGCGACGACGCCACCGCGCCCGCCACCACGGTCTTCGACGGCTACCCCGACGTCCTGACGCGGGAGAACTGGCCGATCACCGTCCCGATGATGCCGCACCCGCACGTCCTGAAGGACGGCACGACGGTGCAGGAGCAGTCCGCCGAGGGGTGGGCCGCCACCCTCGACGTCATGGTCGACGCCGGCTACACGAGCATCGACCCGACCGACACCTGGATCCGCATCGCGGACCTCTCCCCCGAGCGGCTGCAGGAGTTCGCCCGCACCGTCCGCGGCGCCGGGCTGAGCATCCCCGCCTTCTCCACCTCCCGCCGCAGCGTGATGGACCCGGAGCACTGGCAGGACAACCTCGCCTACTCCCACCGCGCGATCGACGCCTGCGCCGCGATCGGCATCCCGCTCGTGAACTTCGGCTTCATGCGCGGCTTCACGCCGGCGCAGGCCAAGGCCCTGTGGTTCTGGCTGGAGCCCGGCTACAGCGACGACCTCGGCCCCGAGGCGCGGGCGCTCGCGGTCTCGCGGATCAAGGAGCTCGCCGAGCACGCCCAGGGCGTCGGCGTGCAGATCGCGCTGGAGATGTACGAGGACACCTACCTCGGCACCGCGGACTCCGCCGTGCAGTTCATCCACGAGGTGGGCATGGACAACGTCGGGCTCAACCCCGACTTCGGCAACATCCTGCGCCTGCACCGGGAGGTCGAGCCCTGGCTCGAGATCGCCGAGAAGATGCTGCCGCACACGAACTACTGGCACCTGAAGAACTACTACCGGGACGAGGAGCCGAGCACCGGCTCCGTGCGCACCCACCCCGCGCCGCTCGAGTTCGGCACCATCAACTACCGCAAGGCGATCCAGGTCGCCCTGGACTCCGGCTTCCGCGGCGCCTTCTGCGTCGAGCACTACGGCGGCGACAGCATCAGCGTCGGCGCCACGAACCGCGAGTACATCCGCAGGGTCCTGCCCCGCAGCACGCCGCTCGCGGTCTGAGACCCTTCCGCCCACCGCACCAGCCGCCCTACCGATCGAGGGAGATCACTCCATGACCCGGATCTTCGGGGACCCGTCGTCGTTCGTCCCGGACGCGCTCGAGGGGTTCGTGGACCTGTACTCGTCCTACGTCCAGACCGTGCCGCACGGCGTCGTCCGCTCGACCACCAGCCCGCAGGGCAAGGTCGCGGTCGTGGTCGGCGGCGGGTCGGGCCACTACCCGGCCTTCGCCGGGTACGTCGGCCCGGGGCTCGCGGACGGCGCGGTGTGCGGTGACGTGTTCGCGTCCCCGTCGACCCGCTGGGCCTACGACGTCGCGAAGGCCGCCGACCACGGCGGCGGCGTCCTGCTCGGCTTCGGCAACTACGCCGGCGACATCCTCAACTTCGGCCTCGCCGCCGAGCGGCTGCGCGCCGAGGGGATCCCCGCCGAGCTGCTCGTCGTCACCGACGACGTGGCCAGCGAGGGCCAGGGCGCGAACAACCAGCGCCGCGGCATCGCGGGCGACGTGGTCGCGTTCAAGATCGCCGGGGCGGCCGCCGAGGCGGGCTACTCCTTCGACGACGTCGTGCGCGTCTCGCGCTTCTGCAACGACGTGACGCGCTCCATGGGCATCGCGTTCGAGGGCTGCACGCTGCCCGGCGAGACCGAGCCCCTGTTCACCGTCACCAAGGGCCACATGGGGGTCGGCCTCGGCATCCACGGCGAGCCCGGCATCTCCGAGGAGCCCATCGGCACCCCGCAGGAGATCGCGGACCTGCTCGTGGACCGCGTCCTCGGCGGCAAGCCCGACGAGGCGCCCGACTCCGGTCGCATCACCGTGCTGGTCAACGGCCTCGGCTCCACCAAGTACGAGGAGCTGTTCCTCCTCTACGCGCCCATCGCCGCGAAGCTGCGCGCCGCGGGCTACGAGATCGTCGCCCCGCAGGTCGGCGAGCTCGTCACCTCCCTCGACATGGCCGGCGCCTCGCTCACCGTGACCTGGCTGGACGAGGAGCTGGAGACCCTCTGGACCGCGCCGGCCCAGACCCCGGCGTTCTCGACCGGCGCGATCATCGAGACCACCCCGGCCGAGCCCTACGTGGTGCCCGAGGAGGCGACCGTCAGCTACGACGGGACGTCCGCCGACGCCGCCGCGTCCGGCGCCCGCATCGCGGGGCTCATCGAGCTCGTCCGCGACGCGCTGCACGAGGCCGAGGACGAGCTGGGCCGCATCGACGCCGTCGCCGGCGACGGCGACCACGGCGTCGGCATGGCCCGCGGGTCCACCGCCGCCGCGGAGGCCGCCCGCAAGGCGTCCGACGCCGGTGCGGGCGCGGCCTCCACCCTGGCCGCCGCGGGCGACGCCTGGGCGGACCGCGCGGGCGGCACCTCCGGCGTCATCTGGGGCGTGCTGCTGCGCGCCTTCGCCGAGGCCCTCGGCGACGAGGGCACCCCGGACGCCGCCGCGGTCGCCGCGGGCGCCACGGCCTCCGTCGAGGCCGTCATGCGCCTCGCCGGGGCCCGCGTCGGCAACAAGACCATGCTCGACGCGCAGGTCCCCTTCGCCGAGACCCTCGCGGCCCGCGTGGAGGCCGGCGACGACCTGGCCGCCGCCTGGCAGGCCGCCGCGGAGGCCGCCACGGCCGCCGCCGAGGCGACCAAGGACCTGCGTCCGCAGATCGGGCGCGCCCGCCCGCTCGCGGAGCGCTCCCTCGGCCACCCCGACGCGGGCGCCGTCTCCCTCGCGCTGGTGACGCGCACCGTCGCCGGCTCCCTCACCTGAGCCACCCGCTCCCGACCCACCCCAGGAGGACCACGTGACCGACACCCAGCTGCGCATCGTGCTCGCCGCCGACGAGGCCGGCGTCCAGTACAAGGACGCCATCAAGGCCGACCTGCTCAAGGACTCCCGCGTCAGCGAGGTCATCGACGTCGGCGTGAACGGCGACGACGACACCGCCTACCCGCACGTGGCCGTCGCGGGTGCCCGCAAGATCGCCGCCGGCGAGGCCGACCGCGGCATCTTCGTGTGCGGCACCGGCATGGGCGTCGCCATCTCGGCGAACAAGGTCCCCGGCATCCGGGCCTCCGTGGCCCACGACGGGTTCTCGGTCGAGCGCCTCGTCCTGTCGAACAACGCCCAGGTCCTCGCCCTGGGTGCGCGCGTCATCGGCCTGGAGCTGGCGCGCCGCCTGGCCAAGGAGTTCCTCGGCTACACGTTCGACACCTCCAGCGCCTCCGCCGCCAAGGTCGACGCCATCACCAGCTACGAGAACGGCACGGCGGACGCGAACGAGGACGCGGACACCGCGGCGGCCTCCGCCACCTGAGCGCGACCCCGACCGCACCGGCGCGAACCCCGCCGCCGCCCCGCTCCTGAGCACCGAGGACACTGCACGACCATGACCTCCCGCCAGCGCCCCCTCGTCGGCGTCAGCCTGAAGATGTACTTCGGGCTGGCACGCACGCGCAGCTACCTCACCGAGGTGGCCGCGCTGGGCGCGCACGCCGAGGCCTGCGGCGTCGACGCCTTCGTGATCCCGGACTTCCTGTCCATCACCACCGGGATCGACCTGCTGCGCGGCACGGGCATCGCCGTCGGCGCCCAGGACGCGTCGTGGGAGGACTTCGGCGCCCTCACGGGCGAGGTGTCCCCCGCGGCGCTCGCGGAGGCGGGGGTGCGCTACGTCGAGCTGGGCCACGCGGAGCGCCGGCGCATGTTCGCCGAGGACGACATCGTCACGGCCCGCAAGGCCGCGGCGGTGGCCCGCAACGGGCTCGTCCCGCTCATCTGCTTCGGCGAGAACACCCGCGTCGACGTCGAGGACGCCGCCCGCGTCACGATCGCCCAGGTCCTCGCGGCCCTCGAGGACGTCCCGCCGGAGGCGGAGGTCGTCCTCGGCTACGAGCCGAACTGGGCCATCGGGGCGTCCGAGCCCGCCTCCGCCGAGCACGTCGTCGGCGTCACCACGCGCCTGCGCGAGGCGGTCGCGCACCGCACCGGCACCACCCGCATCCTCTACGGCGGCAGCGCCGGCCCCGGGCTCTTCGCCCAGGTCGCCGACGGTGTCGACGGCCTCTTCCTCGGCCGGTTCGCCCACGACGTGGCGAACTTCCGCACCGTCATCTCCGAGATCGGCGCCACCCGCGGCACCGGTCCCGGCACGCACGACGCCTGACCCTCCGCGGCACGGCAGAACCCCCCTCGACTGAGAACCGGAGACACCCTCGTGGCCACACCCCGCACGGACAAGATCACCAAGGTCGCCCAGGTCGGCACCGGGTACATGGGCGGCGGCATCGCCCAGTCCCTCGCCCTGGCCGGCGCCGACGTCTGGCTCGCCGACGCCGACGCCGAGTCGACGCAGCGCAACTACGAGCGGCTCCTGAAGGAGTCGAAGCTCTTCGAGGGCCAGGGCCTGTTCGCCCCGGGCAGCACCGAGATCCTCGAGCAGCGCCTGCACCCGGCGCAGAGCATCGAGGAGGCCGTCGCCGACGTCCACCTCGTCGAGGAGGCCGTCTTCGAGGACCCGCAGGTCAAGAAGGACGTCCTCGCGCGCGTCGAGAAGGCCGTCACCCCCGGCACGATCATCGGCACCAACACCTCGACGATCCCCGTCAAGGTCCTGGCCGAGGCGTTCGAGGACCCGTCGCTGTTCCTCACGGTGCACTTCTCGAACCCGGCGCCGTTCATCCCGGGCGTCGAGCTCGTCATGGGCGAGGCGACGAACCCCGCCGTCCTGCCGCTCATCGACGACCTGCTGACCCGCGCCGGCCGCAAGGGCGCCCAGGTCAAGGACGTCCCCGGGTTCGTCCTGAACCGCCTGCAGTACATCCTCCTCAAGGAGGCCATGACGATCGTCGAGGAGGGTGTCGCCACCCCCACCGACGTCGACACGATCGTCTCGACGACCTTCGGGTTCCGGCTGCCCTTCTTCGGGCCGTTCGCGATCGCCGACATGGCCGGCCTCGACATCTACGCCAAGGGCTTCGCCGTCCTCGAGGGCCACTTCGGGGACCGGATGTCCGCGCCGGGCAACCTCACCGAGCTCGTGAACGCGGGCAAGTACGGCACGAAGACGGGTTCCGGGTTCCTGGAGCTCGCGCCCGAGAAGCTCGCCGAGCTCATCGACTACCGCAACAAGGCCTACAAGAAGATGGCCGAGCTGCTCGAGGACCTCGGCCCCTCGCCGCTGGCCTCCTGACCTCCCCGGGTGCGTGCGGCCGTCGCGGTAGCGTGACGGCGGTCGCGCGCACCCGGCGCGCCGCCCGAGGAGGAGACGCGTGACCCGCGAGCGGTCCGGCCGTCTGCCGTTGGCGGACAAGATGTACGGCGTCCTGCTCGAGGAGTTCCTCGACGGCACGCGTGTCCCCGGCGACGACCTGAACATCGCGACGCTCTCTCGCGAGCTCGACGTCAGCCAGACCCCCCTGCGCGAGGCGCTGGCCCGGCTGGAGCACACGGGCCTCGTGCGGCGGGAGGCCCTCAAGGGCTACCGCGTCGCTCCCCTGCCCTCAGAGGACGAGGTCCGGCAGCTGCTCGACGCCCGCCTCGTCCTGGAACCCCCGCTGACCGTCGCGGCGGGCCGCCGCGCCTCGGGCGACTTCCTGCACGACCTCCAGCGCAGCGTCGACGTCCTCGTCCTCGCGTCCTCGGCCGTCCAGGACCGCCGCACGGCCCGCGAGTGGTGGACGGCCGACGAGACGTTCCACACCCTCCTCGCCCGCCGCAGCGGCAACACGTTCCTCGCCGACGCCTACGCGGCCCTCGGCGGACAGCTGCAGCGCGTGCGCGTCGCCGCCGGGGCCCCCGCGCTTGACCCCCACCACAGCGCCGTGGAGCACCAGCAGATCCTCGACGCCCTCGTCGACGGGGACGCCGACCGCGGAGGCGAGCTGATGCGGAACCACCTCGAGCAGGTGCGGCGCCGGACCCTGGGTCGCGGACCCCGCTCTCTGGGGGCGGTTGTTCCCGACGCGGAGTCGTGAGTCGCGTCAACTGCAAGGCAGGCGGCTATAGTATCTGATGATCTACAGATGACAGCCGACCGCTGCAGGCCTCGCGCCGGCGGGGCGGACCGCGTCGCCGGTCGCTGAAGACCTCGACTCGAGGTGCGGAGCACGGACCGGGGGCGAGCCGTGGGGCGGGGTGTCAGTGCTCGGCCGCGTCGCGCTCAACCGCTCCCCCACCGCCGACTGGACTGCGGGTTCGGTTGCCGGACCGGCCGGCGGACCGGTTCCCCACGGCGACGTGACCTCGTGGTCCTGAGCAGTCTCGCCCCCTCCCCAGGGCCCCGAAGCCATCCGGCACGGCCAACGGCTATAGTATAACAAGGACCATCCACTTAGACGGCCGGCTCGAGGTCGTCGCCCCTGCGGACCGAGCCGATCCACCCGTCGCGCCGCCTCCCCCGCTGGACCAGGAGCCCGCGCACCTCGCCCTCGACGCGGACGCCGCACCGCTCGGCCGTGCGGCGCGTCGCGTGGTTGCCGACGTGCGCCCGCCAGTGCACGCCCTCGAGGCCGAGGTCGTCGAAGCCCCACCGCAGGACGCGGCGGACCGCCCGCACCCCGACTCCCCTCCCCCGCGCCCAGGGCCCCAGCCCGAAGCCCACCTCGGCCCAGCCGGCCTCGCGCAGCTGCAGGTCCACGGTGCCCGCGAAGCGGCCGTCGACGACGACGGCGAAGGCGGCCGCCGTCCCCGCCTCCCAGTCCCGGCGGCACATCGCGACGAAGGCCTCGGCCTGCTCGGTCCCGTAGGGCGTCGGGACGATCGTGTACTCGACGGACACAGGGTCGATGCACTGGGCGACGATGCCCGGCACGTCGTCCGCGCGGTGCCGGCGCAGCACGAGGTCGTCCCCCGCGGTGAGCTCGAGGTCACCCGGCGCCGGGGTGCCGGGCAGGGAGGGTCGCGGGGAGGTCGTCACAGGCCTCATCCTGACCGCGGCACGGGACGGCGTCACCGGGTTCCCGTCTCACGCGACGACGAGGAGGACCGCCGTGGACACCGTCCCCTCGCCGCCGCCCGGCAGCGGCTCGACCACCCCGGGCGCGGCGACGGCTGCCGTCCTCCCGGGTGTCTCGGGCCCTCCCCGAGCCCCACGCCCGCCGAGAGCCCCCGGCCTGCCGCGGTTGCTCCGGCCCCTGGGCGCACCCGGCGTGCTGCGCCCCGGCGACCGCGTGACGGGAACCCGGCTTCTGCTGACGGCGGTGCTGGCCGGGCACGTCGCGGGCCTGCTGGTCACCGGGTCCCCGGTGCGGACGGCGACGGTCGCCGGACTCGCGGCCGCCGCGGCCGTCCTCGACGCCGTGGACGGGCCGGTCGCCCGCCGCAGCGGCACCGCCTCCCCCGCGGGCGCCCGCTTCGACGTCGAGGCCGACGCGGCCTTCCTCGCCGTCGCCTCCCTCGCGCTGGTCCCGACCGTCGGGTGGTGGGCCGCCGGGATCGGGGCGCTGCGCTACGCGTTCGTGGTGGCCGGTGCGCTCCGGCCCGCGCTGCGCGGCGCCCTGCGGCCCCGTCGCGCCCGCCGGGTGGTGGCGGGTGCCCAGGCCGTCGCCGTCGTGCTGGCGCTCCTGCCCCCGACCCCTCCGGACCTGGCCCGCGGGGTCGTCGCGGTGGCCCTGGCCGCGCTGGTCGTCTCCTTCGGCCGCGACGTGCTCGACCTCGAGCGCGCCGCCCGCGACCGCGTCAGGCGCTGACGGAGGTCCCCGCGACGACGGGGCCGCCGGCGCGCAACCACGCCGACAGCCCGCCGTCGAGGTGCCGGACGTCGCCGTAGCCGGCCGCGAGCAGCGCCTGCATGGCCCGGGCGGACCGGTTGCCCGACGCGCAGTGCAGCACCAGGGGCCGGTCGCGCGGGAGGTCCGCCGTGCCGTCCAGCACCGTGGCGAGCGGCGCGAGCCGGGCGCCGGGCAGCGCGGAGGCCGCGTGCTCCCCGGGTTCGCGCACGTCGACGACGACCGGGGGTGCCGCGGACGCGAGCTCCCGCAGCAGGTCGGCCGCCGCGACGGCCGGGACCACCGGGGCGGGGGCGGGAGCCACCTCGTCCGCGAGCGCCGTGACGGGGGCGCGGGTGGGGTCGGGGCGGACGTCGAGGGTGCGCCAGCTGCCGGCGAGGGCGTCGAGGACGAGGACGCGGCCGAGGAGGGTGCGCCCGGCCCCGGTGATGAGCTTGACGGCCTCGGTGACCATGACGGAGCCGACGCTCGCGCAGACGCCGCCGAGGACCCCGGCCTCCCCGCAGCCGGGGACGGTGCCGGGGGGCGGGGCGGTGGGGAAGAGGTCGCGGTAGGTGGGGCCGGAGCCGTCGCGGAAGACGGCGACGTGGCCGTCGAAGCGCAGGACGGCGCCCCAGACCCAGGGGAGGCCGGCGAGGACGCAGGCGTCGTTGACGAGGTAGCGGGTGGCGAAGGAGTCGGAGCCGTCGAGGACGAGGTCGTAGCCGGCGACGAGGCGGGTGGCGGTGGCGGCGGTGAGGCGCTCGTGGTGGCGGATGACGGTGACGAGGGGGTTGGTGCGGGCGACGGCCTCGGCGGCGCTGTCGACCTTGGGGCGGCCGACGTCGGCGGTGGTGTGGACGATCTGGCGCTGGAGGTTGGACTCCTCCACGACGTCGTCGTCGACGACGCCGAGGGTGCCGACGCCGGCGGCGGCGAGGTAGAGCAGGGCCGGGGAGCCGAGGCCGCCGGCGCCGACGACGAGGACGCGGGCGTTCTTGAGGCGGCGCTGGCCGGTCTCGCCGATCTCGGGGAGCAGGAGGTGGCGGGCGTAGCGGCGGCGCTCGTCGGCGGTGAGCTCGGGGCCGGGGGCGACGAGGGGCTCGTGCGCCGGGCTCACGCGGTCACCGGCCGGCGCCAGAGCAGGAGGGTCGCGACGACGGCGAGGACGGCCACGGCGAGGGCGAACACCAGGGCAGCATCCACGATGCCGATGCTCGCGGCGAGCAGGCCGACGCCGACGACGGGCAGGGAGATGGCGACGTAGAGGACGACGAAGAGGGTGGAGGTGACCTCGCCGCCGCGTCCGGGCGGGCTGAGGCGGGTGAGGGCGCCGATCCCGGCGCGCAGGGCGGTGCCCTGGCCGGCGCCGGTGACGAGCGAGCCGGCGATGAGCAGGGGGGCGCTGGAGGAGCGCAGGGCCAGGACGACGAGGAGCATGCCGAGCACGAGGGCCGCGCAGGCCAGGGGCAGGGCCCGGGCGGGGGCGGCGCGCGTGGTGAGGACCTGGGCGAGCGTGGAGGCGGCGAAGACGCCGAAGACGACGGCGCCGGCGGCGAGGTGGTCGGTGACGCCGAGGACCTCGGACAGGAAGCGGGGCTCGACGGCGGTGAAGAGGCCGAGGGTCGCGAACCCGGCGAAGCCGGACAGGGCGGCGGGCCAGAAGGCGGCGCGCACGGCCTCGGGGACGGTGGGGCGCAGGGGCCGCACCCGCAGGGGGCCGGTGTCGCGGACGGTCTCGGGCATCCGGGTGAGGCCGACGGCGGCGGGCACGAGGAGCGCGAGGTGCACGAGGTAGGGGGTGCGCAGGGGTGCGGGGGCCCACTCCGCGAGCGCCCCGGCCAGGAGGGGGCCGGCGCCGAGGCCGAGCATGTTGACCGCGGTCGCGACGAGCGCGGCGCGGGCGCGGGGCACGCGGCCGGCGAGCTCGACGACGGCGGTGGTCGCGGTGCCGGTGAACACGCCCGCGGACAGCCCGGACAGCAGTCGGCCCGCGAAGAGCAGGGGGAGGCTGTCGGCGAGGAGGAAGCAGAGGGCGCTGGCGGCGGAGAACCCGAGGCCGACGGCGAGCAGGGGGCGTCGCCCGGCGGTGTCGGAGCTGCGGCCGAGCAGGACGAGGGCGGCGATGACGCCGACGGCGTAGGTGGCGAAGACGACGGTGGAGACGAGGCCGGAGAACCCCCACTCGCGCTGGTAGATCGCGTAGAGGGGGGTGGGGAGCGTGGTGCCGAGCATGGTGACGCCGAAGGTGTAGGCGGCGATCACCAGCCACCGGCGGGGCAGCGCCGGGGCCTGCTGGTCGTCGCGCTCGGGCTGTTCCACGTCTCGTCCTCCCGGAGCGGTCTCCCCCGGGCGGCGCGGTGCCGCCCGGCACCGCTGCCGGCCCACCCTCCCCCAGCGGCCCGGCTGCGGGCCAGCCGGGGGGTCAGCGCCCGTGCAGCAGGCGCTCGACGCGCTCGGGCGGGAGGCCCGCCCGGCGCCACGCGGCCGTGAGCGCGTCCTGCGGGGAGGTGCTCGCGCCGGGGCCGGCGCTGCGGGCGACGGCCTGGGGCGCGGCGACGTCGAGCCCGCGCAGGACGCGGGTGGTGGCCTCGAGCAGGCCGAGGACGGCGGGCGTGGTCAGGGTCTGCAGGGAGCCGGTGGGCCCGTCGAGGGCGAGGCACCCGGTCACGCGGGAGGTGGGGCCGGTGTCGTCGACGACGGGCAGCGCGACGACGACGTCGACGGTGTCGCGCACGGCGAGGAACTCGGCGTGGGTGACCCCGGAGCGGGTGTCCGGGGGCAGGGCGTCCCACGCGGCGCGGTCGGGGGTCCCGAGGCCGGCCCAGGTGGCGCGGACGTCGCGGGCGACGACCAGGCCGCTGGCGACGCACTCGCCGATGACGCCCTTGCCGGGCGCCCAGACGATGCCGGTGGCGCCGGGCCGGCGGGCTGCGCGCACGCGGTGCAGCCGGGCCAGGCGCGGGGCCCGCCAGGGCAGGGCGTCGAGGCGGTAGGCGGCGACGGAGAGGTCGCGGGGGTCCAGCGCGGTGGTGTCGGCGACGGCCCACAGGGTGCCGGTCAGGACGTCGTCGAGGAGGTCGCGGCGCGCGCCGCGGCGGCGGGCCCGGAAGCGCCGCACGGCCGTCGACGTCGTCGAGGCCGCGGCGAGGACGGCCGTGAGGACGACGAGGGCGACGGTCACCGCTGGGCGGGGTTCCCACAGCTCGGTGCGCTCGAGGGCGAGCGCGGCGCCGACGGCGGCGGCCAGGACCGCGAGCGCCACCTCCAGGACCAGCGTGGGCACGGGTGGGGCCTCCTCGTCGTCGTGTCGTCCCCGTCGGCTCCCTCCGGGTGCGGACCCACCCTAGGCAGGCGTGCCGACACCGGTGCCGGTCGTGCGGCCGGGGCGGGCGGGCAGCGGCGGGGCACCGGTGGAGAACTCCCTCCCGCTGCCGGGTGGGGGCGCGTACTGTTCCGGCACCGCACGGGACCGGCCGGTCCCGTCGCCGGCCCGGTCGTCCGACAGAGGGGTCCCCCCGACCGCCGCCGACGTCGCGCGGTGCCCCGCGCGCCGCCGGCGCGCACGTCCCGGGAGACCGGACGAGAAGGAGTCGACCCATGGACAAGTCCCCGCGCCCGTCGAGCACGAAGAAGTCCGCCGGCAAGTCCCTGAAGGAGAAGCGGGTGGACAAGAAGGCGAAGTCCGCCGGTCGCAGCGCGGCCGACGCGGTGGCCGACAGCGTGACGGGCCAGCGCCGCAAGTGAGCGGGTGGGGGCGGGGTCCGGGGGACGTGCCCCGGGCCCGCTCCCGCTGACGCGGTCCCTGGGGCCGGTGAACGATCTCCCGGAGCGCTCCGTTGTCGGGTCAGCAGGCGCGGCACCGGAGCTCGCGCAGGCCCGACGGAGGAGCTGACCGTGGACCCTGCAGGTGGCATGACGAGGCGATCGCTCGCGACGCGCGGCGCGATCGTCGTGGGCGGTGGGCTGACGCTCGCGGCGTGCGGCGCGGACGACAGCGCGGAGGGGACCTCGTCCTCGTCGAGCTCGTCGTCGGGGAGCTCGTCGTCGGGGAGCTCGTCCGCGGGCGGGGGGACGTCCGCGGCGCTGGCGCAGCTCGCCGACGTGCCGGTCGGCTCGGCGCTGGCGGTCGAGGCGGCCGACGGCACCGGGGTGATCGTGGCGCAGCCGACGGCGGGCCAGGCGGTGGCGTTCACCAACAAGTGCACGCACTCCGGGTGCGCGGTGGCCGTGAACGACGCCGAGCTGGACTGCCCGTGCCACGGCTCGCGCTTCGACGCCCTGACCGGTGCGGTGCTGAAGGGTCCGGCGACGGAGCCGCTGGAGTCCTACCCCGTGACCGTGACCGACGGGGCCGTGGTCGCGGCCAGCTGATCGCGCCGTCCCGCACACCTCGGGCGCCCCGCCACCGCGGCGGCGCACCGCGCGCTCTAGCGTCGCGACCATGACCACGAGCGCGCACGACGACCGCACCGCCCCCGGGCGCACGACCCGGGCGGTGGCGCACCTGAACGCCGGCCCGCTGGACGGGCCGGGGGCGCTGCTGGACGTCGACCTCGAGGTCCCCGCCCCCGGCCCGCACGACCTCCTGGTCGAGGTGCGGGCGGTGTCGGTGAACCCGGTCGACGTGAAGGTCCGGGCCTCGCGCGACCCGGAGGGCCGCCCGGCGGTGCTGGGCTTCGACGCCGCGGGCACCGTCGTCGCGGTGGGTGCGGAGGTCGGCGCCTTCGCCGTCGGCGACGACGTGTTCTACGCCGGCTCGCTGGAGCGCCCGGGCAGCAACGCGGGCCTGCAGCTGGTCGACGAGCGGATCGTGGGCCACAAGCCGCAGAGCCTGGACTTCGCCGAGGCCGCGGCGCTGCCGCTGACCGCCATCACGGCCTGGGAGGCGCTGTTCGACCGCCTGGGCGTCGAGCGCGACGCCGAGGGCACGGTCCTCGTCGTGGGGGCGGCGGGCGGGGTCGGCTCGGTGTTCGTGCAGCTGGTGCGGGCGCTGACCCGGATGCGGGTCGTCGCGACCGCGAGCCGGCCCGAGTCGGCGCAGTGGGTCCGCGGGATGGGCGCCCACGAGGTCGTCGACCACCACGACCTGCGCGACGCGGTCCTGGCGCTGGCTCCCGAGGGCGTCGACCACGTCCTCAGCGCGTACTCCGACGGGAACGCGCAGGTGTTCGCCGACGTGCTGAAGGTGCGCGGCGCCGTCGTGGCCATCGACGACCCGGAGGGTCTGGACCTCGCGCCGCTGAAGGCGAAGAGCCAGACGTGGCACTGGGAGTTCATGTTCACGCGGCCCCTGTTCGAGCCGGAGAGCACGGCCCAGCACGAGGTGCTGGAGGAGATCTCGCGCCTGGTGGACGCCGGGCGGCTGCGCACCACGATGACGACGCGGCTGAGCCCGCTGGACGCGGCGACCCTGGCGAAGGCGCACCGCCTCGTCGAGACGTCGGCCACCATCGGCAAGGTCGTCGTCGCCGCGCAGGAGTGAACCGCCTCGACGGTGACCGGGCGAGGGCCGCGGACCACCCCGCGGTGGGGACCCCGGGCCACCTCCTTCAGCCCGCAGGGGTGACTGCCGATGGGACGGGAGTCTCGTGGAGCGGTGCCCGAACAGGGCGGCGCCGTCCCCGGTCGGAGCCTGAGGAGTCGACGTGAACACCCCCATCGAGCAGGTGCTGGCGGCCGACGCGGTCGTGAGCGTCTTCCAGCCCATCATCGACCTCGACAGCGGCGCGGTCGTGGCCTACGAAGCGCTGGCGCGCGGCCCGCAGGGACCGCTCGCGAGCCCGGACCAGCTGTTCGCCGCGGCCCGCGCCGCGGGGCTCCTCGCCGAGCTCGACCAGGCCTGCCGGGCCGCGGCCTTCCGGGGCGCGATCGAGCACGGGCTCCTGGCCCCGCTCACGGTGTTCGTCAACGTCGAGCCCGAGGTGCTGGACACCGCCCCCGTCGACGACCTGCTCGCGCTGGCCGAGGGCGCCCCCGGCGAGCTGCGGATCGTCCTGGAGATCACCGAGCGCGCGCTCGCCACCCGGCCCGCGGAGCTGCTGAGGACCGTCGAGCGCGTGCGGGCGCTCGGCTGGGGCGTCGCCCTGGACGACGTCGGGGCCGACGCCGCCTCGCTGGCCTTCATGCCCCTGCTGCGTCCCGACGTGGTGAAGCTGGACCTGCGCCTGGTGCAGGACCGCCCCTCCCCCGTCATCGCCGAGATCATGAACGCCGTCAACGACTACGCCGAGCGCACGGGCGCGCTCGTGCTCGCCGAGGGCATCGAGACGCCGAAGCACCTGACGATCGCGCGCGCGCTGGGCGCGAGCCTCGGGCAGGGCTGGCTGTTCGGCCGGCCCGCGGCCGGGCCCGCGGCGCAGTACCCCGTGCAGGAGCTCCGGCTGCCCGAGGCGCCCCCGTCGCGCGAGACGGCGCCGTCGCCGTTCGCGTGCCTGCCGCCGGCGGTGCCGCTGCGCCGCTCCCCCAAGCGCCTGCTCGTGGAGCTGAGCAAGCAGCTGGAGCGCCAGGCCATGCGCCTGGGCGAGACCTGCGTGGTCGCCTCGACGTTCCAGGAGGCGCGCCACTTCACGCCGGCGACCTCGCTGCGCTACCGCGACCTCGTGGCCCGCACGGGCTTCGTGTGCGCGCTGGGCGAGGACCTGCCCGTGGAACCCGTGCCCGGTGTGCGGGGCGCGGCGCTCTCCCCCGACGACCCGATCCGCGGGGAGTGGGACGTCGTGGTGGTCAGCCCCCACTTCAGCGCGGCCCTGCTCGCGCGGGACCTCGGCGACGACGGCCCCGACATGGACCGCACCTACGAGTACGCCCTGACCTACCGCCGGGACACGGTGGTCGCCGCGGCGCACAGCCTGCTCTCCCGCGTCGCGCCGGCCATCGACACGCCCCTGAGCCGCAGCGCCGCAGCGCACCCCGCGGCCACGGCCACGGCCCCGTCCGCGCCCGTCGCCACGACCACCGCGACGCACGGGCCGGCGTCGGTGGGCGACCCCGTCCTGCACCGCGCCCTGGCCGCCTCCACCAGCGGCATCACCATCGCGGACATGACGCAGCCGGACCAGCCCCTCGTGTTCGTCAACCGCGCGTTCGAGGAGCTCGCCGGGTTCCGCTCGGAGGAGCTGCTGGGCCGCAACTGCCGCTTCCTGCAGGGCCAGGACACGGGCCACGACGCGATCAGCCGCCTGCGCACCGCGATCGCGGAAGGGCGCGAGTGCCGCGAGACCCTCCTGAACTACCGCGGCGCGGACCGCACGCCGTGGTGGAACGAGATCCACATGGCTCCCGTCGTGGACGAGGCCGGCCGCGTCGTGCAGTACATCGGGGTCCAGAACGACGTCACCGCCCGCGTGGACGCCGAGCAGGCCCTCGTGCAGGAGCGCGACCGGGCGCGCAGCTACCTCTCCCGCATCGAGCAGCTCGCGTTCACCGACTCCCTGACCGGCCTGATGAACCGGCGCCGGTTCGAGGACCGCGTCGAGGTGGCGCTGTGGAACGCGTCCTCGGGCGACGACGCCTTCGCCGTGCTCTTCATGGACCTCGACGGGTTCAAGGCCGTCAACGACCGCCTCGGGCACGCGGCCGGCGACGACCTCCTGGTCCAGGTGGCGCGCCGGCTGCAGTCCCGCCTGCGCCGCAGCGACCTCGCGGCCCGCCTGGGCGGCGACGAGTTCCTCGTCGCCCTCACCGGCCTGGACGTCGACACCGCCGCCGACGTGGCGCACCGCGTCGCGGGCGAGCTCGCCGAGGCCATCGCGGCGCCGTTCGACCTGGACGGGACCCCCGTCGAGGTGACCGCCAGCATCGGGGTCAGCACGTTCCCCGCCGACTCCGCGGCCGCCAGCGGCCTGCCGCAGCTGCTGCAGCTCGCGGACAGCCGCATGTACGCGGTCAAGCACGCGGCGCGCTGACCGTCGGGGACCGCTGACCGTCGGAGGTCCGTGCCCGCCCGCGGGCGTGGAAGGATGACGCCGTCGGTCGCGGTCCCGCCGCGGCCGCAGGCGGTGAGCCAAGCCCGCCGGCAGCGCGGGTGCGCGGGGTGCGGCGTGGTGGTGAGCGGAACGGCCCGGGACGACGGTGCGCCGGCGTCCCCGGACGAGGGGGCCCGGCGGTTGCGCTGGGAGGTCGCCATCGCCGCGGCCGGGGTCGGCGGCTTCGACTGGGACCTGCGGACCGGGGTGCTGACCTGGGACGAGCGCATGGTCGAGCTGTTCGGCTACGACGCAGCGGGTTTCGAGCCGACGTTCGAGGCGTTCACGGCGCGGTTGCACCCCGAGGACCTGCCGCGGGTCCTGCAGAACCTCCAGCAGTGCATCGACGGGTGCGGGGAGTTCGCCGCCGAGTACCGCGTCCTGCTGCCCGGCGGGGCGACCCGCTGGGTCCAGGCGCGGGGGCGGGCCGTGCCCGACGCCGCGGGCCGCGCGGTCCGCGTCCTGGGGGCGGGTTACGACACGACGGCCGCCCGGGACTCCGACGCCCGGGTGGCGCGGGTCCTGGAGTCGATGACCACGGCGTTCTTCTCCCTGGACCGGGAGTGGCGGTTCACCTACGTCAACGCCGAGGCGGAGCGGCTGCTGGGGCGACCCGCCGCCGAGCTGCTCGGCGGCGACGTGTGGGCGCTGTTCCCCGCCGCGCTCGGCTCGGACTTCGAGACGCACTACCGGGCGGTCGCGGCCGGCGGTGAACCCGGCAGCTTCGAGGCGTACTACCCGCCCCCGCTGGACGCCTGGTACGAGGTGCGGGCCTGGCCGGACCCCGACGGGGTGTCGGTGTACTTCCTCGACGTCACCGCCCGCCGCCGCGCGCAGGCCGAGGCGGAGGCCGCCCGCGAGGCCGCCGAGGCGGCCAGCGCCGAGCTCGAGGCCGCCCTGCAGCGGGCCCGGGCCAACCAGGACGCGGCCGAGGCGACCGCCCAGCGGCTGCAGCTGCTGGCGCGGGTCAGCGAGGACCTGACGTCGACGCTGGACGCCGAGGAGGCCGTGGCCCGCCTGACGCAGAACCTCGTGCCCGCCCTGGCGGACTGGTGCCTGGTCAGCCTCGTCGACGACCACGGCCAGCTGCGCGACCTCGGCTCCTGGCACGCGGACCCGGACCTGCGCGGGCTGGTCGGCGGCTACCAGGACCTGCGGATGCGGGCGCTGCGCTCGCGCTCGTTCCTCGACCGGGCGCTGCGCGGGGGCCGGCAGGTGCTGATCCCCTCCGGTGCGGTGCCGGCCATCTCGGAGGTCCTGGCCTCCCCGCAGGCCCGCGCGGTGCTGCAGCGGCTGGCGCCCGAGAGCGCGGCCGTCCTGCCCGTGCGGGCCCGCGGGCGCACGTGCGGGCTCGTGACCCTGTTCCGGGGCGCGGACCGCCCCCCGCTGGCCGGCGAGGACCTGCTGACGGCCACGGAGATCGCCGACCGCGCCGGGCTGGCCCTGGACAACGCCCGCCTGTTCACCCAGCAGCACCGGATGGCGGAGGGCCTGCAGCGCAGCCTGCTCACGGCCCCCGTGGAGCCGGACCACACCCAGGTCGCGGTGCGCTACCAGCCCGCGGCCGAGGCCGCGCAGGTCGGCGGCGACTGGTACGACGCGTTCCTGCAGCCCGACCGCGCGACCGTCCTGGTCATCGGTGACGTCATGGGCCACGACAACGACGCGGCCGCGGCGATGGGGCAGCTGCGCGGGCTGCTGCGGGGCATCGCCTACACCACGGGCGGCACCCCCGCCGAGGTGCTCAGCGGCCTGGACGCGGCGATGCAGGGCCTGCAGGTCGACACGACCGCGACGGCCCTGGTGGCCCGCATCGAGCAGTCGCCCGCGGAGCACGAGCAGGGGCTTCGGCAGCTGCGGTTCTCCAGCGCGGGGCACCTGCCGCCGCTGCTGCTCGGCGCGGACGGGACCGTCTCGACGCTGGACGAGGACCGCCCCGACCTGCTGCTGGGCATCGACCCCGGCTACCGGCGCGCGGACTCGGTGCGGCTCGTCGAGAGCGGGTCGACGGTCCTGCTCTACACCGACGGTCTCGTCGAGCGGCGCGGGGAGGCGATCGACACGGGCCTGGACCGGTTGCGGGCCGCGGTGGCGGAGCTGGCCGGGGCGACGCTGGAGGACCTCTGCGACGGCGTCCTGGCCCGGATGATCCCGGCCCGCGCCGAGGACGACGTCGCGCTCGTCGCCGTCCGGCTGCACGCCGAGGACCGCCCGCGGCCCCCCGACGCCGGCCCGGAGGTCGCCGGGCCGACGCCTCCCGTGGAGGCCGGGTCCCTGGAAGCCGGGTCCCTGGAAGCCGGGTCCCTAGAAGCCGGGCCTCAGCCGCCGACGTAGGCCGCGAGGTGGCGGCCCGTGAGGGTGGAGCCGTCCGCGACCAGGTCCGCGGGTGTCCCCGCGAACACGACGCGGCCGCCGTCGTGGCCCGCGCCCGGGCCCAGGTCGACGATCCAGTCGGCGTGGGCCATCACCGCGAGGTGGTGCTCGACGACCACCACCGACGTGCCCCCGTCGACGATCCGGTCCAGCAGCGCGAGCAGCTGCTCGACGTCGGCGAGGTGCAGGCCCGCGGTGGGCTCGTCCAGGACGTAGACGCCGGCCCGCCCGCCCAGGTGGGTGGCGAGCTTCAGCCGCTGCCGCTCCCCGCCGGACAGCGACGTGAGCGGCTGGCCGATGCCGAGGTAGCCGAGGCCGACGTCGGCGAGGCGGTCCAGGACGGCCGCCGCCGCCGGGGTGTGCGCCGGCCCCGCCCCGAAGAACTCCCGGGCCTCGGCCACGGGCATGGCGAGGACCTCGCTGATGTCGCGCCCGCCGAGGTGGTGCTCCAGGACGGCGGCCAAGAACCGCTTGCCGTCGCACTCCTCGCACGTCGTGGCGACCCCGGCCATGAGCGCCAGGTCGCTGAACACGACCCCCACCCCGCCGCAGGTCGGGCAGGCGCCCTCGGAGTTCGGGCTGAACAGCGCGGGCTTCACGCCGTTGGCCTTCGCGAACGCCTTGCGGACGGGTTCCAGCAGGCCCGTGTACGTGGCCGGGTTGCTGCGCCGCGACCCGCGGATCGGCGTCTGGTCGACGGAGACGACGTCGCTGCCGGGCGGCAGGGAACCGTGCACCAGCGAGCTCTTGCCCGACCCGGCGACGCCGGTCACCACGCACAGCACCCCGAGCGGCAGGTCCACGTCGACGCCCCGCAGGTTGTGGGTGCTCGCGCCCCGCACGGCGATCGCGCCGGTGCTGCGCCGGACCGCCGGCTTCAGCGGGGTCCGGTCGTCGACGTGGCGGCCCGTGATCGTGCCGCTCGCGCGCAGCTCGGCGAACGTGCCCTCGAAGCACACGGTGCCGCCCGCCGTCCCCGCGCCCGGCCCGAGGTCGACGACGTGGTCGGCGATCGCGATGGTCTCCGGTTCGTGCTCGACGACCAGGACGGTGTTGCCCTTGTCCCGCAGCGCGAGCAGCAGGTCGTTCATGCGGGCCACGTCGTGCGGGTGCAGGCCCGTCGTGGGTTCGTCGAAGACGTAGGTGACGTCGGTCAGGGGTGAGCCGAGGTGCCGGATCAGCTTGATGCGCTGCCCCTCGCCGCCCGAGAGGCTGCCCGCGGCGCGGTCGAGGGAGAGGTAGCCGAGCCCGATCCCCACGAAGGCGTCCAGGGTCGCGGCGAGCGTCGCGAGCAGCGGGGCCAGCGGGGGTTCGTCGAGGCCGTGCACCCAGGCGGCCAGGTCGCTGACCTGCCAGGCGCACGCGTCGGCGATGCTCACCCCCGCGATCGTGGCGGAGCGGACGCCCTCGTTCAGGCGCGTCCCGGCGCAGTCCGGGCAGGTCGCGAACGTCACGGCCCGCTCGACGAAGGCCCGCACGTGCGGCTGCAGCGACTCGACGTCCTTGGACAGCACCGACTTCTGCAGCTTCGGGATGATCCCCTCGTAGGTGAGGTTGATCCCGTCGACGGTGATCTTCGTGGGCGGCCGGTGCAGGAGGTCCTCCAGCTGCCGCTTCGTGAACCGCCCGATCGGCCGGTCCATGTCGAAGTACCCCGAGCCCGCGAAGATGCGGCCGAACCACCCGTCCATGCTGTAGCCGGGGATCGTGAGCGCCCCCTCGCTCAGCGACTTCTCCGCGTCGTAGAGCTGCGTGAGGTCGATGTCGGAGACGGAACCCCGGCCCTCGCAGCGCGGGCACATGCCCCCGGTGACGCGGAACTCCTTGCGCTCCTTCACCGTGCGCCCGCCCCGCTGCACGGTGACCGCACCCGCGCCGCTGACCGAGGCGACGTTGAAGGCGAACGCCTGCGGGGAGCCCAGGTGGGGCGTGGCGAGGCGGCTGAAGAGGATGCGCAGCAGCGCGTTCGCGTCGGTGGCCGTGCCCACCGTGGAGCGGGGGTCCGACCCCAGTCGGCGCTGGTCCACGACGATCGCGGACGTCAGCCCCTCCAGCACGTCGACGTCGGGGCGCGCGAGCGTCGGCATGAACCCCTGCACGAACGCGCTGTAGGTCTCGTTGACCATCCGCTGCGACTCCGCGGCGATCGTCGCGAACACCAGCGAGCTCTTGCCGGAGCCGGACACCCCCGTGAACACCGTGAGCCGGCGCTTGGGGATCTCGACGGTGACGTCGCGCAGGTTGTTCTCGCGCGCCCCGAGCACGCGGATCAGGTCGTGGCCGTCGGCGGGGTGCCGCGGCCCGGCCTCCCGGGCCGCGGGGACCCCGGTCACGCTCGTCCGCTCCGCCGCAGCGGGCCTGGCCGCATCACGCCTGTCCGCATCATGCCTGGGCGCATCATGCCTGGGCGCCTCACGCCTGGGCGATGCGGACGAGGTTCCCGGACGGGTCGCGGACCGCGCAGTCGCGCGCACCCCAGGACTGGGAGGCGGGTTCCTGCAGCACCTCCGCCCCCGAGGCGCGGACCTTCTCGAAGGTCGCGTCGAGGTCGTCGGTGCGGAAGATCGCCGCCTGCAGCGACCCCTGGGCGACCAGCGTCAGCAGCGCGTCGCCCTCGGTCTGCGAGCGCCCGCCGTGCGGCTGGAACAGGACGATGTCGACGTCCTGGCCGGGGGCCCCGACGGTGACCCAGCGGAAGCCGCCGTAGGCGACGTCGTTGCGCACCTCGAGGCCGAGGGTGTCGCGGTAGAACCCCAGGGCGGCGTCGGGGTCGGAGACGGGGACGAAGGTGGAGGACACGGTGACGGGCATGGCGTCGACGCTAGGCGCCGCGACGGCCCGGGCGCTTCTCCGATCCTGCTCGATCCGGACCTGTCCAGTCGGGCCCCGTCGGGTCGGGCCCCGTCGGGTCAGGCCCGCCCGGCGGGCACCCGGCTGCGCCGCGGTCGGGTCGCGACGCGGACCACGCAGGACGGGACGCCCTCGAGGTGGCGGTGGTCGCGGGCCCGGTACTGCGAGGGGGTCAATCCGACGACCTCGGTGAAGCGCGAGCTGAAGGAGCCCAGCGAGGTGCAGCCGACGGCCATGCACGTGTCGGTGACCGAGGCCCCGGCGCGCAGCAGGGCCTTGGCCCGCTCGATGCGGCGGGTCATGAGGTAGGCGTAGGGCGTCTCGCCGTAGGCGGCGCGGAAGCGGCGGGAGAAGTGCGCCGGCGACATGAGGGCGGCGCGGGCCATGGCGGGCACGTCGAGGGGCTGGGCGTACTCGCGGTCCATGAGGTCGCGCGCGCGGCGCAGGCACGTCAGGGTCGCGAGCTCCTCCGGGGTCACGGGTGCACCGGCGTCATGCCCCGACGCTACGCGAGCGGGACCCGTCCCGTCCGGTTCCGCGGGAGCGGCCTCCGCCGTCGGCGGGTACGTCATCCGTCGTGGCGGCAGGCGCCGCGCGGGGGTGGGCGGGGGCGGTCGTCCGTCCCCTCCGGGCGCGGGGTGCCGCCCCTAGCGTGGCGTGGTGACCGCCTCCCCCGTGCCCGCGCCGGCCTCCGAGACGCTCGCGGAGGGCATCGCCCGCGCCGGCAGCGCCGAGCAGCTGCTGCGGCACTCCCCGGCCCGCCCGACCGTCTTCCCGGTGACGGCGGAGTTCAGCAACTGGCGCAGCGAGCAGCTGTCGTGGCGGCGCTCGTGCGCGCTGCTGGACCAGTCGCACCACATGACGGACCTGTTCCTCACGGGGCCGGACGCGCTGCGCCTGCTCGCGGACACGGGGGTGAACAGCTTCGCCCGGTTCGCACCCGGCGGGGCCAAGCAGTTCGTCGCCGTGACGGAGGAGGGCCTCCTGGTGGGCGACGCGATCCTCTTCCACCTGGAGCAGGACCACCTGGACCTGGTGGGGCACCCGATGGTGATCGACTGGGTCCAGTTCCACGCCGAGACGGGCGGGTACCGGGTCCAGCTGCAGCGCGACGGGAACTCGATCGTGCGCCGCGGCGCGCCGACGCTGTACCGCTACGAGCTGCAGGGCCCCACGGCGCTGGCCGTGGTGGAGCAGCTGATCGGCGGGCCGGTGCCGGAGGTGAGGTTCTTCCGCACGGCGGAGTTCGAGGTCGCGGGGCACCGGGTGCGGGCGCTGCGCCACGGGATGGCGGGGCAGCCGGGGTTCGAGCTGTTCGGGCCGTGGGCGCAGGGCGAGGCGGTCCACGACGCGATCCTGCGGGCGGGCGCGGACCACGACCTCGTCGAGGTGGGCGCCAAGGGGTACTCGACGGCCAACCTGGAGTCCGGGTGGGTGCCGGCGCCGCTGCCCGCGGTCTTCACCTCGGCCTCGACGGCCGCGTACCGGGACTGGCTGCCGGCGGCCCGGGCGGGGTCGCTGGGCGGCAGCTTCGCCTCCCCCGACATCGAGGACTACTCGCTGTCCCCGGACGACCTGGGCTACGGGCGCAGCGTCGCCTTCGACCACGACTTCCTGGGCCGCAGCGCGCTGGAGGCCGTCGCGGCCGCCCCACCGCGGCGGCGCAAGGTCACCCTGGTGTGGGACCGGCGGGACGTGGCGGCCGCGCAGGCGACGCTGTTCGACGAGGAGCTGCCCGCGAAGTTCATCGAGCTGCCGAAGGCCCGCTACGCCCTGCACCACGTGGACGAGGTGCGGCACGAGGGCGCGCACGCCGGGTTGTCGCTGGACTGCGGCTACGTGGCGAACGAGCGCTCGTTCCTGTCCCTGGCCACGGTGGCGGCGGACCTGGCGGACGGCAGCGAGGTCGTCGTCGTGTGGGGCGAGGAGCCGAACTCCCGCAAGCCGCAGGTCGAACCCCACCGCCAGGTGGAGGTCCGCGCGGTCGTGGCGCCCGCGCCGTTCCCCGGCTACGCCAGCAGCCGCTACCGGACCTCCTGAGGGGCGCCGCGTCCACCGCCCGGCGCAAGGGCACTGGCGGGGCGGGCGCGGACCTGCTGTGATCCGGCGGAGAGGGCCCCAGCGAGGCGGCCCGCAGAGAGGAACGACGTGGCACTCCTGGACGACGGCGCGTGGCAGGGCAAGGTCTGGACGGGTGCGTGGACGCCGGGGCGGGGCGGCACCTACAGCGCCGTCGAGCCCGCCACGGGCGACACGCTCGGCGAGGTGGGGGCGGCGACCCCCGAGGACGTGCACGACGCGGCCGTGCGGGCCGTGGCGGCGCAGCGGGCGTGGGCGGCGACGTCGTTCGAGGAGCGCGCCGCGGTGCTGCGCCGGGCCGGGGACGTCCTGAGCGCGCACGGCGAGGAGGTGGCCGGCTGGCTGGCGCGGGAGTCGGGGGCGATCCTCCCCTTCGGCGGCTTCCAGGTGCACACGAGCGCGCAGGAGTGCTACGAGGCGTCGGCGCTGCCCGGGCACCCCTACGGCGAGCTGCTGCGCAGCGGTTCCCCCCGGCTGTCCTTCGCGCGCCGGGTGCCGGTGGGCGTCGTCGGGGTCATCGCCCCGTTCAACGTGCCGACGATCCTCGCGATCCGGGCGGTGGCCCCGGCGCTGGCGCTGGGCAACGCGGTGATCCTCAAGCCCGACCCGCGCACGGCGGTCAGCGGCGGGGCGCTCTTCGCGCGGGTGTTCGAGGAGGCGGGCCTGCCCGCAGGCGTGCTGCAGGTGCTGCCCGGCGGCGCGGACGTCGGTGCGGCGCTGGTGACGGAGCCCGCCGTCCGGGTCATCGCGTTCACCGGCTCCACCCGGGCCGGGCGCGCCGTGGGCGAGCTCGCCGGGCGCCACCTCAAGCGGGCGCACCTGGAGCTCGGCGGGAACTCCGCGCTCATCGTGCTCGGCGACGTGGACGTGGCGGCGGCCGCGTCGGTGGGGGCGTGGGGGACGTTCTCGCACTCCGGCCAGATCTGCATGGCCACCTCGCGCCACCTGGTGCACGAGTCCATCGCGGAGGAGTACACGCAGGTCCTGGCCGAGAAGGTCGCGCACCTGCCGGTGGGCGACCCGTTCCGCGACCAGGTCGCCCTGGGCCCCCTCATCGACGCCGGGCAGCGCGACCGCGTGCACGGCCTCGTGACCGCGAGCGTCGCGGCGGGGGCCAGCGTGCGCACGGGCGGGACGTTCGAGGGGTTGTTCTACCGGCCGACGGTGCTCGCCGACGTCACGGTCGACCACCCCGCCTACCAGGAGGAGATCTTCGGCCCCGTCGCCCCGGTGACGCCGTTCTCCTCCCTCGACGAGGTCGCCGACCTGGCCGCGGGCACGGACTACGGCCTCTCCCTGGGCATCCTCACGCGCGACGTCTACGCGGGGCTGCAGCTGGCCGAGCGCATCCCGTCCGGGCTCGTCCACATCAACGACCAGACGGTCAACGACGAGGCGGTCGCCCCGTTCGGCGGGGTCGGCGCCTCGGGCACCGGGTCCCGCCACGGCGGTCCGGGCGCGAACATCGAGGCGTTCACCGAGACGCAGTGGGTGACGGTGCGGGGCGACCTGCCCGCCTACCCCTTCTGACGGGCGGGCACCGGTGCGCGGAGCCCCCCGCGCACCGGTGCGCGGAGCCCCCGCGCACCGGTGTCCCGTCAGCGGACCGGCTGCGGCGCAGGGGTGCTGCCCGCCGAGCGGGCCGGCGCCGCGAGACGCTCGCGCAGCCGCGGGACGAGGTCGGCGTAGCTGGCGGGCTGCAGCGGGCGGGTCCACTGCCCGCGCCGCACCGCGACGGGCAGCGGCAGCCCGAGGTCGTCGAGCAGCTGGTCCAGCGCGGCGAACGAGCCCGACGGCAGCTGCGGCTGCCCGTGGGCCGCGGCCTGCGCGTGGGTCAGGTGGTAGCGCTCGGCGGTGCGCAGGAACTCCGCGCGCCCCGGCAGGGGGACGACGCCGGCGAGGTGACCCGCGAGCCACACGGCCCCGACCTCGGCGCTGAGCGGGCTGCGGTAGGTGTTCCCCCAGCCGGCGAAGGCGAGCTGCGGGACGTCCAGGGGCAGGATGCGGCGGTGCAGCGCGAGCACGCCGTCCTCGTCCAGCAGGGCCGCCTGCACCGCGGGGCCGAACACGGACAGCTCCTGGTCGAACCCGGTCGCGGCGACCACGACGTCGGCGGGCACGCGGGCGCCGTCGGAGAGCCGGACACCGGGAACCCCGTCGACGACCTCCAGCGCCGCGACGGAGCGCTCGCGGCGGACCGCGACGCGCCCCTGCGCGACGGCCTCGAAGAACCCGTCGGTGACGAGGCTGTCCGACTGCGGCAGACGGACGTCGGGCAGCAGCCCGACCGCGCGCAGGCCCGTGCGGCGGGCGATGACCTGCTCGAGCCACCACAGCGACGCGCGCCGCAGCGGCAGGCTGCCCACGGCGAGCAGGCGCGCGGCGGGCGACGTCCGCTCCGGCGCCATCACGTGCTCGCCGAGGCGGGTCAGCAGGAGGTGGCGGAAGGTGAGGCCCCCGACGATGCGCTTGGGGATCTTCCAGCGGACCGCGCGGGCGACCACGGTCGTCGAGCGCGCCGTGCGCGCGGTGGCCACCGCGACGTCGCAGGCCGTCTTGCCCCAGCCGACCACGACGACGTCGCGGCCGGCGAGGACGGCGCCGTCGCCGAGCTGGGTGGGTTCCACGACCCGCCCGCCGGCGGCCTCGAACTCCGCGCGGCCGGGCCAGGCGGGCACGTGCGGGGTGGAGAAGACGCCGCTGGCCACCACGAGCCAGTCCACCGCGTGGCGCGCCGGCCCGGCCGCGTCGACCACGTCGACGAGCCAGCCGCCGTCCGGCCCGGGCGCGGCGGCGACCACGCGCGTGCCGCAGCGGACGTGGGCGGCGATCCCCTTCGCCTGCGCGTAGCGCTCCAGGTAGGCGCGCACGTGCGCGCCGGTGGGGTGGACGGGGGCGTCGCCCGCGTGGGGGACGTCGGAGAACGCGTAGGAGACCCGGTCGTCCTGCGTCGCCACGTCGGGGTAGGCGCGGGTCGCGCTCCACACGCCCCCGACGTCCGGCGCCTTCTCGAACACGACGACGTCGTGACCGAACTGCTGCAGGACGGCTGCGGTGCTCAGGCCCGACGGCCCGGCGCCGACCACGGCGATCTTCATGCCCTCCCATCGGGTGCGGCGAGCACCCGCTGTAGGCGGCGCGCGGCCCGCACCGCCCCGGCGGGCCCCGGCTCACCCGCCCGGGTGCGCCCGCCCGGGGCGGGACCTCAAGGCGTGAGCGGTGCCCGCCGATCCCGTCAGGACGACGTCCCCGAGGAACGGTTGGCCCATGGACCTGCAGATCACCGAGCACCGCCACCTGAGCTCGGTGCAGGCACTCGTCGCGGACTGGCAGGCGCTGCACGACGCCTCCGGCGACCCGAACCCGTTCAGCGGCCCCGACTGGGCCGTGACCTGGCTGGAGCACTTCACCGACGACCCGCGCTCGGAGCCGTTCGTCCTGGAGGTCCGGGACGGGGCGCGCCTCGTCGGCGTCGCCCCGCTCTACCGCCGGTCCGAGCTGCGCGGCCTGGCCACCATCGTGCAGTCCATCGGCGCCGGCGGCGCCTGGATCGGGCCGTACGAGCTCCCGTCGCTGCTCGCCGCCCCCGAGTGCGGCCGCGACGTCGCCCGCGCCGTCGTCGGGCACCTGTGCGCCGAGGAGGGCGCCTGGGACTGCTCGCGCCTCGTGCTGGGGACCGCCGCCCCGTGGCTGGAACCCGAGTGGCTGCCCGACCACTCCTTCACCCTGCTGCAGCGCCGCACGAAGGCCGCCGCCGTCCTGCACCTCGGCGGTGAGGTCGACGTCTACACGGGCCGGCGCAACCTCAAGGAGTCCCTGCGCCGCGCCCGCAACCGCCTCACCCGCGAGTTCGGGGCCGACGGCTGGTCCGTGCGCCGGGTCACCGGGGCCGCCGACGTGCCCGCGGCCTACGACCGCCTCGCCGCGCTGCACAGCGAGCGCGCCGGGCTGCGCGACGGCCGGCCCGTGCACGCCGACATCTTCGCCGACCCCCGGGTGCGCGAGTACCTGCGCGACGTGGTCCGCCGCACCGGGGAGCGCGGCCGGGCCAGCGTCTACGAGCTGCTCATCGGCGACGAGGTCTCCGCCAGCCAGCTCGTCCTGCACACCAGCTCCGCGGGCTACAGCTCGACGTCGGGTGTCTCCGAGCGCGCCTGGCCCTACTCCGCCGTCACCTACCTGCTGTCCCTGGCGGTCAAGGACGCCCAGGAGGCGGGCCACCGCCAGATCAACCTCTCCACGGGACCGAACCAGGCGAAGCTGCGCTGGACGGAGCAGGTCGAGACGACCACCGAGTTCTCCATCGTCGCCCCGCGCCGGCGGTCGCAGGCCCTGCACGTCGGCCTGGAGACCGCCCGCGTCCTGGCCAGCTACCGCGAGGCGCGCAACGCCCACCGCGTCTGACGCGGCCGACGGGCCGCCGCCCGTCCTCCGGCCCGGTCACCGGGCCGGCGGCGAACCCCCGTCCCGGCTCCAGTCGGGCTTGCCCCCCGCCGCGGTCGAGGTGACCGCCGGCCCGACGAGGAGGAACCGGGCCTCCTCGTGCGCCACCGGGCAGTGCTCGGTGCCGCGGGGCACGACGAGCAGCTCCCCCGGCAGGAGTTCCACGTCGCCCGTGCGCAGCTGCACCGTCAGGCGCCCCGAGAGCACGAGGAACGTCTCGTCCTGGTCCTCGTGCGTGTGCCACGTCGTCGAGCCGACGCCCTTGGCCACCTTGAACAGGTCGCCGTTCGCCGACGCGACCACGCGCTGCGACCAGAACTCGGTCAGCCCGGCCGCCTCGGCCGCGAGGTCCACCTTCGCCACGTCCTCCTCCGATCCCCCACCCGGACGGCGGGACCGGACGAGCGTCGCAGCGGCCGGCGCCCCGCGGCGTGCCAGGATCACCACGTGCCGCAACGATCCGACCAACCCCTGCGGGTGGCGCTGCTGGTCGACGAGAACTCCAACCCGTTCGAGGTGGGCTGCGTCTGCGAGGTGTTCGGCGCGCGCCGGCATGCCGACCTGGGCCGCGAGCTCTACGACCTGCGGGTGGTCGCTCCGGGTGGGCGGGCCACGGCCCGCGACGGCCTCTTCACCTTCACCGACGCGGGGGACCTCGGCGAGCTCGACGCCGCGCACACCGTGGTGGTGCCCAACCGCCCGGACGTGGACACGCCGCACCACCCCGACGTGATCGCCGCCGTCCGGCGCGCGGCCGACCGCGGAGCCCGCCTCGTCGGGCTGTGCACCGGAGCGTTCACCCTCGCCGAGGCCGGGGTCCTCGACGGCCGCCCGGCCACCGTGCACTGGCAGCTCGCCGAGGAGTTCCGGCGCCGCTTCCCCGCCGTCCGGCTCCAGCCCGACGTCCTCTTCGTCGACGACGGCGACGTGCTGACCTCCGCCGGCAGCGCCGCCGCCCTCGACCTCGCGCTGCACCTCGTGCGGCTCGACCACGGCGCCGAGGCCGCGAACTCGGTCAGCCGGCGGCTCGTGTTCGCCGCCTACCGCGACGGAGGTCAGCGGCAGTTCGTCGAGCGCCCCGTCCCCGCCGCGGTGGTGCCGCCGCTGACGAGCACCCTCGCCTGGGCGCAGCAGCGGCTGGACCAGCCGCTGGCGATGGCCGACCTGGCGCGGCACGCGAACGTGAGCGTCACGACGCTGCACCGCCGCTTCCGCACCGAGCTGGGCACCACCCCGCTCACCTGGCTGACCGGGGAGCGGGTCGAGCTCGCGCGCCGGTTGATCGAGCAGGGCACGAACCTGGACGCCGTCGCCTCCCGCAGCGGCCTGGGCACGGGCGCCAACCTCCGCGCCCGCTTCCGCCGGCACACGGGCCTGAGCCCCGCGCAGTACCGCGCCCGTTCGGTCGCGGCGGCACCCCGGTGACGCAGACGACCTGAGGGACGGCGGGCCGGGTGCCTGGAGGGAGTGCCCTAGCCCACCGCCTCGTCGGCCGGGTCCGCCTCCGGGACGTCGTCCGCATCGTCGGGCGCCATGCCGGTGAGCTCGTCGGGAAGCTTGGGAGCGGCAGCCACCCAGGGCCGCAGCGGCTGCACCACCGCGCGGTAGAACGTCTGGACGGCGCCCGTGACCGAGGGGACGAACGCGTTCTTCACGCCGGAGCGCTTGGTCCCCAGCGCGGCGCCGTGGATGAGGGTGAAGGCGGCGATGTCCGCACCCTTGTCCGACACCAGGACGAGGGGGTTCTCGCGGACGACGCGCAACTGCTCGCACGTGGTCTCGGGGCGTCCGGTGAACGACGCCTCGATGAGGAGGTCCGCGGGGGCCTCCTTCAGCTGCCGCAGCAGCCACGTCACCCGCCGCTGCGCGCCGCCCTCCTGGGGCGCGGGGACCCGCACGCTCGTGCGGACCTGGCTGGTGCGGACGTCGGCGACGACGGTGACCGGGCCGACGGCGCCGGGCACGCGCAGGGTCGCCTCCAGCTGCCCCGTCCCCGCGAGCTGAGCGGTGGTGGCCTGCAGGCGGGCGACCGGGTCGGACGCGATCCTGCGCGGCAGGACGTGGGTGACGCTCACGCCGAGTTCGGCGGTGAGGGTCAGACGGAGCTGGCGGACGAGGCGGATCCAGGACTGCGCCACCGCCGGCGCCTTCCGGTCAGCGGCCCGCAGGGTCCCGGCGGCGACCGCTTCCCGCACCGTCACCCAGGCGGGACCCATGTCCTCGAAGCCCGTGGTGCCGGAGCGCGGGTGCTCCAGGTACCGGATCAGCTCGTTGAGCAGCCAGGCCTGGTGGGCGTCTGCGACGCCGCGATGCGTCAGGGTCATCCGGGCTTCGTGGAGGACCTCGGACCACGAGAGGTGGAACAGGGCGACCTTGCCGCGGAGCTTGCGCCGGTCGACCTCGACCGGGTGCTCCCCGTCGCCGGGGGAGATCTCGTTCGACAACGTGATGACGGCGTCGAAACCCTGGTCCCGCGCCACGTCGAGGTAGTTCTCCACCTGCTGGCGCTGCAGCTGACCGTCGCCGGTCTTGACCTCCAGCAGGCCCGTCCAGTCCCGGTTCGCCCGCTGCACGCGCATGACCCCGTCCGGGATGACCGTGCTCTCGCCCAGGTGGAACGGAACCTCCAGGTAGGTCTCCACGAGACCGGCCGGCGCACCGAAGTGCGTGGTCAGACTGCGGGCGAAGGGGCGAACCCCCGTCATCGTGGCGAGCAGGGCCGAGGTGGCCCGCTTCTCCTGCTCCTCGCCGGAACCGACGCCGGAGATCGAGAAGAGGCGCGCGGGCTGCCAGGAGTCCTTCAGGCGCAGGCGGAGCGGAGGCGGGACCGGCAGCGGAGTCTTGGCCTTGCGGGTGCGGACTCCGCCGGCGCGACCGGCGACGCGGGCCGTCGACGAGGCCGGGACGACCGCCGCAGCCACCACGGGGGACGGCGGCACGTCCGCCGCCGCCGGCCCAGGCGCACCCGGCTCGGACTCTACGGCCGCCGGAGGCAGGGGCAGGTAGGACGTCGACGGGACGTCCGGCGACGACGCGGCGGCGGGCGTCGGAGGTTCCGCCTCGACCACCTCGACGAGTTCCTCCGATCCGGGGAGGTCGTCGACGCTGTCGGCGAGCTCCACGGTCAGGGGGTCGACGTCCTGCTCGACGAGGGCCGCCGGCTCCTCCGGCTCCAGGGCGCCGACCTCGTCGTCGTCCTCGCCGGTGCTGTCGGCGACGCTGACCCCGAAGTCGGTGGCCAGACCCGACAACCCGTCCTCCCAGCCCTGGCAGACGGCGCGCACCTTCCAGTCCTCACCCCGGCGGTAGAGCTCACCGAGGACGAGCACCGTCTCCGTGCCGCCACCGGTCGCCGCGATGCTCGCGACGACGCCGTCGCCCGACGTGACGTCCAGGCGCAGGCTCGCGACGTCGGCGACGGTGCCCTCGGTGACGCTGGCCGCCAGGACCACGAAGTGGACGTCGGACGGCAGCCGGGCGAGGTCGAGGCGGATCCGCTCCTCCGCACCGGAGTCGGTGCTGCTCCTCCCCGTGTGCTCGACCGAGCCGTCACTGGACGTCGTCTGGTTGTAGAAGACGAAGTCCTCGTCGCTGCGGACCCGCCGGTCGGCGTCCAGCAGGAGAGCCGACGCGTCCACGTCGGCGGCGCCGTCGACGCCCTCGTCCCAGCCGATGACGGCGCGCAGCAGCAGCGAATCGGCGGAGAGCAGCCGGTTGGCGCCCTTCAGCAGAGAGGTGTCGTCCACGTCAGCAGTGTGACTGTGCGTCAGCGATGTCCGCAGCGAACTACCGAGGTCCGCCCGAACGGACGCAGTCGCACCGTCTCGGCACCGGCCCTCGCGCCCGGACTCCCGCGCCGAGCGCGTCGTCAGCCGGGTACGGGGTGCCGAGGTCGGCACCGCACAACCCCGCCGCACCACCGGGCGGCACGGATGAGCAGACTGGCGCCTCCACGCCGTCCCCGGAGGTCCCGATGCACGCCGCCTACCTGCCCGGCCACCGCGAGGTGGACCTCCGCGAGGTCCCCGACCCCACGCCCGGCCCGGGGCAGGTGCTCGTCGCGATGCGCGCCTCGACGATCTGCGGGTCGGACCTGCGGGCGATCTACCGCGAGCACCTGGGCGAGGGGCCGGAGGCCTACCAGGGCGTGGTGGGCGGCCACGAGCCCGCCGGACGGGTCAGCGCGGTCGGCGAGGGCGTGGGACGGATCCGGGTGGGCGACCGCGTCGTCGTCTACCACATCAGCGGCTGCGGGCAGTGCGACGACTGCCGCCGCGGGTACCAGATCAGCTGCACCGCACCGACGCGCGCGGCCTACGGCTGGCAGCGCGACGGCGGGCACGCCGACCTGCTCCTCGCGGAGGAGCGGGACCTGCTCGTCCTGCCCGACGAGCTGACGTTCCTCGACGGCGCGTGCGTCGCGTGCGGCTTCGCGACGGCCTACGAGGCGCTGTGCCGCCTCGACGTGTCCGGCCGCGGCCGCCTGCTCGTCGTCGGCCTGGGCCCCGTCGGCCTCGCCGCGGGGTTGCTGGGCAAGGCCATGGGCGCCTCCCTCGTGGTCGGCACCGACCCGAGCCCGCAACGGCGCGAGCTCGCGCTGCGCCTGGGCGCGGTCGACTCCGCCGTCGCGGGCGGCGACGACGAGCTCACCGACCTCCTCGGCGACGGCGCCGAGACGTCGGTGGACTGCTCCGGCAACGGGTTCGGGCAGCTCACCGCGCTGCGCCACACCCGCCGCTGGGGCCGGGCGGCGCTCGTCGGCGAGGGCGGGCAGCTCAGCGTCGACGTGAGCGAGGTCCTCATCCACCGCCAGCTCACCGTCCACGGCTCGTGGGTCTCCTCCACGGTGCGGATGGGCGAGCTGCTGCGGAACCTGGCGCGCTGGGGCCTGCACCCGGAGAGGGTCGTCACCGACGTCTTCCCCCTGGCGCGGGCGGGCGAGGCCTACGCGGTCGCGGACGCCGCGGCCGGCGGGAAGGTCGGCATCACCTGGCCGGACGAGGCCCCCGCGAGCTGACCACCGGGCCGGTCGGGGCCCCGGCTGCGACGATGGGGGCCTCCCCCGCCGCCGCACCCGTGAGGTCGACCTGTCCAGCACCGAGTCCTCCTGCTCCCCGACCACCCCGGCGCAGTGCGGTGGCGTCCCTCGCGCGAGCTCGGCCGCACCGGCCTCGGACGCGCACCTCCCGGACGGTCCGCGGGCCCGGGTCGTCGTCGCCGTCGCCTCGCTGGGGTTCTTCCTCATCACCCTCGACGTGTCCATCGTCAACGTCGCCCTGGCCAGCATCCGCGAGCAGCTCGGAGGCGGCGTCCGCGGGCAGCAGTGGATCATCGACGGGTACACGCTGCTGTTCGCGGCGCTGCTGCTGTTCGCGGGCAACCTCGCCGACCGCATCGGCGCGCGCCGGGCCCTCGTCGTCGGCATCGTCGCCTTCACCCTCACCTCCGCGGCCTGCGCGCTCGCCCCCGGCGCGGGGGCGCTCGTCGCCGCGCGCTGCGCCCAGGGCGCGAGCGCCGCGATCGTCCTCCCGGCGTCGATGGCCCTCATCCGGGAGGCGTTCCCCGACCCCCGCCGCCGCGCCCGGGCGCTGGGCATCTGGGCGGTCGGCGGGGCCGTCTCGGCCGTGCTGGGGCAGCCCCTCGGCGGGTTGCTGACCAGCGTCGACTGGCGGTGGATCTTCACGATCAACGTCCCCGTGGGGGTCCTGATGCTCGGCCTGCTGCTGCTGGTGGCCCCCTCCCCCGTGCGCCCGGCCCGCTTCGACGTCGCCGGGCAGGTGCTCGCCGTCGTGGCGCTGTCCGCACTGGTGTTCGGGCTCATCGAGGGTGGTCACTCCGGCTTCGCGGAACCCGAGGTGCTGGCCGCCCTCGCGGTCGCGGTCGCTGCACTCGCCGCGTTCGTGGGGGTTCAGGCGAAGGGCCGGGCCCCGATGCTGCCGCTGGAGCTGTTCGCCGCCCGCGGGATGCGGCTGGCCCTGCCGGTCGGGTTCACCTTCATGGTCGCCAACCTCGGCCACGTGTTCGTCGTCAGCCTGTTCCTGCAGCAGCAGCTGGGCCTGAGCCCGCTGCACGCCGGGCTCGTCTTCGTGCCGGCGGCGCTGCTGGCCGTCGTCGGCAACCTCGCCAGCGGACCGGTGACGAACCGCCTCGGGACGCGGGTGCCCGTCGTGGCCGGGCAGCTCTCGATGGTGGCCGGGCTCGTGGCGCTCGTCGCGGCGACCGCGGCCACCGACCCCGCCGACGGCTGGCCGTGGCTGGTCGCCCTGGCCCTGGTCCCCGTCGGCGCCGGGGGGTCGCTGGCCATGCCGCCGGTCACGGGCGTCGTCCTCGAAGGCGTGGCGCCGGAACGGGCCGGGACCGCGAGCGCCGTGTTAAACACGTTCCGGCAGATCGGCGGGGCGGTGGCCATCGCGGTGTTCGGCGCGCTGATCGCGGAGCCGGCGGGCTTCCTCCCGGGCCTGCGCACCAGCCTCCTGGTGTGCGCCGCGCTGCTGCTGCTGACCGCCGTGAACAGCCTGCGCATCGGCGCCCCCGGGAGCACGGCGCTGGAGCGGACGGCCGTCGCGGCGCGCTGAGGTTCGGCCGGGGCGCTCGGGCCACGGGCGTACGGTCGCCGGAGTTCCGCGGCCGACGCGGGCGGCGGACGGACGTGGCGCAACAGGCGAGGAGGCGGTCGTGCAGATCACCGGTGCGGTGCTCGAGGAGATCGGCCGCCCGCGGCCCTACGCCACGTCGCGCCCGCTGACGATCAGCCGGCTCGAGCTGGCCGAGCCGGGCCCGACCGAGGTGCTGGTACGGGTCGAGGCCGCCGGCGTGTGCCACTCCGACCTCTCGGTCGTCAACGGCCACCGCACCCGGCCGGTGCCCATGCTGCTCGGGCACGAGGCCGCGGGACGGGTCGTGCGCACGGGCGCGCAGGCCGACGACCTGAGCGCCGGGCAGCGGGTCACCATGACGTTCCTCCCCCGCTGCGGGGCGTGCGCCGGCTGCCGGACCGGCGGCCGGCTGCCGTGCTCCGCGGGCACCGCGTCGAACACCGCCGGCACGCTGCTGCACGGCTCGCGCGCCCTCACCCGCGACGGTTCCCCCGTTCACCACCACCTGGGCGTGTCCGCGTTCGCGACCCACGCCGTCGTCGACCGGGCCTCCCTCGTCCCCGTCGACGACGACGTGCCGCCCGAGGTGGCGGCCGTGCTCGGGTGCGCCGTGCTGACCGGCGGCGGCGCCCTGCTGAACGCCGTGCGCCCCGAGCCCGGGGAGTCCGTGGTCGTCGTCGGCCTCGGGGGCGTCGGGATGTCCGCCCTGCTCGCCGCCGTCGCCCTGGGCGCGGGCCCCGTGATCGCCGTCGACGCCCTGGAGTCCAAGCTCGAGCTCGCCCGGGAGCTGGGCGCCACCTCGGCGCACACGCCCGCGGAGGTCGCCGACCTCGGGATCCGCGGGGACCACGCCCTGGAGTGCGCCGGGCACCCCCGCGCCTTCGAGACCGCGTTCGCGGCCACCCGGCCGGGTGGGCGGACGGTGACCGTCGGCCTGCCGGACCCCGCGGCGCGCGCGGAGATCTCCCCGGCCGTCGTCACCGCCGAGGCCCGCACCGTCATCGGCAGCTACCTCGGCTCCGCCGTCCCGGCGCGCGACGTCCCCACCTTCGTCGAGTGGTGGCGCGCGGGTCGGCTGCCGATCGACCGGCTGATCACCCGCCGGATCGGCCTGGACGACCTCAACGAGGCGATGGACGAGCTCGCCGACGGCCGCGCCGTGCGGCAGGTCGTCGTCCTCGACTGAGGGATCTCCCCGCACGGCAACCTCTTGCGAAAAGCGTCACGGTGAGTCGACGCACCGTTACCGTTGAGGGGAACCGGGACGTCCCGGCGCACCGCCCGGCGTCCGGGCCCGTACCCGGAGCACCACCGTGACCCGCACTCCCGTCATCAGCACCCCCGTCATCAGCACCCCCGTCATCAGCAGCTCTGGCGCCCGCCGTCCCGTCCTCACCGCCGCCCGGGTGGCCGGCGGCCTCGCCGCGGCGCTCGCCCTCACCCTGGCCGGGCCGCCGGCGCGCGCCGCGACGACGGTTCCGCCGGTGCCCCTGGTCGAGCGGGCCCAGCGCAGCACCCCCGTCCTGACGGTCCGGGCCGTCTGCGGTGTGGACGGCGCCACCCTGTCGGTGTCCTGGCGCCGCCCGGGCACCGCCGAGCGCTACGACGTCGTCGCCGACCACGACGGCGAGACGTACCTGACGCCCGTGGGTGAGGTCGGCACCGTCCAGGCCGCGGTGCGCCTCACGGAGCCCGTGGGCACCACGACGGTGCGGCTGCTCGAGCGGCCCACCGGGACGGAGGTGGCGCAGCGCACGGTGCGGACCACCCCGTGCGACGGCTGGTCGGACGCCGCGAACTTCACGGCGAGCGGCTCGAACGCCCCGGGTCAGCCGCAGTCCATCGGTGACCTGGCGGCCACGCCCACCACGGACCCCGACGGCACCCGCACCTGGGCGGCGGAGTTCGGGCGGCTCGTGGTGGGTCCGGACGCGCTCGGGCACGTCGTGCGCGGACCCGTCGCCGACTACTGGGCCGCCGCCGGGGGCCCGGCGGGGCGCCTGGGCCGCCCGACCGGCAGCGCGGTCGGCACGCAGGACGGCCTCGCGACGTTCACCACCTTCGCCAACGCCCGCGTCTGGTCGACGTCGACGACCGGGACGCACGCCGTGGGCGGGAACCTGGCCGTGGTGGCGTACCTGCAGAACTCCCGCCGCCTCATGCCCTTCGACGTGCCCGGCTACCCCACCGCCGACCCGGAACCCCTGGGGCCCGGCACGATCCGTCAGCGCTTCGAGCGGGGCTGGTACTACCAGGGCGTCTCGGGGACGTTCGTCTACGACAGCGCCGTCGCGCAGCGGTGGTTCTCCTCCGGCGCCGAGCGGGGTCCGCTGGGCTGGCCGCGCACGGACACCGAGCCGTTCGCCCTGGCCCGCACGGCGGAGGGGAAGCCGGGCGACACGTGGCGCCAGCGCTTCGACGCGGGGACCCTCTACGCGCCGATGGACGGCAGCCGCCCCGCCCGCCTGGTGGGCGGGGCGATCGCCGAGCGCTACCAGGGTCCGTACTGGAGCGACGAGGTCACCGTCCACCGCCTGGGGCTGCCCGTCACCGACGAGCTCGCGACCCCCGACGGCGTCGGGCGCTACAACCACTTCGCCGCCGCGGCCAGCATCTACTGGACGCAGGCCACCGGCGCCCACGTCGTCGCCGACCAGGGCGTGGGTCCCGACTCCCCCTGGCAGCTGCGCAGCTACTGGGCGGCGCACGGCTGGGAGCGGGGCGTGCTCGGCTACCCCACCACCGAGGCCGTGTCCGTCACCTCCGGCGGCAGGTCCGCACTGCTGCAGCGCTTCACGGGGGGTGTGCTCTGCGCGTCGACCGCCTCGACGGCGACGGGTGAGGTCGCCCGCCTCGCCACCGTCCGCGGCGCCTTCCGCACGGCGTGGGAGGCCGCCGGCTCGGAGGCCTCGGCGCTCGGGATGCCCACCGCCGAGGAGGTCGGTGTCCCCGGCGGGACGCGCCAGGTCTTCGCCGGCGGGGAGCTCCGCCTGGACGCGGCCACGGGCCGGGTCACCCAGGTGCTCACCCCCTGACGCGACGCCGGGAGCGGGGTCGCCAGACTGGGACCGTGGGCATCGAGGAGGTCCTGGCCGCGGCCCGCGCGGGGTCCGGGCGGCTCTCCCCCGCCGAGCTCCTGGCCGCCCAGGCCGCCGGGGCGCTCGTCGTGGACACCCGCACCCCCGCCCACCGCGAGGAGCAGGGCGAGTTCCCGGGCGCGCTCGTCATCGACCGGACCGTGCTGGAGTGGCGCCTGGACCCGACCTGCCCGTGGCGCATCCCCGAGGCCGTCGACGCCGACCGGCTGGTCGTCGTCGTCTGCCGCCACGGGTTCAGCTCCAGCCTCGCCGCCGCGTCGCTGCGGGCCGTCGGCCTGCACCGCGCGACCGACCTGGCCGGCGGGGTCGAGGCCTGGATAGCCGCCGGGCTCCCCGTGCACCGGGGTCCGGTCGACCTCCGGACCTGACCCCACGACCGGGCACCGCCGGCCGGGTCAGGGCGCGGTGCGCACCTCGCGCCCCAGCACCCGCCGCGCCGCACCGGCCCACGCGGCGGGGACCCCGTCCGTGCGGCACGCCTCCTGCGCCAGCTCCGCCCACCGCGGGCGCCACGCCGCGGGGCGACCCGCGACCTCGGCCGGGTCGGGGCTCTGCGGCCAAAGGTCGTCCTCGGGCCACCACGGCGGGACGGTGTCGTAGGCGCGCCAGACCCGCACGGGGTCGTCGCCGCGCACGACGACTGCGAGGAAGGTCCAGCGGCCGGACTCGCCGGACTCGGCGGCGCACAGGGCCTTCGGCATCCTGCTCACCTGACGGCCGATCGTGCGCGCGTCCACGGCACCGGTCGTGCGCAGGCTCGTGGACCCCGGCCCGACCCGCACCAGCAGCGCCCCGTCCTCACCCGGCGGGACGGCGGCGCGCACGGCCGAAGTGAGCGCGGCGAGCTCCGGGGTGGCCGCGGGCGCGGGCCGGGGTGCCTCGTAGCCCGCGCGGGCCACGGCGTGCACCAGCCGGACATGCTCGCGACTGCTCAGCGCCGCGACCGGACGGCGAGCCTCGCGCGCGGCGGCCGGTCGCCGGGGCGGCGCCGTCCCGGCCACCAGACCGG
>NZ_VWPY01000090.1 GCF_011839805.1 Kineococcus rubinsiae | reverse complement strand
AGGCGAGGAGTTCGCGGGCGATGGCGGCCGGCACCGGTCCGTGACCGGGGACGCTCGCGGAGACGTCACCCGCGTCCAGCAGCGTGTCCGTCGGCATCACGAGGTGGACGACGACCGGGACGGGCTCGGTCTGCGGGTCCCGGCCGGTGATCCGCTGGACGAGCGTGTCGGCCATGACCTGACCCCGGCCCCGCTCGTCGCCGGGTTCCCGGGTCGCGGCGTGCTCCTTGACCGCGGTCAGCAGGTCCGCGTGGACCGCGACCCCGTCGGCGACGGGCAGCAGCGCGGTCACGTAGGTCATCGTGTCCGGCGCGGGGCGGATCGACACGCAGCGCTCGTTGGCCGCCTTCCTCGCCCGCGCGACCGCGGAGGCCGGGTCGATCTGCTGGGCCAGGGCCCGCGCAGACCCGATGATCGACGCGGCACCGACTCCGGGACGGGCGAACTCCCCCGCCAGGGCCGCGTCGACACGAGCCCGGTCCTCCTGCGCCAAGCAGACCGTGGCCTGCACGACCCTCGTCGCATTCCACTCGTCGATGACCCCGCTGCGCAGGGCGGCCAGCGTCTCCGGCAGGTCCTCCACCAGCGCGAGGGCGGCACCGACGAGGCGTCCACCCTGGTGCGGGGAGACCCGTCGTGCGGCCGCGACCTGCGGACCCACCGACCGGCCGCGCCTCGCCGCGGGAACTCCGGCCGCAACCTCAGCGGTACGCACCGAGCGAGCCAGCGCCGCGGTCGCCTCGGCCTGCACCGCGGCCAGCGCCCGCTTCGCGCGTTCCGCGCCCGCGATCACGTCCACCAGTTCGGCGTCGGCGAGACCCGCGCAGACCGCCCGGGACAGCTCGTCGACCACCTGGTCGAGAGCCGTCACCGCCGCCGTGGACACGTGTTCGATCCTACCCGCCCCGACCGGCCGGAGCGAGCAAACCCGTTGTGCCGGAACGGGAACGCCGAGCGACGTCGACCGCCGCGGGCACGTTCAGCGTTCCCGCAGCGCCTGGTGCAGGCGCGCCGCCTGCCGGGTGAGGTGGTCGCGCTCGGCGAGGTTCGGGGCCGCCTGCGCCGCCGCCGCGTAGAGCCCCGCGGCCGTGGCGAGGTCGCCGTCCGCCTCGTGCAGGTGCGCGGCCGCGGCGTCGCGGCGCGGCACGTCGGCGGGCACCGCGGCGAGCGCCGCGAGGCCGGCCCGCGGGCCGTCGGCCTCCCCGACGGCGACGGCCCGGTTCAGCTGAACGACCGGGCTGCCGGTGAGCCGCAGCAGCTCGTCGTACCACTCGACCACCTGCACCCAGTCCGTCTCCCCGACGCTGCGCGCGTCCGCGTGCAGGGCCGCGATCGCCGCCTGCGCCTGGTACTCCCCGAGCCGGTCGCGGGCCAGCGCCGTCTGCAGGACGTCGACCCCCTCGGCGATCAGCGCCGTGTCCCAGCGCGAGCGGTCCTGCTCGGCCAGCGGCACCAGGGCACCGTCGGCGCGGGTGCGCGCGACCCGGCGGGCCTGGTGCAGCAGCATCAGCGCGAGCAGCCCCGCGGCCTCGGCGTCGTCGGTGAGGCGCACCAGCTGCCGGGTCAGCCGGATCGCCTCGGCGCTGAGGTCGACGTCGCCGGAGTACCCGGCGTTGAAGACGAGGTAGAGCACCCGCAGCACGGTCGGCAACCGTCCCGGCCGGTCCAGGTCCACGCCGGCGACGGCGCGCTTGGCCCGGGAGATCCGCTGCGCCATCGTCGACTCCGGGACGAGGAACGCGTCCGCGATCTGCCGGGTCGTCAGCCCGCCCACCGCGCGCAGCGTGAGGGCCTGCGCCGCCGCGGGGGACAGGGCGGGGTGGGCGCAGAGGAAGTACAGACGCAGGGTGTCGTCCACGGCCACGCCCGGGCCGGGAGCCGGTTCGGCGTCCACCCGCACCTCGCGGCCGCGGCGGGCGGCCGCGGACCGGACGGCGTCGAGGTGGCAGCGCCACGCGGTCGTCACCAGCCAGGCCAGCGGGTCGCGGGGCGCCCCCGCCGGGCCCGGCCACGTCGTCCACGCCCGCAGCAGCGCCTCCTGGACGGCGTCCTCGGCCGCCGCGAAGTCCGCTCCGCGGCGGACGAGGACGCCGATGACCCGGGGCGTCAGCTCGCGCAGCAGCCCCTCGTCGACGCTCACGTCACTCGGTGACGGGGGCGTCGCTCTCGAGGAACGGGCGCAGCTCCAGCCACTCGTGCAGCGGCTTCCCGCCGGGGCCGGGGGCCGCGGACAGCTCCCCCGCGAGCTCCAGCGCCCGCTCCCACGACTCGACGTCGACGACCATCCACCCGGCGACGAGGTCCTTGGTCTCCGCGAAGGGCCCGTCGGTCACGGGCGGCCGGCCCTCGCCGTCGTGCCGGACGAAGGTGCCCGTGGGCGCCAGCGCCGTCCCGGACACGAACTCGCCGCTGGCCCGCAGGCGGTCGGCGAAGTCGTCCATGTACGCGAGGTGGGCGTCGACCTCGTCGGGCGTCCACGTGTCCATCGTCGGCTCGGCGTTGGGGTGCTTCACCGGGCCGCCGCGGTAGTGCTTGAGCATCAGGTACTTCACGGTCTGCCTCCTGGGTCTCGGCGGTCCATCATGGCCGCACACCCTCCAGACGGAGCCGATCCGCCGTCCTCGACACGACGGCGGGCCCGGCACCCCGGACGGTTCCCTCAGGCCGGTTCCGTCGCCGCCATCACGGGCAGCAGCTCGACGTCGGGGTGGCTGCGCTCGAAGCCCGCCAGGCGCCACCGGTCGGTGAACAGGGCCAGGGCCTGGCCGTCGCTGCGCAGGACGACCTCGCTGCCGCGGTCGGCCTGCACGGTCGCGATGTCGCGCGCGTGGACCCGGCGCACCTCGGAGTAGGGCAGCGGGTCGATGCGCACCGGGGCGCGGAACTCGTTGGCCATGCGGTGCGCGGCGACCTCGTACTGCAGGGGACCCACGACGGCCAGCACCGGCTCGCCGTGGCCGCGCCGCTCGGAGTAGAGCACCTGCACGACGCCCTCGGCGTCCAGCGCCGCCAGCCCGGACCGGAACTGCTTGGCGTGGCCGAGGTCGGTCGGTGCCGCGACGCTGAAGTGCTCGGGGGTGAAGGACGGGATGGGCGGGAACGTCACCGAGGGGCCCGTGAACAGGGTGTCGCCGACGTTGACGTGGGCGGCGTTCACCATGCCGATGACGTCACCGGGCCAGGCGGTGTCCAGCGTCTGGCGGTCCGCGCCGAAGACGGTCTGGACGTGCTTGAGGACCAGGGGCCGCCCCGTGCGGGCGTTGCTGACGGTCATGCCGCGCTCGAAGACCCCGGTGCGGACGCGGGCGAACGCGAGCCGGTCGCGGTGGGCGGGGTTCATGCCGGCCTGCACCTTGAACACCTGCGCGCTGAACGGGGCGTCGACCGGGCGCTCGCGCCCCGCTGTGTCGGTGGGCGGGCTGGGCGGCGGGGCCAGGTCGCCGAGGGCCTGCAGCAGCTGGCCGACCCCGACGTTGGCGACGGCGGCCGTGAAGAGCACGGGCGTGCTCTCGTGGCGCAGGAACGAGGCCTCGTCGAGGTCCCCGCCCGTCGCGGACAGCAGGTCGCTCTCCTCCAGCGCCTGGTCCCAGGCGGACCCCTCGCGGCTCTCGGCCTCGGCGGGCGTCAGCCGCTGCTCCTCGGCGAGGCTCGCGCCGCCGGGCGTGCGGGTGAAGCGCAGGTAGTCGCCGGACGCGCGCTCCAGCAGGCCGCGGAAGTCCCCCGCCATGCCGACGGGCCAGTTCAGCGGCGTCGGGCGCAGCTTCGTGACCTCGGCGATCTCGTCGAGCAGGCCCAGCGCGTCCAGACCCGGGCGGTCCCACTTGTTGATCACGGTGATGACGGGGATGCGCCGCTGCTGGCACACCTCGAACAGCTTGCGCGTCTGGCGCTCCATGCCGTTGGCGGCGTCGACGAGCATGACCGCGACGTCGACGGCGGCCAGGACGCGGTAGGTGTCCTCGGAGAAGTCGGCGTGCCCGGGGGTGTCCAGGACGTTCAGCACGCGCCCGTCGTGGTGCAGCTGCAGGACGGCGGAGCTGATGGAGATGCCGCGCTGCTTCTCCATGTCCTGCCAGTCCGAGACGACCCCGGCGCGGCCGGCCTTGCCGTGCACGTGCCCGGCCTCCCGGATCGCGTGGGCGTGCAGGGCGAGGGCCTCCGTGAGCGTCGACTTGCCCGCGTCGGGGTGGCTGATGATCGCCAGCGTCCGCCGCCGCGCGGCCTCGGCCGCCACCTCGCCGTTCGCCACCACCGTCTCGCTCGACGCCTCCGCGCTCACCACACCCCCCGCTCCCGTGCCCTGCGGACGGCTCCCGCCCGACGTCCCAGGGTAGGTCCGGCCGGGCGAGAGGCGTACCGCCGCGGCCCGCGGGCGTGCGTCAATGGGCGCATCCCGGTGCAACCCCGTCGCCGGTCCGTCAGGAGACCCGTGAAGATCGTCTGGTACAGCTCGCCCGGTCGCTACGCCGACAACCCCCGCGCCCTGCACGAGCGGCTCCTGGCCCGGGGCGGTGCTCCCGCCGAGCACGTCTGGATCGCGGGCCCCCTGCACGCCGGCACCTTTCCCGCCGGGACGACCACGGTGGCCCGCGACAGCGCCGAGGCCGTCGCCGCGCTGGAGTCCGCCGACCTCGTCGTCGCCGACAACCACCTGCCGCGCTGGCGCAAGGGCCCCGGGACGACCCACCTGCAGACGTGGCACGGCACGCCCATGAAGCGCATCCACCGCGACGCCCGCGCGGCCGACCCGGCGGGGGAGGAGGTGCTGCGCGTCCTGGACGAGGACATCACGCGCTGGGACCTGCTGCTGGCGCCGAGCGAGGCAGCCGCCGTGCTCCTGCGCTCGGCGTTCCGCTACCCGGGCCCCGTGCCCGTGACCGGCTACCCGCGCAACGACGGGCTCCTGGCCGACGACGCGGCCGTGCGGCGCGAGCGGGTGCGCACCGCCCTCGGCGTCGCAGAGGACCGCACCGCGGTCCTCTACATGCCGACCTGGCGCGACGACGACCGCGACGGCGAGGGCCCCGACTTCCGCCTCGCCCTGGACCTGGCGCGCTTCCGCGAGCGCCTCGGCGCGGACCACGTGCTGCTCCTGCGCCTGCACCCCTTCGTCGCCGACGCGCTGCCGCCCCTGGACGGCCCCGGCGTCGTGGACGTCTCGCAGCACCCCGACGTCGCCGACCTGTACCTGGCCGCCGACGTCCTCGTCACCGACTACTCCTCGGCGCTGTTCGACTTCGCGATCACCGGCAAGCCGGTCGTGGGCTTCGTCTACGACCTCGAGCACTACCGCGACGCCGTGCGCGGCTTCTACGTCGACCCGCAGGAGTCCTTCCCGGGCCCGCTCGTGCGGGAGTCCGAGGAGGTGTTCGACGCCCTGGGCGACCTGGAGGGGCTCCGGGTCGAGTTCAAGGAGCGCTACGCCGACTTCCAGGAGCGGTTCTGCGGCGGGGACGACGGTGCAGCGGCCGACCGGGTGCTCGACCTGGTGCTGAGCTCCGGCCCGGACGGGGAGCTCAGGCCCGCAGCTCGGCGGTGATCGCCCGCCCGGCCTGGCGGCCCGAGAACAGGCACCCGCCGAGGAAGGTCCCCTCCAGGGACCGGTAGCCGTGCACGCCGCCGCCGCCGAACCCCGCGACCTCACCCGCCGCGAACAGGCCCGGCACCGGCGTGCCGGCCGCGCTCAGCACGCGGCCGGACAGGTCGGTCTGCACGCCGCCCAGCGTCTTGCGGGTGACGATGCTCAGGCGCACCGCGATGAGCGGACCCGCTGCGGGGTCGAGGATCCGGTGCGGCGCCGCGGTGCGGGCCAGGCGCTCGGTGAGGGAGCGGCGGGAGTTCCTGATCGCGGCGACCTGCGCGTCCTTGGTGAACGGGTTGGCCACCTGCGCGTCGCGCGCGACGACCTGCCGCTGCACGTCGTCGGGGTCGAGCAGGTCCTCGCCCGTGACGGCGTTCATCCCGGCGACCAGCTCGGTCAGCGTGCGGGCGGTGACGAAGTCCTCGCCGCGCCGCACGAACGCCTCGACCGGGGCGGCGGCGCCGGGGCGCACCCGCCCGAGCGTCAGCCTGAGGTCCTTGCCCGTGATGTCGGGGTTCTGCTCCGAGCCCGACAGCACGAACTCCTTCTCGACGATCCGCTGGTTCAGCACGAACCACGAGTGGTCGAAACCGGTGTCCGCGATCGCCTTCAGCGTCGTGAGGGTGTCGAAGCCCGGGAAGTTCGGGGCGGGCAGGCGGCGGCCGCGGGCGTCGAACCACAGCGACGACGGACCGGGGATCACGCGGATGCCGTGCCGCGCCCAGACGGGCGCGAAGTTCGTGAGGCCCTCGGTGTAGTGCCACATACGGTCGCGGTTGACGAGCCGGCCGCCGGCCTCGGCGGTGATCGCCAGCATCCGGCCGTCGACGTGCTCGGGGACCCCCGACAGCATCCGCCGCGGCGGGGTGCCCAGGCGCGCCGGCCAGTTCGCGCGGACGAGGTCGTGGTTCGCGCCGATGCCGCCGGCCGTGACGAGGACGACGGGGGCGTGGAACGCGAACTCCCCGGTCTCCCTGCGGGAGCTGGCGACTCCCCGCGCCGCGGTGCTGGGTTCCAGGACGGCGCCGCGGACGCCGTCGACCGTCCCGGCGGTCGTCGTCAGCCCGTCGACGCGGTGGCGGAACGCGAACCTCACCAGCCCGCGGGCCGCGGCGGAGCGCACGCGGCGCTCGAACGGGGCGACGACGCCGGGGCCCGTGCCCCACGTCAGGTGGAAGCGCGGGACGGAGTTCCCGTGGCCGTCGGCGAGCTGCCCGCCGCGCTCCGCCCAGCCCACCAGCGGCACCCACCGCACGCCCTGCGCGTGCAGCCAGGCGCGCTTCGCCCCGGCGGCGAAGTCGACGTAGGCCTCGGCCCAGCGCCGGCCCCAGTGGTCCTCGCCGCGCGGGTCGTCGACGTCGCGGTCGAAGCCCGCGGTGCCCAGCCAGTCCCGCATCGCCAGCTCGCGGGAGTCGCGGATGCCGACCCGGCGCTGCTCGGGGGTGTCGACCATGAACAGCCCGCCGAGGGACCAGGACGCCTGCCCGCCGAGGTTCGACTCCGGTTCCTGGTCCAGCAGCAGGACCCGCCGGCCGGCGTCGGCGAGCTCGGCCGTGGCGACCAGCCCCGCGAGGCCGGCCCCCACGACGACGACGTCGGCGTCCACGCGCGTCACCGGTCCACCCGCGTCACCGCTCCGCCCCCGTCACAGCAGGCGGCGGGCGGCCGCCCAGCGCGTGAGCTCGTGGCGGCTGGACAGCTGCAGCTTGCGCAGCACCGCGGACACGTGGGTCTCGACGGTCTTGACGGAGATGAACAGCTCCTTCGCGACCTCCTTGTAGGCGTAGCCGCGGGCGATGAGCCGCATGACCTCGCGCTCGCGGGCCGAGAGCCGGTCGAGCTCGTCGTCGGCCGCGGCGACCTCGCCCGTCATGGCCCCGAACGCGTCGAGCACGAAGCCCGCCAGGCGCGGGGAGAAGACCGCGTCCCCGTCGGCGACGCGCCGCACGGCGTCGGCGAGCTCGGTCCCGCCGATCGTCTTGGTCACGTAACCGCGTGCGCCGCGGCGGATCACGGCGATGACGTCGTCCGCGGCGTCGGAGACGCTGAGGGCGAGGAAGCGGACGGCCCCCTCCCCGGTGAGCAGGTCGGCGCACCGCGCGAGGACCTCGGCGCCGCCGGAACCCGCGCCGGGGGCGGGGGAGTCGCCGTTGGCCAGCGGCAGGTGCACGTCGAGCAGGACGACGTCGGGCCGGAACCGCCGCACCGCCTCGACGGCGCCCTCGACGTCGGCCGCCTCGCCGACGACCTCGACGCCCGGGTCGGCGGAGAGCTCCGTGCGGACGCCGACGCGGACCATGCGGTGGTCGTCGACGACCAGGACGCGGACGCTCACCGCGCACCCGCCGCGGGCACGGGCGGCAGGCGCAGGGCCACCTCGGTGCCGCCGTCGGCCGGGCAGCGCAGCGTCGCGGTGCCCCCGGCACGCTGCATGCGGCCGATGATCGACTCCCGCACGCCGAGGCGGTCCTGCGGGACGGCGTCGAGGTCGAAGCCCGGGCCGCGGTCGCGCACGAACACCTCCAGGGCCCCGGCCATGGACTCCGCGTACAGCGACACCGACCCGTCGCCGTGGCGCCCGGCGTTCAGCAGCGCCTCGCGGGAGGCCTGCACGAGCGCGGTGCTCGCGCGGTCCAGCGCCCGGGTGTCGAGGTCACCCACGAGGACGACCTCGACGGCGACGCCCGTGGCGTCCTCGGCCTCCGCCGCGGCGGTGCGCAGCGCGGAGCCGACGGTCCCCTCCGCGTCGCCGTGGTCGCCGTACAGCCACCGCCGCAGGTCGCGCTCCTGCGACCGGGCGAGGCGCGCCACCTCGGTCGCGTCGGAGCTGCGCTTCTGGATCAGCGCGAGGGTCTGCAGCACCGAGTCGTGCACGTGCGCGGCCAGCTCCGCGCGCTCCTGCTCCCGCGCCAGCGCCGCGCGCTCGTTGCCGAGGTCCGTCCACAGCCGCACCGCCCAGGGCGCCAGCACGAGCCCGATCCCCACGAGCAGCGCGAGGCCCGCGAGGGTCGAGCGCCCGACGGCGCTGACGTCGCCCACGACCAGCAGCAGCACGACGCCGGCGACGACGAGGGAGACGCCGGCCGCGACCCGCAGCGCCGCGACGCGACCCGAGCCCGCCCCGGCACCCGCGACGAGGCGGGCGCGGCGGGTCGCGTCGAGCTGGCTCCAGGCGAGGACCAGCCCGGCGCCGACCACGAGCAGCGGCAGCAGCACGCGGCTGGACACGCTGACCCCGCCGACGCGCAGCGCGGTGACCGCGCCGAGCAGCACGAGCGCGGCGCCGAGCAGGGTGTCGCGGTGCTCCAGCACCCACGCGGACGGGTCGGCCAGGCGCCCGTCGCGCGGGCCGTCGGCGAGCACGTCGCGCTCGTCGGGCACCAGCAGCCAGAACACCGCGTAGAGCACGATCCCCGTCCCCGCCAGCAGCGCCAGCGCCACGAAGGCCGTCCGCACGCGCGCGACGGGGAGCCCGACGTGGGCGGCCAGCCCGGCCGTCACCCCCGCCGCGCGGCGTCCCTCGAGGGGGCGCACGAACGGGGGGCGGTCGGTGCGAGGACGGGGCCCGGCCGCCGCGCCGGCGGCGGGCGCCCCGGGGAGGTGCTCGGTGGGCGTGGTCACCGGCCGATCGTGGCACGGGCGGCCGCTGCGCGGCGTCCCCCCGAGGGTGGTCTCAGGGGAGGACCAGGGTCGCCTCAGGGGCCTGCCCGATGCCCGCGGGTCCCCCGGGCGGCCACGGTGGTGCCATGCCCACCGACGAGACCTCCTCCCCCTCCTCCACCACCTCCGCTCCGCGGCCCACCGCGGACCGCTTCTTCGCCGGCGTCCGCTCCTGGGGCGCCGTCCGCTCCCTCGACCTCGGCCGGGACCGCTGGATGGCCGGCGTCGCCGGGGCCCTCGCGCGGCGCTGGAACGCCGACCCGCTGCTGGTGCGGGGCGGCTTCGTCCTGCTGACGCTGATCGGCGGCATCGGCCTCGCGGCCTACGGCGTCGCCTGGGCGCTGCTGCCCGACGCCCGCGGCCGCCTCGAGGCCGAGTCCGCCCACCGCGGCGACGTCTCCGCGGCGTTCGTCCTCGCGGTCGCGCTCGTCGTGGTCGACCTGTTCCTCGGCCACGGCCTGCTCGGCCTGGACCTGAACCTCTGACGCCTGCGCAGTCCCGGTTTGCGGTACAGGTCAAGGGGGCCCGACGACGTAGGATCGACGCCGCTGACCGGCCGGGTCGGCGTGGGAGCCAGGACGGGGGAGCGAGCGATGCGCAGCACCGCCGCGGGGAGCGAGGTGGCCGTGACGGCCTGCCGCACGCCCTCCCGGACCCGCGTCCGGCGCCCCTGACCCACCACCTCCCGCACGCCCACCGCCCCCGGTGCCGGCGTGCGCGCGGGCGGGGACGGAGCGGACGCGGTGTCGTCCCCCGCCCCGCTGTCGGCCTCCCCGCCGCACCCCCCGTGGTGCGGCGGCGTCCGCGCGTCGCCTGACGCGCAGGGGGCCGACCCCTCCGACGAACCCGGAAGCCGAGACCCGCTGTGAACCCCTTGTCCGAGAGCCAGATCCGCTCGTCCTTCGTCAACGCCAGCCGCCGCGAGGCCGCCCAGGCGACGCTGCCCGACCTGGGGAGCGTCCCGTGGGAGCGCCTGGAGTACCTGGGCTGGCGCGACCGGCGCTCGCCGGCCGTGGCCTACGTGGTGCTGCAGCTGGAGGACGGCCCGACGGGCGTCCTGCTG
>NZ_VWPY01000089.1 GCF_011839805.1 Kineococcus rubinsiae | reverse complement strand
GTGCGGACCCGGGGCGGCCCCAGCGCGGGCGCCGACCTCCGCGGCGGGCGCACGCTGCTCGTGCACCCCGTCGGCGCCGCAGGGCGGCCGCAGGAGTTCCTCGTCCTGTCCGTGCCCGCGGACCTGCCGCGCGCGGCCCGCAGCACCACGGCGGCGGCCGTGGCCCTGCTCGGCCTCGTGGCCGACCGCGAGCGCGCCGAGCGCCAGCGCGACCGGCGGCTGCTGGGCTGCGCCGTGGACCTGCTCTGCACGGGCGACACCGCGGCGGCCCGGCAGGTGCTGCACGCCGACGGGACGGGCGCCGTGGTCCCCGACCGGCTGCGCGTGCTGCGCGCCGACGGCGACGGCGTCGACGACGCCCTGGACGCCCTGGGCGCCGTCCCCGGGGCGCTCGCGGCCCGCACGGACCGCCCCGGCGGGGCGCTCGTCGTGGTCTGCGCCGACGCGCCCGCGCCGCTGCGCCGCGTCGAGGAGGCGCTGCTGCGCCACGGCTGCCGCGTCGGCACGGGCAGCCCGGTCCCCGCCGAGGAGGCCGCCGACAGCGACGCCTCGGCGCGCGCCGCGCTGCGCCGCACGAGCGGCGGCGACCCGCACGTGCGCGCCGACGACGCGCACCGGGCGGGCCTCGCCGCCGCGCTCGGGCCGGACGGCGTGCGCTCCTACGCGCGTGACGTCCTCGCCCCGCTGGACGCGCTCGACCCGGCCGAGGCCGAGCGCCTCGTCCGCGCGGGCCGGGCCTTCCTCGAGCACCACGGGCAGCGCCAGCCGACGGCGGACGCGCTGGGCGTGCACCGCAACACCGTGCGGCAGCGCGTCGCCCGCCTCGAGCAGGTGCTGGGCCGGTCGATGGACTCCCCCGCCGACCGCGCCGACCTCTGGGTGGCGCTCACCGCGGGGCCCGCCCCCTCCTGACGCCCCCACCCGACGTCCGCCGGCGGAGCACCCGGCCGCCCCTCCGACGGGCCGTCGGTGGCCGCCGTCCGGGTGGTCGGCGGGGTGGAGTCACGGCAGTCGGGCGAGACCCGCCCGGGGGCGGGCGCGCTGCGGCACACTCGCGGACGTGGACGCCGACGCCCGCCGCGCGGGCCCCGCCGTGGCCCTCACCGTGCTCGCGCTCACCCTCGGGCAGCTGGTGGTGGCGACGGTCGCGAGCGACCTCCCGCAGTTCGAGGGCAAGGGCTTCGCCGCCCGCCTCCTCGCCTACCCGCTGCTGATGCTGGCCGTCCCGCTCGCCTGGGCGCTGAGCGAGCGGCGCCGCCGGGCACGGGGCGCGACCCGGGCCGTGCCCTGGGCGGGGTTCGCGCTGGTGATGCTGCCGTTCCTCGTCGACGTGAGCGGCAACTCCCTCGACCTCTACGACACGCTGCCCTGGTGGGACGACGCCCTGCACGCCGGGAACTGGTTCCTGCTGTGCACGGGCCTCGGCCTGGTGCTGGACGTCGAGGCCCTGCGCCCGCGCTGGTCCGCCGCCGTGGTCGTCGTGGGCGGCGGCGCGCTGCTGGCGCTGCTGTGGGAGGTCGGCGAGTGGTGGAGCTTCATCCGCCACGGCACCGAGCTCGCGACCGCCTACGAGGACACGCTGGGCGACATGGTGCTCGGCACCTCGGGGTCCGCGCTCGCCGTGCTCGCCCTGCGCCTGCTCGCGCGGCGGACGCCGGCCCCCGTCAGCGCGGGCGGATGACGACACCGCTGCGGGGCCGGGTCGGCATGACCGAGTCGTCGCAGCCGAGGTCCTGCGGCGGCAGGTCGTAGGACAGCCGCGCGAGGGTCCGCACGGCCGCGGCGAGCACCGTCAGCGTGACGCCCTCGCCGGGGCAGCGGTGGCCCGTGGCCACGTCGCCGCCGCCCTGCGGCACGAGGGTGTCGGGGTCGCGCGCGCCACGGCCGGGCCACGGCAGGAAGCGGGCGGGGTCGAAGCGGTCCGGGTCCGGCCAGTGCCGGGGGTCGTGGTTCGTGCCGTGCACGTCGAGCACCACGAAGCCGCCGCGCGGCACGTGCACGCCCTCGACGTCCTGGGCGGAGCGCGCGCGGGCCGCGAGGACGGGCACGAACGGGTGCACGCGGCGCACCTCCTGGCAGAAGGCCGCCAGCGCGGAGGCGTCGCCCGCGGCGATCCGCTCGCGCCAGCCGGGCTCCTCGGCGAGCGCGCGCCCGGCGGCGGCCACGAACCAGGCCACCGCCACCGTGGGGCGCAGGACGTTCAGCAGCTCGACGGCCGCCCGCCGCGCCGGCAGGGGGCGGCCCCGCCGGTCGGTCGCGGCGGCCGCGAGCGCCAGGGCGCTGCCCACGGGCGGCTGCACGAGGCCCCGGCGCGTGTCGCGCACGACCGCGGTGGCCCACGCGTCCAGCGCCCGGCGGGCCCGGGCGGCGCGGACCCAGGCCGCCCCGGGCTTGACGAAGCCGTCGACGACGGTCGCGAGCTGCCGCGCGCGGCGCGGGACGTCGGCGGGCGGGCACGGCACGCCCGCCCAGTCCAGGACGGAGCGGGCGAGCACCTGCACGGCCTCGTCGAAGAGGACGACGTCGGGGGTGCCCGGCCCGGCGCTCCAGCCGCGGGTGCGCAGCGCCCACTCGCGCTCGGTGCGCTGCCCGAGCAGCCGCACGCCGGCCGGGTCGAGCGCACGCACGAACAGCGCCTTGCGGTGGTGGTGCTCGGCGTCGTCGAGGCCGTGGACGGCGCCGGGGCCGAACAGGACGAGCTTCACGGGCGGCGGGAAGGCGCCCCGGCGGCGCAGCCGGTCGTCGTAGAAGCGGCGCACGCCCTCCGGGCCGCCCACGAGCGCCGAGCGGCGGCCGAGGAAGCGCAGCGGGGCGGCGAGCCGGCCGGCGCGCACGCGCGGGGCCCACGGGTAGCCCTGCCGGACGAGGTCGACCACGGAGTCCACGGGGCGCGAGTACCCCCTCGCGCGGCCCTCACACACCGTCGGCGCGCGCCGGGGGTTTGCCCTGCGCCGCAGCGGGCAGCGGGAGGTGGACCGTCGCACCCGGACGACGGCGGCAGAGGAAGGGCAGCCCGTGACACCGCGCCTCGTGGACGACCAGATCAAGCAGGACCCGGAGGCGACCGCCGCGCAGTACCTCGCGTGCGTCCTGGGCGTCACCTACCTCGTCGTCGGCCTGGCCGGCTTCGCCCTGACCCAGACGGCGGGGTTCACGGCCCAGGACCCGGAGATGCAGCTGGCCGGGCTGACCGTCAACCCGCTGCACAACGTCGTCCACGCCCTCGTGGGGGCCCTCGGGATCGTCGCGTTCACCCGCAGCCGGCGGGCGCGGCGCTACGGGATCCTCGTGCTCGTCGTGTTCGGGGCGCTCGCGGTGACGGGCTTCCTGAGCGGGCACCCGGGTCCGATGAACGTGAACACCCCGGACAACTGGCTGCACGCGGCCACCGCCGCGCTGGGGCTGGTCATCGCGCTGGTCCCGACCCGGGCGCAGCGCGGGACGTCGCCGCGCGTGGCGGGGTCCGCCCGCCGCTGAGGCCCCTCAGGCCTCGAGCTGGCGGATGATCTCGTCGAGGTAGGTGCGGCGCAGGTCGGCGTGCTCGACGAGGCTGCCGGCCAGCAGCAGCTTGCCGCGCCGCCCGAGCTCGTCGGCGGCGTCCAGCGCCTGCCGGTAGCGCCGGACGGCGCCGCCCTGGTCCGGGCGCAGGCGGACCACGAGGTCCACGCGCCGCTGCCCGTGGCTGGCCGCCTCGACGACCTGGCGGCGCAGCTGCGAGCGCCCGTCGGCGAACTCGGTGACGGCGTCGTCGAGCATCCGGGCCACCGCGACCTCCTCCTCGTCCGCCGGGGTGGTGGGCTCCGCGTCGCCCTGCTCGTGGTGCAGCAGGGCCAGGCGCAGGTCGCGGACGAGGTCCTCCATGCGGGCCTTGGCCTCGAGCATCGCCTGCACCGGCAGGTCGTCGATGACCGCGACGACGGTCTCGTCGGCCGCGGCCGCCGCGTCCAGCGCCGCCCACGCGTCGAGCAGCTCCCCGGGGTCGACGGAGGCGGGCGCCGTGGCCGGCTGGCCCGGGCCGAGCCGGAACCAGATCTCCTTGCCCGGGGGGCGCGGCAGGATCCCCCACTCCACGGCGACCGCGGCGACGAGGCCGAGGCCGCGACCGCTCACGGTGGTGCCGGTCCTCGCGCGCAGGGCCGGGCTCAGGGCGGCGGTCGCCACCGGCGGGCGCGGGTCGCCGTCGCTCACGCCGATGCGGGCCGTCGTCGGCGTCGTCTCGACGCTGACCAGCATGGGGGTGCGGGCGTGCAGGACCACGTTCGCGGTGAGCTCGGAGACCGCGAGCTCGGCGTCGGCGGTGAGCCCGACGAGCCCGCCGGCCTCGAGGTGGGCGGTGACGAAGCGCCGAGCCGCGCGCACGGCCGCCGCGTCCGCGGGCAGCTCGAGGAGGGCGGCGGGCGGCCTCGCGGCCCCCGCCCCCTGGTCCTGGTCAGTCATCGCCCGCCTCTTCGCGCCCCAGCGTTGCCGGGACGGCCCGGCGGCGGGCGGTCCCGGGTCGTCCCCGTTCTCATCGACGGTAACCCATGAGCTACGCAGAGTTGCGAGTTGGGCGGTTGCCGAGGGCATCCACCGGGGCTCAGAGCTCCAGCGGCAGGCCGGCGTAGTTCTCCGCGAGACCCGCCGCGCCCGCGGTGCTGCCCGTGACCCAGCGCAGCTGCGACAGCTGCAGCTGCCGGTCGAAGGGGTCCTCCCCGGTGTGCAGCATCGACGTCATCCACCAGGAGAAGTGGGTGCAGCGCCAGACCCGGCGCAGCGCGCGCTCGGAGTAGGTGTCCGCCGCCCGCGCGTCGCCCCGCGTCAGCAGCGCGACGAGCGCCGGGGCCAGCAGGCCCACGTCCGCGACGGCCAGGTTCAGCCCCTTCGCCCCCGTCGGGGGCACGGTGTGGGCGGCGTCGCCCACCAGGAACAGCCGGCCGTGGCGCATCGGGGTCTGCACGAAGCTGCGCATCGGCAGCACGCTGCGGTCGGTGATCGGGCCCGGCGTGAGCACCCAGCCGTCGTGCCCGTGCCCGAGCCGCTCGGCCAGCGCGTCCCAGATCCGGTCGTCGGACCAGGTGGCGACGTCCGTGCCCGCCGGGACCTGCAGGTAGAAGCGGCTCACGGACGGCGAGCGCAGCGAGTGCATCGCGAAGCCGTCGGGGTGCCAGGCGTAGATCAGCTCCTCCGTCGAGGGCGCGACGTCGGCCATGATCCCGAGCCAGGCGAAGGGGTAGGTGCGCTCCCACGTGGTGCGCACGGCGTCCGGCACGGCCGCCCGGCTGGGGCCGAAGGCCCCGTCGCAGCCCACGACGACGTCGGCGTCGACGCGGCGAGCCACCCCCGCGGCGTCGGTGAACGTGACGTGCGGGTGGTCGGTCTCCAGGTCGTGCAGCGCGACGTCGGCGGCCTCGTAGTGCACCTCCTGCCCCCGGGCCTGCGCGGCGGCGACGAGGTCCTTCTGCACCTCGGTCTGCCCGTACGCCCACACCGAGCGGCCCACGAGGTCGACGAAGTCGAGGTGGTGGCGCTCCCCGGGCCAGTGCAGGTGGATGCCGCGGTGCTCGGCGCCCTCCGCGCGCAGCCGGGCGTCCAGGCCCGCCTCGCGCAGCACCTCCACCGTGGAGTGCTCGAGGATGCCGGCGCGGACGCGGGCCGCGACGTAGGCCTGCGAGCGCGCCTCGACGACCACCGAGTCGACCCCCTGGGCCGCCAGCAGGTGCGACAGGAGCAGGCCCGACGGCCCGGCCCCCACGACGACGACCCGGCTCCGCTGTGAGCTCATGGCCGGATCGTAGGCACAGCCCGGCGGGCGAGCGCCGCGCGGCTTCCGCGCGGTGGAAGGACCGGCGCGGCCATGATGGGCCGATGAGCGAGTCCCGGCCCACCGCGGCGGGCAAGCTGCTGGCCGTCCTGGCCGCCTTCGACGCCGGGCACCCCCGGCTGCGCCTGACCGAGCTCGCCGTCCGCTCGGGGCTGCCGCTCACGACGACGCACCGGATCGTCGCCGAGCTCGCGGGCTGGGGGGCCCTCGCGCGCCGCGGCGACGACAGCTACGTCGTCGGCCGGCGGCTGTGGAACCTCGGGCTCCTGGCCCCCGTGCAGACCGACCTCGGCACGGTGGCGGCGCCCTTCCTGCACGACCTGCACGCCGCGACGAAGGCCACCGTGCACCTGGCGGTCCTCGACGGCCACGAGGCCCTCTACGTCGACCGCGTCTCCGGGCGCCGCTCGCTGCCCGTGGTCAGCGAGGTCGGGGCGCGGCTGCCGCTGCACACCACCGGGGTCGGCAAGGTCCTGCTGGCCCACGCGGGGCCCGCCGTGGTCGAGCGCTGCTTCGCCGACCTCGCCGCCCGCACCGAGTTCTCGGTCACCGACGCCGGCGTGCTGGCGGCCCAGCTCGCGGCCGTGCGCCGGCAGGGCTGGGCGCTGACGGACCAGGAGATGACGGCGGGCACGTCGTCGGTGGCCGTGCCCCTGCGCGACGGCCACGACGAGGTCGTCGCGGCCCTCGGCCTCGTCGTGCCGCCCTTCGAGCTGGGCTCGCCCGCGCAGGCGTCCATGGTCACGGCGCTGCGGGTCACGGCCGCGGGCATCGAGCGCAGCCTGCCGCCCACCCCCTGACGCCTCCCCTCCCCACGACCAGCCCTTCCGCCGGGCGGAAGGCGCGCTGCGCACCGCGCACGGAGGCGTGGTCGCATGGTCCCGTCGCACCGCAGCGACCCGGAGGGAGACCACCATGGGCCTCGAGGCGCACCCCACCTCGCCGACGCTCGCGCGGGAGCGCCCGGCACCGGACGCCGTGCCCGGGACGCCGCTGCCGGCCCTGCGCCGGGGTTCCACCCCGGAGCTGCTGACGCAGGCCGACATCGACGCCGAGATCGCCGCGGAGCACGCCGCCTCGGCCGCCCGGCGCACCGCCGGCCTCGCCGTCCCGGCCACCCGCAACGACTTCGCGCCCTACCGCAGCTCGGTGCTGCGGCACCCGACGAAGGATCCCGTGCAGGCCGACCCCGAGGCCGTGGAGCTGCTGGCGCCCGTCTTCGGCGAGCGCGACGTCCACGCCTCGGAGGCCGACCTCACGCGCACCGGCACGGGCGAGCCGATCGGCGAGCGCCTCGTGGTCACGGGCCGCGTGCTCGACGGCGAGGGGCGCCCGGTCCGCCGCCAGCTCGTGGAGGTCTGGCAGGCCAACGCCGCCGGCCGCTACGCCCACCAGCGCGACCAGCACCCCGCCCCCCTGGACCCGAACTTCACGGGCGTCGGGCGCTGCCTCACCGACGACGACGGCACCTACCGGTTCACGACGATCAAGCCCGGGCCCTACCCGTGGAACAACCACCGCAACGCGTGGCGGCCCGCGCACATCCACTTCTCGCTGTTCGGCACGCAGTTCACGCAGCGGCTCATCACGCAGATGTACTTCCCGGGCGATCCCCTGTTCGCGCTCGACCCGATCTACCAGTCGACGACCGACCCGGTCGACCGGGAGCTGCTCGTGGCGCGCTACGACCACGACGTGACCCAGCACGAGTGGTGCACGGGCTACCGGTGGGACATCGTCCTGACGGGGACCCACCGCACGAGGATGGAAGCCCCCGACCCCGGCGAGGAGCACGCGTGAGCACCGCAGCCGCCCGCCCGACGCCCGCTCGTCCCACCCCGGCTCGTCCCACCCCGGGCCAGACCGTCGGGCCGTTCTTCGGCTACGCCCTGCCCTACCCCGGCGACAGCCACCTCGTCCCGCCCGCCAGCCCCGGGTCGCTCTGGTTGCACGGCCGGGTGCTCGACGGTCTCGGCGCGCCCGTCCCCGACGCCCTGCTGGAGATCTGGCAGGCCGGTCCCGACGGTCAGGTCCCGCGGACCAGCGGTTCCGTCCACCGCGACGGCGCGACGTTCACGGGCTGGGGGCGCTGCGCGACCGACGGCGAGGGCGGGTACGGGTTCTGGACCCGCGAGCCCGGTCCCGTCGGCTCCGCGGCGCGCTTCGTCGCCGTCACGGTGTTCGCGCGCGGGCTGCTGCACCGGCTGCAGACGCGCGCCTACCTCCCGCCGCGCGACGACGCGGAGCAGGCCGCCCTCGAGCGGGACCCGCTGCTGCAGCGGCTGGCGCCGGAGCAGGCGCGCACGCTGCTCGCGTCCCGCGTCGACGAGGGGGCCGTGCGCTTCGACGTCGTCCTGCAGGGCGAGGGCGAGACCGTCTTCCTCGCACCGCCGGCGTCGTCGGCGGCGCAGCCCGAGCGCCCGCCCACCCCGTGACGCAGGACCTGTTCTCCCCCGGCCTGCACCGCGCCGGGGACGCCTTCACCGACCGCGCGCTCGTGCGCGCGGCCGTCGCCGTCGAGGCCGCGTGGCTCGACGTCCTCGCCGCGGCGGGGCTCGCCCCCGCCGGCGGGCCCTGCCTGGCGGGGGCCGCCGAGGACGTCGACACCGCGGCCCTGGCGGTGGGCGCGGAGGACGGTGGCAACCCCGTCCTCGGGCTGCTCGCCGTGCTGCGTCCCGTCGTGGCGCGCGCGGACGGGGACGCGGCCGCCGCGTGGGTGCACCGCGGCCTGACCAGCCAGGACGTCGTCGACACCGCCCTGCAGCTGTGCGCCCGCGACGTCCTCGACGCCCTGGTGGCCGAGCTCGACGCGCAGGCCGACGCGCTCGCCGACCTCGTCAGCACCCACCGCGGCACCCTGGCCGTCGCGCGGACCCTGACCCAGCACGCGCTGCCCACGACCTTCGGCGTCCGCGCGGCGTCCTGGCTGACGTCGGTGCTCGACGCGCGCGAGGCCGTCGCGGCCGTGCGGCCGGTCGCCCAGGTCGGCGGCGCGGTCGGCACCCTGGCCTCGCTCGTGGACCTGCTGCGGCGCCACGGCTCCCCCGACCCGGTGGCCACCGCCACGGCCGCGGCCGGCGACCTCGCCCACCGGCTGGGCCTGACCGCCCGGCCCGCCTGGCACACCAGCCGCCGCCCCGTCACCGCCCTCGGGGACGCGCTCGTCACGGCCACCGACGCCTTCGGCCACGTCGCGGGCGACGTCCTGCTCGGCGCCCGCCCCGAGGTCGGCGAGCTGTCCGAACCGGCCGCGGAGGGCCGCGGCGGCTCCTCGGCCATGCCGCAGAAGCGCAACCCGGTCCTCTCCGTCCTCGTCCTGCGCACGGCGGCCGCCGCCCCCGGCCTCGCCGCCGAGCTGCACCGCGCCGCCGCGAGCACCGCCGAGGAGCGGCCCGCCGGCGCCTGGCACGGGGAGTGGGCGCCCCTGGCGCAGCTGGCCCGCTCGGCGCTCGCGGCGGCCCGGCAGCTCACCGAGGTCCTCACCGGGCTCGAGGTCCACCCCGCCGCGATGGCCCGCACGCTCGAGGGCGCCCTGCCGGGCGTGCTGGCCGAGCGCATCGTGCCCGCGCTGGCCGGGCTGCCCACCGCCGACGGCCCGCTGGGGTCCGCCGCCGCGCGCCGCCTCGCCGCGAGCACCACCGTCGCGGAGCTGCGGGCCGCCGTCGCCGCCGCCACCACGACGGACCCGGCCGAGCTGGAGCGCCTGCTCGACGACCTCACCGACCCCCGCGCGCACCTCGGCACCGCCGACGCCGTCGTGGACGCCGTCCTCGCCCGCGCCGCCGCCCGACCCGCCGCCCGACCCGTCGCCCCCCACCCCCCGAGCACCGGAGGACCCGCGTGAGCGTCCTGGACGACACCCGCCTCGGCCCCCCCGGCGGCGCCGACCTCCCCCTGCTCGTGGTCGGCCCGTCGCTCGGCACGACGAGCCGGTCGCTGTGGTCGTCCGTGGCCGAGCGGCTGGGCGGGGCCGCCGTCGTCGTCGGCTGGGACCTGCCCGGCCACGGCGCCAGCGCGCCGGCCGCGGGCCCGCTCACGGCGAGCGACCTCGCCGGGCGCATCGCGGGCCTCGGCGCCGCGGTGCAGGCCGAGCGCGGCCGCTCAGGGCAGCCCTTCGCCTACGCGGGCGGCTCCCTCGGCGGCGCCCTGGGCCTGCAGCTCGCGCTGGACCACCCCGCGGCCGTCACCGCCGTCGGCGTCGTCTGCTCCGCCGCCCGGATCGGCACCGCCGCGTCCTGGCACGAGCGCGCCGCCACCGTGCGCGCGCAAGGGATGACCCCCGTCGTCGAGGCCACCCCGGCGCGCTGGTTCGCCCCCGGCTTCGCCGCCGCGCACCCCGGCGCCGCGCAGCCCCTGCTCGACGACCTCGCGGCCGCCGACCCGGAGTCCTACGCCGCCTGCTGCGAGCTGCTGGCCGGCTTCGACGTCCGCGACGCGCTCGCCCGGATCGGCGTGCCCGTCCTCGCGGTCGGAGGGGCGCAGGACCCGGTCGTGCCCGCCGCCGACCTCCTGGCCCTCGGCGCCGCGCCGGGCGCGCTGGCGACGCTGGTGCCCGGGGCCGCCCACCAGCTGCCCGTCGAGGACCCCGCCGCGCTGGCCGACCTCCTGCGCCGGCACGTGCTGGGGGCGCCCGCGGCCCGGCGCCGCACGCTCGGCGAGCAGTACGCGGCCGGGATGGCCGTGCGCCGCGAGGTGCTGGGCGCCGAGCACGTCGACCGGGCCACCCTCGGCCGCGACGACGTCACCGGCGACTTCCAGGAGATGATCACGCGCGGCGCGTGGGGCGAGGTCTGGACGCGGCCCGGGCTGACGCGCCGCGAGCGGTCGATGATCACGCTGACGGCGCTCATCGCGCGCGGCCACCACGAGGAGCTCGTCCTGCACCTGCGCGCCGCGGCCCGCAACGGCCTCACGCAGGCGGAGATCACCGAGGTGCTGCTGCAGTCGGCGGTCTACTGCGGAGTACCCGACGCGAACACGGCGTTCCGCCTCTACCGGGAGGTCCTCGCGGCCGACGCCGCCGACGACTGACCCCCGCTGCCCCACCACCGGAGGACCCCGATGCCGACCGCCTACCTCTACGACGCCGTGCGCACGCCCT
>NZ_VWPY01000088.1 GCF_011839805.1 Kineococcus rubinsiae | reverse complement strand
CGTCGCCCACGCCGTACTGGTCCTCCGCGAGCATGAAGATGCCCGAGAGGAAGTCCTTGACGAGGCTCTGCGCTCCGAAGCCCAGGGCGACGCCCGCGATCCCGGCCGAGGCCAGGAAGGGCGCGATGTCCAGGGACAGCTCGCTCAGCACCATGAGCAGCGCGACGACGCCGAGGACCAGGGTCGTCGTGCTCTTCAGCACCGACGCCAGCGTCTCGGCCCGCTGCTGCCGCCGCTCGGACAGCAGCGGGCTCGACTCCAGCAGCCCGCCCCGGCGCGGGTTGCGCTGCGCGGCCCGCCCGGCGCCCGTCGCGATCCCCTCCGCGGTGCGGTCGATGACCTTGATCAGCAGGTACCGGGCCACGAAGCAGACCAGGAGGATCAGGACGATGTGCAGGGGCCAGCTGACGAGCACGTCGGCGATCCGGCCCGCGACGCTGGACCCCGTCCAGTCGTAGACGGTGCCGCAGACGCCGGCGTCGGTCCGCGCGCAGGACGCGCCGGCGAGGTCGGTGGTGGCCAGGTGCACGGGGGGAGGGCTCCTCGGTGGGGACGGGTCGGGACGGGTCGGATCGAGCCTCGCGGCGGCCGGTCAGTCGCCGGGCAGCACGAGGCCCGTCGCGGCCGCGGTGAAGGACAGCGTGTCGCGCACCAGCCGCGCCGTGCGCGACACCGAGCGGGCGCCGTGGCCGACGTCGCCCTCCCGCCGCAGCAGCACCGGGCGGCCCGAGGACGTGGCGTGCTGCAGCTGCGCGCACAGCTTGCGGGCGTGCAGCGGGTCGACGCGGCTGTCGCCGTCGAAGACCGTGAACAGCACCGCCGGGTAGGGCGTGCCCTCGTGGACGTGGTGGTAGGGCGAGTAGGACAGCAGCCAGCCGAACTCCTCGGGGTCGTCGGCCCGGCCGTACTCGTCGTTCCAGGTCGCCCCGAGGCCGTGCTGCTCGTAGCGGACCATGTCCAGCAGCGGCGCCGAGCAGACGACGGCCGCGTACAGCTGCGGCTCCTGGGTCAGCGCCGCCCCGACGAGCAGGCCGCCGTTGGAGCCGCCGTGGACCGCGAGCTGCTCGTGGCGCGTCCAGCCCTGCGCGACGAGGTGGCGGGCCGCGGCGTGGAAGTCGTCGAAGACGTTCTGCTTGTGCTCGCGCATGCCCGCGCGGTGCCAGTCCTCGCCCTCCTCGCCGCCGCCGCGGAGGTTCGCGACGGCGTACACGCCGCCGGCCTCGACCCACGCCAGCGCGTCGGGGGAGTAGTGCGGCGAGAGGCTGATCCCGAAGCCGCCGTAGCCGTAGAGGATCGCGGGCGCCGGCTCGCGCGGCGCGCCCGCCTCGTCCAGGGCGTCGGTGCGCGCGACGACGAGCATCCGCACGGTCGTGCCGTCGGCGCTCGCGTACTCCACCAGCCGGCTCGTCACGGCCGGCACCTCCACCGCGCCCGGCGGCCGGGCGTCCACGACGAGCGAGCCGTCGCGGGCGTCGTAGCGGTGCACGACGGCCGGGGTGGTCGTGTCGGTGTAGCCGAACCACAGCTCGTGGCCGCCCTCGGGGCGCCCGATCAGCCCGCCCGTGGACCCGGAGCCGGGCAGCGGCAGCACGCCCCGCTCCCCGGGCAGCTGGTCGCCGCTGCGCAGCTCGTGGACGGTGATCGAGGAGAGGGTGTGCCGCGTCCAGCCCACGACGAGCAGGGGCTCGGGGAGCTCGGCGGAGTCGAGCACGGCGACGTCCTCGAGGACCGCGTCCCCGGACTGCGGCACCAGGTCGCGCCACTGCTCGACGCCCGGCGAGCGCGGGTCGGCGACCGCGAGGCGCGCCCGCGGCGCGTCGAGGTCGGTGAGGACGTAGAGCCGGCCGTCGCGGCCCACCCACGCGCTCGTCTGGGCGTCGCGGCCCGTGACCACCTCGGTGAAGGCCGGTGCCGCCGGGTCGCCCGCGCCGATCTCGGCGATCCACACGTCGTTGCGGGGCGCGGTGCCGTCGGAGGCGCTGACGACCAGCCAGCGGCCGTCGCGCGAGGTCCAGACCCCGTAGTAGTTGGTCATCGACATCCCGGCGCCGAAGACCTCGACGTCGGTGGCCGGGTCCGCGCCCACGCGGTGCAGGTAGACGCGGCGGTGGTACTGCCGCTCGGCCTCCGGCAGCTGCTCCGGCGGCAGCCGCCGCACGTAGTAGAAGGACGCGGAGCCGTCGGCCGCGCGGGGCAGCCAGGCCACGGGGGAGTAGCGGGCCCGGTCCAGCGGCCCGTCGACGACCTCCCCCGTCTCCACGTCGAGCACGCGCAGGCTGCTCTCCTCGCTGCCGCCCTCCGACAGCTGGTAGGCGAGCAGCCCGCCCTCGACGTCGGGGCGCCAGGCGTCCAGCGTCGTCGTGCCCGCCGGGTCGAGCGCGACCGGGTCGACGAGCACGCGGGGCTCGCGGTCCGGGTCCTCCACGCGCAGCACGGCGTGCTCGGCCGTCGGCTCGCGGCGGGTGCGGAAGACCCGCTCGCCCCGGTGCACGGGGGCCCCGGTGGAGCCCGTGGCCATCAGCTCGGCCACCCGCGCCGCGAGCGCCGTCCGGCCCGGCAGCGTCGCGGCGTGCGCCTGGTAGGCCTCGTCCTGCCAGGCCGCCCACGCCTCGGTGCGCGAGTCCCGCGCGTCCTCCAGCCAGCGGTAGGGGTCCGCGACGGGCGTGCCGTGCAGCTCCTCGACGAGGTCGAGGCGGGGGGCGAGCTCGGCGGGGGGACCCTGCGCCGGGGCGGGCGCGGCGTCGGCAGGACTGCTCATGGTCAGCCACCCTAGGCAGTCGGCCCGACAGCCGGGCGCTCGCGCGCCGCGGCCCCGCCCCGGGCCGCAGGGCGCCCCGGCACCGGGGCGGCGCCTGCGCCCTGAGGGGTGCGACGTGCGCCGCTCTGGCAGAGTTCCGACCGTGCCGCCGGACGAAGAACGCGCTTCCCACCAGCTGACGGCCCTCGCCGAGGCCCTCGGCGTCGCGACCCGCTTCACGGACTGGCAGGGCAAGACGACCGACGTGCCCCGCGGCACCGTCGAGGCCGTCCTCGCCGCCATGGGCGTCGACGCGAGCACCCCCGAGGCGCTCAGCGCGGCCCAGCAGGAGGTCCGGCTGCGCCCGTGGCGCCGGATCCTGCCGCCCGTCGTCGTCGCCCGCGAGGGCCACCCCCACCACGTGCCCGTCCACGTCCGCCACGGCGACGCCGTCGAGTGCCTGGTCGAGCTCGAGGACGAGGCCGGCTGGGCGCCCCTGCGCCAGCTCGACCGCTGGGTCGACCCGATGCACGTCGACGGCGTCCTCACGGGCCGCGCCACCTTCGAGGTCCCCGACGACCTGCCGCTGGGCTGGCACGTGCTGCGCGCCCACACCCCCGACGGGGACGCCGAGTGCGCGCTCGTCGTGACGCCCGACGTCCTGGAGCTGCCCGACGCGATGCAGGCCGGGCGCACCTGGGGCTACCAGACGCAGCTGTACTCGGTGCGCTCGTCGGCGTCCTGGGGCGTCGGCGACCTCGCCGACCTGGGCGACCTGGCGGCCACGGCCGCGGAGCAGGGCGCGGGCTGGATGCTCGTGAACCCGCTCGCCGCGGCGCAGCCGATCGCGCCCATGGAGCCGTCGCCGTACCTGCCGACGACCCGGCGCTTCGTCAACCCGCTGTACCTGCGCGTGGAGGACGTGCGCGAGGTCGCCTACCTCCCGCCCGCCGACCGCGAGCGCGTGGAGCGCCTCGCCGCGCAGGTGCGGCCCATGAACACCGACTCCGGCGAGATCGACCGCGACGCGGTGTGGGCGGCCAAGAAGCAGGCCCTGGAGATCGTCTTCGCCTACGGCCGCAGCCGTTCCCGTCAGGCCGCCTTCCGCCGCTACGCCACCTCCGAGGAGCCGGGCCTCAGCGGGTTCGCCGCCTGGTGCGCCCTCGCCGAGCGCCACGGGCTGCCCGCCTCGCGGTGGCCGGCCGAGGTGGCCGACCCGGCCGCGGCCGAGGCGTCCGGGGCGCTGGCCGAGCTGGCGGGGCGCATCGAGTTCCACGAGTGGCTGCAGTGGCAGGCCGACGAGCAGCTGCGCACCGCGCAGGACGCCGCGACCGCCGCCGGGACCGGCCCGGGCATCGTCCACGACCTCGCCGTGGGCGTGCACCCCGACGGCGCCGACGTGTGGTCGCTCGGCGACGCGCTCGCGCACGGCGTGACGGTCGGCGCCCCGCCGGACGCGTTCAACCAGCAGGGCCAGGACTGGAGCCAGCCGCCGTGGCGGCCCGACCGCCTCGCCGACCTCGGCTACGCCCCGTTCCGGGACATGGTCCGCACGATCCTGCGCCACGCGGGCGGCCTGCGCGTCGACCACGTGATCGGCCTGTTCCGCCTGTGGTGGATCCCCGCGGGCGCCCCGCCGTCGCAGGGCACCTACGTCCGCTTCGACCACGAGGCGCTCATCGGGATCCTGTCGCTGGAAGCCCAGCGCGCCGGCGCCGTCCTCGTCGGCGAGGACCTCGGGACGGTCGAGCCGTGGGTGCGCGAGTACCTCGCCGACCGCGGGGTGCTCGGCAGCGCCGTGCTGTGGTTCGAGTACGAGGGCGCGGAGCCCAAGCGTCCCGAGGCCTACCGCGAGCTGGCGCTCGCGAGCGTCACGGTGCACGACCTCCCGCCCACGGCCGGGTACCTCCTCCAGGAGCACGTCGCCCTGCGCGAGCGCCTGGGCCTGCTGACCCGCCCCGTGGAGGAGGAGCGGGCACGCGACCGGGCTGAGCAGGAGCGCATCCTCGGCCTGCTGCGCGAGCGGGGCCTGCTGTCCGCGGGCGCCGGGGAGCAGGAGGTCGTCGAGGCCCTGCACCGCTACCTGGCCCTGTCGCCGTCGCTGATGGTCGGCGTCGCGCTGGTGGACGCCGTCGGCGACCGCCGCACGCAGAACCAGCCCGGGACGGCGCTGGAGTACCCGAACTGGCGGATGCCCCTGACGGGCCCGGACGGGGAGGTCGTGCTGCTGGACGACCTCGCGGCGAACGCGCGCGCCCGGTCGCTGGCCGCCGTGGTCGACGAGGCCGTGCGCCCCACCGAGCCCACCGCCTGACCCCGCACGCACGACGGCCCGGCACCCCGCGAGGGGTGCCGGGCCGTCGTCGTCCGCGGGCGGTGTTCCTGACCGGCCGGGGGTCCCCGACCGGTCAGGAGCGAGGGTCAGCGCGCGTCGCGCTCCTGCGCCCGCAGCGCGCGGGCGACGCCGTCGCGGTTCTCCAGCACGAGCCGGCGCAGGGCCGGCGGCGCGTCGGTGCTCTCGGCCAGCCAGCGGTCGGTGCGCTCCAGGAGCGCCTGCTCGGCCAGCTGGACGGGGTAGAGGCCCGTGACGACCTGCTGCGCCATCTCGTTGGTGCGCTCGGCCCAGACGCGCCGCAGCGCGTCGAAGTACCGGTCGACGAAGGGCCGCAGCAGGTCCACGTCGTGCACGCGGCCGAAGCCGCCGATGACGGAGGCCTGCAGGGCGTTGGGCAGCGAGCCGTCGTCGACGACGCTGGCCCAGGCCGCCTCCTTGGCCTCGGCCGTCGGCAGGGCGGCGCGGGCCGCCGCGGCCGCGCGCTGGCCCGTGGCGGTGTGGTCGCGGACCAGCTCGGCGTCGATCACCGCCGCGTCGGCCCGGCCGCCCGCGACGAGCGCGGACAGCAGCACCCAGCGCATGTCGGTGTCGACGTCGAGGCCCTCGAGCGTCGTGGTGCCGTCGTAGAGGTCCTGCACGACGGCGAGGTGCTCGCCCGAGCGGGCGCGGCCCGCGAAGGCGCGCGCGAACTGCAGCTGCGTGTCGCTGCCCGGGGCCGCCGAGCGCAGCAGCTCCAGCAGCGTCCCGGCCGTGCGCTCCTGGACCTCGGCCCGGCGGGCCGGGGCCGTGTACAGCTCGACGGTGGTGGTGAGCTGGCGCAGCAGCACCATGAGGACCGTGGAGTCGGCGCGGGCGCCGTCGCCGGGCAGGAGGGTGCCGAGCAGGAGGTCGGCGTAGTCGCGCGCCGCGGCCTCGCCGTCGCGCGTCATGTCCCACAGCGCCGCGGCCACGAGCGAGCCCGGCAGGGACTCCGCGAACGCGTCGAGGTGGTGCAGCGCGGTGTCCAGGGACACGTCGTCGAGCCGGATCTTCGCGTAGGCGAGGTCGTCGTCGTTGACCAGCAGCAGGTCCGGGCGCGGCCGGCCCACGAGGCCGGTCAGCTCGGTCCGGGCGCCGACCGCGTCGAGCTCGACGCGGTGGGTGCGGGTGAGCACGCCGTCGACGAGGTCGTAGCAGCCGACCGCCAGCCGGTGCGCCCGCAGGTGCGGGTGCTCCGCGGTGGCCTCCTGCAGCAGGGCCGCGGCCGTGATGGTGCCGCCCTCGTCGACCTGGACCTCGGGGCGCAGCGTCGCCACGCCCGCGGTCTCCAGCCACTCCCGCGACCAGGCGCCGAGGTCGCGGCCCGAGGTCTGCTCCAGCTCGCGGAGCAGGTCGACGAGCTCGGTGTTGCCGTAGGCGTGGCGGCGGAAGTACGCGCGCACCCCGCTCATGAACTCCTCGCGCCCGACGTAGGCCACCAGCTGCTTCAGGACGCTGGCGCCCTTGGCGTAGGTGATCCCGTCGAAGTTCACCTCGACGTCCTCGAGGTCGTTGATCTCAGCGACGATCGGGTGCGTCGTCGGCAGCTGGTCCTGGCGGTAGGCCCAGGACTTCTCCAGCGAGTTGAACGTCGTCCAGGAGCTCGTCCACTCGGTGGCCTCGGCCGCCGCGAGGGTGCTCGCGAACTCCGCGAAGGACTCGTTGAGCCACAGGTCGTTCCACCAGCGCATGGTCACGAGGTCGCCGAACCACATGTGCGCCAGCTCGTGCAGCACGGTCACGACGCGGCGCTCGACCATCGCCTGCGGCACCTTGGAGCGGAACACGTAGCTCTCGACGAAGGTCACCGCCCCGGCGTTCTCCATGGCGCCCGCGTTGAACTCCGGGACGAACACCTGGTCGTACTTGGTGAACGGGTAGGGGCGGTCGAACTCGCGCTCGAAGAACGTGAACCCGGCGCGCGTCGCGGCCACGATGTTGTCCGCGTCCAGGTGCTGCACGAGGGACTTGCGGCAGTAGACGCCCAGCGGGATCGTCCGGCCGTCGGAGGAGACGAGCTCGGACTCCTCGCCGGCGTAGGGCCCCGCGATGACGGCCGTGACGTAGGAGGACAGGCGCGGGGTCGGCTCGAACGTCCAGCGCCGGCCGGCCGCGACCTCCTCGGTGCCGGCGACGGGCGCGCCGGAGATGACCCGCCAGTGCGCGGGGGCCGTGACCGCGAAGGTGAAGACGGCCTTGAGGTCGGGCTGCTCGAACACCGCGAACACCCGGCGGGAGTCGGCGACCTCGAACTGCGAGTAGAGGTAGACCTCGTCGTCGACCGGGTCGACGAAGCGGTGCAGGCCCTCGCCCGTGTTCATGTAGCGGCAGTCCGCGACGACGACGAGCTCGTTCTCGCCGGCCAGGCCGTCCAGCTGCAGGCGCACGCCGTCGCTCACGGCGGCCGGGTCGAGGTCGCGGCCGTTGAGGCTCACGGAGTGCACCGCGGCGGAGATCAGGTCGATGAACGTCGACGACCCCTCGGTGCCGCGGAAGCGCACGGTGGTGCGCGAGGCGAACGTCTCGTCACCCGTCGTGAGGTCCAGGTCGATCTCGTAGGAGTCGACCTCGACGAGGGCAGCGCGGGCGCGCGCCTCCTCGCGGGTCAGGTTCTCGCCGGGCAACGTCCACGTCCTTCCGTCGGGGGGTCCGCCGTCGGGGACCCTCTCGTGGCAGAGAGGCACTCTGCCACGGGCGGGCGACAGCGGCGCAGCGCGGAGGCCCCGTGGTGGGTGTCGGCGGGCCGGGGCAGGATGCCCGCATGACGACGACAGCAGACTCCGCGACCCCCGGCGCGACCGCGCGCGCCAGCGCCGACTTCTGGTTCGACCCGCTGTGCCCGTGGGCGTGGATGACGTCGCGCTGGATCCTCGAGGTCGAGCAGGTCCGCGACATCTCCGTGCGCTGGCACGTCATGAGCCTCTCGGTCCTCAACGAGGGCCGGGACCTGCCCGAGGAGTACCGCTCCCTCATGGAGAAGGGCTGGGGCCCCGTCCGCGTCGTCACCGCCGCGCGCCTGCTGCACGGCGAGGACGTCGTGCTGCCGCTCTACACGGCGATGGGCAACCGCATCCACCCCGGCGGGGACAAGGACTTCGACGCCGTCATCGCCGCGGCCCTCGACGAGGTGGGCCTCCCGGCCGACCTGGCCGCGGCCGCGCACTCGACCACCTACGACGCGGAGCTGCGCGCCTCGCACGCCGAGGGCATCTCGCGGGTCGGCGAGGACGTCGGCACCCCCGTCGTGGCCTTCGGCGACGTCGCCTTCTTCGGCCCGGTCGTCACGCCCACGCCCCGGGGCGAGGACGCCGGCCGGCTGTGGGACGGCTGCGTCCTCGTGGCGGGCACGCCGGGCTTCTTCGAGCTCAAGCGCACCCGGACCCAGGGCCCCGTCTTCGACTGAGGGCCCGGTCCGGCTGACCTCTCCGGACGCCTGAACCCGCGGGTGGCTCAGACGACGATGCGCTGCGGCAGACCGGTCTCGTCGGGTTCGCCCCCGAGCACCTCGGCGAGGCCGGTCGCCCAGCGCAGCGCCGAGAACGCGCACGCGGCGGCGTCCAGGTGGTCGTCGCCCGCGGGGACCTCGGCGTTCGCCAGCTCCGGCAGCCAGCCCCGCAGCGCCGCCAGGCGCGCGGACCGGCCGGCCTCTGTCTTCTTCGGCTCCAGAACGCGCCCCGCGAGGGCGGCGGCGAACGACAGCTCGGGGTGGGTCTCCACGGCGTGCGCGCGGGCCCAGGGGTCCGCCGCCAGGGCCGCGTCCACCGCGAGCACGGGCCGGCGGATGCCCCAGGTCTGCGCCGAGAGCCCCTTGCCGGCCAGCACCTCGCGGCTCGTGCGCCGGGCCGTGGCGTAGTCCGGGGCCCGCAGCACCGCGCGGGGCGGGACGAGGAACACGCGCGCCGAGGCCCGGCCGAGGCGCCGCTTGGCGAGGAGGTCGGCGGGCCGCCAGGCGGAGGTCGGCAGCCCGATCGGCACGTCGAGCCCGACGGCGTCGGCCCCCTCGGCCCGCGCCAGCGCGAAGAGCGCGGCCGCGTCGTCGGCGCCGGCCACCACGGCGAAGCGCAGCAGCCGCGCCCTCCGGGCGGTGCCCCGCACGAGCGCGACGGCCCAGCCGCCGCGGCGGCCGTCCACCCCCAGCACGGTCGGCACGCGGGCGATCCTGCCGGTGCGGGGCGCGGGGGAGCGGGGCGACCCCGGTGTGCGCCCGCGCGGTCGCCTGCGAAGCTGCTCCCATGCGCGTGCACATCGGCACTGACCACGCCGGCTTCGGCCTCAAGCAGCACCTCGTGGAGCACCTGCGCGGCCGGGGCCACGACGTCGTGGACCACGGGGCGCTCGAGGCGGACCCGACCGACGACTACCCGCCCTTCGTGCTGCGCGCGGCCGCGGCCGTGGCGGCGGAGCCGGGCTCCCTCGGCATCGTCCTGGGCGGCTCCGGCAACGGCGAGCAGATCGCGGCCAACGCGGTGCCCGGCATCCGCTGCGCCCTGGCGTGGTCGGTGGACACCGCGCGCCTGGCGCGGGAGCACAACGACGCGCAGTGCGTCGGCATCGGGGCCCGCATGCACACCCTCGAGGAGGCGACGGCGATCGCCGACACCTTCGTCGACACGCCGTTCTCGCAGGACCCGCGCCACGTGCGGCGCATCGAGATGCTCAGCGACTACGCCGCCACGGGCGAGCTCCCCCCGTTGCCCGGAGCCTGATGCCCGAAGGTCACACCGTCCACCGCAACGCCCGCGACCTGCTCGCGCGCTTCGGCGGGCAGCAGGTCATCGTCTCCAGCCCCCAGGGACGCTTCGCCGACGGCGCCGCGCTCCTCGACGGCCGCGAGCTCACCGGCACCGAGGCGCACGGCAAGCACCTCCTCGCCCGCTTCGGCGAGGACCGCTGGCTGCACGTCCACCTCGGCCTGTACGGCACGTGGCGCGCCGGCGACGGCTTCCCGGACCCGCCCCGCGGCGCCGTGCGCGTGCGCCTGGAGGCCGAGGGCGGCTGGGCCGACCTGCGCGGCCCCACCGCGTGCGAGGTCCTCGACGAGGGCGGCGTGGCGCGGGTGCACGCCAAGCTCGGCCCGGACCCGCTGCGCGTGAAGGCGGACCCGGAGGAGGCGTGGGCGCGGATCTCCCGCTCCCGCGTCGCGATCGGCGCACTGCTCATGCAGCAGGACGTCGTCGCGGGCGTCGGCGCCATCTACCGCGCCGAGACGCTGTTCCGCACGGGCGTGGAACCGCACCGGCCCGGCCGCGAGGTGACCCGCGAGGAGTGGCAGGCGCTGTGGGCCGACCTCGTCGTGCTGCTGCGGGCCGGCCTGCGCGCCGGGCGGATCGTCACCACCCGCCCGGAGCACCGCGAGCGCCGCAGCGGGACGGCGCGGCGCGAGGACGCCTTCTACGTCTACCGGCGCACGGGGATGCCGTGCCGCCTGTGCGGCACGCCCGTCGCCTACGCGCAGATGGTCGCGCGGCACCTGAACTGGTGCCCCACCTGCCAGCCCGCCTGACGCCCGGCCGCAGCAGAGGACGGGCGGCGCGGGGCCTCGAGCCGGGGGAGGGCCTCACGCGACGGCGGCGGCGATCTCCGTCCCGAGGTCGTGGGCCAGCGCCCGCAGCAGCGGCCCCGCCTCGGCGATGCACCGGGCCGCGTCGGGCTCGGCGTCGGTCAGGGCGCGCGCGTCGAGGAACCCGGCCGCGAGCCACTGCTCCCGGCTCAGGGCCCGCCGGCCGCTGACCACGACGACGGGCACCTCGCGCTCGGCGGCGGCCGCGGCGACGCCGACGGGGGTCTTCCCGCCGAGGGACTGCTCGTCGAAGCTGCCCTCGCCCGTGACCACGAGGTCGGCGCCCGCGCTGCGGTGGTCGAAGCCCGCGAGCTCGAGGACGACCTCGATGCCCGGCCGGCGCGCCGCGCCGAGCAGCCCGAGCGCCACGACGCCGATGCCCCCGGCCGCGCCGGCCCCGGGCGCCTCCCGCGCGTCGCGGC
>NZ_VWPY01000087.1 GCF_011839805.1 Kineococcus rubinsiae | reverse complement strand
CGCCAGCGCGGCCCGCGGCACCCCCGCGACCGCGGCCGGGCCCGCCTGGGCCCGCAGCGACCGGGCCAGCAGGAGGGCCGCGAGGCTCAGCCCGAGGGTGTGCGCGGCCGCGACGGCCGTGACGACCGCGTCGTCGGGCAGGACGGCGGTGAGGACGACGGCGGCGACGAGGACGAGCCCCCAGCCGGCGACCGTGCCCGTGGCGGCGGCCCGCCCGCGGCCGGTGCTGTAGAGCGCCCGGGTCAGCAGCGCGAGCAGGCCGTAGCCGAGCAGGCCGGGGGCGAAGACGACGAGCGCGGTGCTGAGGTCGCTGGTGCGCCCGGACCCGACGCGGCTGGAGACGAAGACGACGGCGACGGGTCCGGCGACGGCCACGAGGACGGCCGCCCCCAGGGAGCAGACGACGACGACCGTGCGGGCGGCCCGGGCCACGAGCTCGGCGAACTCCGCGCCCGCGGCCCGCGAGAGCCGCGGGAAGACGGCGGTCGCCACGGGCACCGCCAGCACGGCGTAGGGCAGCAGGAACAGCGCCCACGCGTAGCTCCAGCGGTTCACCGCGCCCGGGTCCGCGGTGTCGTTGGTCAGCCGCACCACCACCACGGTGACGACCTGCTGCGCGAGCACGACGGCCAGCCCCGACAGCGCGAGCGAGCGCAGCCGGGCCCCGTCGCCGGGGGCAGGGCGCCACGCGGGTCGCCAGGTCACGGCGGAGCGCAGCGCGGGCGCGTGCGTCGCCGCGAGGGCCACGACCCCGAGCGTGGTGCCGCCCGCCAGCACGGCCAGCGCCGCGCCGGGCACGGCGTCGAGGTCGCCCGCGCGGACGACGGCCGCCGGCACGAGGACGCCCACGACGAGGTAGGCGACGCCGACGACGAGGCTCGAGACGAGCGGGGCGGCGGCGGGCGCGGTGAAGCGCTGCTGGGCCTGCAGGACCCCGGCGAAGACGATCGCGACGGCGTACAGCGGCACCTGGGGCAGGAAGACCCACAGCATGAGGACCCCGGTGCGCAGCAGCTCCGGACCGCACTCGCCGTCCGCACCCCCGAGCAGCAGGCGCATCACGGGTGCGGCGAACAGGGCCGTCGCCGCGGCGACGACCACCAGGACGCTCACGCTCCAGGTCAGCGCGGCCGACGCCGTGCGCGAGGCCGCGGCCCGCTCCGCCGGGTCGCCGGAGGCCAGCCGCGCGGACAGCAGCGGCACCAGCACGCCGGCCAGGGCGCCGCCCGCGACGACCTCGAAGAGGACGTTGGGGACCAGGTTGGCCGTCTGGTACGCCGTGCCGAAGCAGGTGTCGCCCACGGTCTGGGAGAAGGCGAGGAGGCGGCCGAAGCCCGCGGCGCGGGCGAGGACGGTGAGCAGCGCGACCGAGGCGGCGGCCGCCGCGAGCGAGCGGGTCCTCACGGGTGCCCGCGCCTCACGGCCGACCCAGGCGGTCCAGCGCGCGCAGCACGGGCGTGGCCTCGATGACCTTCGTGAAGCTCACCCGCTCGCTCAGCCCCGTGAGCGCCAGGACAGCGCCCAGGGCCAGCAGGCGCCCGCGCCGGCCGCAGCGGGCGAGGACGGCGACGCCCAGCAGGGCGCCGAGCGCGTTGGCCCCGGTGTCGCCCAGCATGCTGCGGCTCGCGAGGTCGTCGTCCAGGGCCGCGAGCGCGCTGCCTGCCACGGCGCCCGTCAACGGCCGCACGACGGCGGGGGCGGGACCGGCCGACAGCGCCGCGGCCACGACCAGCGCAGCCTTCAGCGCCCGGCCCGGGCGCAGGTCGAGGAGGTTCAGCAGGTTGGCGCTGCCCGCGACGAGGGCCGCGGCGGCGGCGAGGTCCACGACCTGCGCGCGGCGCGCGTCCCCCGGGGTGCGGACCGTCCAGGCGGCGGCGACGCCGGTCGCACCGATGCCGAGCACCTTCCAGGCCCCCGTGGTCAGGCGCCCGCGGCGGGCGGCGGCCAGGTGCCCGCGCAGCCCGCGCGCGCCGGCGGCCCGGTCCCCCTCGGCCTCCCCCAGGTCGTCCAGCGCCCCGAAGGCGCCCGCGCCGAGGACGGCGAGCAGCCCCGCCCGGCGCCACGGGCCGGGCGCGGGCAGGACGCCCGCGGCCGCGGCCAGGGTCGCGACCGGTCCCTCCAGGAGGGTCACGACGTCGCCGCGGTGGTTGCGGCGCTCGAAGCGCGCCGCTCCCCCGGGCACGTGCGCCGCGAGGACGGGACGCAGCCGGCGGCCCGCGAGGGCCGCGGCCGCCAGTGCGGCGACCCCGCGAGCGCCCGGGAGGCGGGTCACGGGACCGCGGCCGGCAGCGGCGGGCTGACCGCGGTGGCCCCCGACGCGGTGCCGTACTGCCCCGCGGCCCCGGCCAGCTGCTGGCGCAGGGCGAGGACGACGTCGATCTGGCCGATGACCGAGTCGAGGCCGTCGACGGTGCTGACGTCGTCGGAGACGTCGGAGCTGCCCCGCACGGCCGCCACCGGGCCGCCGTCCGCCGCCTCCGCGGACCCGGCGAGCACGGCCCCGGCGGAGCGCTGGTCGAGCTGGGCGGCGAGGGCCAGCCAGCCCGCCGCCGTGGCCTTCTTCTCCTGGTCGGTGGCGTCGCCGTCGGGGGCGCCGCCCACGAGGACGGCGAGCGTGCCGCGCTGGCCGAGGGTCCCGTCGACCGAGAGGAGCCCGGCGTCGGTCATCGCCGCGACGATCGCGGCCGCGGTGGGGTCGGCCTCGGCGCCGGTCACGGCCTCGTTCGTGACCAGGGCCCGGGCCAGCTCGGCCGCGAGCTGCGTCTCCGTGGCCGCACCGGCCGCGGGCGCGTCGGTCAGCTCGGGCAGCAGCTGCGCGGCGAGCTGGTTGCGGAAGGCCGCCTGCTGCGGGTCGAACCACTTGTCCTGCAGCGTGACCCGCGCCGGCACGGTCGCGCCGGCCGCCTGCAGCTGCGTGACGGTGGCGTCGGCCTGGCTGCCGTCCGCGCCCGGGAGCTCGATGACGGCCACGGCGCGGCCGCTCAGCTGGCGCGCGACCAGCGCGGGTCCGACCGCGGTGGCCCAGTCGTCCTTGGCGTCGGAGGCCTGCAGGGCCTGGTCGCGCTCGGTCCGCAGCTGGTTCTTCTCCGACGTCAGCTGGTTGACCTGGTCGGTGATCCCGACGGAGATGCCCTCGTTGAGGGGGCCGGCGCCGAGGACGATCCCGACGGCGAGCGCGATGAACACCGAGACCAGCGAGACGACGTGGTAGCGGAAGTCGATCACTGCGGGTCCTGTCCTTCGGGGGCGTGCGGAGCGGCGGGGCGGGCGCGGGGCGCCGAGGTCACGGCCCGACCCCGGGCAGGATCCCGAGGACCATCGCCCACAGGTCCTCCAGCCGGGCGGCGGTGACGGCCAGGATCGCCTGGCCCGTCGGCGTCACGGCGAGCGCGGCGACGAGCGCGAGCACCCCCGCGGCGATCAGCAGCAGGACCTGGCGGTTGGAGATGCGCGAGCGGTACAGCCGCGAGACGCCCTTGGCGTCGACGAGCTTCCCGCCCACGCGCAGGCGGGTGAGGAACGTGCTGGCCATGCCCGAGCGGCCCTTGTCGAGGAACTCCACGAGCGTCACGTGGGTGCCGACGGCGGCGATGAGGGTGGCGCCCTTGTCGTCGGCGAGCAGCATCGCGACGTCCTCGCTGGTGCCCGTCGCCGGGAACACCACCGCCTCGATCCCCAGCTGCCGCACCCGTTCCAGGCCCGGTGCGCGGCCGTCGCGGTAGGCGTGCACGACGATCTCGGCGCCGCTGCGCAGCGCCGCGTCGGACACGGAGTCCATGTCGCCGACGATCAGGTCGGGCTTCCACCCGGCCTCGAGGATCGCGTCCGCACCGCCGTCGACGCCGATGAGCACGGGCCGGTACTCCCGCACGTAGGAGCGCAGGGTGACCAGGTCGTCCTTGTAGTGGTAGCCGCGCACGACGACGAGGGCGTGGCGGCCCTCGAGCACCGTGCGGATGTCGGGCACCCCGACGCCGTCGAGGAGCAGGTCCCGCTCGCGGCGCAGGAACTCCATGGTGTTCGCCGCGAACGCCTCGAGCTGCAGGGACAGCCCGGCGCGCGCGGCCTCCATGTCGGCGGCCACGGCCTCGGCGCTCAGGCGCCGCCCCGTCGCCACGGCGACCCCGTCGAGCAGGAGCCGGTCGTCGTCGACCTGGACGCGCGCGCCCTCGCGCACGGCGGTCAGGACGTCCTCGCCGACGGCGTCCAGGACGGGGATGCCGGCCTCGACGAGGATCTCCGGACCCAGGTTGGGGTAGCGCCCCGACGTGCTGGCCGAGGCGTTGACGACGGCGGCCGGGGAGCAGGCGACGAGCGCCTCGGCCGAGACCCGGTCGAGGTCGAGGTGGTCGATGACCGCGACGTCACCGGGGCGCAGCCGCTTGGTCAGCCGCTTGGTGCGGCGGTCCACCCGGGCCACACCGCTCACGACGTGGGGCACGAGGTCGGTCGCCGCGGTCTCCCCGCGGCCCCGCCGACGCCTCAGCACGCTGAACTCCTCACCCCCCGCGGACCGGTGCTCCGGCACGGCGCGGTGTCGTCATCCTCGCGGGGGCCTGGTGCGCCACCCGTCGCCCGGGCAGCCGAGCCGCCGGGTCACGACGACGATCGTCGCACGCGCGCGGCACCGGACCGCGGTGCACGCGCCGCGGGGACCCGCTTCGCGGCCTTGGCCGGGGCCGGGACCGGCGGCGCGGGCGCCCCGGCCGGTGCCTGCTCGACCCCCTCGCCGTCCGGTCCGGCACCCGGTTCGCGGGAGGAGCGCAGCAGCTCCTCGGCGTGCGCGCGCGCCGTCCCCGTCCCGCTGCCCGAGAGCATGCGGGCGAGCTCGGCGATGCGGCCCTCGTCGTCCAGGTGCACCACGCCGGACTCGGTGACGGTGCCGTCGTCGGTCTTCACGACCGTGAGGTGGTGGTCGGCGAAGGCCGCCACCTGCGGCAGGTGCGTCACGACGAGGACCTGCGTCGAGCGCGCCAGCCGCGCGAGCCGGCGGCCGATCTCGACGGCCGCGCGACCGCCGACCCCGGCGTCCACCTCGTCGAAGACCATGGTGGGGACCGGGTCGGCGCCCGCGAGGACGACCTCGAGGGCGAGCATGACGCGGGAGAGCTCACCGCCGGACGCGCCGCGGGCCAGCGGGCGGGGTGCGGCACCGGAGTGCGCGGCGAGCAGGAGCTCGACGCCGTCGCAGCCCGCCGGGCCGAGGTCGGCGGTCGTGGTGACGGCGACCTCGAGCCGGGCGCTGGGCATGGCCAGGGCGGCGAGCTCGACGGCGACCCGGCCCTGCAGCTCGAGTGCGGCGGCGCTGCGGGCCGCGCTCAGCCGCGCGGCGATCCGGCGCAGCTCGGCCTCGGCCTCGTCGCGCTCGGCGGCCAGGGCGTCGAGCCGGCCGTCGTCGTCGAGGTCCAGCAGGCGCCGGGCGGCGCGCTGCGACCACGCGAGGACCGCGTCGATGCCGGGGTGGCCCTCCGCGGCCTCGGCGCTGCCGTAGCGGCGCACCAGGCCGGACAGCACGGCACGGCGCTCCTCGACGGCGGCGAGGCGCGTCGGGTCGGCCTCCAGGCCCGCCGCGTACTCCGCGACGTCGCCGGAGAGGTCGGTGAGCAGGTAGGCGATCTCGGCGGCCCGGGCCGCGAGCGCGGCCAGGGCCGGGTCGTGCTCGCCGCCGGCGGCCAGGGCCCGCCGGGCGGCCTCCACCCGGGTGTCGGCCCCGCCCTCACCCGCGTCGGTGCCGTCGGCGCCGGCCGTCTCCCCCGTCAGGGCGGCGTGCGCGTCGTCGGCGGCGACGCGCAGCTGCTCGACGTTGAGGAGCCGCTCGGACTCCTCCCGCAGCGCCGCGTCCTCGCCGGGCTGCGGCTCGACGCGCTCGACGTCCTCGAGACCCAGGCGCAGCAGCTCCGCCTCGCGGGCCCGCTCCTGGCCGTGGGCCAGGACGTCGGCGTGCTCGGCGCTGACGCGCCGCCAGCGCTCGTACTGCTCCTGGTAGCCCGCGAGGTCAGCGGCCAGTGCCGCGCCGGCGAAGGCGTCGAGCACCCGCAGCTGCTGGGCGCCCGAGCGCAGCCGCAGCTGGTCGGTCTGGCCGTGCACGGCCACGAGGTGCTCGGCGAGGTCGGACAGCACCCCGACGGGGGCGCCGCGGCCCCCGACGTGGGCGCGGCTGCGGCCCGAGGAGGCCAGCGTGCGCACCAGCAGCAGGGCCCCGTCGTCGAGCTCCCCGCCGGCCTCGACGGCGCGCGCGGCCGCGGGGCCGTCGGCGTCGACGACGAGGCGCCCCTCGACGACGGCCGCGTCGGCGCCCGTGCGGACGGCGGCCGCGTCGGCCCGCTCGCCCATGAGGAGGCCCAGGCCCGTGACGACCATGGTCTTGCCCGCGCCGGTCTCGCCGGTGAGGACCGTGAAGCCGGGCGACAGCGGGAGCCGGGCGTCGCGGATGACGCCGAGCTCGCGGATGCGGATCTCCTCGATCACAGCGTCGCGCCCAGGCCCTCGTGGCGGGGCCCGCGCCAGCCGTGCACGGGCAGCCCGAACTTGCCGACGAGCCGGTCGGTGAAGACCCCCGTGCTGAGGCGGGCCAAGCGGATGCTCGAGGGCGAGCGGCGGACCTCGACGCGCGCGCCGACGGGCGCCGGGAAGCGGCGGCGGCCGTCGCACCAGAGGACACCGCCGTCGTCCATGCTCGGCAGGACCTCCACGCCCACCACGGACGTCGGGGCGATGACGAGTGGACGCGCGAAGAGGGCGTGCGCGCTGATGGGCACCACGAGCAGCGCCTCCACCTCGGGCCACACGACGGGCCCGCCGGCGGAGAAGGCGTAGGCCGTGGAGCCGGTGGGGGTGGCGGCGATGACGCCGTCCCCGCCGAAGGTGCTCAGGGGGCGGCCGTCCACGTCGATGACGAGTTCGAGCATCCGCTCGCGGTTGCCCTTCTCCACCGAGACCTCGTTGACGGCCCAGGACTCGACCGTGACCTCGCCGTCGACGACGACACGCACGTCCAGCGTCATGCGCTCCTCGACGCGGTAGTCGCCGTTCACGACGCGGGCGACGGTCCCCTCGATCTCCTCGCGCTCGGCCTCGGCGAGGAAGCCGACGTGGCCGAGGTTGACGCCCAGCAGGATGGTGTCGGCACCGCGCACCAGCTCCGCCGCGCGCAGGATCGTGCCGTCGCCGCCGAGCACGATGACCATCTCGGCGCCCGCGACGGCCCCTTCGAGGTCGCACTGCTCGACCAGCCCGCGGGTGGCGGGGTCGAGGGCCCGGGCCTCGTCGTGGGTCATCATCGTGTTGACGCCCGCGGCGTGCAGTCGGGTGACGACCTCGGTGAGCGCCACCACGGCCTCGGGGCGCCCGGTGTGCGCCATGACCAGCACGTCGCGGCTCACGCGAGACCGTCCTGGGGGCCGTCGGCGACCGCGCGCCGCAGGTCGTCCTCGACCAGCGGCGGGGCGCCGGCGGCGAGGTGCAGGAAGTACTCGACGTTGCCGCTCGGCCCCGGCAGGGGGCTCGCCGCCACGCCGCGCACCCCGAGGCCGACCGCCGCGGCGGCCGTCGCGACCTCGCGCACGGCCGAGGCCCGCAGGTCCGCGCTGCGCACGACACCGCCGGCGCCGAGCGCCTCGCGCCCGACCTCGAACTGGGGCTTCACCATGAGCACGTGCTCCGCATCGGGTGCCACGCAGCGCACGAGCGCCGCCAGCACCAGGGTCAGGGAGATGAAGGACAGGTCCGCCACGACCAGGGAGGGCGCCGGCGCCACCTGCGCCGGTTCGAGCGTGCGGACGTTGGTCCGCTCCAGGACGGTGACGCGCTCGTCCTGGCGCAGCGACCACGCGATCTGGCCGTAGCCGACGTCGACCGCGACGACGTGGTCGGCGCCCCGGCGCAGCAGGACGTCGGTGAAGCCGCCCGTGCTGGCGCCCGCGTCGAGGCAGCGGCGCCCCGTCACGTCGACGCCGAAGGCGTCCAGCGCGCCCACCAGCTTGTGGGCGCCGCGGCTGACGTACCCGTCGTCGGTCTCGTCGCCGGCGACGACGATGGGCGCCCCGAGGTCGACCTGGGTGGCGACCTTGGCCGCGGCCGTGCCCCCGACGAGGACGCGACCCGCGCTCACCAGCTCACCGGCGTGCTGGCGCGAGCGCGCCAGCCCGCGGCGGACCAGCTCGGCGTCCAGACGCTGCCTGCGCGCCATGTCACGCGTCCGCGGCGGCCAAGCGCTCGCGCAGCGCCCGGTCGACCGCGGTGTAGACCTCGACGTGCTCGTGGACACCGAGCGCGTCGAGGTGGTCCAGCCGGGTGAGGGCCGCGCCGAGGGCGTCGTCGGCGCCGGCGTCGTCCTGCGCCGCGGAGCGCGGCGGCTGGGGCAGTGGGGTCACGCGGTCACGCTACCGGCGGGCGACGACATCACCACCGCTGTCCCCAGGCGCGGCGGTGACCAGGCCGGCGGCCACCTCGGCGGTCAGCCGGCTCACGTCCACGGTGGTGCCCGCGTCGCGCGCCTGCCAGACGGCCTCCGCCGCGGCGCGGAGCAGGTCCAGGCCGTCGGGGCCGGCGTCGTCGGCCGCGACGCTCGCGGTGCCGCCCTCGACGCGGACGGCGGCGGCGCGGCAGCGGGCGACGAGCCCCCCGGCCGCGTCGGTCTCGACCGTCACCCCGGGGTGCACGTCCGCGGTGCCCCGCAGGTCGTGCGCCACGAAGACGGGCCGCTCGCCGGGCCGGGCGGCCAGCAGCTCGGCCACCCCCGTGACGCCCGTGAGGACGAGCAGCCCGGGCAGGTCCGCGGCCACGGCGCCCTGGAGGTCGGTGTCGAGGCGGTCGCCGACGACCATCGCCGCGGACGCGCCGAGGCGCTGCACCGCGACGTCGAACAGGGCGCGCTCCGGCTTGCCGCACACCGCGTCGGGACGGCGGCCGGCGGCCTCGGCCACGACGTGGACGAGGAGGCCGTTGCCCGGGGCGGGGCCACCGGGGGTGGGGACGGTCGCGTCGAGGTTGGTGGCGGTCCACGGCAGCCCTGAGCGCACGGCCTGGGTGGCCTGGGAGAGCTGCTTCCACCCGAGGTCGGGCGAGAAGCCCTGCACCACGGCGACGGGCGCGTCCGCCAGCGTCGTCACGGGCCGCAGACCCGCCTCCTCGAGGGCCTCCCGCAGCCCGGCGCCGCCGACCAGGAGGACGGGCGACCCGGCAGGCAGGGTCGCGGCGAGGTGGGTGGCGGCCGCCTGGGCGGAGTTCACGACGTCCACGGCCGTCGCGGGGACGCCGAGCTCGCTGAGGTGCTCTGCCACGGCGGATGGCGGCCGCGAGGCGTTGTTCGTGACGTAGGCCAGCTGCAGGCCGGCGCCGCGGGCGGCGTCCAGGGCCGCCGCCGCGTGCGGGACGGCGTCGGGCCCGATGTAGACGACGCCGTCGAGGTCGAGCAGGAGCGCGTCGTGGTCGTCGAGCAGCGTGCCGCTGCTGGCGCGGAGGGTGGTGCTGCTGGTGCTCACGGGCTCCCCGGGGTCTGCCGCGCCGCCAGGGTGGCGCGGACCTGTCGCAGTCGGTCGGCGTACTCCGGCCGGTCGGGGCGCATGGCGCACGCGAGTGCGAGGTGCTCCGCGGCGAGGCCGAACTCGCCGAGACGGCTGAGGCAGAGCCCCAGCCCGAAGTGAGCGTAGTCAGCGTCCGGGCGCTCCTGGACGAGGCGCCGGAAGGACGCCGCCGCGCTCGCGACGTCACCCGAGTCGTACTGGGCCCGGGCCAGCGCCTCGAGCAGCCCCGTCGACGCGGGCTCCTCGGCGTGGGCCCGCACCAGCAGCGTCGCGGCCTGGGCCGCGTCCCCGGCCGACAGCAGCGCCAGCCCGCGCTGCATCCACTCGTAGGGACCACCGCTGGGCCTGCCCTCGCGGGGACCGCCCTCCCCGGTCGGGTCGGCGGTGGGACGGTCGTCGGGCACGGAGGCACCTCCGGAGGGGGTCGAGGCTGACGGTGGCGGCACCCGGGCGATCACGGACGGAACGCGCCACGACCGTAGGATGCGCCGAGTGGGGAGTCGTCGCACGGGGACGCGCGCCGTGCCGACTCCTCCCGGGGGTGTGCACGGCCCGCTCCTGCTGCCGTTCGCGGGGCTCCGCTACGTCGAGTCCGTCGCCGGGCCCCTCGGGTCGCTGGTGGCCCCGCCCCACACGGACCTCGGCCCCGCGCTGCGCTCGGCGCGGCTGTCGTCGTCGCCGTACACGGTGACCCACCTCGAGCGGCCCGAGTACGCCCCCGGTGAGGGCCCCGCCGTGCGCCGCTGGCTCGCGGACGGAGCCGTCGCGGAGGACGACCCCGGCTACTACGTGGTCCGCCAGCGCCGCGAGGACGGGCGCGAGCACCGCTTCCTGCTGGCCGCGCTCCTCGTCGGCCCAGACACCGACGGCCGCGTCCACCCCCACGAGTCGACCATCCCCGAGGCCGTCGCGTCCCGGGTCGAGCGGCTGACCGCGACGGGGGTCGACTCCGAGCCGGTGCTCGTCGTGGACGACGCGGGCGGCCACACGGCTCGGCTCGTCGCGCACGCCGAGGAGCTCGGCCACCATGTGGCGACGGCACGCACCGGGGGTCCCGCGCCCATCGCGATCGACGTCTGGCACCTGACGGAACCCGCTGCGGTGGAGGGCATCACGCTCGACATGAGCCGCCACGAGCTGCTCATCGCCGACGGGCACCACCGCTTCGCCGCGGTGCGCCGGATGGCCGAGACGACGGGAGTCCCGGAACGTCTGCTGGTGGCCGTGAGCGACCAGCGGACGTGGCCGCTGGACCTCGTGAGCCTGCACCGCGTGGCCCCCGTGGAGCTGTGGGACGCGCTGGTGGAGGCCGCCACGGCCGTCGAGGAGTGCGACGCCGACACCGCGTCCGTGACGGCGGCCCTGCGGGGGCTGCCCGACGGCGGGGTCGTCCTCGTCCGCGACGGTCGCGCCCTGGTGCTGGGGACGGACCCGACGCTGGCTCCCGGCGCGGGCGCCGGCGCGTGGGTGGACACGGTCCTCGCACGGGCCGGCGTGGACGACCGGAAGGTCCGCTACGAGCCGGACCTGAACGCCGCCCTGACCCGCCGGTCCTCCGACGCGCTCGGCGTCCTCATCCCGCGCCCGAGCCTCGGCGACGTCCGCTCGGTCGTCGACCGCGGCGGTCACATGGGCCGCAAGACGACGTCCTTCCGGCCCAAGCCCCTGGCCGGCACCGTCCTGCGCCTGCGCTGAGGGACTCCTCCGGCCTCACGCCACCCGCTGACCGCTTCCTCATCGAAGCATCAGCGCGGCTGGGTGGGCATGAAAAGAGGGGTAGGGGTGTGACTGACCGACCCTTGCGGGTCGATGAACCACACCCTTACCCCTCACGTTGAGCGGTCCGGCGGCGTCCTACTCTCCCACTCAGTCTCCCGAGCAGTACCATCGGCGCTGGCAGGCTTAGCTTCCGGGTTCGGAATGAGACCGGGCGTTTCCCCACCGCTATGACCACCGGACCACAAACACCAGGATCCGACCACCACACCCCCACACCAACCACTCTCACGAGGGGTCGTGCTTGGGGTGGGTTCGGTTGTATCCCGAGAACCGCACAGTGGACGCGAACAACAGTTGAT
>NZ_VWPY01000086.1 GCF_011839805.1 Kineococcus rubinsiae | reverse complement strand
CCGCTGACGCGCCCGCCGCCGACGCGCCCTCCGCTGACGCACCCGCCGCCGAAGCCCCCGCCACCGAGACCCCCGCCGCGGAGGCGCCCGCCGACGCTCCCGCCGCCGAGGCGCCCGCCGCCGACTGAGCTCGCCCCCGCCCGGCCTCGCCGCCCCACCCGCTTCCCGCCAGGAGAGGTCCTCCGTGCCCCGTCCGCCCGCGTCCGCCCGCCCGCCGCGCGCCCCCCGCGCCGCCGCCGCCGGCGTCGACGTGAGACCCGACCGCCGGCTGCGGGCCTGGGTGCTGGCGGTGCTGCTGGTCCTCAGCCTCTTCGGCGGCCGCCTCGTGCAGCTGCAGGGCGCCGACGCCTCGCAGTACGCGGAGGCCGCGCTGAAGCAGCGGACCTCGAAGACGACGCTCTGGGCCGACCGCGGGCAGATCCTCGACGACAAGGGCGTCGTGCTGGCGACGTCGGTCGAGCGGCGGACCGTGGTCGCCGACCCCAAGACGATCGCCGACTACAACCTGAGGACCGTTCCGGGGACGGGGGAGAAGGTGCCGCGCAAGGAGGGCATGCCGACGGGGCCCGCGGGCGCCGCGGCCGTCCTCGCGCCGCTCCTGGGGGCCGACGAGGCCACGCTGACCAAGACCCTGACGGGGACGAACCGCTACGCCGTCCTCGCCAAGGGGATCACCCCCGAGGTCTGGCAGCAGGTCCTTGACGCCGACGTCCCCGGCATCAGCAGCGAGCGCACCACGCAGCGGATCTACCCGACGGGCAACGCCTCCTCGACGCTCGTGGGCATCCTCGGCAGCGACGGTCAGGGGCTGTCGGGTCTCGAGGGCGCCGACAACTCCACGCTCGAGGGCACCAACGGCTGGATGCGCTACGAGCGCAGCCTCGGCGGCCAGCAGATCCCGCTGGGCGACAGCACCGTCACCGAACCCGTCGACGGCGACTCGATGCACCTGACCATCGACCAGGACCTGCAGTGGAAGGCCGAGAGCGCCATCGCCGCGCAGGTCGCGGCGACGGGGGCCGAGAACGGCACCGTCGTCATCATGGACAAGCAGCAGCGCCTGCTCGCCATGGCCAGCGCCCCGAGCTTCGACCCGGCCACGAACAAGTTCACCAACGAGCAGCTGAACAACACCGCGCTCACGGAGTCGTTCGAGCCCGGGTCCACGGCGAAGGTCCTGACGCTGGCCGCCGTCATCGAGGAGGGCAAGGCCGACGCGGCGACGCCGTACACGGTGCCCGGTGAGCTGAAGCGCTCCACGAAGGTCTTCCACGACTCCCACGCCCACGGCGAGGAGAAGCTCACGCTCGCCGGGGTCCTCGCCCAGTCCAGCAACATCGGGACGATCCTCGCCGGCGAGGAGCTCGACGCGGCGACGCTGTACGCCTACGAGAAGAAGTTCGGGTTCGGCGTGAAGACCGACCTGGACTTCCCGGGGGAGACCGCCGGGAAGGTCTGGGCGCCGGGGGAGGAGGGGTGGTCGGGGACCACCCGCTACACGGTCATGTTCGGCCAGGGGCTGTCGGTCAACGCCGTGCAGGCGGCGTCGGTGTTCGCGACCGTGGCCAACGACGGCGTGCGGGTCGAGCCGTCGCTCGTCGCGGGCACGTCCGACCCGGCGGGCACGTACACCGCCGCTCCCGCGCCGGCCAGCACCCGCGTCGTCAGCCCGTCCACCGCCTCGACGATGCGCGACATGATGCAGGCCGTCGTCGGCGAGGAGGGCACCGGCGAGGCCGCGAACATCCCCGGCTACCTCGTGGCCGGCAAGACCGGTACCGCCAACCGCTTCGACGAGGACTGCCGGTGCTACTCCGGGTACACGGCCTCGTTCATCGGCATGGCCCCCGCCGACGACCCGCAGCTCGTCGTCGCGGTGATCCTCCAGGACCCCAAGAACAACTACTACGGCGGCGCCGCGGCCGGCCCGGTGTTCAAGGACGTCATGACCTACGCGCTGCAGCAGCGCGGGGTGGCACCGTCCACGACGCCCCCCGCGAACCTGCCCCTGACCTGGGGAGCGCCCGAGTGAGCACCCCCCAGCCGTCCCGGCGGGCCCGCCCCGCCGGGCGGTGCCGTACCGGCCGCGCGGCCGGGGACCGGTAGCCTCCCACCGTGCCGATGACCGACGGCCCCGGTGGCGACAGCCCCCGCGGGCACGTGTCCCTGGCCGACCTCTCCCTCGCCCTGGGCACACCCGTGCGGGCGGCCGGTGACCACGACCCCGATCCCGCGCTGCCCGTGACCGGCGCGACGCTGGACTCGCGCCGCGTCGCCCCCGGTGACCTCTACGCCGCGCTGCCCGGTGCCCACGCGCACGGTGCGGCCTTCGCCGCGCAGGCCGCGGCCGCGGGCGCCGTCGTCGCGCTGACCGACCCCGCGGGCGCCGAGCGCGTCGCCGCCGCCGGCCTCCCGGCGCTCGTCGTGGCCGACCCGCGCGCCGTCCTCGGCGACCTCGCCGCCGCCGTCCACGGCCACCCCGGGCGCGCGCTGACGACGGTCGGCATCACGGGCACCAACGGCAAGACCACCACGGCGTACCTGCTGGAGGCCGTGCTGAGCGGGGCCGGCTGGACGACCGGGCTGCTCGGCACCGTGGAGACCCGCATCGCCGGGCGCCGGGTGCCCAGCGTCCGGACCACGCCCGAGGCGCCCGACCTGCACGCGCTGCTCGCGCGGATGGTCGAGGCGGGGGTGCGCGGCTGCGCGCTGGAGGTCTCCAGCCACGCCCTGGCGCTGCACCGCGTCGACGGCCTCGTCGTCGACGTCGCGGTGTTCACCAACCTCAGCCAGGACCACCTGGACTTCCACGGCTCGCTGGAGGAGTACTTCCAGGCCAAGGCCCTGCTCTTCACGCCCCGCCACGCCCGCGCGGGCGTCGTCGCCGTCGACACGGAGTGGGGGCGGCGCCTCGCCGCCCAGGCGTCCGTGCCCGTCACCACCGTGCGCACCGTCGACGGGCCGCCACCCTCGGCGAACGACGCGGACGTCGTCGTCACCGGCGTGCGGCCCGGCCGCTCCGGCAGCACCTTCACGCTCGCGCCGCGCCCCGGCGGCGCGCTGGCGGAGCTCCTGGACGGCCCGCTGGAGCTCACCGCGGCCCTGCCCGGCGCCTTCAACGTGGCCAACGCGGCGCTCGCCGCGGTCGCGGCCCTGCTCGCCGGCGTCGGGCCGCAGGCGGTGCGGGCCGGGCTCGCGGCCGCCCCCGGCGTGCCGGGGCGGATGGAGCGCGTGGGCCGCGCCGAGGACGAGCCCCTCGTGGTCGTCGACTACGCCCACACGCCCGACGCGCTCGAGCGGGTCCTGGAGACCCTGCGCCCGTCGACGGCGGGCCGCCTCGTCGCCGTGCTCGGCGCGGGCGGCGACCGCGACCGCGCGAAGCGCCCCGTGATGGGCGAGGTCGCGGCCCGGCTCGCCGACCTCGTCGTCGTCACCGACGACAACCCCCGCTCCGAGGACCCGGCGGCCGTCCGGGCCGCGGTCCTGGCCGGCGCCCGCGGGTCCGGGGGCGCCGAGGTGCGGGAGGTCGCCGACCGCCGCGAGGCCGTGGCCGCGGCGCTCGCGGCCTGCGCCGGGCCGCAGGACACCGTCCTGCTCGCGGGCAAGGGCCACGAGAGCGGCCAGGAGGTCGCCGGGGTCACCACGCCCTTCGACGACCGGGAGGTCGCCGCGGCGGCGCTGCACGCCTGGCGCGCGCAGCACGTCGAGCACGTCAGCAGTCCCGCCGGTGCCGCACCAGGCCCGGCGACGTCCGAGTTCGGAGGTAGGTCGTGATCCCGCTGACCGCGGCGCAGGTGGCCGAGCTGGCCGGTGGCCGGCTCGTGTCCGGCGACGCCGGGACGACGCTCACGGGGCCGGTGGTGGTGGACTCCCGCCTCGCCGGGCCCGGGGCCGTGTTCGTCGCCCTGCCGGGCGAGCACGTCGACGGGGCCGAGCACGCCGCCGCGGCCGTCGCCGCCGGGGCGGGCCTCGTGCTCGCCCAGCGCGAGGTCGACGTCCCCGCCGGCACCCCGGTGGTCCTCGTCGCCGACGCCGTGACCGCCCTCGGCGAGCTCGCGGCCGGCGTCCTGCGGCAGCTCGCCGCGGGGGGTGCCGGGCCGCACGTCGTCGGGATCACCGGCTCGGCCGGCAAGACCACGACCAAGGACCTGCTGGCCCAGGTCCTCGAGCCCGCCGGCGGCGTCGTCGCGCCCCGCGCGTCCTTCAACAACGAGATCGGCGTGCCGCTGACCGTCCTGCGCGCCGACGAGGGCACCCGCACCCTCGTCGTGGAGATGGGCGCCCGCGGGCCGGGCCACATCGCGGCCCTGTGCCGCACCGCGCCGCCGCGGACCGCGGTCGTGCTCACGGTCGGCAGCGCCCACGTCGGGGAGTTCGGCTCCCTGGACGCCACCGCGGCCGCCAAGGGCGAGCTCGTCGAGGCGCTGGGCGCCGACGGCCTCGCCGTGCTCAACGCCGACGACACCCGCGTCGCCGCCATGGCCGCGCGCACGAGCGCGCCCGTCCTCACCTTCGGCCGCTCCGCCTCGGCCGACGTCCGCGCCGAGGACGTCGTCCTCGACGCCGCCGCCCGTCCCGCCTTCACGCTGGCCCGGGGCGACGAGCGCGCGCCCGTCACCTTGCAGCTGCACGGCGAGCACCAGGTCACCAACGCCCTCGCCGCGGCGGCCGTCGCGCTCGGCCTCGGCCGGCCGCTGGCCGAGGTCGCCGCGAGCCTGTCCACCGCCCGCGTCGTCAGCCCCGGTCGCATGCAGGTCGTCGAGCGCGCCGACGGCGTGACCGTCGTGCACGACGCCTTCAACGCCAACCCCGACTCGGTCCGCGCCGCGCTGAAGGCACTCGTGGAGATGGCGCGCGGGCGCCGGACGTGGGCCGTGCTGGGGGAGATGCTCGAGCTCGGGCCCACCTCCCGCGACGAGCACGACGTCATCGGCCGCCTCGTGGTGCGCCTGGACGTCTCGCAGCTGCTCGTCGTCGGCGCGGGCGCCCGGCCCGTCTACACCGGCGCCGTCATGGAGGGCTCGTGGGGTGAGGAGGCGGCCTTCGCCCCCGACGTCGACGCGGCGCTCGCGGTGCTGCGCGAGGCCCTGCGCCCCGGCGACGTGGTCCTCGTGAAGTCCTCCAAGGGCTCGGGCCTCGCCCGGCTCGCGGAGACCCTCATCGCCGACGCACCCGCCGCCGCGGACGCCACGACGGGGACGGGGGCCGGCGCATGAGGGCCGTCCTGATCGCGGGCGCCGTCTCGCTCGTCGTCGCCCTCTTCGGCACGCCGCTGTACATCCGGTTCCTCGTGCGCCGCAAGTACGGCCAGTTCGTCCGCGACGACGGCCCCACGAGCCACCACACCAAGCGCGGCACGCCCACGATGGGCGGAGCCGTCATCATCGGCGGCACCCTGCTGGCCTACGCCCTGGCGCACCTCGTCCTGTGGACCCCGCCGACGGTCTCCGGCCTGCTCGTCCTGTTCCTCATGACGGGGCTCGGGGTCGTGGGGTTCCTCGACGACTTCCTGAAGATCTCCAAGCAGCGCAGCCTGGGCCTGTCCGCCCGCGCCAAGCTGCTGGGGCAGGGGCTCGTCGGCATCGCCTTCGCCGTCCTCGCCCTGCAGTTCCCCTCCGGGGACGGGGCGACGCCCGCCTCGACGAACATCTCCTTCCTGCGCGACACCCGCTTCGACCTCGCGTTCGGCGGGGCGGCGCTGGGGCTGGTGCTGTTCGTCATCTGGTCGCTGCTGCTCATCGCGGGGGCCAGCAACGGCGTGAACCTCACCGACGGCCTGGACGGCCTGGCCACAGGCGCCTGCACGATGGTGTTCGCGGCGTACGTGCTGATCGGCACGTTCCAGTCCAACCAGAGCTGCTACAACCCGCTCTCGCAGTTCGAGGCCCGCTGCTACGAGGTGCGAGATCCGCGCGACCTCGCGGTCGTGGCGGCCGCCGTCATGGGGGCCTGCTTCGGGTTCCTCTGGTGGAACGCCAGCCCCGCCAAGATCTTCATGGGCGACACGGGGTCGCTGGCCCTGGGCGGTGCGCTGGCCGGTCTCGCGATCCTGTCCCGCACGCAGGTGCTGCTGGTCATCCTCGGCGGGCTGTTCGTCATCATCACGCTGTCGGTGATCCTGCAGGTCGGCTCCTTCAAGCTGTCCGGAAAGCGGATCTTCCGGATGGCCCCGCTGCAGCACCACTTCGAGCTGGCGGGCTGGGGCGAGGTCACCATCGTCATCCGGTTCTGGATCATCGCGGGGCTGTTCGTGTCCCTCGGGCTCGGAGTGTTCTACGCGCAGTGGGTGGTGAACGCGTGAGCGGCTGGCTGGGCCACCCCGCCCCCCGGGCCGCCGACACCGAGCGCGTGCGGCAGCTGCGCTCCGCCGCCTCGCCCTGGGCGGGCCTGCGCACGCTGGTGACCGGGATCGGGATCTCCGGCTTCGCGGCCGCCGACGCCCTGCTCGAGGCCGGCGCCGAGGTCGTCGTCGTCGACGCGGCCACGACCGAGGTCGCGCGGGACAAGGCCGCGCTGCTCGAGGTCCTCGGCGCCCGGGTGCTGCTGGGCGAGGAGCACCTGGCGGCGCCCCCGGACGGCTACGGCGCCCTCGACCTCGTCGTCACGTCCCCGGGCTGGCGCCCCGACGCCCCCCTGCTGGCCGGGGCCGGTCTCGCCGGCGTCCCCGTGTGGGGCGACGTCGAGCTCGCCTGGCGCATGCGCCCGGAGACCGGGGCCGCGCCGTGGCTGACGCTGACGGGCACCAACGGCAAGACCACCACCGTCGAGCTCGTCTCCTCGATGCTGCGCGCCGCGGGCCTGCGGGCGACCTCCGCCGGCAACATCGGCACCCCGCTGGTCGAGGCGCTGCGCCACCCGCACGCCTACGAGTACCTCGCGGTGGAGCTGTCCAGCTACCAGCTGCACTGGCTGTCCACCGACACCACGGCCTCCCTGCGGCCCCTGGCCAGCGCCTGCCTCAACGTCGCGCCCGACCACCTCGACTGGCACGGCTCGCCTGCCGCCTACGCCGCGGCCAAGGGCCGCGTCTACGAGAACACCGAGCTGGCCTGCGTCTACAACCTGGCCGACGAGCAGACCGAGGCGCTCGTGCGCGAGGCCGACGTCGTCGAGGGCGCGCGCGCCGTCGCGTTCACGCGCGGCATCCCCCGCGTGGGGATGCTCGGCGTCGTCGAGGACGTGCTGTGCGACCGGGCCTTCGTCGAGGAGCGGCACTCCAGCGCCGCGGAGCTCTGCTCGCTCGCGGACCTCGCCCCCGACGGCGGGCCCGTCGCGCCCCACACCGTCGACAACGTCCTCGCGGCCGCCGCCCTCGCGCGCGCCGCGGGCGTCCCGCAGGTCGCGGTCCGCAACGGCGTCCGCGGGTTCACGCCTGCGCCGCACCGCATCGCGACCGTCGCGGTCGAGGACGACGTCCGCTGGGTGGACGACTCCAAGGCGACCAACGCGCACGCCGCCGCGGCCTCGCTGGCGGCGTTCGAGAGCGTCGTGTGGATCGCCGGGGGACTGGCCAAGGGTGGCACGTTCGACGACCTCGTGGCCGGTGCCGCGGGGCGGTTGCGCGCCGCCGTCCTGATCGGCCGGGACCGGGCCGTCGTGGCCGAGGCGCTGGCCCGACACGCCCCGGACGTCCCCGTCGTCGAGGTGGAGTTCGACCATGCTGGCGGCATGGATCCCGAGCAGTTCGCCAGCTCCGTCATGGACGCCGTCGTGGCGCGGGCCGCGGGGTTCGCCCGCCCCGGCGACACGGTGCTGCTGGCGCCGGCGTGCGCGTCCATGGACCAGTTCACGAACTACGGCCACCGCGGCGACGCGTTCGCCGCGGCCGTGCGGCGCCACCTCGCCGCCCCCGGCCGGCCCGGCACCCCGGGCGTCTGAGGTGGCGAGCGACACCCAGACCCCCCGCACCCGCCGCCCGTCGCCGACCGCCACGGGGGCGCGCCGTCCCGCGGCCCGGCGGCCCGACTGGCGCCGCCCCGCGGCCCTGGACGCGGTGGGCGACTGGACGCGGGAACGCCTGCGGCTGCTGGACTCCCCGCTGGCGACCCACCACGTCCTGCTCGCGACGACGTCGCTGCTCGTCGTCATCGGCCTCGTCATGGTCCTGTCCAGCTCGAGCATCGAGTCGCTGCGCGCCAGCGGCTCGCAGTTCACGGTGTTCCGCTCCCAGGCCGTGTTCGCCGTCCTCGGCGCCGTCGTCCTGCTCGTGGCGAGCCACGTCCCGGCGCAGCGGTGGAAGCGCCTCGCGCTGCCCGCCCTCGCCGTCACCGCGGTGCTCCAGCTCATGGTGTTCGTGCCCGGGCTCGGCAAGTCCGTCAACGGCAACCGGAACTGGATCGTCCTCGGGCCCGTGCAGGGGCAACCGTCGGAGGCCGCGAAGGTCGCCCTCGTCCTGGCGTGCGCGCTCGCCCTGGCGCGCAAGGCCGACCGGCTGCACGAGCCCAAGCAGCTCGTCGGCGCGCTGCTGCCCTCGACGCTGCTGACCGTCGGGCTCGTCCTGCTGCAGGGCGACCTCGGCACGGCGCTCGTCATGATGCTCGTGCTGGTGGCAATGCTCTGGGTGGCGGGCGTCCCCGCGAGGTTCTTCGCGCTCGCGGGAACCGCCGGCACGCTGCTCGTCGTGGCGCTCGTGATGTCCAGCGCGAACCGCCAGCACCGCGTCCACGACTGGCTGTTCGGCTCGAACACGACGGCCGAGGCCATCCAGGGCGTCAGCTGGCAACCCGTGCAGGGCAAGTACGCCCTCGCCTCCGGGGGCTGGTGGGGCCTCGGCCTGGGCGCGAGCCGCGAGAAGTGGCAGTGGCTGCCGGAGGCCCACAACGACTTCATCTTCGCCATCATCGGCGAGGAGCTCGGCCTGCCCGGCACCCTCGTCGTGCTCGTCCTGTTCGCGGTCCTGGCGCTCGCGGCCCTGCGCCTGGTGCGCCGCTCCGACGACCTGTTCGTCAAGCTCGCCACCGCGGGGTTCGCCACCTGGGTCCTGGGCCAGGCGTGCCTGAACATCGGCGTGGTCCTCGGCGTCCTGCCGGTCATCGGCGTGCCGCTGCCGTTCATCTCCGCGGGCGGTTCCGCGCTCGTGCTGACGCTGTTCGCCGTGGGCATCCTGCTGTCCTTCGCCCGGGCCGAACCCGGTGCGCCCGAGGCGCTGCGCGCCCGGGAGTCCGTCGTGCAGCGGTCCCTCGCCGTCCTGCCCAAGCGCGCCGGAGGCTCGCGGTGACCCTGTCCGTCCTGCTCGCGGGCGGCGGGACGGCGGGCCACGTCGCGCCGCTGCTCGCCACCGCCGACTGCCTGCGCCGCCGCCACCCCGACGCGCGGTTCCTGGCGCTGGGCACCATCGCCGGCCTCGAGTCGCGGCTGCTGCCCGAGCGCGGGTACTCCTTCGTCGAGGTCCCGCGGGTCCCGCTGCCCCGCAAACCCTCCGCCGACCTGTACCGGCTGCCGCAGCGGCTGCGCAAGGCCGTCACCGCGGCCCGCCACGCCATCGAGCAGATCGACGCCGACGTGGTCGTGGGGTTCGGCGGCTACGTCTCGGTGCCCGGCTACGTCGCGGCCCGCCGGCTGCGGGTGCCGATCGTCGTGCACGAGCAGAACTCGCTGCCCGGCATCGCCAACCGCCTCGGGGCGCGCTGGGCCCGCTCGACCGCCGTCACGTTCCCCGGCACGAGCCTGCGCGGGGCCGTCCACACCGGCATGCCGCTGCGCAGCGAGATCACCGACCTCGCGCTGCTGCCCGACCGCGCCGCCCGCCGCCGCGAGGCCCGCGCCGAGCTCGGGCTCGACCCGGACCGCCCGACGCTGCTCGTCACCGGCGGGTCGCTGGGCGCCCAGCGCCTCAACGACGTCCTGGGCTCCTGCGCCGGGGAGCTGCTCGCCGCCGGGGTCCAGGTGCTGCACGCCAGCGGCCGCGGCAAGGAGGTCGCCCTCGCCCCGGACGTCGACCGCACCCGCTACGTCGTGCGGCCCTACCTCGACGCCATCGACACCGCCTACGCCGCAGCCGACCTCGTCGTCGGCCGCAGCGGTGCGGGCACCGTCAGCGAGCTGACGGCGCTCGGCCTGCCGGGGGTGTACGTGCCGCTGCCCATCGGCAACGGCGAGCAGCGCCGCAACGCCGAGAGCGTCGTCGCGGCCGGGGGTGGCGTCCTCGTCGACGACGCCGCGCTGGACGCCGCGTTCGTCCGTTCCCGCGTCCTGCCGCTGCTGACCGACCCGGCCGCCCTCGCCGCCGCGTCGGCCGCCGCCGCGGCCTTCGGCGTGCACGACGGCGCCGAGCGCCTGGCCGACCTCGTCGAGGCCGCCGCCGCGAGCCGCTCGTGAGCTCCGCGTCCTCCGCGGCCGTGCCGCCCGCGGAGCCGGTCCCCGTCGCCGACCTGGGCGCCGTCCACCTGGTGGGCATCGGCGGCGTCGGCATGTCCGGCATCGCCCGCCTGCTCCTCGGCCGGGGCGTGCGGGTCTCCGGCAGCGACTCCGCCGACTCGCCCGGCCTCGCGCAGCTGCGCGACCTGGGGGCCCGGGTCGCTGTCGGCCACGACGCGGCGAACCTCGGTGACGCCGACACCCTCGTCGTGTCCTCCGCCGTGCGGCCCGCCAACCCCGAGCTGGTCGCGGCCCGCGAGCGCGGCCTGCGCGTGCTGCACCGCTCCGAGGCCCTCGCCGCGCTCATGGTCGGCCGCCGCGGGGTCGCCGTCGCCGGCACCCACGGCAAGACCACGACGTCGTCGATGCTGGCGGCGGCCCTGCGCCACGCGGGGATCGACGCCTCCTCGGCCATCGGGGGCGAGCTCACGGGCGGCAGCGACGGTGGCGCGCACGACGGCACCGCCGACGTCTTCGTCGCCGAGGCCGACGAGTCGGACGGCTCGTTCCGCGCGTACGCGCCCGTGGTCTCGATCGTGACCAACGTCGAGGCCGACCACCTCGACCACTACGGCACCGCCGAGGCCGTCGCGACGGCGTTCGAGGAGTTCGCCGCCCGCGTGCAGCCCGGCGGCCTGCTCGTCACGTGCGCGGACGACCCGGGCGCGCGCGCCCTGACCGAGCACGCCCGCGCCGCGGGGATCCGCACGCGCACCTACGGCACCGACCCGGCGGCCGACGTGCGCCTGGCCGACGTCCGGCTCGTCGGCGCCGACGGCGGGGCCGAGCCGCGGGCCCTCGTGCGGGACGGCACCGGCAGCCGGGAGCTCGTCCTTCGCGTGCCGGGGGAGCACAACCTGCGCAACGCCGCCGCGGCGTACACCGCCGCCGTGGAGCTCGGGGCCGACCCGGCCGCCGTCCTGGCCGGCCTCGGCCGCTTCGGCGGCGCCCGCCGACGCTTCGAGGCGCGCGGCGAGGCCGGGGGCGTCCGGGTCGTCGACGACTACTCCCACCACCCCACCGAGGTCGAGGCGCTGCTGCGCGCCGCACGTCCTGTCGCGGGCGACGGCCGCGTCGTCGTGGTCTTCCAGCCGCACCTGGTCAGCCGCACGAGGGCCTTCGCGGCCGACTTCGGGCGCGTGCTCGGCCTCGCGGACGACGTCGTCGTGCTCGACGTGTACGTGGCGCGCGAGGACCCGGACCCGGCCGTCACGGGCCGCCTGGTCGCCGACGCCGTGCCGCTGCCCGCCGGGCACGTCCTCTTCCTGCCCGAGCGCGCCGGGGCGGCCCGGGTCGTCGCGGGACGCGTGCGGCCCGGGGACCTCCTGCTCACGGTGGGCGCGGGCGACGTGACGCGGATCGGCCCCGAGGTGCTGGAGCTGCTCGCCGCGGCCGGGGACCCCGCGTGAGCCGCCCGACGCGCCCCCGTGCGCCGAAGTCGCCGCCGCTGCCCCCGCCGCCACCCGCGGGGGCGTCGCGCGAGGTGCGGCTGCCGGACACCGCGAGCG
>NZ_VWPY01000085.1 GCF_011839805.1 Kineococcus rubinsiae | reverse complement strand
CCGCCGCACCGCCCGGGGTGCCGCTCGCGTCGCGTCGGCCGCGCGCGGCCCCGGCGTCGCGGGGGCCCTCCCCCGCCGCGACCGAGCGGTCGGCGACGGCCTGGCCGAAGGAGCGCGCGAAGTCGGCGCCGCCGTCGGCCGCGCCGTCGCGGGCGCCGCGGGGGGCGGAGCGCGGCGGCGCGGCCGCGGCGACGGGGAGCAGGGTGGTTGGGGTGCTCACGCGAGGCCTCCGAGGCTGGCGGTGATCTTCTTCACGTAGTTCTGCGTCTCGGTGAACGGCGGGATCCCGCCGTACTTGCGCACGTTGCCGGGGCCGGCGTTGTAGGCGGCCAGGGCCAGCGGCACGGTCCCGAAGGTCTTCACGTGGGAGCTGAGCAGCTTGCCCGCCCCGTCGATGGCCTGCGCCGGGTTCATCGGGTCGATGCCCATGCCCTTGGCGGTGCCCGGCATGAACTGCATGAGGCCGAGGGCACCGGCGGGGCTCGTCGCCGTCGCGTCGTAGCCGGACTCCTGCTTGGCGACGGCCGACAGCAGCCCGGCGGGCAGGCCGTACTTGCGCTCGGCGGCCGTGAAGGCGGCGTCGTAGGGCGCGGACCGCGACGTGGCGGCGACCGGGCTCGTGAGCCCGGCGGGGCGGACGTAGTCCGAGGCGCTGCTGCCGGAGACCCCCGTGAGGAGGGCGGTCGCGGCGAGTCCCGCACCCGCGGCGGCGGTCGCGGCCGTGGTGCCGAGGCGGCGGATGGTCATGGGGGTCTCCCAGACCTTGGAGATCTTCACGACGTCGCCCGTCTTCGGGGCGTGCAGCATCTGCCCGTTCCCGACGTAGATGCCGATGTGGTGGCCGTTCTCGAGCACGACGAGGTCGCCGGGCTTGGCGTGCGCGAGCCCGCCGCGCACCTCGACGCCGACCTTCGCCTGCTGAGCCGCGGTGCGCGGCAGCGTGATCCCGAGCTCCTTGGCGGAGGTCTGGATCAGCCCCGAGCAGTCGAGGCCCTTGTCGGGGTTCGTCCCGCCCCAGAGGTAGGGCAGGCCCAGGTACTTCTTCGCGGTGGTGAGCAGCTGCTCGCCGGTGGTGGTGGGGACCCCGTAGGCGGGGTCGACGGTCCGGGGGCCGCGCACCACGGAGCCGCCCGAGGAGGACAGGACGCTCGCGAAGTCGCCGGACGTCCCCGTGGCGGTGGCGGCCGGGGTGGCGGCGGGCGCCGCGGCGGTCAGCGCGACGGGGCGGGCGTAGGGGTTGCCCGCGCTGAACGAGGCGATGCGGTCCTGGATCTCGGCGATGCGGGCCTGGACCTCGGCGACGGGGCTCACAGGTCGTCTCCTTCGAGGCGGGCGCGCCGGCGGGCGCGGGCGGCGAACTCGGCGACCGTGCGGTCGTCGAGCCCGTTCTGCTCGGCGGTCAGCGCCGCCTGCTCCTGGGCGGTCTCGTGCCGTTCGACGAGGCGTTCCAGCGAGCGCTCGGCGCGGCGGGCGCGGGCCCACTGGGCCTGGCGCTCACCGACCTGGCCCTCGGCGAGGGCCGTGAGCGCGCGGGCGGCGTCGAGGTCGGCCACGAGGGCCGCGCGGCGGGCGACGGCCACGGTCCAGGCGAGCTGGGTCTCGTCGGACAGGTGCGCGTCGCCGAGCTCGCGCTGCACGCGGGCGGCGCTGCGCTGGCGGTTGCGCAGCACGGCGTTCGCGGAGGCCAGCTCCCCCTTGGCCTGCTCCTGCTGCACCTTGCGCAGCTTCAGCAGCGCCATGATCGCGCGGGCGCTCACGCGGTGCCGCCGAGGGCCGACGCCAGCCCGGCGAGCAGCGCCCAGGCCTCGCGGGGCGGCGTGATCTCGGCGATGTCCTGGCGCAGGAAGGCGTTGATGGCGGGCATCGCCGCGACGGCGGCGTCCACGTCGGGGTTCGCGCCGGGCTGGTAGGCGCCGACCTCGATGAGCTCCTTGGCGTCGCGGTGGGCGGCCAGGACGCGGCGCAGCGTCGTCGCCATGGCGCGCTGCTCGGCGGTGGTGACGCGGCCGGCGACGCGGGAGACGGAGTCGAGGACGTCGATGGTCGGGAAGTGCCCGGCCGTGGCGAGCTTGCGGTCGAGGACGACGTGGCCGTCGAGGATGGACCGCGCGGAGTCGGCGATCGGCTCGTTGTGGTCGTCGCCGTCGACGAGGACGGTGTAGATGCCGGTGATGGACCCGACGACGCCGGGGCCGGCGCGCTCGAGCAGGCGCGGCAGCAGCGCGAACACCGACGGCGGGTAGCCGCGGGTGGCGGGGGGTTCGCCGACGGACAGCCCGATCTCGCGCTGCGCCATGGCGACGCGGGTCAGGGAGTCCATCATCAGCACGACGTCGGCGCCCAGGTCCCGGAACGACTCGGAGATCGCGGTGGCCGTCATGGCGGCGCGCAGGCGCAGCATGGGGGCCTCGTCGGAGGTGGCGACGACGACGACGGAGCGGGCGAGCCCCTCGGGCCCGAGGTCGTCCTCGAGGAACTCGCGGACCTCGCGGCCGCGCTCACCGACCAGGGCGAGGACGGAGACGTCGGCGGCGGTGCCGCGGGCGATCATCGACAGCAGCGAGGACTTGCCGACGCCGGAGCCGGCGAAGATGCCGAAGCGCTGGCCGCGGCCGGCGGGCACGAGGGTGTCGAGCGCGCGGACGCCGAGGCCGAGGGGGCTGGACACGCGCTGGCGGGAGAGGGCGGGCGGCGGCGCGGCGTGCAGGGGGGCGCGGGTCGCGCCCAGCAGCGGCGGCCCGCCGTCGAGGGGGTTGCCCAGCGCGTCGACGACCCGCCCGAGCAGGACGGGGCCGACGGGGACGGTGGTGGGGCGGCGGGTGGCGACGGCGGGGGCGCCGGCCGCGAGGCCCGTGAGGTGGCCGAGCGGCAGGCAGCGCAGCCGGCCGTCCTCCGCGGCGACGACCTCGGCGGGGATGCGGTGCGCCGCCCCCTCCTCGCCGAGCCACAGGGTCTCCCCCACGGCCGCGGCGATGCCGGCGACCTCCACGGAGAGACCGACGATGGCGCTGACGCGACCGCTCACGAGCGGCTTCGCAGCGTCGACCGCCCGGTCGACCTGCCCGCGCAGCACGTCCCGCACGTCGGCGGCCAGCCGGTCGGACACCAGCGTCGTCGAGACCACGCGTGCTCCCCCTCGTTCGGTGCTGCTCGGTCCTGCCGGGACGGCCGCTCGCGCGGCCGGCCGGTGGCGACTACCCGCCGGCGGGACCCTGGTCGTCGGGCCCGCTGACGAGGGCCTCGAGGGCCCTGGCGACGCTCGCCCGCAGGCGGGCGTCGACCTCGGTGTCCCCCTGCCGGGCGATCGCGTCACCCGGCTGGAGGCCGCCGTCGGCCACGAAGCTGACGCGAGGTGCATCGGCAGTGGGGGCCGCGGCCTTGAGGCCGTCACCCGTCAGGGCGATCAGGTCCTCGGGGTGGACACGGACGGTGACGGGCTTGCCGGGGTCGAGCGGGCGCAGGGCCCGCTGGACGGCGTCGCGCACGGGGGACGTCGCGAACTCCAGCTCCCGGTCCAGCACGGCGCCGGCCAGGTCGAGGGCGAGCTCCAGCACGGTGTCGGCCAGGGCCCCCACGAGCGGGTCCTGCCGGGTGCGCAGCTCGTCCGCGGACGCGGCGAGCGCCTCCTGGGCCCGGGCGAGCACGGCGGTGCGGCGCGCGTCGTGGGCGCGGGCGACCGCGTCGGCCGCCGCGCGGTCGGCGGCGCGCTCGGCCGCGGCCCGGCGGGAGGCGTGCTGCATGCCGCTCGCCCAGCCTGCGGCGTACCCGGCCGTGCGCGCGGACTCCCGCAGCGCCTCGACCTCGGGGTTGCCCGGGACCTCGAAGGTGGTGAAGGCGCGCTCGCCGCGCGGCGCCGCGCCCGTCCCCGCCCCGGGTGCGGCCACGAACACCCGGGGGGTCGACGCCGGCGCGGTGCTGGCGGCGGTGAAGCCGCGCTCAGGAGACGAAGTCATCGTCGCTCCCGGCCCGCGACAGGACGATCTGGCCGGACTCCTCGAGGCCGCGGATGACCTGGACGATCTTCGTCTGGGACTCCTCGACCGCGGAGGTGCGGACCGGGCCCATCATCTCGATCTCCTCGAGCAGGTTCTCCCGCGCCCGCTCGGAGACGTTGCGCAGGATCTTGTCGCGCACGGCCTCCTTGACGCCCTTGAGCGCCGTCGCGAGGTCGGCGGTCTCGACGCCGCGCAGCACGAGCTGGATCGCCCGGTCGTCCAGCGTCGTGATGTCCTCGAAGACGAACATGAGGGCGCGGATCTCCTCCGCCAGCGGGGCGTTGACCTTGGCCAGGCCCTCGAGGATGCTGCGCTCCGTGCCGCGGTCGGCGCGGTTGATGATGTCGACCAGCGGCTGGACGCCACCGACGGCGGTGTTGTTCTTCGGCTGCAGCACCGAGGAGGTGCGGCGCTGGACGACGTCCTCGACCATGCGGACGTACTCCGAGGAGGTCGCCTCCATGACGGCGATGCGGTGGGCGATGTCCGCCTGCACCTCCGGGGCGAGCCCGCCGAGGATCATCGACGACTGGTCCGGGCGCAGGTGGGCCAGGACGAGCGCGACGGTCTGCGGGTGCTCACCGGTGAGGAAGGTGAGGATCTGCTGCGGGTCCGCCTGGTGCAGGAACTGGAACGGCTGCACCACGGTCGACTCGGCGACCCGGCCGAGGATCGCGGCCGCGCCGTCGGCGCCGAGCGCCCCCTCGAGCAGGCTCTGGGCGAAGTCCATGCCGCCCGCGCCGGCGCGCAGCGGGTTGGCGATCATCCCGTGGAACTCCTCGAGCACCGCACCGGCGATCTCGGGGGCCACGGCGCGCAGGCGGAGGATCTCCGCGGTGAGCTCCTCGATCTCCGCGGGGCGGAGCAGGGCGAGCACCTTGGCGGCGTTCTCCTGCCCGACCTGGACGAGCAGGACTGCCGCCTTCTGCGCCCCGGTGAGGGGGGCGATGGCGAGCTCGGTCGACGGCACGGGTCAGCTCCTCCGGTCTGCGAGCCAGCCGCGGAGCAGCTCCGCGACTTCTTCGGGTTGGCGGGACACGAGTTCCACGACCTCGTCGCGGCGGGCGGCGGCGGCCTCCAGCACGGGGTCGACCGGCGCGGGCTCGAGGGCCACCCGCTGGCGCGGCAGGGCCGGCTCGAGCATCTTCGGCTCGCCGAGGCCGTCGGTGATGTCGCCCAGGCTGATCGGCGGCGCGTTGACGTCCAGGACGTCCACGGTCTCGACCTTGCGGCGGCGGAAGCCCACCAGGACCACGATCAGCATGACCAGGACCAGGAGCGCGAGGGCACCGGTCTTGGCGTAGCCGATGAGCGCGTCCTGCTGGTCGGCCTTCTCGGCCTCCTTCAGCGCGGCGCTCGCCTCGGTGGCGGCGCTGGCGTCGAAGGCGGTCTTGACGACCGAGACCGTGTCCCCGCGGGCCGGGTCGAGCCCGGCCGCGCTGTTGACGATCTGCGTGATCTGGTTGATGTCGGCGGTGCCGGCCTTCGCGGCGTCGATGACGACCGCGACCGACTGGCGCTGCACGGAACCGGGGGCGGACTTCGTGACCTGGTCGGTCTGGTTCACCGAGTTGTTCTCGGTGGTGGACTCCTTGGTGTACCCGCCGTCGCCCGTCCCGGTGGCGGTCCCGGCGGGGACCTGGATGTTGTCCGGTCCCAGGACGCCGGTGGCGGCGTTCCCGCCGCTGCCGGTGTACGTCTCCTTGCTCGTGGTGCTGGCCTGCGGGTCGACGTTGTTCGGCTGCGTGAACTCCTTGGACGTGGTGGTCCGCTCGTCGAAGTCCAGCGTCGCGTTGACGGTCGCGATGACGTTGCCCTTGCCCAGGAAGGCCTCCAGCTTGCGCTGCAGGTCGGAGCTGGCGGCCGCGTTGTACCCGGCCGTCTTCTCCTGCTGGGCGGCGCTGCCGCTGTCGTCGCTGGAGAGCGTGTTGCCCTTGTCGTCGACGACCGAGACGTTGTCCGGGTCCATGCCCTCGACGCCGCCGGCGACGAGCTTCACGACGGACGTGACCTGGTCCCCCGTGAGCGTCTTGCCCGGCTTGAGCTTGACCAGGACCGAGGCGGTCACCGGGTCCTGCTCCTCCAGGAAGACGTCCTTGGCCGGCATGGCCAGGTTGACGACCGAGCCCTTGACGCCGTCGATGGAGTCGATCGTCTTCTCCAGCTCGCCGGCGAGGGCGTTCTGGTAGTTCTTCTGCTGCATGAACTCCGAGGTCGTGACCCCGGACTGCTCGTTGAGCAGGGCGTAGCCGGACTGGTCGTCAGCCGGCAGGCCCGCGCTGGCGGCGGCGAGGCGCTGCTCGTAGACGGCGTCCTGCGGGACCGAGATCGTGGCGCCGTTGTCGGTGAGCTCGTAGGGGACGCCGGCGCCCTTGAGCTGCTCCACGATCGCCGAGGCGTCCGTGCCGGAGAGGTTCGAGAACATCGGCGAGTACGCCGGCTTGGACGCCCACTGCGAGAAGAGGACGCCGCCGGCGACGAGCGCCGCGACGACCGCCAGGACGACGGCCTTCTGACCCGCGGAGAAGCCCTTGAAGCCGGTGGCGAAGCGCTTGGCCCCGTCGACGATCGCTGCGGGACCCTTGGTGGCCTGGGCCATCAGATCTGCATCCTCATGATCTCGTTGAAGGCCTCAACGGCCTTGTTCCGGACGGCCACGGTGAGCTGGGTCGCCAGTTGGGCCTCGTTGCTGGCGATCATGTAGTCGTGCACGTTCGTGAGGTTGCCCGTCGCGGCCTTCAGGGCCAGGTCGTCGGACGTGGACTGCAGGCCCTGCAGCTTGTCCAGGCCCCCCGACAGCAGCGAGGCGAAGTCGGTGCCGGAGGAGTCGCCCACGCCGGCCGTCCCCGCGACGCCCGAGGGGCCCTGCAGCGCAGCGGTGCCGGCCGTCGCGAAGCTGGTGGTGGCCCCGCCGTCGATCCCGCGCGTCATCTGCGCCTCGTCCATGTCGCCGAGCTCGGCGCCGAAGCCCGTGGCCTGGGTGCCGGTGAGCCCGGAGAGGCCGCTGACGCCGCCGATCGATTCGATGCTCACTCAGATCACCCCTTCCCGAGCTGGAGGGCGGCCTGGTAGGCCTCCTTGGCGCGGTCGACCACCGCGAGGTTCGCCTGGTAGGCGCGCTGGGCCATGAGCAGGCTCGTCATCTGGGTGCCCATGTCGATGTCCGGGTACTTCACGTAGCCCGCCTCGTCGGCGAGGGGGTGGTCGGGTTCGTAGACCATGCGCCCCTCGGCCGAGCCGAGCGCGATCCCGCCGACCTGGACCCCCTTGCCGTCACCGGCCTCCTTGGCGATGACGTAGCGGGCCTGGAAGGCGTCGGAGCCGGTCGACACGGCCGTGTTGAGGTTCGCCATGTTGTCGCTGATGGCGTCCATCCACTTGCGGTTGGTCGTCACCCCGGTGCCGGCGATGCCGATGGCGTCGAAGATCGTCATGCTCGGCTCCGCTTCCGGGGGGTGGGGACCAGCGGCTGGTGCGCGGGCGCGGGACGGGCGGCCATCAGCCGATCGCCGTCTTCAGCAGCGAGTACTTGGAGTTCATCGCGGACAGCACCGTCTGGTAGCTGAGGCCCGTGTTGACGTTGGACAGCGTCTCCTCGTCGAGGTTGACGTTGTTGCCGTCCTCGCGCGTCGGCTCCAGCGACTTGCGGGTGAGGATCCCCGCGCCCGCCGCGCCGGCGGCGCTGCCGCTGTCCACGGCCTGGGCGAGGGAGTCCTCGAAGGACACCTTGTTCGCCAGGTAGTGGGGCGTGTTGATGTTGGCGATGTTGTCGGCGATGGCACGCTGGCGCGCCTGCAGGCCGTTCAGCGCGGTGTGCAGCGCGATCGTGGTGATGTCAGGCACGGGGCCCACCCTCCGACGGCCTCGTGACCCTGCGGTCGACGAGGAGTGCGATCTCGGTCCGGCGGCCGGTCCCTGGCCTGTACTGCGGGCGCGTCCTGCGCCACAGCACCTCATTCGGCGTCCGGGGCGGGGATCTTGAGCGCCCAGGTGGCGGATCCGCGCTCTGGGCCGCCCGGGGCGCGCTTGTCACCCGGACGGCCCAGCGCTCACCCGGTCGCGCTGGACAGGCTGCGCGGCAGGGAGGTCGTCAGCGGGTCAGGAAGTCCCAGCTCGTGAGCAGCCAGGGCAGGGCGATGGCCGCCGTCGGGGCGAGCAGGACGACGGCCGCGACCGCGTAGACGGTCACCGCGAGGCCCCGGCGCGGCAGCGCCCGGTCCCCCGCGCCGCACTCCCCCGCCGGGCGCTGGGCGAGCCGGCGCACCCGGGTGGCGGCGTCGGCCCCCACGGCCATCTCGCCGTCCCCGCCCGGGGCGGAGGCCAGCTGCACCAGGGCGCGGGCCAGGGGCAGCGAGCCCGCGCGCCGGCGGGCGGCGTCGTCGGCCAGCATCTCCACGAGCAGGCGGACCGTGTCGAGCGCCGAGCGGGAGCTCACCAGGCGCGGGAACGCGGCGTGCAGGGCGGTGAAGCCCTCCAGGACCAGGTCGTGGCGCGCGCGCAGGTGGGCGCGCTCGTGGGCCAGGACGGCCCGCACCTCCTGCGCGGTGAGCTCCTGCAGGACGCCGTCGGAGAGCACCACGCGGTTGCCCCGCACGCCCGGCACGCAGTAGGCCGCGCGGCCCGGGCCGGCGAGGACCCGCACGCCGGACTCGCCGAGCACGGCGCGGTCCACCTCGCCGGTGCTCTCGCGCCGGTGCAGCAGGTCGACCATCTCGCGGTGGCGGTTGCGGCGGCGCCGGGTGCGGACGCCCACGAGCAGGGCCACCGCCCAGAACCGGACGGTCACGACGGCGACGAGGAAGGAGGTCAGGCCGTTGAGCGTGGTCTGCAGCAGCCCGTGCCGGGCGAGGAACGGGAAGCCGGGCTGCTCGGTGAACAGCAGCGTGAGGGAGGCCAGGCCGGCGCCGAGCGTGGCCAGGACGGCGGCCAGGGCGACCGACTGCCACAGGACCAGCGCGGCCCGGGGCACCTGCCAGGTCCAGCGGGCACGGGCCAGCGCCGCCGGCACGGGACCGGCCAGCAGCAGCGCCAGCGCCGCGAACCAGACGGCGGTCACGTCGGTCCGGTGGTGTCCCCAGCAGCCTCGGCGGCGGTCACCGCGTCGAGCGCCTCGCGCAGGGCGGCCGCCTCCGCGGCGGAGACCCCGCCGACGAAGTGCACGAGCGCCGCCTGCCGGTCGTCCTGGCCCGAGACGCCGCCGAGCGCGTCGAGCATCAGTCCGGCGATCATCTGCTCCTGCGTCGCGGCGGGCGAGTAGCGGAAGGCCCGGCCCTCGCGCTCCTGGCGGACGACCTTCTTCTTCGCGAGGCGGTCCAGGACCGTCATGACGGTCGTGTAGGCGATCTTGCGGTGGGTGGCGAGCTCCTCGTGCACCTCGCGCACCGTCAGCGGGCGCCCGGCGGTCCACAGCCGGTCCATCACGTCGCGTTCGAGCTCGCCCAGTGCCACGTGATGGATCTTACGTCACGTCGACGGGAGGTACGCCAGGTGGCGTACTACAGTTTGTCGTACTACGACACGACGTCGTAGTACAGGCGGCACCCGCCGCCCGCACCACCACTCACGTGGAGGACCCCCGTGGACCTCGAGCTCCTGACCCGGCTGCAGTTCGCCGTCACGACGCTCTACCACTACCTGTTCGTCCCGCTCTCGATCAGCCTCTCCCTCATCACGGCCCTGCTCCAGACGGCCTCCCTCGTCGGGCGGCCCCCGTTCGGCCGCGTCGCCGACCGCGAGCGCTGGGCGCGCCTGAGCCTGCTGACCGGCAAGCTCCTCATGGCCACCTTCGCGGTCGGCGTGGTGACCGGGCTGGTGCAGGAGTTCCAGTTCGGCCTGTCCTGGAGCAGCTTCGCCCGCTTCTACGGCGACGTCTTCGGCCCGACGCTCGCGATCGAGGGCATGCTCGCCTTCTTCCTCGAGGCGACCTTCCTCGGCCTGTGGTGGTTCGGCCGCGACCGCTTGCCCCGGCTGCTGCACCTGGCCACCATCTGGGTCGTGGCCGTGGGCACGACCATCTCGGCCTTCGTCATCCTGGCCGCGAACTCCTTCATGCAGAACCCCGTCGCCTACACGGTCGACGAGACCACCGGCCGCGCCCGCCTCGGCAGCTTCGCCGACCTGCTGACGAACCCGCTGAACCTCGCCGCGTTCCCCCACACCCTGGCCGGCTCGCTGATGGCCGGCGGCGCGCTCGTCATGGCGATCGGCGTGTGGCACCTCGTGCGCGGCGCCCACCCCGCCGACTCCGAGGAGTTCGCCGCCTTCCGGGCCCTGTCCCGCCTGGGCGCCTGGGTGACGCTCGTCTCGGGCGCCGCGACGGCGGCCACGGGCGACGCGCTCGGCAAGGTCATCACCCAGGTCCAGCCCATGAAGATGGCTGCGGCGGAGGCGCTCTACTCCTCCACGACCTCGGCGCCGTTCTCGATCTTCGCCTACGCCCCGCCCGGGAGCGACCGCCCCACCTTCAGCGTCGAGGTCCCCGGCCTGCTGTCGTTCCTGGCCAAGGGCAGCTTCACCGCCCGCGTGTCCGGGCTGCAGGACCTGCAGGACGCCTACGCCGCGCAGTTCGGCCCCGGCGACTACACGCCCTGGATCCCCGCCGCGTTCTGGAGCTTCCGCCTGATGATCGGCGTCGGCATGCTCGCCGCCCTCGTCGCCCTCGTGCACCTGTGGCTCACCCGCAGCGGGCGCCCCCTGGCGGTGGACTCCAAGGTGGCGAGCAGCGTCCTGTGGTCGGTGCCCGTCCTGCCGCTGCTGCCCATGGCCGCGAACTCCTTCGGCTGGATCTTCACCGAGACGGGCCGTCAGCCCTGGCTGGTGTTCGGCCTCTTCAAGACCGCCGACGGCGTGTCGCCCGGCCTGTCGGCACCGGAGGTCGTCGTCTCCCTCGTCGCCTTCACCGTCGTCTACGGCGCGCTGGCCTGGGCGTGGACCGCCCTCGTGCTGCGCCTCGTCCGCCAGGGCCTGCCGCCCCTGCCGGCCGCCCGACCCGCCGGCGACCCCACCGACGACGCCGCGGCCCGGTCCGCCGACGTCGCGATCACTTACTGAGGGAACGACATGCCGTTCGACCTGGACCTCCCCGTCCTCTGGTTCGCCGTCGCCGTGCTGGCGTGGGTGCTGTTCTTCGTCCTCGAGGGCTTCGACTTCGGCGTCGGGTTCCTCGCGCCGCTGCTGGGCCGCACGGACGCCGAGCGAGGTGCCGTCGTGCGCACCGTCGGCCCCGTGTGGGACGGCAACGAGGTGTGGCTCGTCGCCGCGGTCGGGGTGACGTTCGCGGCGTTCCCGGACTGGTACGCGGCCCTGCTGTCGGGCCTGTACCTGCCGATGGTCGCGATCCTCCTGCTGCTCGCCGCGCGCGGCGTGGCGATCGAGTTCCGAGGCAAGCAGGACTCCCCCCGCTGGCACGCCCGCTGCGACGCCGTCCTCGCGACCTCCTCGGTGCTGCTGGCCGCGGGCTGGGGCGCCGTGCTCGGCGTGCTCGTCTCGGGTCTCGCCATGGCCGCCGACGGCGAGGTCCACTCCGCCGGCGTCCTCGGCGGGCTCGGCCGCTCGCTGGAGCCTCTCGGGCAGCCGGGCGCCGTGCTGGGCGCCGTGGCCGGCCCGCTGCTGGCCGCGGTGCAGGGCGCGACGTTCCTCGGCCTGCGCACCAGCGGGGTGCTGCGCGTGCGGGCCCGCCGCGTGGCCGTGGCCGGTGCCGCCGCGGCGGCCGTCGGGACGGCCGTGGCCGTCGTGACGTCGACCCAGCCGGTCGTCGCGCTCGCCGCCGGACTGCTGGCCGTGGCCGCCGTCGCCGCGTGGACCCGCCACGAGGCGCTCGCGTTCACCGCGTCGTCGCTGGCGGTCGCGGCCGCCGTCGCCGGCGTCTTCACGGCGCACCTGCCGGTGCTGCTGCCCACGACCCTCCCGGGCGGCGCCGACGTGGCGCTGCGCACGGCCGCGGCGTCCGAGCACGTCCTGCAGCTGATCTCGGTGGCCGGCGTCGTGGTGCTCCCCGGGGTCGTGGCCTACCAGGTGTTCTCCTACTGGGTGTTCCGCCGCCGCGTCGCCAGCCCGCGCGCCGTGCCGGCCGCGCGTCCCGCCCCGGGCGCGGCCGCGGTGTCCCGGTGACCACCCCCACCCCGTCTTCCCCCGCCGCGGCCCGACCGGCGCGCGGGCCGGTGGACCCGCGGCTGCTG
>NZ_VWPY01000084.1 GCF_011839805.1 Kineococcus rubinsiae | reverse complement strand
CGGGGGCGCGGGCGAGCGCCGGGCTGGGCATCGAGGGCGTCGTCGCGGGCCGCGCGGTCCTCGCCGGGCGCGCCGCCTGGGTCGCGGCCCAGGGCGGAGTCCCGCTGCCCGCCGGGCGCCTCGCGGACGCCCTGGACGCCGCCGAGGCCGCGGGCCGCACGGTGGTCGTCGTCGCGGTCGACGGCCGGGCCGCGGGCGTGCTCGCCGTCGCCGACACCGTGCGCCCCTCGAGCGCCGCGGCCGTGGCCGACCTGCGCCGCCTGGCGCTGCGCCCCGTCCTGCTGACGGGCGACAACCGCCGCACGGCCGAGACGGTGGCCCGCGCGGTCGGCATCGACCCGGCCGTCGACGAGGTCGTGGCCGAGGTCCGGCCCGCCGGCAAGGTCGAGGTGGTGCGGCGCCTGCAGGAGCAGGGCCGCGTCGTCGCGATGGTCGGCGACGGCGTGAACGACGCCGCGGCCCTCGTGCAGGCCGACCTGGGCATCGCCCTGGGCAGCGGCACCGACGTCGCCATCGAGGCCAGCGACCTCACCCTCGTGCGGGCCGACCTCACCGCGGCCGTGGACGCGGTGCGCCTCGCGCGGCGCACCCTCAGGACCATCCGGGTGAACCTGTTCTGGGCCTTCGCCTACAACGTGGCGGCCATCCCGCTCGCGGCTGCGGGACTGCTGAACCCGCTGGTCGCCGCGGCGGCCATGGCGTCCTCGTCGGTGTTCGTCGTCACGAACAGCCTGCGCCTGCGCGGGTTCTCCTCCTCCGCGGCGCCCGGCCCGCGCTGAACCCCGCGGGGACGCGCCGGTCCCCGCTGGCCCCCGGGGGCGCGGCGGTGCAGTCTGTCGCCCCGGACGGGAGGCCCCGAGCAGGCGGGCCCCCTCGCGCGGAGGAGGAACCGCCATGGCGGGCGGACAGGCACGGGCGTCGGCCGAGCGGGGCGTCCGCTTCGCGGAGCGCCACGAGTCCACCGTCAAGCGGGTGGGCCGGGCCGGGGTCGCCGCCGACGGCGTCGTCCACCTCCTCGTGGCCTGGCTGGCCGCCCAGGTGGCCCTCGGGGGCAGCGGCGGCAGCGCGGACTCCACCGGGGCCCTGGCCCAGGTGCGCGACACCGCGATCGGCCCGGTCCTGCTGTGGGTGCTCGCCCTCGGCTTCCTCGCGATGGCCGCCTGGCAGGCGATCGAGGCCGCGACGGGCGACAAGACGTCGCACCGCGTGAGCGCGGCCGCGAAGACGGTCGTGGCGCTGGCCCTGCTCGTCTCGTGCGTGCGCTTCGCCACGGGCGGCGGGTCCTCCGCCGGGCAGAACCAGCAGACCCTGACCCAGCGCGTCCTCGAGGCCCCGGGCGGGCCCGTCCTGGTCGTCGTGGTGGGGCTCGCGATCCTCGGCTACGGGGTCGCGACGGTCGTGCGCGGGTTCAAGCACTCGTTCGAGGACAAGGTCGAGGGCACGCTGAGCCCCGCCCTGACCGGGCTCGGCGTCGCCGGGTACGTGGCCCGCGGCCTGGCCTTCGCGGTGCTGGGCGTCCTCGTCGTGGTGTCCTCGCAGGGCGACACGGCGAAGTCGCGCGGTCTGGACGCCGCCTTCCGGGAGATCGCCGCGCAGCCCTTCGGGACCGTGCTGCTGCTCGTGGTCGCCCTCGGTCTCGCCGCCTACGGCCTCTTCCAGGTCGTCACGGCCCGCCGGCGCCGCCGCGCCTGACCCCGGTGTGACCGGCATCACAGGCGATCGGGGACATCTCCCCGGTCACCGGTGACGAAGGAAGGGTGTCCTCAGCCGGACGACTCCGCCGGGCGGATCCGTGTTGCACACTGGATCAGCCGGGAGCGCCTTCCGGTTCACCTGGTCAGCTAGGAGTCAGCCGAGCGTGTCTCTCAAGATCATCACGCCGCAGGACATCCGCGACCACGTGCTGCGGCTCGGCGAGAAGCACCCGCCGCTGCGCCTGGACGACGTCGACCGCACCGTCGTGGACCCCCGCCGCGTGCGCGCGGAGTTCGGCCACGTCATCGACTACCTCGCCCGCGTGGAGCTCGAGGTGGACCGCAACGTCCTGGAGCTGCTGACGCTGCTGCCCGACGTCTCCGAGACCGACCGCCTGTTCTACGCGGACGTCTGGCAGCCGCAGGAGATCCAGCACGGCCTGATCCTCGACCGGCTGCAGCAGGACATCGACATCGCGCCCGCGGACCCGGACACCGAGTCGGTCAACCCGCGCATCCGCATCCTGGGCGCCCTGTCGCACCTCAAGCCGATCCACGAGGTCTCGCGCCTGCTCTACTACCTGACCGGCGCGGCGACGGAGAAGTCCGCCGTCGTGGCCTACAACCTCCTGGTCGACGGCCTCACGGGCATCGGCGAGGACGCGATCGCCCGCACGGTCGTCACGCCGATCCGCCGCCAGGAACCCGGGCACTTCGCGTTCTACCGCCTGTCCGCGACGCAGATGGTCCAGCAGAACGTCCTGCAGCCCTGGCAGCTGCGGCTGACGAAGGTGCTGCGCCGCAAGTCGTTCAGCCCGGTCGGGGCGCACACGCCCGAGCACCGCGCTCAGTTCGGCAGCGTCCTGACCACCCTGGGCCTGGCCGACAAGGTCGAAGACTTCGCCGCGCAGATCAGCCTGGTGGAGCGCGAGCTGCTGTGGGCGCAGGAGCAGGGCATGCGCGTGCCCGGCTACATCCTCAGCGCGCTCAAGGACGCCATCGAGCAGTTCCGCACCCACGGGGCCGACCTGCTGCTCGGCCCGCGCCCGACCGCCGGCTGACGCACGCGGAACCCCGGCGGGGTTCCCGGGCGTCCCCGCGGGCGCGGCGCTAGTCTGCGGCCGTGCCCCTGAACGACCTCGCCCTGGACGACCTGCTGACCTACCGCGGCGAGGTGGCCGAGCCGGCCGACTTCGACGAGTTCTGGGTGGACAGCCTCGAGCAGGCCCGCGCGCACGACGTCGACGTCGCGCTCACCCCCGTCGCCGGCCACGGCCTCTCGCAGCTCGACGTCTCCGACGTCCGCTTCTCCGGGTGGGGCGGCCAGCGCATCGCCGCGTGGCTCGTCCGCCCGCGCGGCGCCGAGGGCCCGCTGCCGGTCGTGGTGCACGTCCAGGGCTACTCCCAGGGCCGCGGCCTGCCCTCGCAGCACACCCAGTGGGCCGCCGCGGGCTTCGCCCACCTCGTGGTCGACAGCCGCGGCCAGGGCCACGACACGCCCGACTCCGACCGTCCCGAGACGACGGGTTCCTACGTCGGCGGGGTCATGACCCGGGGCATCGAGGACCCGCGGAACCACTACTTCCGCCGCGCGATGATCGACTCCGCGCGCGCCGTGGACGCGGCCCACTCCCTCGACGGGATCGACGGCCGGCGCGTCGTGGTGGCCGGCGGCAGCCAGGGCGGCGGGTTCACGCTCGCGGCCGCGGGGCTCTGCGGGGACGCGGTGGCGGCGGCCCTGCCCGACGTGCCGTTCCTCTGCCACTTCCGCCGCGGGGCCGACACCGCCTCCGCCGGGCCGTACCTCGAGGTCGTGGAGTACCTGCGCCGGCACACCCGCACGGGGGTCGAGCAGGCGTTCCGGACCCTCTCCTACGTCGACGCCGCGAACCTCGCCGTCCGGGCCACGGCCCCCACGCTGTTCAGCGTCGCCCTCATGGACCCGGTGTGCCCGCCCTCGACCGTCTTCGCCGCGTACAACCGCTACGGCGAGGCCGTGGCCGCCGTCGGCCGCGAGGTCGACAAGGAGATCGCCGTGTGGCCCTTCGGCGACCACGCGGGCGGCGGCGCCGACCAGTTCGCCCGCCAGCTGCAGTGGCTGGGCGAGCGCGGCTTCCTCCCCGGGGCGTGAGCGAGCCCGTCGAGCCCCCGCCCGTCGAGCCCCCGCCCGTCGAGCAGGAGGCCGTGGAGCGCGACCCCTGGGCGCTCTCCCTCGTCGTGCGCGTCGAGCGGGACCCGGCGCCGGCGCACACCGACGTCCTCGTGGCCGCGGCGCGCGCCGTCGTCCTCCTGCTGGCCGACGAGCGCGTCACCGACCCCGACGGCGAGCTGCACGCGGCCGTCGCGGCGTGGCGCGCCGGCCACATCCGCAAGATCACCCGCCGGGCGCGCGGCGTGCGGTTCGAGCGCACGGCCGCCGTGGCGCACGTCGAGGCGCGCTCCGGCGACGCCGTGGTCCGCGCCTTCGCCCCGCACCCGCGCGACACCGTCCCCGAGGTGCTGCGGACCCTGCAGGTGGGCGGGCTGGACCTCGCGGACCCGGAGGGCTTCGCCGTCCCGGCGGCGCGGGCGGACCTGCTGACGGTGCGCCTGTCCCCCGGCGTCGCGATGACCACGGGCAAGGCCGCGGCCCAGGTCGGCCACGCCGCCCAGCTCGCGTGGGAGGAGCTGCCCGCGGCGGCGACCCGGCGCTGGGCCGCGGCGGGGCTGGGCGTCCGGGTGCTCACGGGGGCTCCCGTCCTCGCGCCCGCCGACCGCGTCGACGTGAGGGACGGCGGCTTCACCGAGGTGGCCCCCGGGACGCTCACGGCGAGCGCCGGCTTCGAGCCGCCGGACTGACCCGCGCTTTGCATGGCCATGCATGGTCATGCATACTCTCCCCATGTCCAAGGTGCTCACCTCCCTGCCCGTCGGCGAGCGCGTCGGCATCGCCTTCTCCGGGGGCCTCGACACCTCCGTGGCCGTCGCGTGGATGCGCGACAAGGGCGCCGTGCCCTGCACCTACACCGCGGACATCGGCCAGTACGACGAGCCCGACATCGCCTCCGTGCCCGGTCGCGCGCACGCCTACGGCGCCGAGGTCGCGCGCCTGGTGGACTGCCGCACCGCGCTCGTCGAGGAGGGCCTGGCCGCGCTGACGTGCGGCGCCTTCCACATCCGCTCCGGCGGGCGGGCGTACTTCAACACCACCCCGCTGGGCCGCGCCGTCACCGGGACGCTGCTGGTGCGCGCCATGCTCGAGGACGACGTGCAGATCTGGGGCGACGGCTCCACCTACAAGGGCAACGACATCGAGCGGTTCTACCGCTACGGCCTGCTGGCCAACCCCTCGCTGCGCATCTACAAGCCGTGGCTGGACGCCGACTTCGTCACCGAGCTCGGCGGGCGCAAGGAGATGTCGGAGTGGCTGCTGGCCCACGACCTCCCCTACCGCGACTCCACCGAGAAGGCGTACTCCACCGACGCCAACATCTGGGGCGCCACCCACGAGGCGAAGGCGCTGGAGCACCTCGACGCGAGCGTCGAGCTCGTGCAGCCGATCATGGGCGTGCGGTTCTGGGACCCCGAGGTCGAGATCGCCACCGAGGACGTCACCGTCGGCTTCGAGCAGGGCCGGCCCGTGAGCATCGACGGGCGCACCTTCGACACCGCCGTCGACCTCGTGCTGGAGGCCAACGCGATCGGCGGCCGCCACGGCCTCGGCATGTCCGACCAGATCGAGAACCGCATCATCGAGGCGAAGAGCCGCGGCATCTACGAGGCCCCGGGCATGGCGCTGCTGCACGCCGCCTACGAGCGCCTCGTCAACGCCATCCACAACGAGGACACCATCGCGAGCTACCACGCGCAGGGCCGCCGCCTGGGGCGCCTCATGTACGAGGGGCGCTGGCTGGACCCGCAGGCGCTGATGCTCAGGGAGTCCCTGCAGCGCTGGGTGGGCACCGCCGTCACCGGCGAGGTGACGCTGCGGCTGCGCCGCGGCGAGGACTACTCGGTGCTCAACACCACCGGGCCCGCGTTCAGCTACCACCCGGACAAGCTGTCGATGGAGCGCACCGAGGACTCCGCGTTCGGGCCGGTCGACCGCATCGGGCAGCTGACCATGCGCAACCTCGACATCGCCGACTCCCGCGCCAAGCTGGAGCAGTACGCCGAGCTCGGGCTGGTCGGCGGTTCGCAGCCGCGTCCGGTCGGCGCGGCCCAGGCCGCGTCCACGGGGCTCATCGGCGCCATGCCCGAGGGCGGGGCGGACCTCATCGCCTCGCGCGGGGAGGTCTCCGACGCCGACGCGCTGCTGGACCGGGCGGCCATGGAGTCCGGCACCGACTGACGGCCCGGCCGTCCCGGGTTCCCGCCCCGCGGGCGTTGCGCGTCCGGACCCGCGGGGAGTAGGACCGGGGCGTGGCCCTGCACTGGAAGCTCGTCGTCGACTGCACCGACGCCCCCGCCCTCGCGGAGTTCTGGGCGGCAGCGCTGGAGTACGAGGTCGAGGACCCGACCGCGCTCGTCGACCAGCTCCTCGCCGCGGGGCACCTCGGCCAGCAGGCCGTCGTGGACCGCCACGGCCGCCGGCTGTTCCGCGGCCTCGCGGGCATCCGGCACCCCGACGACCCGTTCGACCCGGCCAGCGGCGCGGGCCACGGGCGGCGGCTGCTGTTCCAGGAGGTGCCCGAGGCCAAGGCCGGCAAGAACCGCCTGCACGTCGACGTGCACCACGGGGACGGGGACCTCGCCGACCTGGTGACCCGGCTGGAGGCCCTGGGCGCCACGCGCGTGCGCGAGGTCGACCAGGGCCCCGCCGGGCACTGGTGGGTCCTGCGGGACCCGGAGGGCAACGAGTTCTGCGCGGCCTAGACCGCCGGCGGGCGCCTCACTCGTTGTCCCCGCCGGTGTCGCCGCCGGCCGTGGCGCCGGCGCTCTCGCCCGCGTAGGTCGGGCCCGCGCTCTCCGTCGCCGTCTCGCCGGCGTCCGGCCACACCCAGTCCCGCACCTCGGGGATGTCCTCGCCGAACCGGCGGGTGTGCTCGCGGGCCGTCAGCCGGGCGTCGGACATGCGCTGGCGCAGACCCGCGGCGCGCGACCGCAGGTGCGGCACCCGGTCGATGACGTCCATGACCAGGCGGTAGCGGTCGAGGTCGTTCAGCATGACCATGTCGAAGGGCGTCGTCGTCGTGCCCTCCTCCTTGTACCCGCGCACGTGGATGTTGGCGTGCCCCGCCCGGCGGTAGGTCAGGCGGTGGATCAGCCACGGGTAGCCGTGGTAGGCGAAGATGACCGGCTTGGTCGTCGTGAACACGGTGTCGAAGTCGCGGTCGGACAGGCCGTGCGGGTGCTCGCGCTCGTCCTGCAGGCGCATGAGGTCGACGACGTTGACGAACCGCACCCGCAGGTCCGGGAGCTCCCGGCGCAGGATGTCCGAGGCGGCCAGCGCCTCCAGCGTGGGCGCGTCACCGGCGCAGGCCAGGACGACGTCGGGGTCCTCCCCGAGCACCTCGCGGCCCGCCCACTCCCAGACGCCGAGCCCGCGGGTGCAGTGCGCCACGGCCTGGTCCATCGACAGCAGGTTCGGCGTGGGCTGCTTGCCCGCGACGACCACGTTGACGTAGTCCCGGCTGCGCAGGCAGTGGTCGTAGGTGGACAGCAGGGTGTTCGCGTCCGGCGGCAGGTACACCCGGACGACCTCGGCCTTCTTGTTCAGGACGTGGTCGATGAACCCCGGGTCCTGGTGGCTGAACCCGTTGTGGTCCTGGCGCCAGACGTGGCTGGAGAGCAGGTAGTTCAGCGACGCGACGGGCCGCCGCCACGGGATGCCCCGCGTCACCTCCAGCCACTTCGCGTGCTGGTTGAACATCGAGTCGATGATGTGGATGAACGCCTCGTAGCAGTTGAACAACCCGTGCCGGCCGGTCAGGAGGTACCCCTCCAGCCAGCCCTGGCACTGGTGCTCGGACAGCACCTCCATGACCCGCCCCGCGCGGGCCAGGTGCTCGTCGACGGCGTCGTCGAGCCGCTCGGCGTTCCACTGCTTGTCGGTCGCGTCGTACACGGCCTGCAGGCGGTTCGACGCGGTCTCGTCGGGGCCGAAGATGCGGAAGCTGTCGGGGTTGCGGCGGATGACCTCGGTCAGCCACTGCCCCAGCACGCGGGTGGGTTCGCTCGTGGACCCGGCCGGCGCGGGGACGTCGACCGCGAAGTCCCGGAAGTCCGGCAACCGCAGGTCCCGCAGCAGGAGTCCCCCGTTGGTGTGCGGGTTGTCGCTCATCCGCAGCATCCCCGAGGGGGCGAGCTCCGCGACCTCCGCGCGCAGCGTCCCCGCGTCGTCGAACAGCTCCTCCGCGCGGTAGGAGCGCATCCACCCCTCGAGCACGCGCAGGTGCTCGTCGGTGTCGCGGGCGCTGGCCAGCGGCACCTGGTGGGCGCGCCAGGAGTTCTCCACCTGCTTGCCGTCGATGACCGCCGGGCACGTCCAGCCCTTGGGGGTGCGGAACACGATCATCGGCCAGGCGGGCCGGCTGTCGTCGCCCGCCGCGGCCCGGGCCTTGATGTCGGCGATCTCGTCGAGCACCACGTCCAGCAGCTCCGCGAACCGGCGGTGCACCGCCGCGTGGTCCTCGCCGTCGAAACCCCCCGTGAACACGTGCGGGTGGTGGCCGTAGCCGCGCATCAGGTCGAGGAGCTCCTCCTCGGGGATGCGCGCCAGGACCGTCGGGTTCGCGATCTTGTAGCCGTTCAGGTGCAGGATCGGCAGCACCACCCCGTCGTTGACGGGGTTGACGAACTTGTTCGAGTGCCAGCTCGTGGCCAGCGGACCCGTCTCGGCCTCCCCGTCGCCGACGACGGCGGCCACCAGCAGGTCGGGGTTGTCGAAGGCCGCGCCGTAGGCGTGCGACAGCGCGTACCCGAGCTCCCCGCCCTCGTGGATGGAACCGGGCGTCTCCGGCGCGACGTGGCTGGGGATGCCGCCGGGGAACGAGAACTGCCGGAACAGCCGCCGCAGGCCCTCCGCGTCGGGGGTGATGTCGGAGTACACCTCGGAGTACGTGCCGTCGAGGTAGGCGTTCGCGACGAGCCCGGGTCCGCCGTGGCCGGGGCCCGTCACGTACATCGTCGACTGCCCGCGCTCCGCGATCGCCCGGTTGAGGTGGGCGTAGAGGAAGTTCAGGCCGGGCGTCGTGCCCCAGTGCCCCAGCAGGCGCGGCTTGACGTGGTCGCGGTGCAGCGGCTCGCGCAGCAGCGGGTTGTCCAGGAGGTAGATCTGCCCCACCGACAGGTAGTTCGCGGCCCGCCACCAGGCGTCGACGCGGGCGAGGGACTCCTCGGTCAGGGCGGTCGCGGGGCGCCGCGCCCACGGCGTGATCGGGTCGGCGCTGCCGGTCATCTCGATGGTCATGGAACCCCTTCGACTCGCACGAGGCACCGGTCACGTGTCGTCGAACCGGCCCGGGTGGACGCTCGCGGTGCAGCAGACCACGTCCGGCAGGTGCGCGCACGCCGTCGCCGGCGGCGGGCCGGCGGCGCACGGGTAGGGGCCTAGCGGCGCGGCGGCGGGAGCAGCGGCAGCCGGACGATCGGCACGGCCACGTGGTGGACGACGTGGGCGTGGTGCACGACGTGGTGGTGCACGACGTGGTGGACCACCTGGCCGGTGACCTCCAGCCGCCCGGAGGCCGGGGCCGCACCCGGCGTCAGCGCCCGGCGGGCGACCTCGACCGCGAGGCGGGCCGCGAGGGTGACGGCGACCGTCGACGCGCTGACCACCACGGGGTTGCGCACGAGCTCCGGCAGGCTGCTGCGCAGCGCCCCGGCGCGCTCGCGCCACGGCTGCAGCGCCGCCCGGCCGCGAGCCTCCCCCGGCGGGAGCGGGGTGGGCACCAGCGACTCGCCGTCGCGCGGGGTGGCGGAGCCCTCGAGCGGGGTGACCGGGGCGTCGGGAGCCTCATCCATGCGCCGATGGTGCCCCGCCCGCAGCCGCCGGTCCAGTGGGGCCCGGTGCCCCGTCGGCGCTACTTCTTCTGCTTGTCCGTCTGCCCGCCCGCGGCGTCAGAGGACAGCGCGGCGATGAAGGCCTCCTGGGGGACCTCGACCCGGCCCACCATCTTCATCCGCTTCTTGCCCTCCTTCTGCTTCTCCAGCAGCTTCCGCTTGCGGGTGATGTCACCGCCGTAGCACTTGGCGAGGACGTCCTTGCGGATGGCGCGGACGTTCTCGCGCGCGATGATCCGGGCGCCGATGGCGGCCTGGATCGGCACCTCGAACTGCTGGCGCGGGATGAGGTCCTTGAGCTTGCCGGCCATCATCACGCCGTAGGCGTACGCCTTGTCGCGGTGCACGATCGCGGAGAACGCGTCGACCTGCTCGCCCTGCAGCAGCACGTCGACCTTCACGAGGTCCCCCGCCTGCTCGCCGTCGACGTCGTAGTCCAGCGAGGCGTACCCGCGGGTGCGCGACTTCAGCTGGTCGAAGAAGTCGAAGACGATCTCCGCGAGCGGCAGCCGGTAGCGCATCTCGACGCGGTCCTCGGACAGGTAGTCCATGCCCTGCAGGTCACCGCGGCGCTGCTGGCACAGCTCCATGATCGCGCCGATGAACTCGGCGGGGGCCAGCAGCGTGGCCCGCACGATGGGTTCGCGGACCTCGGAGACCTTGCCCTCGGGGTACTCCGAGGGGTTCGTGACGGTGATGACCTTGCGGTCCTCCATCGTCACCTCGTACACGACGCTCGGCGCCGTGGAGATGAGGTCGAGGTTGAACTCGCGCTCGAGCCGCTCGCGGACGATCTCCAGGTGCAGCAGGCCGAGGAAGCCGATGCGGAAGCCGAACCCCAGCGCGGCCGACGTCTCCGGCTCGTAGACCAGGGCGGCGTCGTTGAGCTTGAGCTTGTCGAGGGCGTCGCGCAGCAGCGGGTAGTCCGAGCCGTCGATCGGGTAGAGCCCGGAGAACACCATGGGCTTCGGGTCGCGGTACCCGCCGAGCGCCACGGTCGACGGCTTGTGCGCGTTGGTGACGGTGTCGCCGACCTTGGACTGCCGCACGTCCTTCACGCCCGTGATGAGGTAGCCGACCTCGCCGACGCCGAGGCCCTTGGAGGGCACCGGCTCCGGGGAGCTGACGCCGATCTCGAGCAGCTCGTGCGTGGCCTTCGTCGACATCATCGCGATGCGCTCGCGCGGGCTCAGGGAGCCGTCGATGACCCGGACGTAGGTGACGACGCCGCGGTAGGTGTCGTAGACCGAGTCGAAGATCATGGCGCGGGCCGGGGCGTCCGGGTCCCCCACGGGGTGCGGGATCTGCCGGACGATCTCGTCCAGCAGGGGTTCCACGCCGACCCCGGTCTTGCCCGAGACGCGCAGGCAGTCCTCGGGCTCGCAGCCGATGAGCTTCGCGAGCTCCTCGGCGAACTTCTCCGGCTGCGCCGCCGGCAGGTCGATCTTGTTCAGCACCGGGATGATCGTGAGGTCGTTCTCCATGGCGAGGTACAGGTTCGCCAGGGTCTGCGCCTCGATGCCCTGCGCGGCGTCGACGAGGAGCACCGCGCCCTCGCACGCCGCGAGCGAGCGCGAGACCTCGTAGGTGAAGTCGACGTGCCCGGGGGTGTCGATCATGTTCAGCGCGTAGTCGGTCCCGTCGAGGCCCCAGGGCATCCGCACGGCCTGCGACTTGATCGTGATGCCGCGCTCGCGCTCGATGTCCATGCGGTCCAGGTACTGCGCCCGCATGGCGCGCGGGTCGACGACCCCCGTGAGCTGCAGCATGCGGTCGGCCAGCGTCGACTTGCCGTGGTCGATGTGGGCGATGATGCAGAAGTTGCGCAGGATCTCCGGCGGCGTCGCGGCGGGGGCCGGGGCGTCGGCAGCCATCGGGGACACGGGTGGCGGGGACCTCTCGTCGAGCACGGTGTGGGTGTCCATCGTCGCACGTCCGCGGGCGCGGCCTCCCGCCCGCGGACCGGCCCCGCCCGCCTGCCGACCCCCGCCGTCAGCCGGCCGAAGGCGGCGAGGTCTCCGCGACGCCGTCGGCCGACGCCGCCCCGCGGGCGAGCGTCAGGGTGGTGGACCGGCCGGGCAGGTACGGCAGGAACACGACGCGACCGCCCCAGCTGCGCACGAGCGGCGCCTCGAGCAGGTCGGCGCCGGCGTAGTCCCCGCCCTTGGCCCACACGTCGGGGCGCAGGGCCTCCAGGGCCGCGCGGGGGTCGTCCTCGTCGAAGACGACGACGGCGTCCACGCAGTCCAGGGCCGCGAGGACGCGGGCCCGGTCCACCTGGTCGTTGACCGGACGGCCCGGCCCCTTGAGCCGGCGCACGGACTCGTCGGAGTTCAGCAGCACGACCAGGGAGTCCCCGAGCCGGCGGGCCGCCTCCAGGCAGGCCACGTGCCCGGCGTGCAGGACGTCGAAGCAGCCGCCGGTGCTGACGACGGTGCCCCCCTGCGCCCGCACGCGCGCCACGACGTCGCCCGCGCCGCCCGCGGGCTCGGCCACCGGACCGCGCTCGGGGGCGTGCTGAGCGGCCCGCCACC
>NZ_VWPY01000083.1 GCF_011839805.1 Kineococcus rubinsiae | reverse complement strand
CGTGGGCGGAGCTGGCCCGCCGGGCCCGGGGGCTCGAGCGGCAGCTGCGCGACGACCTCGGCGCCCGCGCGGTGCTGGACCCCGCGCTGCGCTCCGCCGTCCGCGGCGCCCGCAGCCGGGGCAGCTCCGTCGACGTGGTCGACGACCGGCGCCACCCCGACGAGGAGGGGCTCGTCGCGCTGGCGCGGCCCGCGCTGACCGCCGCGCTCGGGGCGTGCCGGGGGGCGGCGCTGACCGCCCGCCTGGACCCGTCGGGGCAGCTGGTCTCCGTGGCGGTCGACGGCTCCCCCACCGAGGTGGCGGAGGTGGCCGCGGCCCTCGCCGGCGGGGTCCCCGACGACCTGGAGCTGACCGTCGACCTGGAACCCGGTTCGCTCTGGGCCGAGCTGACCTGCCGGGCGGGCGCCCCCGCCGGGGAGCCCGCCCGCTGAGTCAGCCGTCGAGGCCGTGCACGGCGAGGTAGCCGCGCAGCCGCCGCGCCGCGAGCTCCGGGTCGGCGAGGACGCCAGCCTCGTCGGCCAGGCGGAACGCCTCGGCCTGGTGCACGGCGCTGCGCGCGGAGTGCAGGCCGGCGACCATCTGGAACCCCGGCTGGCGGCCGTCGAGCCAGGACAGGAACGCGATGCCCGCCTTGTAGTGCGGGGTGGGCGCGGCGAACACGTGCCGGGCCAGCGCCACGGTCGGGTCCAGCGCCGCGCGGTACCCGGCGACGTCACCCGCGTCGAGCGCCTGCAGCGCAGCGGAGGCCGCCGGGGCGATGGCCGCGAAGATCCCCAGCAGCGCGTCGGAGTGGAACTCCCCGTCCCCCAGCACCAGGTCGGGGTAGTTGAAGTCGTCGCCCGTGTAGAGCCGCACGCCGGCGGGCAGCTGCCGCCGCAGCGCCTGCTCGTGCGCGGCGTCGAGCAGGGACACCTTCACGCCGTCGACCTTCGCGGGGTTCTCCCGCACCACCTGCAGGAACGACTCCGTCGCCGCCGCCACGTCCCGGCTGCCCCAGTACCCGGCCAGCGCCGGGTCGAAGACCTCGCCGAGCCAGTGCAGGACGACGGGCCCCGACACCTGCTGCAGCAGCCGCGCGTAGACGCCCTGGTAGTCCTCGGGCGACGTCGCGGCCGCGGCCAGCTGCCGGCTGGCCATCAGCACCACCTGGGCGCCGGCGGCCTCGACGGCGGCGACCTGCTCCTCGTAGGCGGCCGTCACGGCCGCGAGGTCGTGCGGCCCGGGCGGCAGCTGGTCGGTCCCGGCGCCCGCCGCGATGCGCGCGCCGACGGAGCGGGCCTCGGCGGCGCTGCGGCGCACCAGCTCCCCGGTCGCGGCCGGGTCGAGGCCAATGCCGCGCTGCGCGGTGTCCATGGCCTCGGCGACGCCGAGGCCGTACCCCCACAGGTGGTGGCGCACCGCGAGGGTGGCGTCCCAGTCGAGGTCGGCGGGCGCGCCCGGCACCGTCTCGGAGGCGGTGCGCGGCACGACGTGGGCGGCCGCGAACGCGCGGCGCGACGTGGCCGGGCCCGTGGGCCGCGGCCAGTCGACGCGCTCGTGCACGGCGTGCTCGACGAGCTCGACCCCGCCGTCGGGGCGGCGGCGCGGCAGCCGCAGCACGGTGCCTGTGAGCGCGCGCCCGGCGGTGGTCGGCGCCGCGGTCACAGCGACAGCTCCTGCAGGTCGACGCGGCGGCCCTCGGCCGAGGAGCGCAGGCCGGCCTCGGCCAGGGCCACCCCGCGGGCGCCGGCGAGGAAGTCGAACGGGTGCGGCGCGTCCTCGACGACGTGGCGGACGAACTGCTCCCACTGCACCTTGAAGCCGTTGTCGAATCCGCCGGGCTCGTTGTCCGGCACGGTCAGCCAGTCGCCGCGGTAGTCGTGCTGCTCGGGCAGGTCCGGGTTCCACACCGCGCGCGGGGTCGCCGAGCGCGGCTGGATCCGGCACCCGTGCAGGCCCGCGACGGCGCTGCCGAGGGTCCCGTCGACCTGGAACTCGACCAGCTCGTCGCGGTCCACGCGCACGGCCCACGAGGAGTTCAGCTGCGCCACGACGCCGCCCTCGAGGTCGAAGATGGCGTAGGCCGCGTCGTCCGCGGTCGCCTTGTAGGGCTCGCCGGCCTCGTCGACGCGCACGGGCACGTGGGTCACGGCGCGGGCGGTCACGGAGCGGACGGGCGCGATGATCTGCTCCAGCACGTAGTTCCAGTGGCAGAACATGTCCGCGACGATGCCACCGCCGTCCTCGGCGCGGTAGTTCCAGCTGGGGCGCTGGGCCGGCTGCCAGTCGCCCTCGAACACCCAGTACCCGAACTCCCCGCGCACGGAGAGGATCTCGCCGAAGAACCCCGAGTCGACCAGCCGCTTGAGCTTGCGCAGGCCGGGCAGGAACAGCTTGTCGTGCACGACACCGTTCTTCACGCCCGCGGCGGCGGCCGCGCGGGCCAGGCGCAGGGCGCCCTCCACCGACTCCGCGACGGGCTTCTCGGTGTAGACCGAGCGCCCGGCGGCGATCGCCGCGAGGATCGACGTCTCGCGCGCGGAGGTGATCTGCGCGTCGAAGTACAGCGGGAACCCGTCGTCGGACAGCGCCGCGTCGAGGTCGGTCGTCCACCGCGTCAGCCCGTGCCGGTCGGCGATCTCGCGCAGCTTGGCCTCGCTGCGGCCCACCAGCAGGGGGTCGAGCTGGACGCGGCTGCCGTCGGAGAGCAGCACCCCGCCCTGCTCGCGGATCGCGAGGACCGAGCGCAGCAGGTGCTGCCGGTACCCCATCCGGCCGGTGACGCCGTTCAGGACCACTCCGAGGTGCTGCACCATCGCGGCTCCCCCTCCTCTGGCTCGTCGTTGGAAAGCGCTTGCCAGAACGATAGGTCCACGGGGCCGCGGGGTGCAAGGATCGCGGCGTGATCCACCCCGGGACGTGCTCCGTCACGCTGCGCGGCCGCTCGCCCGCCGAGGTGGTCGCGGCGGCCGCGGGGGCCGGGCTCACGGGCGTGGAGTGGGGCGCCGACGGGCACGTCCCGCCCGGGGACCTCGCCACCGCCCGCGACGTCGGGGCCCGCACGCGCGACGCCGGCCTGCGCGTCACCTCGCTCGGCTCCTACCACCGCACCGGGGTCCACGAGGCCGGCGCCTTCGCCGACGTCCTGGCCGCGGCCGTCGCGCTGGGCGCCCCGCGCGTGCGCGTCTGGGCCGGGGACCTGGCCTCCGCGCAGGCCGGCCCGGACGAGCGGGCCCGCGTCGCCGCGGGCACCGCCGACGCGGTGCGCCGCGCGGGCGACGCCGGGGTCGAGGTGGGCCTCGAGCACCACGGCGACACCCTCACCGACACGCCCGCCTCGACGGCCGCCCTGCTGGCCGCCGTCGACGACCTGGTGGGCGCGCCGTCGCTGACGACGTACTGGCAGCCCGCGCTCGACGTCCCCGACGAGAGCGCGCTCACCGGCCTCGCACGGCTGCTGCCGCGGGTCTCGACCGTGCACGTCTTCGCCTGGTGGCCCGGCACGCAGCGGCAGCCCCTGAGCGCGCGGGCGGCGCTGTGGCGGGACGTCCTGGCCCTGCTGGCGGGCACGGGCCGCGACCACGACGCCCTGCTGGAGTTCGTCGCGGACGACGACCCGGCGCAGCTGCACCGCGACGCGGCGACCCTGCGCACGCTGCTCCCCCGCTGAGCCGCACCCGGTCCCGCCGCCCGCCGCGCCCCTCACCCTCCACGGGGCCGGGCAAACCCCCACGGCGCGCCCGGGACGGCTGTTACGGTCCGCGGACAGCCGCTCGGGGGATCGGCCACCGCTGCACCGCCCCACGGCCCGAGACCGGAGGTGGGTTCCCGTGGGCGTGGTCAGGACGATCGTCTTCCCGGCGCTGCGACTGCTCGTGTGGGGGCTCATCGCCGTTGCGCTGCTGTACATCGCGTTCGGCCGCGGCGGTCCGGAGGAGGCCGGCGCCGCCAGCCCGTCGGCGGTCCTCACCCCCGCCGAGACCACGGTCTCGCGCGGCGACGTCGTGAACACCGTGTCGCTGTCCGGCAGCATCCAGGCCGACCCCTCGACCACCGTGAAGGCGACCGCGGCCGGGACCGTCGGCCGGGTGCGCGCCACGGCCGGCGACACCGTCGAGAAGGGCACGCCGCTGTTCACGGTGGTCGTGCCCGTCGAGGAGACGGCGCCCGCGGTCACGACCGACCCGGCCGCCCCGGCCCCCGCCCCCGCCGCGCCGAGGACCCGCACCGTCACCGTCACCGCGACGGTCCCCGGCACGCTCGCCACCCTCGACGTCCTGGCGGCCCAGCCCGTCTCGATCGGCGACGCCGTCGCGACCGTCAGCCCCGGCACCCTCACCGTGTCGGCGCCGCTCACCCAGGACCAGCAGTTCCGCCTGCTCGCCGCGCCGAGCTCCGCCTCGGTGACCGTCCCCGGCGGCCCGGGCACCTTCGAGTGCACCGACCTGCGCACCGGCATCCCCGTCGCGGACGCCCCGGCCCCGGCGCCCGTCCAGCCGGACCCGTACGCCTACGGCGGCGGCGCCGACCCGGGCTCCACGCCGACGGGCGCGACCGTCACGTGCCGGGTCCCCGCGGACGTGCAGGTGTTCCCGGGCCTCTCGGCCACCGTCGAGGTCACCGCGGGCCGGGCCGCGGGCGTGCTGCTCGCCCCCGTCACCGCCGTGCAGGGCCGCGTCGCGAAGGGCAGCCTGTGGCGGCTCGACGACACCGGGGCCCCCACCGAGACCCCCGTCACCCTCGGCCTGACCGACGGCGAGTTCGTCGAGGTCAAGGGCGGCGTCGAGGAGGGCGCCCGCATCCTGCAGTTCGTGCCCGGCACGGACGAGATCGCCCCCGGCGACGACGGCACGGTCGTCTACGGATGAGCGTCGTCTCGCTCAACGGCATCGGCCGCTCCGTCGCCCTGCCCGACGGGGAGGTCCTGCGGATCCTCACCGGTGTCGACCTCGTCGTCGAGGCCGGCGAGCACGTCGCCGTCGTGGGCCGCTCGGGCTCCGGGAAGTCGACCCTGCTGAACCTCGTCGGGCTGCTCGACCGCCCCACCTCGGGCGAGTACCTCCTCGACGGCCGGCCCACGACGGGGATGTCCGCGCGCCGCACGGCCAAGCTGCGGGGCGCCACGTTCGGGTTCGTGTTCCAGCAGTTCAACCTGCTCCCCGGGCGCAGCGCGACCGACAACGTGGCCTCCCCCCTGTTCTACGGCTCGTCCCGGGAGTTCCTGCGCCGGCGCAGCATCGCGCGCGCCATGCTGACCCGCGTCGGGCTCGGCGGACGGCTGGACACCATGCCGGAGAAGCTGTCCGGCGGCGAGCAGCAGCGCGTGGCGCTGGCCCGCAGCCTCGTGCGCCGGCCCCGCGTCCTGCTCGCCGACGAACCCACCGGGGCCCTCGACGTCGACACGGGCTCGGCGGTCATGGACGTCCTCGAGGAGCTCGTGCGCGAGGACGGCACGACCCTCGTCACCATCACCCACGACCTCGCGGTCGCGGCCCGCGCCGACCGCCGGTTCCGGCTCGACCACGGGGTCCTGACCCAGCTCGACGACGCCGCCCTGCACGGCGCCACCGCCGACCGGAGCGCCCCCTGATGGGCCTGCTCGCAGCCATCACCGAGGCGTGGCAGGAGGTGCGCGTCCACCGCGTCCGCGTCGTGCTGTCCCTCGTCGGGGTCTTCCTCGCCGTCTTCGCCATGACCACCATCACGGCCGTGGGGCGCATGGGCGCGCAGATGCTGCAGGAGAGCTCCGACCGCTCCCAGGGGCGCGCGGCGACGCTGCAGCTGGACGTGTACTCCTCCGACGGCTCCAGCACCGTCGACGCGGAGTCGATGGCACAGCTGCGCAGCGTCGTCGCCCGCCACGGCATCCCGTGGTCCTCGCTGACCGGGTCGCTGCAGTTCCCCGCCCGCCTGCCCGCGGGCACGAAGCTGGTCAGCGGCACGATCGTGGAACCGCGCTACGGCGAGATGCACCGCATCCAGGTGCTGCAGGGCCGCTGGTTCACCGACGCCGACACCGACCGGTTCGCCCCCGCGCTGGTGGTGGACCAGCAGTTCGCCGACGGCTTGGGCGGCTTCGACCCGGCCGCTCCGCCGACCGTGGTCCTGGGCGGCGACACCCCCGTGCGCGGCACGGTGATCGGCGTCGTCGACGACCGCAACACCGACGGCGTCAGCGCGTGGGTCCTGCCCGGCGACGTCGAGCGGTGGATCAGCGCGGACACCACCTACGGCTCGGCGCAGCTCGGGATGCAGGTCTGGGTCCCCGACCGCGACGCCGAGGCGCTGCAGCAGGTCCTGCAGCAGGAGCTCACGGCGTCCGTGCCCGGCGGGAACGCCGGCGTCTACCGCTACGACTCCGGCGAGGAGCTCGGTGTCGTCAACGTCGTCCTCGCCTACGGGGTGCGCGGCATCGGGATCTTCGCCCTGGTCCTCGGCGGGATCGGCGTCCTCAACGTCGGGCTGGTCACCGTCCGGCAGCGGATCCGCGAGATCGGCGTGCGGCGCAGCTTCGGGGCCACGTCGGGCCGGGTGTTCTTCGCGGTCCTCTTCGAGAGCGTGTGCGCGACGGCCGCGGCCGGCGCGCTGGCCGTGCTGCTCTCGGTGGCGATCATCTCGAACCTGCCGCTGTCCCTGATCCTGCCCCAGGGGATCTCGCTGACGGACGTCCCGCCCTACCCCTGGGAGGCGGCGCTGGAGGGGTTCCTCGCGGCCACGGCCATCGGCGCGCTCGCCGGGCTCGTCCCCGCCGTGATGGCCGTGCGCGCGCAGGTCATCGACGCCATCCGCTACTGAGCCCGCCCACCACCGGCGACGCCCACCACCGGCGACGGCCGCCCCGCGGAGTGCGGGACGGCCGTCGGGTCGCGTTGCGTGCGCAGGTCGGGTGCGTCAGCGCGCGGCGCCGTGCGTGGCGACGTAGGCCAGCAGGTCGTGGCGCGTGATGACGCCGACGGGCTTGCCGTCCTCGACGACGACGGCGGCGTCGGCCTTGGAGAACACCGCGCGCGCCTCCTCCACGGACTGGCCCGCGCCGACGAGCGGCAGGGACGGGCCCATGTGGGCGCTGACCGCGTCGGACATCTTCGCCGTGCCGGAGAACACCGCGTCGAGCAGCTCCCGCTCGGTGACCGCGCCCGCGATCTCGCCGGCCATGACGGGGGGCTCGGCGCCGACGACGGGCAGCTGGGAGACGCCGTACTCGCGCATGATCTCGATGACGTCGTGCACGGTCTCCGTCGGGTGGGTGTGCACCAGCGCGGGCAGCCCGGCCGACTTCTGCCGCAGCACGTCGCCCGCGGTGCCCCCCTCCTGGCTGTCGAGGAACCCGTAGGACGCCATCCAGTCGTCGTTGAAGATCTTGCCGAGGTAGCCGCGGCCGCCGTCGGGCAGCAGCACGACGACGACGTCGTCGGGGCCGAGGTCCTTCGCGGCCCGCAGCGCGGCGACGACGGCCATGCCGCACGAGCCGCCGACGAGCAGACCCTCCTCGCGCGCCAGCCGGCGCGTCATGAGGAAGGAGTCCGCGTCGGAGACGGCGATGATCTCGTCGGGGATGCTCGGGTCGTACGCGGACGGCCAGAAGTCCTCGCCGACGCCCTCGACGAGGTAGGGGCGGCCCGTGCCGCCGGAGTAGACGGAGCCCTCCGGGTCGGCGCCGACGACGCGGACCGTGGTGCCGGCCGCCTGCGCGTGCTCCTTGAGGTAGCGGCCGGTGCCGGTGATGGTGCCGCCCGTGCCGACGCCCGTCACGAAGTGGGTCACGCGGCCCTCGGTGTCGGCCCAGATCTCCGGGCCGGTCGTGGCGTAGTGGCTCGCGGGGCCCTGCGGGTTCGCGTACTGGTTCGGCTTCCAGGCGCCCTCGATCTCGCGCACCAGGCGGTCGGACACCGAGTAGTACGACATCGGGTCCTCCGGCGGCACGGCCGTCGGGCACACCACGACCTCGGCGCCGTAGGCCTTGAGCACGTTGCGCTTGTCGACGCCCACCTTGTCCGGGCAGACGAAGACGCAGCGGTAGCCGCGCTGCTGGGCGACGAGCGCGAGCCCGACGCCGGTGTTGCCGCTGGTCGGCTCGACGATCGTGCCGCCGGGCTTCAGCAGGCCGTCGGCCTCCGCCGCCTCGATCATCCGCAGGGCGATCCGGTCCTTCACGGAGCCGCCGGGGTTCATGTACTCGACCTTGGCGAGCACGGTGCAGGACAGGCCCGCGGTGACCTTCTGCAGCTTGACGAGGGGGGTGCCCCCCACGAGGTCGACGACGGACTCGGCGTAGCGCATGGGGTCATCCTCGCAGGCGCCGCCGCGCGCGACGGCCCGGCCCGCACGCCCTCGGTGATCGTGCAGGGACTACCTGCACGATCACGGAGGGGTGGGTTCAGAGGGCGCGGCGCAGGGCGAGGACGGCCTCGTGCGCCTGCGCCAGCCCCGCCGCGTCCGCCGACGCCAGGACGTCGGCGCCCAGCACGGCCAGCTGGTCGCCCGCGCCGTGCGGGGCGAGGACGGGCACCGCGCGCCGCGCCCGGCCCTCCGCGTGCGCGGCGAGGTCCGCGAGGGCCTGCGACGTGCGGTGGACGAGCTCCGCGCGCGGCACGTCGGAGCCGCCGGCCGGCCGGCCGAGCTGGGTGAGCGGCATGCCCTTCACCCGGTCGACGAGCAGGCCCAGGACGCGCGAGAGCTCGGTGCGCGCGGCCTCGAGGGCCGGCGCACCGAGCTCCGGTGATGTCGTGTCGTCCGTCAGTTGTTGCCGCGCAGGATCGCCACGAGGCGCAGGATCTCCAGGTACAGCCACACGAGGGTGACCGTGAGCCCGAAGGCCGCGCGCCAGGACTCCCGGACCGGGAGGCCGTTGCGGATGCCGCGCTCGATGTGGTCGAAGTCCAGCACGAGGAACAGCGACGCGAGGACGACGCCGATGGCGCTGATGCCGATCGCGAGGATCCCGCCGCCGGCGTAGACGTTGCCGATGCCCGTGAGCGACAGGACCAGGTTGACCAGGCCGAAGACGGCGTAGCCGAGGACCGCGATGAGCAGGACCTTGGTGAACTTCGGCGTCGCGCGGATGACCTTCGTCTTGTACGCGACGAGCATCGCGCCGAAGGCGCACAGCGTGCCGACGACGGCCGTGGTGACGAGGCCGCTGCCGAAGGCCTGCGTGTAGTAGTTGCTGATGGCGCCGACGAAGAGCCCCTCGAGGCCCGCGTAGGCGAACATCACGCCGGGGCGGACCTTCTTGGAGGCCTGGGCCCAGATGCCGAGGACCATGGCCACGAGGGCGGCGACGATGGCCACGCCGAAGCCGAGGTCGGAGTACCAGGCGGCACCGGCGCCGACGAGCAGGACGGCGAAGAAGCCGGCCGTGCGCACGACGACGTCGTCCAGGGTCATCCGGCGCGACTGCGTCGGGGTGGCCGGCGGACGCTGGTACCAGTCCTCCAGGGTCCGCGCGTCGGCGTCGGCGGGCGGGGTGCGACGGGCCGACGACGGTGCGTCGAAGCCCGCGTAGCCCGCCTTCCACTCGTTGCTGCGCGCGAAGACCGGGTTCTTGCTTTCCATGACTCCCCTCCGGGGATCGTGTCGTTGCCGGGTCAACGCGGCAGCCTGCGCCTGCGTTCCCGGCGGGAGGAGGTCTCCCCCACCTGCAGTACCCGGGACGGGAGTCGAACCCGCACGCCGCGAACGGCCCGGGGGTTTAAGCCCCGTGCGCCTACCAGTTACGCCACCCGGGCTGGTGGCCCCCGCGAAGGGGGTAGAGGTGAGTCTCAGTGCCGAGGGCCGCCCGCGGCGCGCTCGAACTCGGCGTGGGGGTGCGACAGCGCGCCGAGCGAGACGGCCTCGCGGTGGAACAGCGCGGCCTGCACCCAGCCGAGCAGGACGCCCACCTTGCGGCTCGTCGTGGGCACGCGGGACAGGTGGTAGGCGCGGTGCATGAGCCACGCCGGGTAGCCCTTGAGCTTCACGCCGTAGACCTGGGCGACGCCCTTGTGCAGCCCCAGCGAGGCGACCGAGCCCGCGTAGGCGTGCCGGTAGGGCTCCGGCCGGCCGCCGCGCAGCAGCGCCAGCAGGTTGTCCGCCAGCTGCCGCGACTGGCGGACGGCGTGCTGGGCGTTGGGCGCGCAGAACGCGCCGGGCTTCGTGAGGTCGGGCACCGCGCACGCGTCGCCCGCGCCCCAGGCGCCCTCGACGACGGACCCGGCGGCGTCCACGACGCGCAGGTCGGCGCCGCAGAGCAGGCGCCCGCGCTCGTCCAGCGGCAGGTCGGTGCGTCCCAGCACGGGGTGCGACCTCACGCCCGCCGTCCAGACGATCGTGTCGCTGGCGAACTCCTGGCCGTCGCTGAGCTGCACGAGCCCGCCGACGCAGGACTGCAGCGTCGTGCGCAGGTTGACCTCGATGCCCCGCGAGCGCAGCGCGTCGACGGCGTAGCGGCCCATCTCCGGGCCCACCTCGGGCAGGATCCGGTCCAGCGCCTCGACGAGGACGAAGCGGACGTCGCTGGCCCGGACGGTCCGCAGCGAGCGGGTGGCGAAGCGGGCCATGTCCTCGAGCTCGGCGAGCGCCTCGATGCCGGCGTAGCCCCCGCCGACGAAGGTGAAGGTGAGGGCCCGGCGCCGGAACTCCTCGTCCTTGCTGGCCTCGGCGAGGTCGAGGTTGCGCAGCACGCGGTCGCGCAGGTGCACGGCCTCCTCGACGGTCTTGAAGCCGATCGCCTCCTCCGCGACGCCGGGGATCGGCAGGGTGCGCGCGACGGAGCCGGGCGCGAGGACGAGCACGTCGTAGTGCAGGTCGTACTCCTCGCCGTCGACCGGCCGCACGCGCGCCCGCCGCTCGGCGTGCGTCACGCCGACGACCTCGCCGACGACCACCTCGGCGCCGCGCAGCGTCTGGCGCAGCGGGACCACGACGTTGCGCGCCTCGATCGAGCCGGCCGCGGCCTCGGGCAGGAACGGCTGGTACGTCATGTACCCGCGCGGCTCCACGACCGTGATCTCCGCCTCGCCCGGGTTGAGCTTCCTGAGCAGCCGCATCGAGGCGCACAGGCCGACGTAGCCGCCGCCGACGACGAGGATCCGCGGGGCGGCGGTGGTGCGGGGCACGCGGAGGTCGGGCATGCGGCGAGCCTACTGAGCGGCGGGTCTAGTCCCCCGCCAGGTCGGCGACGCGCCGCAGCACGTCGTCGAGCATCGCGACGGTCAGGCGCCCGGTCGAGGTGTTCTGCCGGCTCACGTGGTAGCTGCCGAGCAGGCGGACGCCGCGGCCCTCCGGCGTGGTCAGCACCGCCTCGGCGCCGTGGCCGAAGCGCGGCTGCGGCCGGGGCACGGACCACCCGGCCCGCCGCGCCGCCGTCAGCGCCGAGGCCCAGGCGAACCCGCCCAGCGCCATCACGACGCGGACGTCGTGCGCGCACCGGCGCAGCTCCGCGTCCAGCCACGCGGCGCACGTGTCGCGCTCGGACGGCAGCGGCTTGTTGTCCGGCGGCGCGCAGCGCACGGGGGCCACGATGCGCGTGCGGTGCAGGCGGAGACCGTCGGCGGCGTCCACCGACGTCGGCTGCGAGGCGAGGCCCGCCCGGTGCAGCCCGGCGATGATCCAGTCCCCCGAGGCGTCGCCCGTGAACATGCGCCCGGTCCGGTTGCCGCCGTGCGCGGCGGGCGCCAGGCCGACGACGAGGGCGCGCGGGTTCTCCTCACCCAGGCTCGGCACGGGCCGGCCCCAGTAGGGCTCGCCCGCGTACATCCGGCGCCGGGTGCGGGCCACCTCCTCGCGCCACGCGACCAGGCGCGGGCAGGCGCGGCACACGCAGGAGCGGGCCACCACCTCGTCCAGCGACCCGGCCGCGAGCGCCAGCTCACCGGCCTGCGCCGCGTCCTGCGCGACGGGCGTGCCCGCGGTCGACGGGTCGCCCGGCCAGCCCAAGCCGGGCGGCACGGGCGAGGGGAACGGCCGGCCGGTCGCGGGGTGCGGCAGGAGCACCGGCCCGGAGGTGCTCACGGCTGCTGGAGCTGCAGGAGGGGCGCGACCGTCGCGGTGGGCGCGGGCGCGTCGTCCGAGCTCGGCACCGGGTAGACGTTCCAGCGCTGCTGCCCCGTCGCGTCGACCTGCGGGCGCACCTCGCCGGTCGTGCCGTCGGACCGCCACACCAGGCGCTGGTCGGGCGAGAGGTCGAGCGGGCGGCCCTGCTCGTCGAAGAGCTGCACGCCCGTGAGCGGGCGGCCCTGCGCGTCGTAGGGCTGGACGTTGCCGACCGGGTAGCCGTCGAGGCTGAGGCCCGGCGGGGTCCAGTCGCCCTCGCCACCCCCGGTCCCCGCGTTCGTCCAGTAGTCGTCCACCGCGACCACCAGCACCAGGGCGGCGAGCGCGTTGACGACGCCGAACCCGACCAGGAGGAGCCGGGGCATCCGCGTGCGCCCCAGCCACACGCTGAGGGCGGTCAGCGGCACGAGCAGGACGGCGAAGGTGGCGGTGGTCCCGGAGCCGCCGCCCACCTCGACGGAGAGCAGCCCGGCGACGAGGGCCGCGCGCGCCACCCACCACGCCGGCCGCAGCACCAGGAGGTGGCCCCGCACGGCGGGCCAGTGCCGGCGCAGCGCCTCGACCGCGGGCCGCCGCCGGCGCCCGCGCGGAGGG
>NZ_VWPY01000082.1 GCF_011839805.1 Kineococcus rubinsiae | reverse complement strand
GTGCAGCAGGACGGCCGGCGGCGCGTGGCGGCGCACGGCGGCGGCCAGCAGCCGCGCGGGCACGCCCGCCCCGGCGCTGCGGCAGGCGAGGTCGCGCTCGGCGAAGGCGGCCGTCGCGGCCTGCAGGAGCAGGCTCCCCGCCTCCCCCGCGACCCCGGCCACGAGGACGGCCCGCGCGCCGGTGACGGCCGGAGCCCGCAGCGCCGCGGCCACGGCGGTCGCGGTGGCCTCGTCCCCGCCGGCGAGCGCGGGCTGCAGCACCTCGTCCCACGCCGCGGCGGCACCGCGGTCGCGCACGGCGTCCGCGAGGCGGGCGGCGGCGGCCGTCGGCAGCACCCGGACCGCCGCAGGCACGGTGAGGTGGCGGGAGGGGCCGTGCTGCTGATCGGTCTGGGGGGTGCCGTGCTGCGAGGGGCCGTGCTGCGGTGCGGGCTGCGCGGGCACGTGCGGCCGGACGTGCTGGTCCGCGTCCCGGGCGACGGCCGGGTGGGGCGCGGCGTGCTGCGGGGCGGTGGGCCCCGCGGTGCGGCGCGCGTCGGCGTCGTCGAGGGCGGCCTGCTCGACCGCGTCGTCGCGGGCCAGGGACATCCGGTCCAGCTCGTCGCGGTTCCAGACGCCGGCGAGCGGGTCCGCGGCGAGCTCGGGGCCGGCGATGGCCGCCGCGTCGGTGACCGCGGCCTGGACGACGGAGGCCGGGATCGTCGCCACGCTGGCCAGCGCGAACCCGCCGTCGGCCACGGCCGTGGTGGCCGCGATCGCCGCGGCCTCGGCGGGGGCGACGCCCTCCAGCGTCAGGCGCCGCATGACGACGAGCCGCGCGAGGTCGGTCGCGGAGTAGCGCCGGTGCGCCCCCGCGGTGTGCTCGGAGGGGCCGAGGCCGTAGCGGCGGTCCCAGGTGCGCAACGTCGCGGGCGCCACACCGAGCCGTCGCGCCACGGCGGCGACGGTCAGGGTCATGCGGGGGGAGGCGCGCAGGGCGGCCTCCTCGGACGAGGGCACGCAGCGAGTGTCCCAACGCAGGACCCCCGCTGCCACTCCATCCGGCGATCTGGTCGACGCCAGGTTGTTCAGCGTTGTTCACCGGGCACCCGGTGCGCCCCCCCGCCGCCCGGTGCCCGGCGTCCGCGTGCTCAGGCCCGCGCGAGGCACGGATCGGGGCGCCCCGCACGTCCGCGGCGGGGTGTGACGCTGAACAACTTCCGGGCAGGGGCTTGAACAACTTCTGGCGCGGTTGTAGCGTCAGCCTCGTTCTCGTTCCCCCCGCTCCGGCAGAGGGACCGACCTTCTGCTTCGAGGAGCGCACCATGGCTGAGATCTCCCGTCTTCCCGGGCCCGTCGCCGACATCTGGGAGTGGCAGCTCGAGGGCTCCTGCCGCGACGTCGACCCGACGCTGTTCTTCCACCCGGAGGGCGAGCGCGGCCCGGCCCGCCGCAACCGCGACGCCGCCGCCCAGGCCGTCTGCGCCGCCTGCCCCGTCATCGAGGCGTGCCGCCAGCACGCGCTGAAGGTCCGCGAGCCCTACGGCGTCTGGGGCGGCCTCACCGAGGACGACCGCGAGGCCATCTACTCCACCGAGCGCCGCCGCACCCTCCGCATCGCCAGCTGACCTCGGCCCGCTCCGCCGAAGCAGCCGGCGGTGGGCAGCACCCACCATGCCGAAGAGGCCCGGTCCCCCAGGGACCGGGCCTCTCGTCGTGCCCGGACCCCTCCGGCGCGCGGAGGGGGCCCGGACGCGGGTCAGGCCCGGTCGGCGGACGCCGACCGGGCCTGACGGGTGCTGCGGGGGAGCTGGTCAGTGACCGTGACCGTGGCCGTGGCCCGTGTCGGGCTCCTCCTCCTTCTTGTCCACGACGAGCGTGTCGGTGGTGAGCACCATCGACGCGATCGAGGCGGCGTTGCGCAGCGCGGAGCGCGTGACCTTCACCGGGTCGATGACCCCGGCGGCGAGCAGGTCGACGTACTCGCCGGACTGGGCGTTGAGGCCGTGGCCCGGGTCCAGGTTGCGGACCTTCTCCACGACGACGTAGCCCTCGAGGCCGGCGTTCTCGGCGATCCAGCGCAGCGGCTCGGAGGCCGCCTTGCGGACGAGCCGGACACCCGTCGCCTCGTCGCCGGTGCGGCCGAGGTCGTCCTCGAGCACGGAGACGGCGTGCACCAGGGCGCTGCCGCCGCCGGCGACGATGCCCTCCTCGATCGCGGCGCGCGTCGCGGAGACGGCGTCCTCGATCCGGTGCTTCTTCTCCTTGAGCTCGACCTCGGTGTGCGCGCCGACCTTGATGACGACGACGCCGCCGGCGAGCTTCGCGAGCCGCTCCTGCAGCTTCTCGCGGTCCCAGTCGGAGTCCGTGCGCTCGATCTCGGCCTTGATCTGCGCGACGCGGCCGGCGACCTCGCTCGAGTCGCCGTTGCCGTCGACGATCGTGGTGTCGTCCTTGGTCACGACGATGCGGCGGGCGGTGCCGAGCACCTCGAGGCCGACCTGGTCGAGCTTGAGGCCGACCTCCTCCGCGACGACCTGCGCACCGGTGAGGGTGGAGATGTCGCCGAGGATCGCCTTGCGGCGGTCGCCGAAGCCGGGGGCCTTGACGGCCACGGCGTTGAAGGTGCCGCGGATCTTGTTCACGACGAGGGTCGAGAGGGCTTCGCCCTCGACGTCCTCGGCGATGATCAGCAGCGGCTTGGAGGCCTGCAGGACCTTCTCCAGCAGCGGGAGCAGGTCGCCGACGGTGGAGATCTTGCCCTGGACGACGAGCACGTAGGCGTCCTCGAGGACGGCCTCCTGGCGCTCGGCGTCGGTGACGAAGTAGGGCGAGATGTAGCCCTTGTCGAACTGCATGCCCTCGGTGAAGTCCAGCTCCAGCGTGGTCGTGGAGGCTTCCTCGACCGTGATGACGCCGTCCTTGCCGACCTTGTCGAACGCCTCGGCGAGCAGGTCGCCGACGCCGGCGTCCTGCGCGGAGATCGTCGCGACGTGGGCGATGTCGCCCTTGCCGTCGACGTCGCGCGCCATGTCGAGGAGCTTGGTGTTCACGGCGTCGACGGCCGCGTCGATGCCGCGCTTGAGGCCGGCCGGAGCCGCCCCGGCCGCGACGTTGCGCAGGCCCTCGTGCACGAGCGCCTGGGCGAGCACGGTCGCGGTGGTGGTGCCGTCACCCGCGACGTCGTTCGTCTTGGTGGCGACCTCCTTCGCGAGCTGCGCGCCGAGGTTCTCGTAGGGGTCCTCGAGCTCGATCTCGCGGGCGATGGTGACGCCGTCGTTCGTGATCGTCGGCGCCCCCCACTTCTTGTCGATGACGACGTTGCGGCCCTTCGGGCCGAGCGTCACCTTGACGGCGTTCGCGAGCGCGTCCACGCCCCGCTCGAGGGAGCGGCGGGCGGAGTCGTCGAACTGCAGCGTCTTGGCCATGGGTGCGGGTGGTCCTTCCAGTTCTCGGGGTGGTGCGAACCGACGACGCCCCGGGACCCCGTGCGGGTTCCCAGGGCGTCGTCGTGCAGCGACTCAGCGGGCCGTGAGGCCTGCTCGAGCTACTTGGTGACCTTGGCCAGCACGTCGCGCGCCGAGAGGATCAGCAGCTCGTCGCCGCCGTACTTGACCTCGGTGCCGCCGTACTTGGAGTAGATGACCTTGTCGCCGACGGAGACGTCGACGGGAACGCGGTTGCCGTTGTCGTCGACACGACCGGGGCCAACAGCCAGGACTTCGCCCTCCTGGGGCTTCTCCTTGGCGGTGTCCGGGATGACGAGACCGGAAGCCGTCGTCTGCTCCGCGTCCAGCGGCTTGACGACGATGCGGTCCTCGAGCGGAGTGATGGAGACCGACACGGGCGGCCCTCCCCTTCTGCGAACGTCGGTACGGGTGGCGGTCGGACACGAGGAGGCGGGACGCACGTCGTCGCGGGTGCCGGGCGGCGCCGCCTCGCGCGTTGGCACTCCCACGGGGAGAGTGCCACCGACGCTGGCGCCGACGCTAGCACTCCGGTCCGGAGAGTGCCAGGTGCCCTCCCCCCGGACGGGCCGGCCCCGCGACTGGCAGCATCGGCGGCGTGGAGCTCGCCGACGTCGACGCCCTGACGTCCCCCGCCGGGACGGCGCTGCTGGCCGAGCTGGCCGCCGCGGGCGAGGTGGACCCGCTCGTGCTGGGCCAGCGGCTGCGGGCGCAGGGCCACGACGCGGCGCTCGTCGCGGCGGCCATGACCCAGGCCCGGCTGCGCACGCGCGCCCGGGCGAAGCTGGGCGAGCGCGCCGCGACCATGCTCTTCACCGCGGCCGGTGCCGAGCAGGCCACCCGGGCCGCGGTGGCCGCGGGCCACGCGGAGCGCTTCGCCGCCGCGGGCGTGCGCCGGGTCGCCGACCTCGGCTGCGGGATCGGCTCCGACGCGCTGGCCCTGCTGGAGCGCGGGCTCGACGTCCTCGCCGTCGACGCGGACCCGCTCACGGCGGCCGTCGCGGCCCGCAACCTCGCCGCCGCTGTGGCGGCCGGGCGGGCGGAGGTGCGCTGCGCCGACGTCACCGGAGGCGTCGTGGACGAGCTGGGCCCGGGCGACGGCGCGTGGTTCGACCCGGCGCGGCGCACGTCCTCGGGGCGGCGGGTCTTCGACCCCGAGGCCGTCTCACCGCCGCTGTCCTTCGTGCTCGCCACGGCGGGCCGGGTGCCGGCCACGGGCGCGAAGCTCGCCCCCGGCCTGCCCCACGCCCTCGTGCCGGCGGCGGCCGAGGCGCAGTGGACGTCGGTGGACGGCGACGTCGTCGAGTGCGCCCTGTGGACGGGCCCGCTCGCCCGGCCCGGGGTGCACCGCAGCGCCCGCCTGCTCCGGGGCGAGCGGGTGCTCGAGATGGACGACACGGCGCCCTCGCGCGCCGACGTGGGCGACGTCGGGGCCTTCCTGCACGAGCCGGACGGCGCCGTCATCCGCGCCGGCCTCGTCGGCGCGGTCGTCGAGGCGCTCGCGGGCCGGCTGGTGGACGAGACGATCGCCTACGTCACGACCGACTCCCCCGCGACGTCGCCGTTCGCGCGCGCCTTCCGCGTCGAGGAGGTCATGCCGTTCGGGCTGAAGGCGCTGCGCAGCCACCTGCGCGCGCTCGACGTCGGCACGCTGACGGTGAAGAAGCGCGGGACGGCCGTGGACCCCGACGACCTGCGCCGGCGCCTCGGGCTGCGCGGCCGCCGCAGCGCGACGATCGTCCTGACCCGCCTGCAGGGCCGCCAGAGCGTGCTGCTGGTCAGCGAGGTCGCAGCGGCGCCCGCATGATCACCGCGTCGACGTCGCCGGGCTGGTAGTAGCGGGGGCGCCGCGCGATCTGCTCGAACCCCTCGGAGCGGTACAGGTGCTGGGCCGCGGCGCCGTCGGCGCGGACCTCCAGCACGATGCGTGTCGCCCCGGCGCCGGCGGCCGCGGCCAGCAGCGCCCGCAGCAGCCGGCGGCCGGTCCCGCGCCCCTGACCGGCCGGGGCGACGCCGAGGGTCTGCACGTCGGCGTCGGCCCCCGCGACCATCACTCCGCCGTAGCCGACGACCACCCCGTCCGCGTCGGCGACGAGGTAGCGCCGGCTCGGCTGGGCGAGCTCGCCCCAGAACGTCTCGTCCGACCAGGCCGAGGGCCCGAACAGCTCCCGCTCGAGGGCCTGCACGGCCCCGAGGTCCCACCAGCGCAGCGGGCGCAGGAGCGGTTCGGGCACCCGGGGAACCTAGCCCTTGGCCTGCTGCTCCTCGCGCTGCACCTCGAGCAGCTTGTCGCCCGGGAGGCGGAAGCGCTTGGTGCCCCACATCATCACCGCGGCGACGAAGGGCAGCACCCCCAGCGCGTAGAGGCCCGCGGCGTCGCTGTCCGCGGAGGTCGCGACGGCGTCGCGCATGATCGGCGCGACGAAGCCGCCCAGGTTGCCGAGGGAGTTGATGAGCCCGATGCCCGCGGCGGCCGCGGTGCCGGTCAGGAAGGCCGTCGGGTAGGACCAGGCGATCGGCCCGATGGACAGGAACGAGCAGACCGCGACCGTGATGAAGATCAGGGACAGGGCCGGCTGGTCGTTCGCACCGGTCCAGGCGGACAGCCCGATGGCGAGACCGGTGGAGATGAACAGCGCCGTCCCGTACGCGCGGCGGCGGCGGATGGTGTTGGCGGCCCGGCCGAAGAAGTAGCACGCGAAGATGCCGAAGAACCAGGGGATCGCCGTGACCAGGCCGACGGCGAAGCCGACCTTGCGGTCCAGCAGCCCGGCCACCTGCAGCGGCAGGTTGAACGTCACGCCGTAGACGGCGATCTGCAGGCAGAAGTAGATGATCGTGAAGTACCAGACCCGGCCGTTGCGCATGGCGGCCAGGACGCCCTGGGGCCCCTCGGCGTGCTTGATGCCGTCCTCGTCGGCCATGACGTCGCGCAGCGCGCGCTTCTCGTCGGAGTCGAGGAACGTGGCGTCCTGCGGGGAGTTGATGAGGAAGATGTACGCCGCCACACCGGCGAGGACCGCGAGCATGCCCTCGACGAAGAACATCATCTGCCAGCCCGTGGCGAAGGAGATGCTGCTGTCGCCCAGCGCGATGAGCGCACCCGACAGGGGGGCGCCGATCATCTGCGAGAAGGGCTGCGCCAGGTAGAAGATCGCGAAGAACCGCACGCGCTCGCGGTTGGGGAACCACGCGGCCAGGAACATGATGATGCCCGGGAACAGCCCCGCCTCGGTGACGCCGAGCAGGAACCGCAGCACGATGAACGACGTCGGGCCCTGGACGAAGGCGAACGCCGCCGACACCAGGCCCCACGTGATGGCGATGCGGGCGAGCCAGGCCTTGGCCCCGAAGCGCTGGAGCGCCAGGTTGCTGGGGATCTCGAAGATCGCATACCCGATGAAGAAGATGCCGGCGCCCAGCGCGTAGGCCGCGGTGCTGATGCCCCGGTCCACCTCGAGGGAGTCGGCGGCGAAGCCGACGTTCGTGCGGTCGAGGAACGCCACCACGTAGAGGATGACGATCATCGGCATGAGTCGCCGCGAGGCCTTGGAGATGGCCGTGCGCAGGACGGGTGAGGCGAGCAGCTCGTGACTGGACGGCGTCGACATGTGGTGCGCTCCCCGGTGAGCTGGCTGTGCGGACGCCTCAGACCTTGTGACCCGCGACACCTCCTGTCAAACCGGGGGTGATCAGCTCAGGCGGTGACGCGCTTGCGGGCGCCGGGCTCGGTGGCGTCGGGGCGTCGCAGGTACAGCGGCTCGACGGGCAGCAGGCCGGGACCGCCCCGGCCCGCGAGCGCGTCGGCGGCGATCGCGGCGAGGAACGCGGCGTCGACGTCGGCGGGCGGGGACGCCGGGCCGAGGGCGTCGGGGTACAGCTCGCCGCCGCGGCCGACGACCACGGCGCCGCGGCGCTCGACGGCCGCGGCCGGCCCCACGTCCGGGCCGGCGAGGCGCCGCAGCCCGTCGTCGCCGGCCGCGTAGCGCGCGGTGTGCACCTCGCGGCGGCGGGCGTCGGTGGCCACGAGGAACTCCTCGCCGGGGGCCACCCGGCCCTCGGCGACGGCCTGCGCGGCGAGCGCGTCGAGGGAGCAGACCCCGTGGACGCGGGCCCCCCACGCCAGGCCGAGCGTGCGGGCGGTGACGATCCCGACCCGCAGCCCCGTGAACGGCCCGGGGCCGACGCCGACCGCGATGTCGGTGACCTCGCCGCGCTCGCGACCCGCCTCGGCGAGCACGGCGGCGATCGTCGGCACGAGGACCTCGTTGTGGTGGCGTGCGTCACCGGCGCGGGCGGCGGCGAGCACGCGCTCCCCGTCGTGGAGGGCGACGGCGACCCCGTCGGTCGCGGTGTCCAGGGCGAGCAGCAGCACCCTGCGACCCTACGGGGCGGTCGCGGCGGTGAGCCGCCGGGCGAAGCGCACCGACTCCACGAAGGCGGCCGGGGCGTCGTGGTCCAGCGTCAGGACGTGGAAGCTGTTGCGGTAGACCACCTCGGTGACGTCGGTCGAGGAGATCCCGGCCAGCACCCGCGCGCTGGACAGCGCCGGGACGACGTGGTCGACCTCGGTGCGCAGCAGCAGCACGGGCTGGTGGACCAGGCCCAGGTCCCGGCGCACCTCGCGCCAGCCGCGCGTCTGCGACATGAGCGCCCGCAGCGGGGTCCGGTCGTAGGCGACCTCGCGGGCCGCCGGGTCCTTGAGGTCGCCCGCGATCGCGGGCCACGTGCGGGCGAAGCGGCCGAAGGTCGCGGCGGGCACCGCGCGCAGGAGCTCCAGGGCGACCGCGGGGTTGGCCAGCACCAGGCCGTCGACGAGGCCGGGGTGCCGCTGCGCGAGCCGCAGCGCGAGCGCACCGCCCATCGAGATCCCGGCGACGACCACCACGTCGTGGTCGGCGCGCAGGTCGGCCAGCGGCCCCTCGAGGGCGGCGACCCAGTCGCCCCAGGTGGAGGCGTTGGCGTCCTCCACCGAGGTGCCGTGTCCCGGCAGCAAGGGCACCGCGGCGCTGCAGCCGGCGGCCACGAAGGCCTCCGCCCACCCGCGCACGCTCTGCGGGGTGCTGGAGAACCCGTGCACGACGAGCACGGCGGTCCTCGCCTCGGGCACCAGGCGGGTCCAGGGCTGGGCGCGCTCGCTGGTGAACGCTTCGACGGTCATGCCAGCAAGCGTGTCAGGTCCACCCCGCTCCAGCGCGGACCCGCGGCCCGCAGCTGCACGGCGCGGGGTTCGACGGGGACCTCGTCGGGGTGCGCGGCCGCCGCCCCGGCGCCGTGCGGGCGCACGAGGTCGACCTCGAGCCGGTCGCCCGCGAGGTCCTCCACGAGGCCGGCGCCCCACTCCACGACGGTGACGGCCTCCGCCGCCGAGGCCTCGAGGTCCAGGTCCTCCACCTCGGCGAGCGAGCCCAGCCGGTAGGCGTCGACGTGCACCAGCGGCGGCCCGCCGACGAGCGAGGGGTGCACGCGGGCGATGACGAAGGTCGGCGAGGTGACCGGCCCCCGCACGCCGAGCCCGTCGGCGATGCCCTGCGTGAGCGTCGTCTTGCCCGCCCCCAGGTCCCCGGCGAGGACCAGCAGGTCCCCCGCGCGCAGGACGGCGGCCAGCCGGCGCCCCAGGGCGGCGGTCTCCTGCGCCGTGGCCAGCTGCCCCCGCGCCTCGCTCACCGCCCCGCTCCCCGGCTCGCTCATCGTCGGGCCCTCGCGGGGCGGCGCCGGCGGCGGACCACCGGGACGACGACCTCGTGGGCCGCGCCGGGCGCCCCCGTCCCGGCCCGCGCGAGCAGCCGCTCGAGGCGTGCCGTGACCAGCGCGGGGTGCTCGAGCATGACGAGGTGGCCGGCGCTGCGGACCAGGACGTGCTCCGCGCCCGGGATCGCGTCGGCGATGCGGCGGGCGTGCTCGGCCGGCGTCATGAGGTCCCGCTCGGCGGCGATGACCAGCACCGCGCGGCCCGCGAGCGCCGGCAGGGCCTCGCTCTCGTCGAGCGTGCCGAAGGCGGGCAGGAAGTCCGCGATGACCTCGACGGGGGTCTCGGCCATCATCCGGCCCGCGAGCCGCACGAGCTCGGGGGCCACGGGCGTCGCGTAGGACCAGTGCCGCACGAGGCGCTGCTCGAGGTCGGCGCCGGCGCGGCGGCCCTGCTCGATGACCGCGGAGCGGCTCGCCGCCCGGTCCAGCGCCACCTCGGCCCAGCGCACCAGGTGGTGCCCGAGCAGCGGCAGGCCGTGGTCGACGGCCGCGAGGCCGCCGGAGCTGGTGGCGACGAGTGCGACCGCGGTGACCCGCTCGAGCAGGTCGGGCCGGCGCACCGCCAGCTCCATGATCGTCATGCCGCCGAGCGAGTGCCCGACCAGCACGAGCGGCCCCTCGGGCGCGACGGCGTCGAGCACGCTCCCCAGGTCGTCGGCGAGGCGGGCCACCCCGGTCGGGCCGATCGGGCCGCGCGCGGAGCGGCCGTGGCCGCGGTGCTCGGGTAGGACGAGGCGGTAGCGCCCGCGCAGGGCCAGGCGCTGGAAGTGCCACGCCTCCGCGGTGAGGGCGTAGCCGTGCAGGAACACGACCGTCGGGGCGCCCGGCGCGCTGCGCGCGGGGTCGGCCTCGTCGACCTCCACGTGCAGCCGGGTGCCGTCGTCGGCCTCCACCTCCACGCCGTCGCCCACCAGCGGGGGCAGCTCGGCGCGCCGCGCGTGCTCGCCGCGCCGCAGCCGCGTGGCCGCGAAGGCCCCCGGCGACGGGCTCACGCGGGCACCCCCGCGGTGCCGGTGAAGCGGCGGGGCACGCGTCCACCGAGGCGAGAGACGATCTCGTAGGAGATGGTCCCGGCCGCGTCCGCCCAGTCCTGCGCGGTGGGCTCGCCCGCCGTCCCCGGGCCGAAGACCACGACCTCGTCGCCTGCCGCGGCCGTCGCGGCCACGACGTCGGCGGCGTCGGAGGAGTCGCCGAGGTCGACCACGAACTGGTCCATGCACACGCGCCCCGCCGTGCGGCGGCGCTGCCCGCCCACGAGGACCTCCCCCGCCGAGGACGCGTGCCGCGGGATCCCGTCGGCGTAGCCGAGGGGGACGAGCCCGAGCGCGCTGGCCCGCGCGGTGGTGAAGGTGTGCCCGTAGGAGACCCCGGCGCCGGCCGGCACGTGCCGGACGTGGGCCAGGCGCGCCCGCAGCGTCATGGCGGGCACGAGGCCGAGGTCGGCGGCGGAGGCCAGCTGGGGCGCGGGGCTCAGCCCGACGACCGCGATGCCGCAGCGCACGAGGTCGTAGCGCGCCGCGGGGACGAACAGGGCCCCGGCCGAGTTGGCGTGGTGGCGCAGCCCGGGGTCGACGCCCGCGGCGCGCACCGTCGCGAGCGCGGCCTCGAAGGCGTCCAGCTGCGCGGCGACGGAGGCGAGCTCCGGCTCGTCGGCGCTCGCGAAGTGCCCCCAGGTGCCGCGGACCTGCACCGTGCCGTCGGCGACGTGCTTCGCGACGGCGTCCAGCAGGCCCGGCCACTCCCCCGGCGCGGCGCCGCCCCGGGAGAGGCCGGTGTCGACCTCGAGGTGCACGCGGGCCGTGCGGCCGGTGGCGCGGGCGGCGGCCACGACGTCCTCCAGGGCCCAGCCGGCCGCGACGGACACGTCGACGCCGGCCTCCAGCGCGGGGCGCAGGTCGCCGCCGGGGGTGAGGATCCAGGCCAGGACGGGCGCGTCGACGCCCGCGGCGCGCAGCCGCAGCGCCTCGTCGACGTGCGCGACGCCGAGCCAGGTGGCCCCGCCGGCCAGCGCCGCGCGGGCCGTCTCGACGATGCCGTGGCCGTAGCCGTCGGCCTTGACGACGGCCATCAGCTGCGCCCCGCCCCCCGCAGCACCGCCGGCGACCGCGGACCGGAGCGCGGCGGCGTTGTGCGCGACGGCGTCGAGGTCGACGACGGCCTCGGTCGCGAGGGTGCGGCCCGCTGCGCCGGGCTCCGCTGCTTCCACCCTGGCGACGGTACCCGGCCCGCCGCTCACCACCCGGGGAGGCTCGTGAGGGCGGCCGGCACCGCGTCCGCGACGTCGAGCGCGGCGACCGGGCCCCCCGCGCTGGTCAGGGTCGCGGCCCAGCCGTGCAGGACGGCGGCGGCCGCGGCGACGTCGACGGCCAGCGACGGGTCGTCGGCGAGGTCGCCGGCGCGGGCCGCGAGCGCTGCCCCGAGGATGCCCGCCAGGACGTCCCCGGCCCCGGCGGTGCCCAGCCAGACGGGGGCGCTGGCGGCGGTGAGCGTGCGGCCCGCCGCCGAGACGACCGTCGTGACCGGGCCCTTGACCAGGACGGTCGCGCCGGTGGCGCGGGCGGCGGTGAGGCCGGCCGCGCGCGGGTCCGCCTCGACCGCGGCCCGGTCGACGTCGTGCCCGAGGCTGCTCAGCAGGCGGGAGAGCTCACCGGCGTGCGGGGTCAGCACGTGCTGGGGACCGAGGCCGCCGGGCAGGGCGGCGAGGGCGCCCGCGTCCACGACGGCGGGCTCGCCGGAGGCCAGCGCGTCGCGGATGCGCGCGCCCTGCTCCCCGTCGTCCGGGGAGACCCCGGGCCCGAGGACCCACGCCTGGACGCGGCCCGCACCGGCGACGACCTCGGGCCGGCGCTGCCGGAGCACCTCGGCGGGGTGCTCGGGGCCGAGGTAGCGGACCATCCCGGCGCCCGCGCGCACGGCGGCTTCGGCCGCGAGCACCGCGGCGCCCGTGTAGTCCGGGCCGCCGGCGACGACGCCGACCACGCCGCGCGCGTACTTGTCGTCCCCCGGGCCCGGGCGCCGCCAGCCGCGGGCGACGTCGGCGGGCTCGACGCGCTCCACGGCGGGGGCCGGCAGCTCCTCGCGCGTGCCGAGGTCGACCACGACGAGGCGGCCGCAGAGCCCGGCCGCGGGCGCGAGGAGGTGGCACGGCTTGGCGGTGCCGAAGGTGACCGTGACGTCGGCGGGCAGCACCGCGCCCCCGACCGCGCCGGTGTCGGCGTCCAGGCCGCTGGGCAGGTCGACGGCGACCACGGCCGGTCCCCCGGCGGCCGCGGCGGGCAGCCCGTGCAGGGCGGGCCGCAGCCCTCCGCGCCCGCCGATGCCCGCGACGCCGTCGACGAGGAGGTCGGCGCCCGCGAGCAGCGCCGGCAGGTCGGCGGGCCGGTCCGCAGGCAGGTCCCGCACCCGGGCCC
>NZ_VWPY01000081.1 GCF_011839805.1 Kineococcus rubinsiae | reverse complement strand
GCGCCCGGGGGGCCGCGCTGCTCGCCGGGCTCACGGTCGCGGTCGTCGTGCTGGTCGCCGCGGCCCCGGCGCTGTGGCGGCGCCTCGGGCCTCGCCGCACCGTCGCCGGTCTGGTCGTCGTCGTGCTGCTCGCGGTGCTGCTGACGCGCTGCACGGTCAGGGGCGGCGCCCCGGCCGGGCCGTGGCCGGTGCCCGACTGGCTCGTGGTCGGCTGCGACGTCGGCCAGGGCGACGCGGTCCTGCTGCGCTCCGGGCCCGAGTCGGCCGTGCTGGTCGACGCCGGCCCGGACGACGAGCTGGTGGACGGGTGCCTGGACCGGCTCGGCGTGCGGCGCCTGGACGCCGTCCTGCTCTCGCACCTGCACGCCGACCACGTCGACGGGCTGGCCGGGGCGCTGCGCGGGCGGTCGGTGGGGCCGGTGTGGACGTCGCCGCTGCAGCCGCCCGGCCCGGTGCTCGACGGGGCGAACGCGGCGCTGGCGGACGCCGGCGCCGACCTCGGCGCGGTCGCCGCGGGTGCGACCGGGCGCGCGGGCGCGGTGACCTGGACGGTGCTGTGGCCGCCCGCGGGGGTGGCGTACCTGACGTCGCCGGACTCCTCCGAGGTCAACGACTCCAGCGTGGTGGTGCTCGCGGAGGTCGCCGGGCTGCGGGTGCTGCTGACCGGGGACGTCGAGACGGGGGCGCAGGAGCGGCTCGCCGCCGGGGCCGCGGGCTGGCCGGGCGGTCCGCAGGTCGACGTCGTCAAGGTCGCCCACCACGGCTCCGCCCGGCAGGACGCGGCGCTGTACGCGCTGGCCCGCCCGCGGGTCGCGCTCGTCGAGGTCGGCGCGGCCAACGACTACGGCCACCCGTCCGCGTCCGCGCTGGGCGTCCTGGCCGGGGTCGGGGCGCGCACCCTGCGCACCGACCGCGACGGCGACGTCGCCGTGGCGGGGACGCCGGAGCGGCTGCGGACCGTGGTGCGCGGCTCCGACCCGCGCGAGGCCGCCCGCCGCGACCGCTACGGCGCGGGGTGACCCGCGGGCGGTGCGAGGTGCCGGGCGCTGTCGGGCGCAGGTGGCAGGCTGTCGCCGTGCCCGCCCGAACCACCCCGCCCGCCGCGAAGAAGGCCGCTCCCGCCAAGACCGCCGTGAAGTCGCTGGTCACCGCCGTCGACCCGCACGACGTGCCCCTCGCACCGGTCGTCCTCCTCACGGGCTCCGAGGACCACCTGGCGGACCGGGCGCTGCAGTCGCTCGTGGCCACCCTCCGCGCGGCGGACCCGGCCTTCGAGCGCACCGACGTCGCGGCGGCCGGCTACCAGGCGGGGCAGCTGTCGACGTGGACGTCGCCGTCGCTGTTCATGGAGCGCTCCCTCGTCGTCGTGGACGGCGTCGACGCGGCCACCGACGCCTTCGTCGAGGACGTGCTCGCCTACCTGCCCGACCCGTCCGACGCGGTCGTGCTCGTGCTGCGCCACCGCGGCGGCAACCGGGCGAAGAAGGTCCTCGACGGCGCCCGCGGCACGCGCGGCAGCGTCGAGGTGGCCTGCCAGCCGCTCAAGCGCGACCAGGACAAGGTCGACTTCGTCATCGCCGACGTCCGCCGCGTCCGCCGGCGCATCGACGTCGACGCGGCCCGGGCGCTCGTGCACGCCGTCGGCAGCGACCTGGGGGAGATGGCCGCGGCCGTCGACCAGCTGCTCTCCGACACCGACGGCACCATCACCGAAGCGGACGTCAACCGCTACCACGGGGGCCGGCGGGAGGCGACGGGCTTCGAGGTCGCCGACGCCGCCATCGACGGCCACGCCGGCGCGGCCCTCGCCCTGGCCCGGCACGCGGCCGCGACCGGCGTCCCCGGCGTCCTCGTCGTCGCGGCGCTCGCCTCGCGGCTGCGCACGCTCGCGAAGGTCGCCTCCGCCGGGCGCGGCAAGTCCGCCGACGTCGCCCGCGACCTCGGCATGGCCCCGTGGCTCGTCGACCGCGCGCGCCGCGACCTGCAGCACGTCGAGCCCGAGGGCCTGGCCCGGGCGCTGCTCGCGGTCGCCGCCGCCGACCACGCGATCAAGGGCGGCGGCGAGGACGGCGAGTACGCCGTCGAGCGGGCCGTCCGGGTCACCGCCGAGGCCCGCAGCCGCTGACCCTGCCGGAGCCCGCCCGCTCGTCCCGGTGGCGGCTCGACGACCCGGCGGCTCGACGACCCGGCCGGCTCGGCTCCCTGGTCGCCGTGCGACGCCCTGGCGACGCGCGTCGGGGCAGGGGAGCGGTCGTCGGGGCAGCCCGTCGCCTGCACCCACGGCCGCACCCACGAGGGTCGGCCGGTGACGCGACGCACGACCGAGCCCCTCGGGGTCCCGGACAGGGCGCGACCCAGCGGCCGGAAGTCCCCGGGACGCACGGAAGGCCGGTCCCCGTGCGGGGACCGGCCTTCCGTGAGCGGAACCGACCTCAGGCCTTGGCGGCAGCCTTGGCGATCGAGGACTTGCGGTTCGCGGCCTGGTTCTTGTGGATGACGCCCTTGCTGACGGCCTTGTCGAGCTTCTTGCTCGCGAGGCGCAGCGCCGCGGTGGTCTTCTCGGCGTCGCCGCTCGCCGCGGCGTCCTTGAAGGAGCGGATCGCGGTGCGCAGCTCCGACTTCACGGCCTTGTTGCGCAGGCGGGCCTTCTCGTTGGTCTTGATGCGCTTGATCTGCGACTTGATGTTCGCCACGTCGTGAGCTTCCTTGTCGTCGAGCCGGTCGATGTCAGAGGGCGGTCTGGCCCACCGGGGACTCCGGCGTGGGGTACCGGGTGACGGCGGGGACCGTGACCTCCGCGCGCGGACGGCGAAGGCATCAGCCAGGTTACCAGCGCTCGCGCGCCGTGCCGGACGCGCAGGCGGCCGGGAGCTGGCAACACCCCCGTGATCTCGAGGAAACCCGCAGGACACGTCGAGTCCTCTAGCGTGCGCCCCATGTCCGACGTCTTCGACGGCTACCGCGACTCCCTGGTGGGTGCGGCCGCTGACCGCGCTGCCGACGAGATGTTCGACGGCGCGGGCCTGCCGCGCGAGGACTGGGCCGCGCTGCACACCACGCTCCTGGACATCCCGGTCACCGAGCTGCGCGCCCGCGCCGACCAGCTGGCCGCGACCTTCCTCGACCGGGGCGTCACCTTCGACTACGCGGGCGAGGAGCGGCCCTTCCCCCTCGACGTCGTGCCGCGCCTCATCGAGGCGGAGCGCTGGAGCCGCGTCGAGCGCGGGGTGCAGCAGCGCGTGCGCGTCCTGGAGGCCTTCCTGGCCGACGTGTACGGGCCCATGGCGTGCGTGCGCGACGGCGTCATCCCGCGCCGGGTCATCACCTCCTCCAGCCACTTCCACCGCGCGGCCGTGGGCGTCGAGCCCGGCGGCGGGATCCGCATCCACGTCGCGGGCATCGACCTGGTGCGCGACGAGGCGGGCGACTTCAAGGTCCTCGAGGACAACGTGCGGGTGCCCAGCGGCGTCAGCTACGTCCTGGAGAACCGCCAGGCCATGACGCAGGTGCTGCCCGAGGCCTTCGAGGCCCACCGCGTGCAGCCGGTCGCCGACTACCCGCAGCACCTGCTCTCCGCGCTGCGGGCCGCCGCGCCCTCGGGCGTGGACGACCCGACGGTGGTCGTGCTGACCCCCGGCGTCTACAACAGCGCCTACTTCGAGCACTCCCTGCTGGCGCGCGCCATGGGCGTCGAGCTCGTCGAGGGCCGCGACCTCGTCTGCCGCGGCAACCGCGTCTACATGCGCACCACCGCGGGCGACCGCCGCGTCGACGTGGTCTACCGCCGCGTCGACGACGACTTCCTCGACCCCGTGCACTTCAAGCGCAGCTCGGTCCTGGGCGTCGCGGGCATCCTCAACGCCGCGCGCGCCGGCGGGGTGAGCATCGCCAACGCCGTCGGCAACGGGGTCGCCGACGACAAGCTCGTCTACACCTACGTGCCCGCGCTGACGCGGTACTACCTGGGCGAGGAGCTGGTCCTCGGCAACGTGCCCACGTACCGGCTCGAGATCCCCGCCGAGCGCGAGGAGGCCATGGACCGGCTCGAGGAGCTCGTCGTGAAGCCCGTCGACGGCTCCGGCGGCAAGGGCCTCGTCGTCTGCCCCGACGCCACGCCCGAGCAGATCGCCGAGCTGCGCGCCCGGGTGCTCGCCGACCCGCGCGGGTGGATCGCGCAGCCCGTGGTGGCGCTGTCGACCGTCCCGACGCTCGCCGGGCAGCACCTGCGCCCCCGACACGTCGACCTGCGGCCGTTCGCCGTCAACGACGGCCGGCGCGTGCGCGTCCTGCCCGGCGGTCTCACGCGCGTCGCGCTGCGGGAGGGCTCGCTCGTCGTGAACTCCAGCCAGGGTGGCGGGTCGAAGGACACGTGGGTGCTCGCGGCCACCGGCGACGCCGTCGAGGAGCTCGCCGCGCCCGAGACGGCCGAGGTGCTGACCACCCCGATCGACCCCGGCAACAACCACGCCGCCGACCCGGGCCCCGGCACCGGCGGCGAGCAGGCCCAGCAGCAGCAGTGACGACACCGGCCCCGCGCCCGCCGACGTCCCCGCCGGCGACCCAGGCACCGCACCCGCGACGACCCACGACCCGGACCCCGAGGAGGCGCATCCCGTGCTGAGCCGCATCGCGGAGTCGTTGTTCTGGATCGGCCGCTACACCGAGCGCGCCGACGCGACCGCCCGCATCCTCGACGTCCACGTCGAGCGCACGCTGGCGGACCCGTGGATCGACGAGAACGCCGTCACGACGTCCCTGCTCGCCGTCATGGGTACGACGGTCGACCCGAGCGTCGGCCGGGTGGGGCGCCGGGAGCTCCTGGAGAAGCTGGCCTACGACCCGGTGAGCTCCAGCTCCATCACGGGCGCCCTGGGCGCGGCCCGCGAGAACGCCCGCCGGGCGCGCGAGACGGTCTCCTCGGACATGTGGGAGAGCCTGAACACGACCTGGAACGCCCTGGCGTCCGGGCGCTGGCGCTCGGCCAGCCCGCACCGGTTCTTCTCCTGGGTCCGCGAGCGCACCGCGGTGGTCTCCGGCCTGGTCGATGCCACGATGAGCCGCGACGACAGCTGGCAGTTCTTCGTCCTCGGCCGCTCGCTGGAGCGCGCCGACATGACCGCGCGCCTCGTGGCCACGCGGGCCGTGGGCGGCACCGGCACCCAGTGGCCGCTGCTGCTGCGCTCGTGCGGGGCCTACGAGGCGTTCCTGCGCGCCTACCAGGGCTCCAGCACGGGCGCGGCGGGCGAGCAGCACGCCGCGGAGTTCCTCCTGCTCGACCGGCTCTTCCCCCGCTCGGTGGTCAACGCGCTCAACGTCGCGGAGGGCTGCCTCGTGGCGATCGACCCGCAGCAGCGCCGCGTGGGCTACGCCGAGGACGCGCGGCGGATCATCGGGCAGGCCCGGACGCGGCTGGAGTTCCAGAGCTCCGAGCAGCTCCTCAGCGACCTGCACCCGCAGATGCGCGGCGTGCAGGAGGCCTGCTCGGCGGCCTCGCAGGCGGTCGCCGAACGCTTCTTCCCCGCGGCCACCGCGGTCTCGTGGACGGCAGGGAGGTCCTGATGCGGCACCGCATCGTGCACACGACGACGCACACCTACGACGGCTCCGTGCTGGCCTCGTTCAACGAGGCGCGCATGACGCCCCTGACGACGCCCGAGCAGACGGCGCTGGACACCCGCGTGGAGGTCAGCCCCGTCGCGTCGCTGTCGCGCTACTGGGACTACTGGGGCACCCACGTCACGGCCTTCGACATCCACGCCCGCCACCACGAGATGGTGACGACGGCCAGCAGCCTCGTCGAGGTCGACCGCCCCGCGCGCCCGGAGCACGAGGTCGCCTCCTGGGAGTGGCTGCGCAGCGAGGAGGTGCTCGACCTGCACGTCGAGCACCTGACGCAGACGGCGCGGACCGTCCCGCCGCCGGAGGGCTTCACCGAGCGCGTCCACGACCTGGCCGCGGGCGCCGACCCGCGCGAGGCCGCCCACCGCGTCTGCTCCTGGGTGCGCGAGGAGGTCAAGTACGTGCCGGGCGCGACCGGCGTGCACGCCACGGCCGCGGAGTCGTGGGAGCAGCGCAGCGGCGTCTGCCAGGACCTCGCCCACCTCGCCCTGGCCGGCCTGCGCGAGCTCGGCATCCCCGCCCGCTACGTCTCCGGCTACCTGCACCCGAAGCGCGAGCCGCAGCTCAACGTCGAGGTCGCGGGCGAGAGCCACGCCTGGATCGACTTCTTCGACGGCGAGTGGACGGGCTGGGACCCCACGAACGACATCCCCATCGGCAACCGCCACGTCGTCGTGGCCCGGGCGCGCGACTACTCCGACGTGAGCCCGCTGCGGGGCGTCTACTCGGGGCCGACCTCGACCGTGCGGGCGCAGGTCGCCGTCACCCGCGTGGCGTAGCGGCCGGGCCGGCCCGGCGGCGGTCCCGGCTCGACGGGCCGTGGCGGCCGCGCGTCCCTAGCCTCGGCGCGTGTCCCGCGAGACCGAGCACCCCGCCCACCGCCGTCCGCAGGGGCGGGTGCGCCGGGTCCTGGCGCACCCGCCGTTCCGCAACGCGGCCGTCGTGGTCCTCATCGCCTCGGTGATGGGGGCCGTGTTCGCGTCCTTCTACCTCGACGCGCTGGGCCGGCCCACGGCCCGGGCGCTCGCGGTGGGGGTGGTCGGGCCCGGCGCCGCGCAGCACCCGTACGTGCGGGCGCTCGACGCGGCCACCTCCCACGGCCTCGTCCTGACGCCGTACGCCACGGCGGCGCAGGCCGAGCGGGCCGTGGCGCTGCAGGAGCTCTACGCGGTCGTGGTGGTCGGCGGCGACGGGGCCGTGACCCTGGAGACCTCCAGCGCGTCGGGGGCCTCGGTGACGCGGGTGCTGGGCCAGGCCTCCGCGGGCGCCCAGCAGCAGACCGGGACCCGGCTGACGACGACCGACCTGCACCCGCTGCCGCCGAGCGACCCGTCGGGGCTGTCCGCGTTCTACGTGACGATCGCCGCGACGATCATCGGGTTCATCGGCACGTTCCAGCTGCGCGCCAACGCGCGGCCGCTGGGGCTGCGGGCGTGGCTGACCGCGACGGGGGCGCTGGCCGTCCTCGGCAGCCTGCTCATCGTCGTGGCGGGCGACCGGCTGCTGGGCCTGCCGCTGCCCTTCGTCGAGACGTGGTGGGCGCTGGCGCTGCAGATGACCACGGCGTCGGCGTTCTCGGCGACCATGAGCGTGCTGATCGGCCGGTGGGCGCTGCTGCCGACGTGGACCGTGTTCATCCTGCTCGGCAACACCTCCTCGGGAGGGGCGGTGTCGCCGGGCCTGCTGCCGCAGCCGTTCGCGTTCCTGCACGAGTGGCTGCCGTCGGGGGCCACGGTCACCGCGCTGCGGGCCGCGGCGTACTTCCCGGACACCGAGCGCTGGGGCCCGCGGCTCGTGCTGCTGGCCTGGGCGGTGGTGTGCCTGGCCGCGCTGGTCCTCGTCTGCCGCCGGCGCGGGACGAGCCCCGGCGCGGCCGACTAGACCACGCGGTCGAGGCGGGGCGCCGTCACGGCACGGTCGGCACGGCGAGGACGTCGTGCTCGGCGACCTCCCACCACAGCTCGTGCAGGTCGTGGTAGCGGCTGCCGGGTTCGGTCCGGCCCTCCCACGGCTTGTCGATGATGTAGTGGATGTTCTTCACCTCGGCGGCGTCCCACAGCTGGGGGTGCTGGTGCGGCAGCGTCTTCAGCGCGTTGTAGACGTACGGCATCGGCCGCCACCGGCCCGCGAAGAACTCGTTGAGGAAGTCCTGCTCGGCGAACTGGTAGCGGGTGAGGTCCGTGAGGCCCCCGAGCCGCGACAGCAGCGCCTCGAACACCGCCTGGTCGGGGTCCACGACGAGGAAGCCACCGTTGAAGTAGTTGTCGACGAGGTCCGGCTGCTCGGTGTGGTCCACGCCCCGGCAGTGCGTGTAGAAGCAGTTCGCCGGGGTCCAGCTCGCGGGGTAGCTGGCGATCCGGTTCGGGTTGCAGCGGCAGGCGTGGCAGGCCGCCACGCCGCCCGCGGGCAGCTCGAGGGAGAACAGCTCGTCCATGGCCGCGACGACGAGCATGTCGGCGTCCAGGACGACGAGCCGCTCGAACTCCACGAGGCTCCACGACGCGAGCTTGGTCCAGACCTCCGCGAACCGGGCGTTGGCGTAGTTCGCCTCGAGGTGGCTGTCCGGGCGCAGCGGCGGGACCTCGCGCACGAGGCAGCCGTCGTCGAGCAGCACCTGCCGGCTCGTCGCGTCGACCTCCGGGGTCACCATCACCACCAGCGGGTGCGGGGTGCCGGTGCGGCGCAGGGACGCGTGCAGGACGCGCACCCCCACCAGGTAGTCCGGCTGCGTCAGCAGCGTTGCCCACGCCTTCATCGATGCTCTCCTCGTGGTTTCGGGGACGATCGGTGGAACGGTGCCGCCCGGCCGGGCGGGTGTCGTGCGTGCGGTGCGGCAGCGGTCAGTAGAACACCGCCGGCCGGGCGGTGCGCACACCGTCGACGCCGTCCGGACGAACCGGGCGGTCGGACGAGGCGGTCAGCCGAACAGCCGCTCGGTCGACGAGGACGTCAGTCGAACAGGGCGTCGGTGAACGCGTTGGCGAACCGGTGCTGCGGGTCGAGCTGCTCGCGGACCCGGCGGAAGTCCTCCCACCGGGGGTAGCGGGCCGCCCAGTCGTACAGCGGGGCCTCGAAGTACTTGCCCCAGTGCGGGCGCCCGCCCTCGTCGGCCAGGACCTCCTCGACGGCACGCAGGAAGTCCATGCCGCCCTCGGAGAGGCTGCCGTCCTCCGCGTAGTAGACGACGAAGCCGAACCAGCACGTCTCCTGCTCGAACGCCGGGCTGAGCCAGGCGGACGACGGCCCGGTGCAGCGCAGGATGACCGGGTAGTGCATGTGCGGGTTCGTCCGCGCGTGCCAGGCCTTCAGGACGGCGACGACCTCGTCGACCCGGTGCAGCGGCACGGCGATCTCGACGTTGATCTGCGGCGTCGCGATGCCGCGGCAGAACACCTGGTAGACGTCGCCCGTCACGTCGGAGAAGTCCTTGAAGCGGTTCACCGTGCGGTAGGGCTTGCCGGCGGCGTCGAGGATCTGCGTGTCGCCCCGCATGTTCGTGAGCGTCCGGTCGATCGTGCGGTTCATGGCGTCGCTGGTCTCGGCGCGCTCCAGCAGCGCGCTGCCACCGGCGCGGTAGGCGAGCTGCTCCGCGGGAGCCGCCTCCTGCGCCGTCCAGACGTGGACGAGGTTCTCGTCGGGGAACCACCACGCCTTGCTCAGCGCGTTCTCGCGGTTCCACGACGTGAGCTTCGTCCCCAGGTCGTCGGCGCTGACCGCGTCCTTGTGGCAGCTGTAGACGAGGCTCGGCACCGTCCGCAGCGTCACGGCGCTCACCGCGCCGAGGACGCCGAGGCCGAGCTGCGCCGCGGGGAAGGAGGGGTGCGCGCGGTCGAACTCCTGCACGGAACCGTCGGCCAGGACCATGCGGATCGAGAGCGCCGCGTCGGCGAGGGAACCCTGGCTCAGCCCCTGGCCGTGCGTGCCGGTGGCCAGCGCGCCGGCCAGCGTCTGCGAGGCGATGACGCCGGGCGAGGAGGGCAGTGCGCGGCCCATCGGCGTGAGGACGTCGTAGACCTCCTGCAGCGAGGTGCCGCCGGCGAAGGTGGCGCTGTCGGGCCCCGTGCCCAGCAGACCGCGCAACCGGCTGGTGTCCACGAGGCGGTCACCCTCCGCGGCCAGCTTCAGCATCCGGCCCGCGGACATGCGGGAACCCGCGAGGCGCACCCGGCCGGGGCCGGTGGTGACGGCGGCGCGCAGCTCGTCCTCGGTCGCGGGGGACGTCACCGCGCTGCTGCGGGCGAGGGTCGCGTTGCCCGCCCAGTTCCAGAGCTCGGCGCCGTCGTCGAGCTTCGTGCTGCGACGGGGGTAGGCGGTCACGGTGACGGCCATCGGCAACTCCTCACGTCCACGGGGGTGCGCTGGGCAGGGATGAACCTCAGAGAGCAGGGGAGGAACTTCAGGGCTCAAGGAACCTAACCCGAGTCCGCAGGGGTGGCGTCTCGTGCGGGGCGAAGGTGACGCACATCGCACCGCGACCGGGTGGCTCGGGTGGGCCCCTGTCGTCGGCCTCGGCTACAACGGCGTGGTGCAGATCTCCGACGCCGCGTGCGCGCCCCGCGCCGCGCTCCCGAACCCCTCCGCGGCGGGAGTCCGGTGAGCGGCCCGCGCGTGCTCGCCGTCCGCCTCGACTCCGACGGCGACGTCCTCATGACCGGCCCCGCGATCGCGGCGCTGCGCTGCGGCCCGGACGGGGAGACGGCCTCGCGCGTCGACGTGCTCGCGGCCCCGGCCGGGGCCGCCGCGGCGCGGCTGCTGCCGGGCGTCGACGAGGTGCTCGTCGCCGACGTGCCGTGGTCCGGCTACCGCCCGCCCGCCCCGGACGCCGCCGCGCTCACCGCCCTCGTCGAGACGGTGCGCGCCGGGGCCTACGACGAGGTCGTGGTCTTCACCTCCTTCCACCAGAGCCCGCTGCCGATGGCCCTGGTGGCGCGCCTGGCGGGTGTGCCCCGCGTCATCGCGGCCAGCGACGACTACCCCGGCAGCCTGCTCGACCTGCGCCACCGCCGCCCCGGCCCGATCGACGGCACCGGCGGCGAGCACGAGGTGGTCGCCAGCCTCGGCCTCATTGCCGCCTCGGGACGTCCCGTACCGGCCGACCCCCGGATGGCCTTGCGCCACCCCCTGCCGGACCTCCCGGCGGACCTGCTCGAGGAGCTCGGGGACGACCTCACCGGCGGTCGCCTCGTCGTCGTGCACCCCGGCGCGTCGGTCCCGGCGCGCGCCCCGTCCCCCGAGGTCGCGGCGGCGGCCGCGGCGGCCCTCGCGGCGGCCGGCTGGCGCGTCGTCGTCACGGGCGGGCCGGGCGAGGTCGACCTCGCCGCCCGCGTCAGCGCGGGCGTGCCCGGCGTGGTCGACGCCTCGGGGCGCACGTCCTTCGCCCAGCTCGCGACGCTGCTCGAGGCGGCCGCGGTCGTCGTGGTCGGCAACACGGGCCCGGCGCACCTCGCGGCCGCCGTCGGCACCCCCGTCGCCAGCTGGTTCTCCGCGGTCATGCCCCTGGAGCGGTGGGTGCCCTTCGGGGTGCCCGTCGTCGTGCTGGCCGACCTGTCCGCGCCCTGCCGCCTGACGCGCGCCCAGGTCTGCCCCGTCCCCGGGCACCCGTGCCTGGACGTCGCCCCGCAGCAGGTCCTCGACGCCGTCGAGGCGCTCGCCGCCGGCCGGGTGCCGGTGCCGCCGCCCGCGCAGCCGATGTCCACCGAGGCCGCAGGCCCCGCCGGCTCGGCCCAGGCGCTGTGAGCCGAACCTCGTGGAGCGGGCGCACACTCGGACCCGCGAGCACGACCCCCGGACGACGCCAGGAGGCGCAGCAGTGACGAACGGCCCCGCAGCAGAGGTCCCCGCTCCCGACGCGCCCGCTCCCGGCGCGCCCGCTCCGGACGCGACTGCTCCGGACGCCCAGGGCCCCGCGGCGCGGTGGCTCTCCCGGCACGAGCCGGAGGTCGCCGCGGCCGTGGGCAGCCTGCTCGCGCAGCAGCGGCTCCTGGACGGCTGGGGGGAGCTCCTGGCCGACCTCTTCCGACGCGGTGGCCGCGTCCTCGTGGGCGGCAACGGCGGCAGCGCCGCCGAGGCGCAGCACCTCACGGCCGAGCTCGTCGGCCGCTTCGAGGGCGAGCGCCGGCCGCTGTCGGCCATCGCCCTGCACGCCGAGACCTCCAGCACCACGGCCATCGGCAACGACTACGGGGCCGACGAGGTCTTCGCCCGCCAGGTCGAGGCCCACGGCCGTCCCGGCGACGTCCTGCTGCTGCTGTCCACCTCCGGACGCAGCGCCAACGTGCTGCGGGCCGCCGAGCGCGGCCGGCACGTGGGCCTGCGGGTCCTCGCGCTCACGGGCCCGAACCCCAGCCCGCTGTCCGCGGCCGCCGACGAGACCGTCCTCGTCGGCACCGCCGGCTCCTCGACCTCCGCCGTCCAGGAGGGCCACCTCGTCGCGGTCCACGCGCTGTGCACCGCCATCGACGCGCACCTGCGGGAGGAGCCGGAGACCGCCGTCGCACCCGCGGCCGGCGCGCAGGGGGCGGCGGTCTCCGAGGCCGCAGTCCCCGATACCGCCCCTGAGAACGCAGCCCCCGAGGCGACGACCCCCGCGGCGACCGCGCCGGGCGACGCCGTGCGCACGACCACCCCGCGCGCGCCCCGCACCCCGGGCGCCCGCCGCGTGGTCGTCGTCGGTGACAGCGTGCTGGACCGCGACCTGCTCGGGCGCAGCGAGCGCCTCGCACCCGACGCCCCCGTGCCCGTCGTGGACCTCACCGACGTCCAGGAGAGTCCCGGTGGCGCCGGTCTGACCGCGCTGCTGGTGGCGGCCGGGGGCGCGGGCGGCGCCGGCGCCGTGACCACGCTGGTCACCCCGCTGGCCGACGACGCCCCGGGCGAGCGGCTGCGGGCCGGCCTGCAGCAGGCACCGCACCCCGTGACGGTCGTCGGGCTCGGCCACCGGGGCGCGACCCGGACCAAGACCCGCATCCGCGTGGCGGGGCAGTCCCTCGTCCGCCTCGACGAGGGCGGGCCGGGCACGCCCGTCGCCGTCGACGCCGCCGCGCTGCGGGCGGTGCTCGCCGACGCGGACGTCGTCCTGGTCAGCGACTACGGCGCCGGCACGACGCACGACCCGGCCGTCCGCGCCGCCCTGACCGAGGCCGCGCGCCGGGTCCCGGTGCTCTGGGACCCGCACCCGCGCGGGGGAGCCCCCGTCCCGGGGTGCGCCCTCGTGACCCCGAACCTGGCCGAGGCCACCACCGCGGCCGGCGAGGGCGCCCCCGGCACGCCCGACGGGCTGGCCGAGCACCTGGCCACCGGCTGGGGCGCCCAGGGCGTCGTCGTGACAACCGGGGCGCAGGGCGCGTGGCTCGCCGCCCCCGGCACCGAGGGCATGTTCGTCCCGGCGCCCGCCGTCGCCGCCGGTGACCCGTGCGGGGCCGGGGACCGCTTCGCGGCCTCCGCGGCGCTGGCGCTGGCGTCCGGGCGGCTGCCGTCGGAGGCCGTGGTCTCCGCGGTCGGCGACGCCTCCGCGTGGGTGGCCGCGGGCGGGGCCGCCGGGTGGCGGGC
>NZ_VWPY01000009.1 GCF_011839805.1 Kineococcus rubinsiae | reverse complement strand
GGGTGGCGGTCGCGACGCTCGCACCACCGGCCCCCCGCACGGCCCCGCTGCTGGTCGCGGCCCGCGACCTCCCCGCCGGCGCCCCCGTCGCGGCGGGCGACGTCCGCGCCGTGCGCTGGCCCGCCGGCCGCCTGCCGGACGGGGTCCTGCACAGCCTCCCGCCGGGGGCCGTGCTCGGCTCCCCGCTGCGCCGCGGTGAGCCGCTGACCGACGCCCGCACGGCCGGGCCGGGCGTGCTCACGGGGCAGCCGCCCGGGACGCTCGCCGCGCTCGTGGACGTCGGGTCCACGGCGGGACTGACGGGGCTGGCGCCGGGCGCGCGGGTGGACGTGCTGGCCCGGACGGACGATCCGATCACGGGCGCGGCGAGCGGTGCGGAGCGGCTCGCGGCCGACGTCGTGGTCCTCGCCGTGCCGCTCGCGGCCGGTCCCGAGGGGCTGCTGGGCGGGGCCGCGGCGCCGACCACGAGCGTGCTCGTCGCGGTCGACACCAGCACCGCGGCCGAGCTGGCCGCCGCAGCGGGTCGCACGGTCGTCGTCCTGCGGGCACCCCGGTGAGGGGCGGCTCAGCGCTCCGCGGGCAGCGCTCCGCGCGGCGCGGGCGTCGCCACGACGTCAGGCACGGCGGCGGGCCGCGGCGCGCGCAGCCGCGCCAGCACACCGGCGGCCGTCGTGGGCTCGCCGACGAAGCGGCCCTGCACCGCGTGGCAGCCGAAGCCCGCGAGCGCCCGCTGGGTGGCACCGTCCTCGACGCCCTCGGCGACGACGCGCAGGCCCAGGTCGCGGGACATGGCGACGGTGGAGCGGACGATGACCTGCAGCGAGCGGTCGGACGTCATGCCGGTGACGAAGCAGCGGTCGATCTTCAGCTCGTCGACCTCCAGGCCCGCGAGGTGGGCCAGCGACGACTGCCCCGTGCCGTAGTCGTCGACCGCCACCGCGCAGCCCAGGGTCCGCAGGTCGCGCACGACCGCCCGGGCCCGCTCGGGGTCCGCGAGGACGTGGGTCTCCGTGATCTCGACGACCAGCGCCCCCGCCTCGAGGCCGTGGCGGTCGAGGGCCGCGGTCACCAGGGCGGGCAGGCCCTCCTCGCTCAGCAGCCGCGCGGAGACGTTGACCGCGACGGTGACACCGGGGAAGCCGGCCGTCCGCCAGCCGGCCGCGTCGCCCAGCGCCGTCTCGAGGACGACCTCGGTGACGCGCCGGATCAGGCCCGAGTGCTCGGCGAGGGGGATGAAGCGGTCCGGCGAGACGGGGCCCAGCACGGGGTGCTCCCAGCGGACCAGGGCCTCCACCCCCAGCAGCGCACCTGTGCGGGGGTCCACCTGGGGCTGGTAGACGACCCGCAGCTGCGAGTCCTCCACGGCGCGCGCCAGGTCGCCGAGCAGCCGGACGCGCTCGGCGCCCTCCTCCCCGCGCTCGGCGGCGTAGACGCACGCCCGGCCGCGGACCTCCTTGGCCTGGTGGAGCGCGACGTCCGCGTGGCGCAGCAGCGCCGTGGCGCCCGGCCCGTGCTGGGGCGCCAGGGCGATGCCGACGCTCGCGGGCAGCAGCACCTGCCGCCCGCCCAGGCGCAGCGGCCGGGACATCTCCTGCACGACCGCGTCCGCCAGCTCCTCGGCCCGGTCCCCGTCGTCGACGAGCAGGGCGAACTCGTCGCCGCCCACCCGGGCGACGAGGGTGTCGCGGGGGGACCGGGCCACGAGCCGGCGCGCCACCTCGCGCAGCGCCGCGTCGCCGGCGGGGTGGCCGAGGGCGTCGTTGACGTCCTTGAAGTGGTCGAGGTCGAGGACCAGCAGGCCGGGGCCGGGTGCCCCGTCGGGTGCGGCGGCGAGAACCTCCTCGAGGCGGGCGTGCAGCGCCTCGCGGTTCGGCAGGCCGGTGAGGGGGTCGCTGAGCACCCGTCGCCCCGCCCGCCGCGGGATCACCGTCGTCAGGCGCACCAGCAGGACCGGGAGGCTCACGGCCAGCAGCAGGAGCACACCGCCGTTGGCGGCGATGGTCAGCGCGGGCGCCGTCATGACGAGGACGAGGCCGACGACCGTCAGCCGCACGCGGTCCGCGAGACCGACGCTGCGGGCGTCGGAGTCCCGGCCCGCACCGGCGCGCGTCGCCGTGCGCAGGACCACGTCGACGGCGACCGCGACCAGGCCGGCCACCAGCACCGCGGGCCACTGGTCCTGCCGCGTGATGAGCGGCCCCCCGGTGAGCGGGGCGCCCAGCGTCACGGCGAGCGCGAGCCGCGCCCCCAGCACGACCGCCGCGGACCGGACGGCGACCACGAGCAGGAGGGCCGGGGAGCTCGTGCGGCGGGCGGCCCGCAGCAGCAGGGGCAGCCCGCAGGCGAGCAGGGCGCAGGACAGCGGGGCGGTCGCGAGGAGCGCCACGAGGAAGCCGAGACCCACCGGGACCGGGCGGCGTGCGTCCCCACCACCCCGGCGCGACCGGACGAGGTCTGCGGGCCGGAGCTGGGTGAGCACCACGAGGGTGGTGAGCAGGACGGTGGCCGCGTCCGGCAGGGCGGCGTCGAGGGCGATGAGCAGGAGCGCGACGAGGACGAGCACCGCGGCCACGACCAGGACGGCGACCTCCCCGCGCGAGCGGGTGGTCCTCGTCGAGGGGGGGCGCAGGAGCGGGGGCGCGCTCGCGAGCTGGGCGCGGGTACCTACCGCCACGCCGGCGCGACCGTCTCGAGGACCCGTGGCTGGATCCTGGCCATGTCGACCCTCCGCAGGTGTCTTCGGTGCGATGAGCCGGCCCCGCTGGGACGTCCCCCGACAGGGGGACACCCACGAAGTGTCCCGGAGCCATGATGGGGTCTGACGCCGCGCCGGGGGAAGCCCTTGAGCGCTCGACCAGTGAGCGGTCGACGGTCAGTCAGCTGAGCCTCACGACCAGTCAGGATCCGGGCGCGGACACCCACTGCTCCGTCACTCCCAGTGCGGGGGGCGCTCGCGCAGGTACCGGTCGTCGTCGTCGGAGGCCGGCGCGTCGCCCCAGCCCTCGTCGCGGTCGTCCGAGGAGCGCTCGTCCTCCAGCGGGACCTCGCGGTCCTCGTCGCGCTGGGGACCCGGCGCGCTCACCGCGGCGCCCGCTCGTCGCCGGTTCCGGCGGCGCGCCCGTCCAGCGCCCGCTCCGCGGGACCCTCCGGGAGGTCGACGGACCGCTCGGCCGGCCGGACCGCGAGGAGGTCGTCGTGCCACACCCCGGCGACGCGGGCGGCCTCGCCGGTGGGGTCACGCAGGACGTCGACGGACAGCGACCGGACGTAGTGCCAGCCGGCCCGCTCCCAGCGCGCCGGCAGGGACACCTCACGCTCCAGCACGTCGGCGGCGGCCCAGTCGGCCCCGTCCAGCTCGATCGCGAGCGCCGGTCCGCCGCCCTCGGCTCCGCGCACGGCCAGCGGCACGGCGGAGGAGCGCCCCAGCCCGGTCACCGCGGGCAGGCCAGAGGTGGTGCACGCGTGCGCGAGCCGCTGCACGAGCGCGTCGGCAGCCGCCGCCGGGACGGCGACGTCCTCCGCGTCCCACGCGAGCGCGGTGCGCAGCAGTTCCGTCCGCCCGTCGGGCGGGCCCGTCACGTCCGCAGGTGCGTCGACGCCCGGAGCCGCCGCGTGACCCGGTGGGCCGTCCTCCAGCGCGCTGTCGTCCAGCACGACGGTGCACCGGCGGCGGGCGCGGGTGAGCGCCAGGGCCACGTCCGCGGCCCCCGCATCGAGGCCGGTCCCGTCCGCGACGCGGACGCCCAGCCCGGCACCGGGGCCGTGCACCGAGTCGGCGACGACGACGACGTGGTCGCGGCGCCGGCCGGGCCAGCGCTCGAGGGCCGCGACCAGGAGGTCCTCGACCCCCTCCTCCCCCGCGGGGCGGGGCAGGCGGCGGCGCACCAGGTCCGCGACGGCGGCGGCGGTGGCCGCGTCGGGCGTCACGACCCCGAGCGACTCCCCGGGGTGCTCCTCGAGGTGCGCCTGGACCACGACGTGGACGAGGTCGGCGAGCGCCTCGGGCCCCCGGCGCGCGCCGATCGGGCGCGACGACGTCCGCGCCAGGCGCCGCACACCGAGACGGGCGCCGGGCACGGTGCTCTGCCCGCGGCGCAGCCGGGCGGGCAGGAGCTCCTCGTCGAGGGTGGCGTGCTGCCGGTCCAGGCGCTCGGTGGTCAGGACGGCCGCGGACTCGGCGAGCAGGTCGCGCCCACCCTGGGCCACGGGCTCGTCCGCGCGGTCGGCGGTGCGCAGCACGCGCGGTCCGGGCAGCGCCGGGTCACCCACGACGACGACCTGCCGCGCGCGGGACAGGGCCGGCAGCAGGGCGGCCGTGCTGCTGGCCTGCGCCCCGAGGACGAGGACCACGTCGGCGACGGGCTCGTCCGCGCCACCCGGTCCGACGCCCCCGCCCAGCACGACGGCGGCGGTCGCGGGCGAGAGCGCCCAGCACGGCAGCACCGCGGTCGTCGCGCCGCGGGCCGGGGCGGACAGCGGGTCGGCGGCGGAGGCGTCGGCGGACGCGGCCCGCTCGTCCAGCGCACCGCGCAGCCGCCGGCCGGCGAGGACGCGCCGGGTGGCGTCGGCGAGCACGAGCTCGGCCCGCGCCTGCCGCAGGCCCGCCGCGTCGACCGCACCGACGAGGGGGTCCTCCAGCGACAGGACCTCCAGCACCCCGGACCACCACGCCGCCTGCACCTCGGCGGCGAGGTCGAGGCTGCCGGGCCCCGCCCAGCGGCCGGCGAGGTCCTCGAGGAGCGGCTGCCACCCGCCCGCCGCGAGCTCGTCGAGCAGCTGGGTGCGGCGCGGCAGCGGCCCCAGGGCGGCCGTGTCGGCGTGCAGCGCGCGCAGCAGGGCCGTCAGCTCGGGCAGCGGCAGCGAGCGCAGCGGCCCGTCGGGCAGCAGGGCGGGAGGCAGCACGGCCTGCAGCGCCTCGAGGTCGGCCCGCAGCGACGCCACGGCGATCTGCGCGTCGGCGAGGCCCGCGGGCGCGTGCGGGGCCCCCTTGCCCTGCGACGCCCGCTGCCAGGCCAGGCGCTGGGCCCGCGCCTCCAGCAGCCAGGTGTGCAGCTGCTCGTTCGAGCCGGCGGCGGTGCCGTTGCGCAGCAGGGCCTTCGCCTGCCGGCGCAGGCGCCAGCGGGTCAGCGCCCCCATCCGCACGCCGTGCTCGCGGCGCCAGGGCGCGCTCGCCGTCGCGGCGGAGACGTCACCGAGCGACTCCGACCAGATGTCGGGGCCGAAGCGCGACACCGTCAGGCGCACGCCTTCCAGCAGCGCCACGCGCTCCCCGGCCTCGGCGACCGAGCTGGCGCCGCGCAGACCGACCTCGTCGGTGAGCGTGGCCATGAGGGCCCGGGCCCGCGGCAGCTCGTCGTCGACGACGCGGGTCAGCGCCCGCGCCGCGGCGGCCGCGCCCTCGTCGGTCGTGATGCGGGAGCCCGCCCACGGGCTGGTGGCGGGGGTGACCTCGAAGGCGCCGAGCTGCACGGCCTCCTCCAGCCGGGCCGCCCACGCGGGGAGGTGGGCGGAGGCGCACTCCTGCAGGGAGGCCCCGCGCAGGCGCCGCGTCGTCGACGGCGCCGCGGGCCGGCCGGCGAGCTCGGCGAGGGCCAGCAGCGCGTCGTGGGCGCTGACCCCCCAGGGCTCGCGCGGGCGGTGCAGCGCGGTGGCGTGGGCGTCGAGGACCTCGACGAGGCGCTCGACGTCCGGTCGCGCCGGCGGCTCGGCCGGCTGCGCGCGGCGGCGCTCCACCTCGTGCAGCGCGGCGTCGCGCTGGGCGCGGGCCGAGCGGACGACGGGCGCGGGCGCCAGGTCGGCGACGAGGTGCAGGACGAGCGTGCCGGCTCCCGCGCTCGCCAGCCGGTCGCGCACCGCGAGCAGCTCCGCCTCGGCGTCGGCGACGAGGAGCGTGGTGCGGCCCGCGGCGGAGAGACCCGCGACGACGGCGGCCGCGACCTGGGTCGCCCCCGTGCCCGTCGGGGCCTCGATGCGCAGGTCCTCCCCCGCCAGCACCCTCGAGACGGCGCGCCGCTGCGCCGGGTCCAGCGGCAGCGGCAGGTCGTCGACCGCGACGGCCGGGTCCGCGGCCGGACCGGGGACGCGCCCCGCCGCCGGCAGGGGCGCCTGCTCGGCCAGGGCGCGCACGACCCGGTGGTCGCGGACGGCACCACCGCGGTGGCGCAGGTCCCGCAGCAGGTCGGCGGCGGGATCGGCGAAGGTCCCGAGCACGAGGCGGCCCTCGACGCGCAGGCCGGGCACGCCGTGCAGGGCCTCGCGCACGTGGCGCAGGGCCGGCGCGGGGTCGAAGCCCCGGCCGCTGACGACGGCCGCGGCGAGGGCGCGCTCGTCGAGGCGGACGCCGAGCTCGCTGGCGACCGTGGACACCAGGACGGGGTTGACGACGACGGCCGGGTCGAGCTGCACCACGAAGTCGTCGTGGGCTGCTCCCGTGGGCAGCAGCGTGCAGCGGCGCAGCAGCAGCGGGGTGCGGCGCACGCCCCCCTCGCCCGCCCAGCCCACCAGCCCGACGGCGACGGCGAGAGTCCGCAGGCCGTGCTGCTCCAGGAGGACCTCGGCGCGCTGGTGCGTCGCCCGCGCCCGCTGGCGCGCGTCGGCGAAGGCGCCGGCCTCGCGGACGAGGCTCGACAGGGCGGCAGGTCCGCCGGCCAGCAGCTGGGCGAGGCCGGAGGGGTGGGCCGTGGTGAGGTCGAGCGCGCCGCGGGAGGCGTCCGGGCAGTCCAGCAGCGCGGAGGTCCCCCCGAGGGCGGCGGCCTCGGCCCACCACCGGCGCCGGGAGCTCTCCCCGGTCCGGGAGCCGGCGTGCACCGGGTCGACGGCCTGAGGCTCGACGGGAGACAGGTCGGCGGTCGGCAGGTCGGCGCTCGGCGGTCCGGCGGTGGGGGTGCCGGGCGTCGGGGCACCGGTGGTCGCGGTCCGCGCAGCAGGCGCGTTCGGCCCGGTCCCGAGCTCGGAGCCCACGTCCGGGGCGGTGCCGTCGTGGTCGGCGGGGCCCGGAGCAGTCACCGGGTCACCCTATTCGGGGGCGGAGCCCTCCCCCGCCGCGCGCGCCGCGGGTACGGCCCCCGTCAGCCCGCCGCCGCGCTCGAAGGCGACGAGCGTGACGTCGTCGCGGGCCCGGCCCCCGCTCCAGCGCCGGGCGACGTCGAGCGCCTCGTCCACGAGGGTCTGAGGCGTCAGGTCCTCGAGCTCCTGCAGCGCCGCCAGCACGCCCTCGACGCCGAGCTCGTCGGTGGTGCCGGTCGGGCGCGCCTCGACGAGGCCGTCGGTGTAGACGACGAGCAGGGAGCCGGGGGCCAGCGAGGTGGTGCGCGTCGTCCAGGCGCCGGGGGTGTCCAGGTGCAGCCACGACAGCAGGGGGCCGGTGGCCTCCAGCTCACCGACGACCCGCACGACGCCGCCGTCGCTGCGCAGCACGAGCGGCGCGGGGTGGCCGGCGTTGGCGTAGGTGACGCTCCCGGAGTCCGGGTCGACGACGACGACGACGCAGCTGGCGAAGCGCTCCGCCTCGTCGGCGAACACGCGGGCGGCCAGCGCCATCGCGAGGTCGGGCTCGGGCGCGAGGTGCAGGGCGGCCTCCAGCAGCCGCTTGAGCTGGATCGCGACGATGCCCGCGCGGGCGCCGTGCCCCGAGACGTCGGCGACGACGACGGCGAAGCGTCCGTCGCGCAGGGGCAGGACGTCGTACCAGTCCCCGGCCAGGAGGCCCTCGGCCGGGCGCAGCGCGGCCGCCGCGGACCAGCCCGGCACGATCGGCAGGTCGTGCGCGGCGAGCTGGTCGCGGACCTCGGCCACCAGCGGCTGCCCCTGCTGCAGCGCCTCGCGCGCGGACACGGCGTCGGCCAGCTCGTCGAGGATGCGGCGGCGCATCGTCTCCGCGGCGGCCGCGACGGCTGCCAGCTCGGGCGGGCCGGCGAGCCCGACGGGCGTCTGCAGGTCCCCGCCCCCGACGCGCAGGAGCTGGTCGGACAGCTCGTCCAGGGGGCGCAGGACCCAGCGGCGCACCAGGAAGAGGATCGTCGGCACGAGCAGGAGAGCGGTCCCCGCGACGAGGGCCTGCGCGAGGAGCAGCCGGTCGGAGTTCTCCTGGGCCGCGACCAGCGCCGCCTCCCGGCCGGTCTCGAGGAACCCCGTGAGGTCGTTGTCGGCGGCGTACGCCGGGATGAAGGCCAGCCCGGTGGCAGGCCCCTGGCGCAGCTCGTCGTAGCGGGTCTGGTCCGGCTGCTGCCTGGCTTCGACGAACTCGTCGGAGACCGCGAGCCAGCGGTCGACGCTCGCGAAGATGCCGTCGACGCGCCGGCGGACGTCCGGCGCGCCCGCAGCGTCCGCGGCGTCGTCGAGGGCTGCGCGGTCCCGCTGCAGCTGGCTCAGCTCGACCTGGAGCTGCCGCAGGTCTGCGGGGCGAGCGTCGCGCAGGTAGAGCTGCTGCCGCAGGTTGACCCCGACCAGGGAGGACCGGAACTGGTTGTTGGCCGTGATGACCGGGTTCCAGCCCTGGGTTCCGGCGGACGTGTCGCGGCCCGACTGCACCGAGACCAGGATCCCCACGAGCACCAGGACGACGAGGAGGAAGCCGACGGCGATCGCGGACACCCGTCGCTGGAGAGTGGTTCGGAGCATGAGCTGGTGCCAGCGACGCATGACGCCGTTCACGGTCACCACCTCCCCTCCGGACCCGGACGCGGTGGCCGTCGTCGCCCACCGGAGACGATCATCCCCGATGACGGCGGCCAGGTCACGGACGGGAGCCACCGCGCGCCGCGGGGCGGCCTCGGGTAGCAATGAGGCGTGCAGACCCCCACGTGCCCCCGAGCGTCCCGGTGACCGCGACCCTCGGCTGGCCCGCCGAGCTCGTCCTGGTCCGTCACGGCGAGAGCACCGGCAACCTGGCCGACGCCCGCGCGCACGCCGAGCGGGCGGAGGTGGTGGACCTCGAGGCGCGCGACGCCGACGTGCCGCTGTCCCCCCTCGGGCGGCGCCAGGCGGACGCCGTCGGGCGCTGGCTGGCCGCGGGTGAGGGCGCGCCGCAGCCCCCGGAGGTCGTCGTGTGCTCGCCGTACCTGCGGGCGCGGAGCACGGCCGAGGCGGTGGTCGCGGCCCTGGAGGCGGCGGGTACGGAGCTGCCTCCGCTGCGGACCGACGAGCGGCTGCGCGAGCGCGACCTGGGCTGGTGGGACGGGCTCACGGGCGCCGGCGTGCGCGCGCGCTACCCCGAGGAGTCCCAGCGCCGGGCGCGGCTGGGCAAGTTCTACTACCGCCCGCCGGGCGGTGAGAGCTGGTGCGACGTGGCGCTGCGGATGCGCTCGCTGCTGTCCTCGCTGCGCGAGGAGCACGCGGGCCGGCGGGTCCTGCTCGTCACGCACCAGGCGGTGATCATGAACATGCGGCTGGTCCTGGAGGGGCTGGAGGAGGCCGACGTGCTGGAGCTGGACGCCACGCAGCCCCTGGCCAACTGCTCGGTGACCGCCTACGGCGGCGGGCCGGACGGCCTGGCGCTGACCGTGGCCGGGGACACCTCGGCGGTGGAGGACCTGGCGGTCACCGACGACACCGTCGACGACGACCCGCTGGACGAGGAACCGGCCGCGGCGGTGCACGCGTGAGCCGCGCGGGGGACGACGCCGTCACCGTCACGTCGGCGGTGCTGCGGGAGTGGCCGCTGCCCGCGCCGGGCACCGGCAAGGAGTCGCGCGGGCGCACCCTCGTGGTGGGCGGGAGCGACCGCACGCCCGGGGCCGTGCTGCTCGCCGCGGAGGCGGCGCTGCGCTGCGGGGCTGGGAAGCTGCAGGTCGCGACGACGGCCTCGACGGCGACCGCGGTGGCCGTGGCGCTGCCGGAGGCGATGGTGCTGCCGCTGCGGCAGACTGCCGAGGGCGGGGGCGTGGACCCGGCGGAGGGGGCCGAGGACGCGGAGCTGACCGGTGTCGCGACGGGCGCCCACGCCGTCCTGCTGGGCGTGGGCATGGTCGGCGAGCCCGACGTCGTGGCCCTGCTGGAGCAGCTGGTCCCGCGGTTGGAGCGCACGGTCGTCCTCGACGCGCTGGGCCTCGCGCCCGTGACGCGGGACGCGACGTTCCTGCACGGGTTCGAGGGCCGTGCCGTCCTCACGCCGAACCTGGCGGAGCTGGCGATCACCCTGGACGCCGACCCCGAGGAGGTCGAGCGCGACGTGGCGGGGGCGGCGCGGGAGCTGGCGCGGCGCACGCGCACCGCGGTCGCGGCCGGCGGGGGCGAGTCGTGGATCGCCGCCCCCGACGGGCGCCTCTTCCTGGACACCTCGGGCGGGACCGGCCTCGGGGTGTCGGGGTCGGGCGACGTCCTGTCGGGCATCGTCACGGGCCTGTGCGCCCGCGGCGCGGACCCCGTCCAGGCCGCGGTGTGGGCGTGCCACCTGCACGGCAGGGCGGGCGACCGGCTCGCGAGCAACGTGGGCCGCCTGGGCTTCCTGGCCCGGGAGCTCCCGCCTGAGGTGCCGCGGGTGCTCGCCGAGATCGAGGTCTAGGCGTCCGTCAGGACATCAGCGCGCCGGCGACCGGGACCAGGTCGTCGAGCGGGATGTCCAGGTGCCAGGTGGTGGAGGACCGGACGCCGCACCCGCGCGGGTCGCCGTCCGGTCCGCGCCACGCCTGGGGCGCCGCGGTGACCTTCCACGCGGCCGTGCCGGTCTGGCGGGCCCGCTCGGCCAGCAGGAGGTCGCCGTTGCGCTTGGCGGCGGAGACGATGGCCTCCTGCGCCCGGGCGAGGGAGCGCGCGTCGTAGAAGCCCACGACGCAGCCCGCGTCCGTGGCGGTGACGCCGACGAGGATGCAGCCCGACTCCTCCAGGGCGGCACCGATGGCGGCGACCGCGGCGTGGTGCCGGGGAGCGCGTCGGGGAGAGGGGATGGCGGCGCGCGAGCCGGCGCGTCCGGTCACAGTGCTGACAGTCATTCGAGAACTCCTTCAGGCGACGACGTCGGCCGGGGTCGGAGTCCACCTCGACTCGATCCGACACCCAGGGACGGCATCGGTCGGCGTGCCTTGCCCCTTGAGTCTAGGCACCCCGCACGGGTGCCGAGGACCACGGCGTTCACCCCTGCGCGAACACCTGGCCTGCGCTGCAACGACATCGTGTCGTAGACGGGCGGCCCCGCCGGACGGTCGGGCGTCCCGGCCGCCGCCTGCGGCTATGCTCGCCGAGGCCGTGCGCACCCTCGGGACCGCGGCCGGGCCCCCGTAGCTCAGGGGATAGAGCATCGGTTTCCTAAACCGTGTGTCGCAGGTTCGAATCCTGCCGGGGGCACCAGCACGGCCGGCGCGGCGCCGGGGAGGCCTGAGGCTTCAGCGACCGGCCCTCGTGGCGCCGCGCGGCTGGCCGGTGCGGCGTCCGGCACCGCAGCGTCCGCGGCCACGGTGAGCCCGTCGGGCGCCTGCGCACCTCCCGCACCTCAACCTCCGGCCCCGACCGGCCGATGACGAGGAGCCGGGAACAACCCGGACGGGACCGGGCCGCACCCCGTGCGGAGGTCGTCGTGAACCGGAGGTCCCTCGACGTCGCGGGGTCGTGGACGCGGGTCCTGGCGGTGCTGGGGCGCCCCACGGGGCTGGTCGCCCGCACGCGCTGGCTGTTCCGCTGGGCGTGCGTCCTGACGCTGCTGTTCTCCGTCCTGGCGGTGCTGCCCGGCGCCGACGCCGGCGACCGGTGGGTGCTCGCCGTGGCGGTCGCGCTGCTGTCGACCTCGTGGTCCCTCAGCGCACGCCGCGCGGGACCGCCGTGGGTCGCCGACCTGCTCGACGCGGCGGGCATGTGCGCGTTCGTGCTGTCCAGCTCGAACCCGCCGCTCGTCTTCGGCCTCGCCTTCAGCGTCATGTGGCTGCGGGCCATCTCGAGCAGCACCGTGCGCGGACTGCTCCAGACCGTGCTCAGCGTCGTCGGGATCAGCGCCGCGATCCCCCTGTGGCACCGCGTCCCGGGCAACGTCCCCCTGGACCCGGCCGTCCTCGTGGGCGTCTTCCCGATCGTCTTCGCGACCTACGCGGTCGCCCGGCACCTGTGCCTGAGCATGGTCGCGCGGGAGCAGGGCAACCGGCGCGACGCGGTCGTCACCGACCTGGGGACCCGGCTCCTCGGGGTCACCGACGCCGAGGCCGTCCTGACCGAGGCGCGGCGCGCCACGCACGAGATCGGCGCGGCGACCCCCGGTCTGCGGGTCGTGGCCGTGGCGCCGGCGGGCGACGTCGTGCGCGTGGTGGACGTTGTGCCGGTCGAGCTCCTGCGGGACCGCGCGCTGCCCGCGTCCCTCGTGCCGGACAGCGCCTCGGGTGAGCTCGTCGGCGTGGCCGACGGTTCCCTCCTCGACGAGGTCGTCGAGGTCCGGTGCCGCTGGACCTACCTGCGGCTGCCCGGCGCGACGGACCTGCGGTTGTTCGTGGGCGCGCCCGGCCAGGTGCCGACCGAGGCCCTCGGTTCGCTGCAGGCGGTGTCCAACCAGATCGCCCTCGCCCTGCGCAACAGCGAGACGCACCGGGAGCTGGCCGTCCGCGCCCGCACGGACACCCTCACCGGCCTGGTCAACCGGGCCGCGTTCTGCCAGCACCTCGCCGACGCCGCCGCGGTCGAGGGCGGCCTCGCCGTGCTGTTCGTCGACCTCGACGACTTCAAGGGCGTCAACGACGGCCTGGGCCACGCGGCGGGCGACACCGTCCTGCGCCACGTGGCCGACAGCCTGCGCCAGGTGACCCGCACGGGCGACGTGTGCGCCCGCCTCGGCGGTGACGAGTTCGCCCTCCTGCTGCGCGGGGTGACGCCGGCGGACGCGGAGGAGGTCGGGCGCCGCCTGGTCGGCCTCGTGTGCACCCCGGTGCCCGTGAGCACGACGTGGGCGACCGTCGGGGCGAGCATCGGCCTGTCGCACTCGGCGGTGCCCTGCGACGGCGAGGAGCTGCTCGGCCGCGCCGACGTCGCGATGTACCGGGCCAAGGCCTCCGGCAAGAACCGGGTGCTGGCGTGGACCCCCGGGGGTCCCGTCCCGGTCCCGGCGGGCGGGCACCGGCACTGAGCCGCCGCGCGGTTCGTCCGCAGCACCGTCCCGCCGCCGCAGCGGCGGAACGGCGGCGGGACGGTCCAGGCGGGTCAGGGGACGGTGTGCCCCGCGGCGCGGAACAGCTCGTACCACTGCGCACGGCTGAGGGGCAGGGCGGAACCCTGCGCCGCCCCGGCGACCCGCTCCGGGTTCGTGGTGCCGAGGACCACCTGCATGCCCGCGGGGTGCCGGGTGATCCATGCCGTCGCGATCGCGATGGGCGGGACGCCGTGCTCGGCCGCCAGGCGGTCGATCACCTCGTTCAGCTCCGGGTAGCGCGGGTCGTCGAGGAACACGCCGTCGAAGAACCCCGCCTGGAACGGCGACCAGGCCTGCACGGTGATGTCGTGCAGGCGGCAGTAGTCGACGATGCCGCCGTCGCGGCTGACGGACTGGTCGAGGTCGCGCATGTTCATGGCGACCCCCTGCGCGACGCTCGGCGCGTGGGTGATCGACAGCTGCAGCTGGTTGGCGACGATCGGCTGCCGGACGTGCTTGCGCAGCAGGTCGATCTGGCCGGGCGTGTGGTTCGAGACGCCGAACGCCCGCACCTTGCCGGCGGCGTGCAGCTCGTCGAAGGCCTGCGCGACCTCCTCGGGCTCCACGAGGGCGTCGGGGCGGTGCAGCAGCAGGACGTCGATGCGGTCGGTCTGCAGCGCCTGCAGCGACCCCTCGACGGACTCGACGATGTGGTCGTGCGAGAAGTCGAAGTACGGGCCCTCGGGGACGATCCCGCACTTGGTCTGCAGCGTGAACTCGTCGCGCTCGGACGGGCTGAGCCGCATCGCCTCGGCGAACCGGCGTTCGCACGCGTGCGCCGCTCCGCCGTAGACGTCGGCGTGGTCGAGGAACGTGGTGCCCGCGGCGCGGCCGGCGTCGACGAGGGCGCGCACGTCCTCGTCGGGCATCTCCGCGATGCGCATCAGGCCGAGGACGACGTTTGGCACCTGAACGCCGCCGCTGCCCAGCGGCACGGTCTTCACGCGGCACCTCCCGCGGCGCGGGCGGCGGCCACGGGGGCCTTCGGGGTGGGCGGGCGGTGCTGCGGCACGGGGTGTTCCTCTTCGTCGGGGACCGGGCCACCGAGCCTAGGGACCCCGCACCAGCCGGACCAGCGGGACGTCCCCGCGGGGACGTCGGGCCGGTCGGCCGGGCCCGGCGTCGTCGCCGGGCCCGGGGCGGCTCAGTCCTCGACGACGCGCGGGCGGCTCGGCCCGATGAGTGCCCGCACGCGGGCGAGACCCACGGTGAGGGCCTCCTTCTTCGCCTGGTTGGTCAGGGCCCGCGGCGAGGGCAGCGGGACCGGGACCACGGTGACGTCGTTCAGGACGGGACCGGACTTCTTCCACCCGCGCTGCGCGTACTCGCCGCACAGCACCACGACCTCGAGGCGCGGCAGCAGGGGCAGCAGCGAGCGGAGCTCCTTCACGCCGGCGGCGAGCTCGTCGGCGTTGGGCTTGCCGGCGGACGCGTCCGGGACCCACGGGATGACGTTCCAGAGGAGGGCGTCGTCCTCGGAGATGCCGATCTCCTCGCGGACCTCCCACATGGTCTCCGCGGTCCGGTCGTCGTTGTCTACGCTGACCATGCCGGAGCCCCCCTCGAGCTGCGTCGCGGCCCCCGGGGACTCGAGCACGAAGAGCACGCGGCTGTGGACGCCGGCCTCGGCCGGGTCGAAGTCGGGCACCCAGGAGTCCGGACGGCGACCGCGCAGGGCCTCCAGCCACTCCCGCAGGGGCTGGACGTCGGGATCCGTCTCGAGCATGGCGCGACGTTGCTCGAGGGCGGTGGGGTCGGCGAGGCCGCGCGGCTGAGGCATGAACACACGAGCACGGTACCGAGATCGGGGGCGCTCCGACGACCACGGACCTCGCGGACCGCCTCCGGAGCCCCTCCCCGGCGCCCCCGGCGGGCCCCGCGCCGGCGCCCGCGGGTGCGGGGACGGCCCCGGCGCAGGGCAGGATGGTGGGGTGCCGTTCCGCCTCCAGACCGTCTGCACGGGCAACATCTGCCGCTCCCCGATGGCCGAGGTCGTCCTGCGCCGCCGCTTCGCCGAGGCCGGCCTGGGCGAGGAGGTCGTCGTCGACTCCAGCGGGATCAGCGACGAGGAGCACGGCAACCCCGTGGACCGCCGGGCCCGGGCGGTGCTCGCCGCGGCCGGTTACGACGTGCCCGAGCACCGCGCCCACCAGGCCACCCGCGCCGAGATCGGAGAGCGGGACCTGCTGCTGGCCATGACAGCCCGCCACGCCCGCTGGCTGCGCACCCAGGCCCCCGACGAGGCCGCCGCGGCGCGGGTGCGGATGTACCGCTCGTTCGACCCGGCGGCGCCGCGCGTGGACGGCCCGGACGCCGTCTCCGACGAGTCCGCGCTGGACATCGACGACCCCTGGTACGGCGACCGGGCCGACTTCGAGGCCACCCTGGAGCAGGTCGAGGCCGCGGCCGACGCGATCGTCGAGCACGTGCGCTCGCTGCTGCCGCGCTGACCCGGGCGGACCCCGAACCAGCACGCGAGCCTCAGAAGAGACGGCCCGCGTCGTCCGCGGCGGGTTCCTCCAGCGCGAGCAGGAACCGCTTGCGAGCCAGCCCGCCCGCGTAGCCGACCAGCGCGCCGTCGGCCCCGACGACCCGGTGGCACGGCACGACGATCGACAGCGGGTTGCGCCCGTTGGCCAGTCCCACCGCCTGCGCGAACCCCGGCCCGCCGAGGTCCGCGGCGAGCTGGCCGTAGGAGCGCGTGGCGCCGAACGGGATCTCCCGCAGCGCCGCCCAGACCCGCTGGGCGAAGGGCTCCCCCGCAGGCGCCAGCGGCAGGTCGAAGCGACGCAGGCGCCCCGCGAAGTACGCCTCGAACTGCTGCGCGACGTCGTCGAAGGCGGTGTCGTCGCGCTCGCCCAGCAGCGCCGGCGGCGGGGGCGTGCGGTGGTCGGCGAACCAGATCCCCGTCAGCCCGGCGGACGAGCGCGCCACCGTCAGGTCGCCGACGGGCGAGGGCAGCACGGTGTGCACCACCGCCACCCCCTCCCCCTCGTCGCCGGACGTCGCGGGTGCGAGCATCGCAGCCCGTCCCGCCCCACCCCCGGAGGTGCCCGTGCCCACCCCGCCGCTGCCGGCCGACGTCGCCGAGCTGTTCGCCCGCCCCAACCCCGCCGTGATGGCGACCGTGCACCCCGACGGCCACCCCGTCACCGTCGCGACCTGGTACCTCGTCGAGGACGACGGTCGCGTCCTGCTGAACCTCGACGGCGGCCGCGCGCGCCTGCGCCACCTGGAGTCCGACCCCCGCGTCTCGCTCACGGCGCTGGCCGAGGGCGACTGGTACACCCACGTCAGCGTCCAGGGCCACGTGGTCGAGGTGCGCCCGGACGCGGGCCTGGCCGACATCGACCGCCTCTCGACGCACTACACCGGCTCGCCGTACCCGACGCGGGACCGCGAGCGCGTCAGCGTGCTCGTCGAGGTGGACCGCTGGCACGGCTGGGGCGGCGCCGCCCGCGACTGAGGGGCGCGCGCGACCGGGGCCGGGCGCGCCTGGACATCGGGCGCGGCCGGCTCAGGCGTCGCCGCGCAGCTCCGCGAGCACCTTGGCGACGCGGCGCTCCCGGGTCGCCGCCGCCTTGGCCCCCTCGACCGCCAGGACGTGGCGGCGCTGCAGGGAGTAGCTGAGCGCGGCGAAGGCCGCCTGGGCGGCGGGGTCCGCGGCGAGCGCCTCCGCGAGGTCGGCGGGCACCTCCACGGAGCGGGGGGCGTCGTCCAGCTCGAGCGTCACGTCGAGCACGTCGCCGGCGGCGACCCCCGCGGCCGCGCGGACCTCCGCGCTGACGGGGACGAGGAACCGGCCACCCATCGAGGCGACCGTGCTGCGGTAGCTGTGGCCCCGGAACGTGACGGTCACCGCGGGCCGGCGGCTGCCGCCGAGCTCGGCGACGACCTCGGGCGGCACCTCGATCCCCGTCGCCGTCGTGCGGGCCAGCTCCAGCACCGCCGTGAACGTCGCCACCGCGCACCCCCCCGTCCGGAGCCGGCGCCGTGCCGCCCCTGGTCCCGATCCTGGCACCCGCCGCCCGTCGGCGGGCCGACTCTCACGTGCCTGCCCGGTTGTCAGCTGGACGTTGCCCGGGGACCCTGGCGCCATGGTGACCCACGGACGGGGCCGACCGGCGGACCGCTCACGTCCCCGAACCGCTCAGGACGACCCTCCCCGCGAGGGCGGCTTCGCGTACGTGCTGCTCAGCCACGTCGACCCGGAGGCGGTGCTGCGCTCCGTGCGCCGGATCCGGGAGCTCTCCCCCACGGCGCACGTGCTGGTGCGGCACGCGCAGGGGCCGGGCTTCCTCGACGAGGTGCACGCGGCCGCGGCGGGCGCCGAGGTCCTTGTCAGCCGCACCGCGATCCGGTGGGGCACCTTCTCCACGGTCGCCGCCGTCCTCGAGGCGCTGGCCGAGGCCGAGCGGCGGTGGCAGCCCAGCCACACCGTGGTGGTCTCGGGCCAGGACCACCCCGTGCGCGACCTGCAGGCCTGGGAGGACGGGGTCCGGCGCACCGGGGCGGACGGGCTGCTGCGCCAGGACCACCGCCGCTACGACGAGCGCCACACCTACCGCTGGCACGCCCTGCCCGAGGCCCTCGGCCGCTGGCGCCCGCTGCTCGCCGCGGCCGCCCGCGCGACCCGGAACGACCCCGTGCGCCGCCTCGTGCACGTGCAGGAGGCGGGCGAGCGCACCTGGGTCGTGGCGCACGCCCGGCGCAGCCGGCCGCCGGTGCCCTACCGCAAGGGCACGCTGTGGATGACGTTGTCGCACCGGGCCGTGGCCCGGCTGCTGACCGTCGACGAGCGGACCCGCCGCTTCTTCGCGACGACGCTCATCCCCGACGAGGCCTTCGTGCACAGCGTCCTCGCCGCCACACCCGGCCTCCGGGTCGTCGACGGGGTCACCTCGGTCGCGTTCTTCCCGCCGCAGGGCGGTCCGCACCCCCGCACCGTCCTGGCCGAGGACGTGCCCGCCGTCCTCACCACGGGGGCCGCGTTCGCGCGCAAGGTCGTCGCGGGCCACAGCGACGAGTTCGTCCGGCTGGTCGACGCCGCGGTCGACGCCGAGCGCACGCGCACGACGCCCGCCGCGACGGCGGTCGTCGAGCGCACCGCTCCCTGACGCCCCGGGGCCAGCCGCCTGAGGTGTGAACCCTCAGGCGGCGGAGCGGGTCAGGGGGTGGAGCGGCTCAGGCGGTGAGGTGCAGGGCGTCGTTGGTGCGCGCGAACGTCTTCTCGAGCAGGTCGACGTCGTCGGACAGCTTGCCGCCGTAGGAGGGCACCATCTCGCGCAGCTTGGGCGTCCACGCCTCGGCGTGCGCCGGGAAGCACTCCCGCACCAGCCGGAACATGACGTCGACGGCCGTCGAGGCGCCCGGGGAGGCGCCGAGCAGCGCCGCGATGGACCCGTCGGCCGCGTGGACGAGCTCGGTGCCGAACTGCAGCACCCCGCCGCGCGCGCCCTTCTTGATGACCTGGACGCGCTGGCCCGCGGTGAGCAGTTCCCAGTCGCCCTCCGCCGCGTCGGGGTAGAACACCCGCAGCGACTCCATCCGGTGCTCCTCGGACTGCAGCACCTCCTTCACCAGGTAGGTGGTGAGGGGGATGTTGTCGCGGGCGACCGCGAGCATCGGCAGCAGGTTGTGCGGCTTGATGGACAGCGGCAGGTCGGTGAACGAACCCGTCTTGAGGAACTTCGGCGAGAACCCGGCGTAGGGCCCGAACATCAGCGACTTGCGGCCGTCGATGACGCGGGTGTCCAGGTGCGGCACCGACATGGGCGGCGCGCCCACGGCGGCCTGCCCGTAGACCTTCGACGAGTGCTGCGCGATGACGTCGTCGTCGGTGCAGCGCAACCACTGCCCGCTGACGGGGAAACCGCCGAACCCCTTGCCCTCGGGGATGCCCGAGTCCTGCAGCAGGTGCAGCGCGCCGCCGCCCGAGCCGACGAAGACGAACGGCGTCGCGACCTCGGTGCTGGTGCCGTCGGAGGAGGAGACCGACAGCGTCCAGCCCGATCCGCGGCGGTGCAGCTTCTTCACGCTGTGGCCGGTGAACACCTGGGTGCCGCGGGCGCCCGCGCCCTGCAGCAGGGCCGTGGTCAGGGCGCCGAAGTTCACGTCGGTCCCGGCGCTGGAGCGGGTGGCGGCGAGGCGCTCGGCGGGGTCGCGCCCGGCCACGAGCAGCGGCGCCCACTCCCCGATCGTCGCCTGGTCGTCGGCCCACTCCATGCCCGCGAACAAGGGGTGCTGCGACAGCGCCTCGAACCGGGCGCGCAGGAACGGCACGTCGTCGCCGCGCACGAAGCTCATGTGCGGGACGGAGTTGATGAAGCGGCCCGGGTCCGAGAGCACGCCCGTCTCGACGAGGTGGGACCAGAACTGCCGGCTGAGCTGGAACGACTCGTTGATGCCGACGGCCTTGGAGATGTCGACGCTGCCGTCCGGGCGCTGCGGCGTGTAGTTCAGCTCGCAGAGCGCGGAGTGCCCGGTGCCCGCGTTGTTCCACGGGTCGGAGCTCTCCCGGCCCACCGAGTCGAGGCGCTCGAACACGGCGATCGACCAGTCGGGCTCGAGCTCGGCGAGGATCGCCGCGAGCGTGGCGCTCATGATCCCGCCGCCGATGAGAACGGCGTCGTAGCGGTTCGCTGCCGGCAACGGACTCACCCTCTGACTCTGCGTCTTCGCTGACTGTGCGGCTCTGCGTCCTCGACGGACGGTAGGAGGTTACGACCTCCGGGCCCCGCGGCGCGCCCCGGGAACCCCGTGGAAGGGTCTCCGAGGCGCACGTCACACCGCGGCGGCTACCCGGCGACGGGCTGCGTGAGGTCGTACACGGTCTCCCCGCCCACCGTGCTCGAGGAGAAGGTGGCCTGGACCCAGGCCAGGACCTCGCCGGTGGTGCCGCTGCCCCCGCCGCGGCCGCCCGCACCACCGCCACCACCACCACCACCACCACCACCACCACCACCGACGAGGTAGTGCACCTGGCCGTCGGCGACGGCGGCCTGGAACTGCGCGAGCGTCGGCGTCGGGTCGCCGGACCAGCCCCCGAGGGCCATGACGGCCTCCCCGCTGGCCAGCTCGAGCCCGGCCGCGGACTGCGACCCGCTCGTCGCGGCCGCCCACGTCGTGCCCGCGCCCTGCAGCAGCGCCACCAGGTCGGCGTCCACGCTGCCCGAACCGTCCCCACCGGGGCCCCCGCCGCCCGCAGGCGCGGTCGTGGCGCCACCGGTCCCGTCTCGGCCCACTGCGGTCTGGTCCGCCCCGGCCGGGAGCTGCGGCACTCCCCCGGTCGTGCCGGTCTGCCCCGGCCCCGCCCCGGTCGGACGGGTGCCCCCGCCGAACCCGCCCCCGCCGGACCCGCCCGCGCCGGCGGTGGCCGCCGCGGAGGCCGGGCCCGCCGTCGGGATCGAGCCCGTGTGCGGGGTCGCGGCCGTCGCGACGGCGTAGGACGCCGGTCCGGCCAGGCCCGCGACGGTCCCCGCCAGCACGAGCACCACGGCGAGGCGGCGCAGCCGCAGCGGTGTGACGACGAGGGCGACGGCGCTGCCCGCGCCCAGCACCAGGACCGCCCACGCCAGGACGGGGTAGGTGTCGTTGCGCTGCAGCAGGACCCAGCTCCACAGGGCGGCGGCGAGCACGACGAGGCCGAGGCCGGCCCGGGCGAGGGCGGACGCCCGGCGCACCCACAGGGCGTGCCCGCCGACGGCGACGAGCGCCGCGACGGCCGGGGCCAGCGCCACCGTGTAGTACGGGTGGACGGTGCCCTCCATGTAGCTGAAGACGCCGCCGGAGACGGCGAGCCAGGTGCCCCACAGGAGCAGCGAGCCGCGCGTGCGGTCCGTGCGCGGCGCGCGCCACGTGACGGCGAGGCCGAGCACGAGGGCCAGCAGCGCCGCGGGCAGCAGCCACGAGATCTCGTTGCCCATCTCCGAGGAGAACAGCCGCCGCCACGTCGCCGTGCCGCCGAAGCTCGACCCGGGGGTCCCGCCGCTCGTCCCGCCGGCGCCCGCGCCGTCGGTGCCGCCCAGGAGGCGGCCCAGGCCGTTGTAGCCCAGCACGAGGTCCATCACGGTGCCGTCGGTGGAACCGCCGACGTACGGCTTCGCCCCCGGCCAGAGGGTCACGGCGAGCACCCACCAGCCCGCGGCCACGACCACGGCCACCCCCGCGCCCAGCAGGTGCAGGACGCGCCGGCCCAGGCCGGTCGGGGCTGCCCAGAGGTAGAGGAGCGCCAGGGCCGGCAGCACGAGGAAGCCCTGCAGCATCTTCGTCAGGAACGCGAAGCCGATCGCGACGCCCGCGAGCGCCAGCCACCGCCCGCTCGCGTGCTCGGTGGCCCGGACCGCGGCGTAGGCCGCCGCGACCACCAGCAGGACGAGCAGCGCGTCGGGGTTGTCGAAGCGGAACATCAGCGCCGCGGCGGGCGTCGCGGCCAGCGCCGCCCCCGCGACGAGCCCCGCGCCCCAGCCGTGCCAGCGGCGGACGCTCGCGACGAGCAGCCAGACCGCGAGGACGCCCTCGACGGCCTGCGGGACGAGCAGGGACCAGCTGGAGAAGCCGAACACCCGGGCCGCGAGGCCCATGACCCACAGCGACGCCGGGGGCTTGTCGACGGTGATGAAGCTCGCGGAGTCGAGCGAGCCGAAGAACCACGCCTTCCAGCTCTCCGACCCGGCCTGCACGGCCGCGGCGTAGAAGCTGTTGGCGTACCCGGACGCCGAGAGGTCCACGAGGTAGAGCGCAGCCGTGGCGGCGAGCAGGAGCAGCAGCGCGGGCCGTGCCCAGGCGGGCTGATCCGCGGGGCCGCGCAGCACGCGGCGGGCGCGCGGGGCGCCGCGGCCGCCGCTGCGGTGCTCGGCCCCCGGAGGGGCGGTGGTCGTGGTCATGGGGGGTCCTCTCACCAGGCACGCGTCGGAACCCCCCGACCATCGGCGAGCGGTCTCCGCACGGCCCCTGAGCGGGCTGTGGACGGGATGTGGAGGGGAGCCGCGTCAGCCCCGGTCGGGCACGAGCTGCAGCAGGCGCGCCCGCTCCCCGGCGAGCCGCCGCAGCAGCACGAGCTCCTCGTCGGGGCTGGGCAGCTGGGTGCCGCGCCAGGCCCGGTCGCGCCGGAAGGCGAGCTCGGTGGCCGTCTCCTGGAAGTCGCGCACCGTCCCGGCCGCCGGCCGGCCCCCCGCCCGCAGCGCCCAGGCCCGCGCGTCGCGGCGCCCGCGGCCGGAGGCGAGCATCCGCAGCTCGGCCTCGCTGAGCCAGCCCGTGCGGACGTAGACCTCGAGGTGGCGGCCGACGAGGCGGCTCTCGCGGCGCCGGGCCAGGAGCGCGACGACGACGGCCGCGGCGAAGACGGGGACCTGCAGCAGGACGTAGACCTCGAGGAAGGCCGTCGCGCCCTGCGAGGCGCTGGCGTTCCACGCCGCGTGCAGGCCGACGGCGACCACGAGGCCGGCCAGCGGGGCCAGCACCCGGACGGGCCCGGGGCGGCTGCGGGCCGCGAGCCCGAGGCCCACGCCGAAGGCCATGGTGAACAGGGGGTGCGCGAACGGGGACACGAGGCAGCGCAGGACGAAGACGGCGACGAGGGACCCGCCCCCGTCGGTGCTCATGGCCCGGCCGAGGTAGAGGACGTTCTCCAGGAACGCGAAGCCGACGCCGACGCAGGCCGCGTAGACGATCCCGTCGACGACGCCGTCGAACTGCCGCCGCTGAACGAGGACGACGAGCAGCACGCCGAGCCCCTTGAGGCTCTCCTCGACCAGGGGGGCGACGACGACGGAGGTGCTCGTGACGTCGCCGACGGCCCGCGCGAGCAGCTCGGAGGACAGCGTGTTCAGCACGAGCGCCCCGAGGCTCGCGACGCACGCGCCCCACCCGAAGGCGAAGGCGAGCAGGTGCGGGGGCTCCGCCTCGTGGCGGTCCAGCCACAGCACGGTGGCGAGGACGGGACCGACGGGGACGGCGGCCAGGAGCAGCCCGGGCAGCAGGCCCGTGAGGCCGACCTCCATCGTCACGGCACCCAGGCTGAGCAGCCCGCAGACGGCCAGCACGACGACGGTGACCACCAGCAGCGACCGCGGCCGGCGCTGGCTCGGGCCGGGGCCGACGGCGAGGGCGCCGGCCGGTCCACCGGGGACGTCGTCCGGCATGAGGCGAGGGTAGGCCACGGCGCCCCGGCCCACCCCCGGCGCACGTGCGCCCCGCGGCGGCACCCCGCGGGCCGCCGCCCGCGGCTCCCCTAGGCTGGCGCGGTGAGCAGCAGCGCGAGCGCAGCACCGGCGACGCCCCCGGGCAAGGACAAGGTCCACGACCGCATCGTCTGGATCGACTGCGAGATGACGGGTCTGGACCTCGGGAAGGACGCCCTGGTGGAGGTCGCGGTGCTCGTCACCGACGCCGACCTCAACGTCCTCGGCGACGGCGTCGACGTCGTGATCAAGCCCCCGGCGGAGTCCCTCGTCGACATGGACCAGGTCGTCGTCGACATGCACACCTCCTCCGGACTCCTCGACGAGCTCGAGGGCGGCATGACGCTGGCGGAGGCCGAGCAGGCCGTCCTCGCCTACGTGAAGCAGTTCGTGCCGGACGCCCGCAAGGCGCCGCTGGCCGGCAGCTCGGTCCACACCGACCGCACGTTCCTGGCGCGCGACATGCTCCAGCTCACCGACCACCTGCACTACCGGCTCATCGACGTGTCCTCGCTGAAGGAGCTCGCCCGGCGCTGGTTCCCGCGGGTGTACTTCCACACGCCCAAGAAGCACGGCGGCCACCGGGCCCTCGCCGACATCCGCGAGAGCATCCAGGAGCTGAAGTACTACCGCGAGGTCCTGTTCGTCCCGCCGCCCGGCCCGGACAGCGACACCGCCCGCGCCGCAGGCGAGTCCTACGAGCTGAAGGACGCCCCCGAGGCGTCCGGCCCGGGCTCGCCCACCGCCGGCGCCTAGCCCGCCCGGGGGCTGCGCGGTGAGGGCGACGGCCCCGCCCGTGTATGCTCCCGTCGTCGCCATGGCCCTGTGCCGCAGCGTCGTGGTGGGTGTAGCTCAGCTGGTAGAGCACCTGGTTGTGGTCCAGGAAGTCGCGGGTTCAAGTCCCGTCACTCACCCCAGAGCAGGTCACGAGGGCGGTCCCGACCGGGGCCGCCCTCGCGTCGTCTCCGGCCCGCGCACGCCGGCGGGAACCGCCGTGCTCACGGCAGGGTCGGCTCCTCCCCCAGCGGGGTCGGCGGGGTGGCGTCGCGCCGCTGGGCCGTCCGCAAGCCGAGCAGCCGCTCGCGCAACCAGGTGAGGTAGGCGTCGCGGTCGGAGCGCAGCTCCTCGGTGATGACCGGCAGCCCGGCGACGTCCCAGCTCGCGATCCCCTGCAGCGGCAGCACGACCACGTCGAGGGAGAACGGCCGGATCCGCCGCCCGAGGTCGCGCTCCACCTCGGCCACGAGGTTCGTCTCGAACAGCGCCAGGGGGCGGGTGCGGGTCAGCCGCGCCTCCCGGTCGCGCGCCCCGGCCGCCCAGGTCACGGCCTCGTCGATGCCCAGCTCGGCGAGCCCCCGCAGCTCCGTCATGCCGCGCAGGCCCGTGAACAGCGGGGGCAGGATCGACGTGAGCGCCTCCGGGCCGCCCGGGAACGCACCCGCCCACCAGTGCGCCCACTGCCGGCCGGCGACCTCGGCCCCGGCGATCTCGCCGCCGTGGACGCGCAGGGGCGTCACGGCGGGGTGCAGGCGCGGCAGGTCGGGCAGGAGGGCCGACGTGGGCGGGTGCAGGCCCGCGGCGTCGCGCAGGTGCAGGCCCAGCAGCAGCGCCTGGGGCATGGCGAGACGGATCCCCCACGAACCACCGCTGCGCATCCGTCCACTGTGGGCCGAGCGGCGGGCTCCGTCCACCGGACGTCCAGCCGGCGTGCGGCCGGCGCTCGCCGTGCCCCGTCCCGGCGAGCGTCAAACCTCCCCCGCGGCGACCGGGTGAGCTCTCGCGCACCGCTCAAGCCGGGGGCGGGACGCGACGAAGCTGGAGGGGTCCCGGGTCAACGGGGCGCACCGATCAGCCGGGAGGATGCATGACCTACGAGAACTCGGCGCCGTCGGCGACGGAGCCGGTGATGGAGATGCTCTCCGAGCACATCCCGCTCTCGCTCCTCATCGACATGGCCTCTCCCGACGGCCCGCACTCCGCGGAGCTCCTCGAGTCCGAGGGCCTGCCCGACGAGGAGTGGTGGAACCAGGGCTGAGCCCGCCGTGACGACGTCGGCGGCGCGGGGCGCGCCCCCTCTCGCTCCCCGCGCAGCCGATTTCGTCGCGGACCACCCGGCCTGCTAACGTTCCGTCCCGTTGCGCCGCTAGCTCAATTGGCAGAGCAGCTGACTCTTAATCAGCGGGTTCCCGGTTCGAGTCCGGGGCGGCGCACTCCCCGACCAGGGCGTCCACTCTCCGAGTGGGCGCCCTGAGTCGTCTCCGGCACCGACCATCGCGGGCTCACGAGATCCGCGTCCCGGCGACGCCCCGCGTAGGGACAGACCCGCCCGGGCCCGGGTCCGGTCAGGCGCCGGCGGTCGTGCGGGCACCCGGACCCCCGGTGAGGACGGGCGCTCCGGCGAGCGCCGGCCCTCCGGCCGCCTCGCCGAACACCCCGACCCGCCCCTTGCCGGCGGTCTTCGCCGCGTACATGGCGGCGTCGGCGCGGTCGAGGAACACCTGCGGGTCGACGGCGACCGTGGCGTGCGCCGTCCCGACGCTGGCGCCGACGTGCACCGCACCCCTCTCCAGCTGCACGGGCCGCGAGGCCAGCTCGACGACGCGCCGGCCGACGGCGGCCGCCTCCTCGGCGCTGACGCCGCGCAGCAGCAGGGCGAACTCGTCACCGCCCAGGCGGGCGCACGCGTCCTGCGGGCGGGTGACCTCGCGCAGCCGGGCGGCGATCTGGCGCAGCAGCTCGTCCCCGGCGGCGTGGCCGAAGCGGTCGTTGACAGACTTGAAGCCGTCGAGGTCCACGAAGAGGAGGGCGAGGACCCCGCCCTCGGCGACGGAGGTGGCCAGGAGCTCCTGGAAGCCGGCCCGGTTGGTCAGGCCCGTCAGCGCGTCGGTGCGCGCCTGCACGCTGAGCAGCCGGTGCACCTCGGCCTTGTCCACGGCCAGCGCCACCTGGTTGGCCAGGGACTGGAAGGAGACGACGACCTCCGGCTCCAGCCCGCCGGGAGCCCCCAGGAGGATCGAGACGCCGTCCACCTCGGGCAGGTCCAGGCACACCCACGCGCACACCTCTCCGGCGGCCGCGTCGAGCTCCGCGGTGCGCAGCACGGGGGCGGCGACGCCCGGGAGCAGGCCGACGGGCACCACGGCGGCCGGCAGGTGCGTGGGCGCGAGGGCGAAGGTGCCGGCGACGCCCACGACGGCGGCGGAGCCGTCCTGCACGCGCACGGCCAGGGAGCGCAGCCCCGGCGTCGTCCCGCACAGCGCCTGGCTGTTCGCGACGCCCTCCTCGGCGATGCGGGCGACGTCGGTCATCCCGAGCAGCCTCGTCCCCGACGCCATGAGCAGCGCGTCGCGCTGGGCGGCGCGCTCGCGGGCGAACATGCCCAGCGCCAGCACGCGGACCACGACGAAGGTCAGCAGCATCACGGGGGCGGTCCCGAACACGGGCGCGGCCTGCGTGCTGGGCGCGTGACCGGGGACGAACCCCCACAGCGGCAGGGCGGCGGCCACGGCCACCGCGTACGCCGCGCACCGCAGCAGCCCGCGGCGGGTGGTGCTGTGCACGGCGTGGAACCACAGCGAGCAGAAGGTGATGCTGAAGACCATCGCGGGCGCGGGGCAGCAGAGCGTGAACGTGGTGATCGCGAGGCAGTCGGCGAGGTCGCGCAGCGTCGACTCCCGCCCGGTGAGGTAGGCGTGCACCCAGGACGTCACGAGGACCGCGGCGGCCGCCAGCACGGCCGGCAGGGTCACGCTCCCGGCCACCGCCAGCGGGCCGGGCAGGGACATCAGCAGCGCCAGGACGGCGAAGACCAGGAACAGCCAGCGGGTGCGCGGCACGAGCCGCGTCGGGCGGCGCAGCGCGTGCACCAGCCCCCGGGGAGTCCTGCGGACCCCCGCCGGGTCCCCGCCACGTCCCGCGGCGTGCGCCTCGTCGCTGCCCACGTCCCACCCCTCCCACCCGTCATCCCGGCCCCCCGGCACCGGTGGTGCCGGGGTCGCCCGGACGCACCGGGTCACCGCCTACCCCTGGTTCGTCGTCCCGCCGCCCGCCCCGGTTGATGCGCCGAACGGGGGCGGCCCCCGCGTCGGCGACGATGGGGCGACCGCCCGTCCCGGGCGGACCGCCCCTGGAGGAGATCCCCGTGCCCGCACCCCGCCGTGCCCTCGTCGTCGTCGACGTCCAGCAGGAGTACTTCGACGGACCGCTGGAGATCCAGCACCCCCCGCGCGCGGAGTCGCTGGCGAACGTCGTCAGCGCCGTGCGGGCCGCCGACGCCGCCGGCCTGCCCGTGGTCGTCGTCCGGCACCACCTGCCCGCGGGCGCGCCGATCTTCGCCGAGGGTTCCCCCGGCCACGCCCTGCACCCCGACGTCGAGGCCGTGGTGGACCCGTCGTGGAAGCAGGTGCTCAAGCAGAACGGCAGCGTCTTCGCCGGGACGGACCTCGCGGAGTGGTTGCGCGGGATGGACGTCGACACCGTCACCCTCGTCGGGTACATGACCAACAACTGCGACCTGGCCTCGGCCGTGGAGGCCGAGGGCCTCGGCTTCGCCGCGGAGGTCCTCTCCGACGCCACCGGCGCGATCGAGCTGTCCAACGCGGCCGGGACGGTGTCGGCCGAGCAGCTGCACACGACCCTCATGGTCCTGCTGCACTCGAACTTCGCCGCGGTCGCCACCACCGCGCAGTGGCTGACGGCCGTCGCCGACGGCGCGGCGCTGCCGACGAGCGACCTCGTCACCTCCGCCCTCGCGGGCCGGTCCGTCGCGAGCTGACCTGCGGCGGAGGAGGTTCCGCCCGGCCGGCGCCGGGGCGGGGTGGCAGGATCGCGGCGTGCGCGCCGTGCGTATCACCGAGACCGGAGGACCCGAGGTCCTCGCCGTGACCGACGTGCCCAGCCCCGAACCCGGTGCGGGAGAGGTGCTCGTGGCCGTCGAGGCGGCGGGGGTGAACTTCGTGGACACCTACCGCCGCGGGGGCGTCTACCCCGTGGACCTGCCGACCGGGCTGGGCAGCGAGGGCGCCGGCCGGGTGCTGGCCCTGGGGGCGGGCGTCGACGGGTTCGCGGTCGGCGACCTGGTGGCCTGGAAGGAGGCCGCGGGCAGCTCCGCCGAGCAGGTCGTGGTCGCGGCCGCCGAGCTCGTGCCGGTCCCCGACGGCGTGGACGCGACGACGGCGGCCGCGGTGCTGCTGCAGGGCCTCACGGCCCACTACCTGTGCACCGACACCCACCGCGTCACCGAGGGCACCTGGTGCCTGCTGCACGCGGGCGCCGGCGGCGTGGGCCTGCTGCTGACGCAGATGATCCGCCTCAGGGGCGGGCACGTCGTGACGACCACCTCGACCGAGGAGAAGGCGGAGCTGTCCCGCGCGGCGGGGGCCGACGCCGTCGTCCGCTACGCCGACGCGACCGCCACGGCCCGCGAGCTCACGGGCGGGCGGGGCGTCGACGTGGTCTACGACTCCGTGGGCCGCGACACCTTCGACGCGAGCCTGCGGGCCCTGCGCCCGCGCGGCCTCATGGTCCTCTTCGGCGGGTCCAGCGGTCAGGTGCCGCCCTTCGACGTCCAGCGGCTGAACCGGGAGGGTTCGCTGTTCCTCACCCGGCCGAACCTGGCGTCCTACACGCTGGACCGCGCGGAGCTCCTGCACCGCACCGACGAGCTGTTCGGGTGGGTCCGCGACGGCCGGCTCGACGTGCGGGTGGGGCACACCTACCCGCTGGAGCAGGTCCGCACCGCGCACGAGGAGCTCGAGGGCCGCCGCACCACCGGCAAGGTCCTGCTGGTCCCCTGAGCCCCTCCCCGCGACCTGCTGCGGGCCGACGCCGACGGGCTCCCGTCAGCCGTGCGCCGCGGCGACCGGGGCCGTGAGGAACTCCGCGAACGGCCGGACGAAGGCGGGCCGGGCGGTGTTCGCCGCGTCGTGGCCGCAGCCCGGCAGCACGATCGCCCGCGCGCCGGGGAGCGCCGCGGCCAGCGCCGCGCAGTTCTGGCCGAAGTAGCGGGGACTGCGCGCGCCGGACGCGAGCAGCAGCTCGGCGCCGATCGCGGCGTAGTCGGTGGCCGGGCCGTCGTGCTCGGCGATCCGGCGCACCTCCGGCCCCATCGTCGGCAGCAGCTGCGCGAAGCGGCGCCCGACGGACGTGCGCAGGAACACGCGCGTCGTCAGCTCGGCGAGGGGGAACGGCATCCTCGCTCCCGCTCCCTCGGGGTCGACGGCGCGCGCCAGCAGCGTCATCGCCCGCGCGTCCCGGCCGTGGGCGACGGCCTCCTCGAAGGAGTCGAGGAAGGCGAAGGACGGCCGGCCCGCGAGGGACAGCCCGGGGTCGTAGACCGCGATGCGCTGCAGGGACAGGTCGGGGGGCAGGTCCAGGCCGGCGCGCAGGGCGGTGAAACCGCCACCGCTGTGGCCGAGCACGCGGCGGGCGCCGGTGTGCCGCAGGACGGCGGCGAGGTCGCCCACGTCGGTGGCCACCGTCTCCGTGCCGTCCAGCGGGGCGGTGCCCTCGCGGCCCCGGCGGTCGTAGAGGTGCACGGTGCAGTCCTGCGCGAGGGCGCGGGCGAGCCGGTGGTAGTCGCGGCCGGAGATCCCCCCGCCGTGCAGCAGGACCACCCCCGGCCCGGCGCCCCACGTGCGCACGCGCACGGGAGCGCCGTCCGCGGACCGGATCAGCGACTCCCGCGGCGCCTGCGCCCCGGCCGTCGACACCGTCGTCGAGTCCACCATCGGAACCCCTCCTCTGCGAACGTTGTTAGCAGATTAGGCTCGTCCCCGTGCCCGCCGCAACCCCTCCGCCGCCCGCCCGGACGCCGCCGGTGTGGGTCCGGCCGCAGCGCTCGGCGCGCGGGCCGCGCCCGGAGTTCAGCCGCGACCGGATCGCCGAGACCGCCGTCGCCCTGGCCGACGCCGGCGGGCTCGGCGCGGCCACCATGCGGGCCGTGGCCGCCGAGCTGGGCACGGCCGCGGCAAGCCTCTACCGCTACCTCGCCTCGCGCGACGACCTGGTCGACCTCATGGTCGACGCCGTCCTCGCCGACCCGGTCCTCACCCGCCGCCGCGCGCGGCGGCCCAGCGCCGACTGGCTGGACGACCTCGTCGCCCTGGGCCGGGACCTCCTGGCGCTGCACCGCGCGCACCCCTGGCTGCTGGAGGCGAACGCGCGCACGGTCGCCTTCGGCCCGCACGGCAGCGACCACGTCGAGCACTGCCTGGAGCTCATGGAGCCCACCGGGTGCGGCACCGCCGCGAAGCTGGAGGCCGTCGCCCTCATCACCGGCATCGTCTCGCTGTTCGCCCGGCCTGCCCCGGCGGGCGCGCGGACCCTCGCCCCGCAGGACGTCTTCGCCGGCGCCTCGGCGGGGCGGCACCCCCGCCTGACCGCCGCGCTGACCCACCCCGAACCCCCGGGACCGCGGCCCGACCTCTTCGAGCACACGCTGCGCAGCGTCCTGCTCGGGCTCCTCCGCGCCTAGCACCGGGCGGAGCCAGGCCCCGACTACCCCGTTCGGGGCCTGGCCGGCCCGTCCGCCGCCGCGGCTCGACTATCGTGCCGATGACGACCGCCCCCGCGGTGCGCCACCGGCCGACCGTCCCGGACGCGGCCCGACGGAGGGACGGTCATGACCCAGCACACGAGCGTCGAGGACGGCCTGCGGGCGGGACTCGCGGAGCTCTCGCGCATCCCCTTCGGCACCCAGTCGCTGGCCGAGGTCCTGCGCCGCACCACGCAGCTCGCGGTGGCCGCGGTGCCCGGGGCCGACGAGGTCTCCATCACCCTGCTCGACGAGCACGACCAGGCGCGGACCGTCGCCTTCTCGGGCGACCTCGCCACGGTGCTCGACGAGCGCCAGTACGCCGACGGGTACGGCCCCTGCCTCGACGCGGCGCAGTCCGGCGAGACGCTGCGCATCGACGACACCGCCGCCAGCGAGCACTACCCGGAGTTCGCGGCGACGGCCCTGCGGGCCGGCGTCCACAGCACCCTGGCCATCGGCATGCCGCTGCCGTACGAGGGGCTCGCGGCCCTCAACGTCTACACGCGCGCACCGGGGTCCCCCGTGCAGGGCGAGGAGCTCACCGCGCTGCGCACCTTCGCCGACCACGCGGCCGTCACCATCGCCAACGCGGCGCTGCTGTCCACCCGCACCCGCACCGTCGAGCAGCTGACCACCGCGATGCGCACGCGCGCCGTCATCGAGCAGGCCAAGGGCGTCGTCGCGACGATGTGCGCGTGCGACCCGGAGGACGCGTTCGAGTTCCTGCGCAAGCGGTCGCAGTCGCTGAACCGCAAGCTGCACGACATCGCCGCCGAGGTCGTCGCCGACGCCGTGCACGGGCGCGTGACGCCCTTCGCCGCACCCGTGCGGCCGTCGGACACCGTCGGCAGCTGACGAGGCGGGACCGCTAGACGGTGACGACCAGCAGGGCCACGTCGTCCTCGCTGTCCCCGTTCAGGCGCAGCAGGTGGTCGCAGACGCCCTCGACGTCGACCGGGGCCGCCTCGAACGCCGCGCGCAGCCGCTCCAGGCCCACGCCCAGGTCTTCGCCCCGGCGCTCGACCAGGCCGTCGGTGTAGGCCAGGACCGTGGACCCGGGCTCCAGGTGGTGCCACGTGCTGGTGCGCGGGCCCGGCTGGACGCCCAGCAGTAGGTCGTCGGCGTGCGCGAGCAGCTCGACCCGGCCGCCGGGGTGGCGGACCATGAGCGGCGGGTGCCCGGCGCTGGCGTAGGCCATCGCCCAGCCCCCGTCGGGGGCCTGCTCGAGGCGGGCGTACGCCAGCGTCGCGAGCGTGGGGATGCGCAGCGCGGCCATGAGGTCGTCGACGCGCTCCAGGACGCGGTGCGGGTGCGCGCGCGTGGTGTCCCACGCGCAGGCGCGCAGGAGCCCGCGCAGGTGCCCCATGGCCGCCGCGGCCAGGACGTCGTGGCCCACGACGTCGCCGATCGCCAGGCCGAACGCGTCCCCGGGCAGGTCCACGAGCTCGTAGAAGTCCCCGCCGACCTCCGCCCCCGACTCGCTCGCGCGGTAGCGGGCGGCGGCCGTGACCCCCTCCAGCGGCGGGAGCTCGGGGAGGAGGCTGCGCTGCAGCGTCTCCGCGATGCGGTGCTGCTCCTGGTACAGGCGCGCGTTGTCGAGGATGAGCCCCGCGCGCCGGCCGAGGTCGAGCGCGACGCCGAGGTCGTCGTCGGTGTGGGCGGGCGAGTCCTCCCCGCGCACGAGGATCATCAGGTCGCGCGGCTGCCGGCGGTGCGGCAGCGGCACCATGAGCACCGAGGCGGCCCCCAGCGAGGCGGACTCGTCGAGCACGCCGCCGTCGGTGACCCAGGTGCGCCGCTCGGCCCGGTTGGCCGCGCTGCCGTAGTCCGGGATCCGCCGGGCCGTGCTGCCGCCGAGGAGGCGCTCCACCCAGCCGCCGGGGTGGATCGCCGCCTGAAGCCGCTCGACGTAGCGCTCGACCTCCCCGGCGCGCGCGGGGTCGCGGTGCTTGCCGGACAGGTGCTCCACGACGCCCTTGGCGTCGGTGCTCGCGACGATCACCCAGTCGGCGAGCGAGGGCACGACGAGGTCGACCAGGCGGCGGCGGCACTCGGCGACGTCGAGGGTGACGGCCAGCTGGCTCGTCGCCTCCGCCAGCAGGGCGAGGCGGGCGCGGGCGACCTCCGTCTCGCGGTGGGCCTCCTCCGCGGCCCGGCGGGCCTCGCGCTCGGCCTCCAGGGCCCGGTCCCGCTCGGCGTCCGCGGCCACCCGGTGGGTGACGTCGGCCTGGATGCCGACGTAGTGGGTCAGCTCGCCGCTCGCGTCGTGGATGGGGCTCATGGAGAGCTGGTTCCAGAACGCGGTGCCGTCCTTGCGGTAGTTCAGGACCGTCGTGACCACGGTCTCGCCCGCGGCGAGCCCGGCGCGCATCTCGGCCACCACGGTCCGGTCGGTCGCGCTGCCCTGCAGGAACCGGCAGTTGCGGCCCACGGACTCCTCGAGGCTGTACCCGGTCGTCGTCGTGAACGCCGGGTTCACCCACACCAGGGGGAGGTCGTCGTCGCGGGCGTCGGCCACCGTGAAGGCCAGCCCCGTCGCGAGCACGGCGCGGTCGCGCAGGTCCGCGTCGCTGCGGGCGGCGGTGACGGCGGCCTGCGCCGTGGCGCGGTCGCGCAGCGGCAGCAGCACGACGAGGGCGTGGCCCTGCAGCATGGGCGCGTCCAGCATCGGCAGGGCGATGACCCACAGCGGCTCGCGCTGGCGGCCCAGCTCGCTGACCCGGGCCGCGGACACGGCCTGGCCGGCGACGGGGCTGGAGCGGGCCACCCGGGACAGCGGGTGCGTGGTCCGCGACAGCGCGGCGCCGTCGACGTCGCGCAGCGAGGCCGCGTCCGACCACGCGTCCAGCGGGACCGGGAGGCTCACGCCGGGAGCCAGCTGCTCGGCGACCGGGTTGGAGTAGACGACGGTGCGAGCGTCGAGGTCCACCAGCAGCACCGCCGCCGGTCCGGTCCCCGAGATCAGCGACATCTCCGCCGCCGTCGCCACCGTGACGCCCGTGTCCGAGCTCATCACCCTCCCTGCCGTGCCGCCCCCCTCCTGCTGAGCGGGGACCGTCGTCCGACCCTACGGGGAGGGGGCGGAGAGCGCAGGGCCGTGCCCGTCCCGTGGGGGGACGCGTGACGGACACGGCGTGCCTCCAGGGCAGCACACACGCTCCGTGATCGCCCCTCGGCACGGCGCGCCCACCGTCCCGCCCCCCGACCACGGCGCGTAGCGTCCCCTCATGATCCGAGCCGGGGGCAGCGGGCACGTCGGGGGCAGCGGCCGCTACGTCGAGGGCGAGCGGGTCTTCGCGCCCCCCACGGGCGTCTTCGACGCCGACTGGGTGGCCGGGATCGTCGTGGACCGCCACGGGCCGGCCTTCGCCGACCGCGTCGAGCTCGCCCGCGCCGCTCAGCTCGCGTGGGACGCCCGCGGGCGGGGCGAGACCGACGACGCCGAGCTCACGGCCGTCCTGGCCGGCGGATTCGACGCCCCGACGGCCGCCGCGGTCGCCCGCGCCGTCGAGGACTACGTCAGCGCCTACGGCAGCTGAGGGGACGCGCCGGGCCCGGCCTTGCGCAGGAGGGGCTGCGCCGCCCAGGGTGCACGCAGGGGCGCCCGCGCCCGCCGCCGCCGTCGCCCGACGCGCGGCCCCCGCCAGGAGGAGGAGGTCCCGTGCTGGTCCGCGAGGCCATGAGGAGCCCGGTCGTCACGGTCGCCGAGGACGACGACGTGCCGCACACCGCCCGGGTGCTGCTGCACCACGACATCTCCTCGGTGCCCGTCCTCGACGGCGACGGCCGGCTGGTCGGCGTCGTCAGCGAGTCCGACCTGCTGCGGGGCCGGGTGGGACGCGACCCGCGCGCCCACTTCCTGCCCCGCGACGAGGACGACGCGGCCCCTCCCGGCACCGTCGCCGCCGTCATGACGCGGGAGCCGATCACCGTCGACGTGGGCGCCGACCTCGCCGACGCGACCCGGGTGCTGCTGGCCCGGCGCATCAAGGCGCTGCCCGTGCTGGACGGGCACCGCCTCGTCGGGGTCCTGGCCCGCCGCGACGTGCTGCGCACCCTCGCCCACTCCGACGACGACGTCCGCGAGGCCGTGCTGGCCCGCCTGCACGAGCAGGACCCGGCGCAGGACTGGGACGTCCGGGTGAGCGACGGCGTCGTGACCCTGGACGGGCCCCTGCACGGCGCCGCCCAGCGCCTGGCCGCCGTCGTCGCCCGGACGGTGGCGGGCGTCGTCCGGGTCCGCACGGCCGACGGGGAGGTGGCGGCCCGGTGAGCGCCTCCCCCGCCGCGCCGTCCCCCGCCGGCCCGTACCCCGCGGACCCGTCGGAGCTGGTGGCCCGCCTCGAGGCGGAGGAGCGCGAGCTCGTCCTGCCCTCCTTCGACAACCTCACGGCCTGGCGGCTCGGCACCCTCCTGGCCGAGCGGGCCCTGGCGGACGGGCTGCCGCTGGCGGTCGCCGTGCGCAGGGGCGCCCAGCGGCTCTTCCACGTCGGCCTGCCGGGGTCCTCGGCGGACAACGACGGCTGGCTCGACCGCAAGATGGCGGTCGTCGACCGCTTCGGGCACTCCTCGTACCTGGTGGGGACCCGGTTCCGGGCCGCGGGCGGCGACTTCGACACCGACGCCCGCCTCGACACCCGGCTCTTCGCCGCCCACGGCGGGGCGTTCCCCGTCCTCGTGCGCGACGTCGGCTGCGTCGGGTCGGTGGCCGTCTCCGGCCTGCCGCAGGAGGTGGACCACACCGTCGTGGTCACCGTCCTGCGGGAGTTCCTCGCCGGGACCTGAGCCGCAGCGCAGCCACGGGCACGGCCCGGACGTGGAGGCGCCCGCCGCAGCGATCGCTGCGGCGGGCGCCGGCACGGTGGGGAGGCTGAGCTCAGCTCAGAACTCCCAGTCCTCGTCCTCGGTCTGGACGGCCTTGCCGATGACGTAGCTGGACCCGGAGCCGGAGAAGAAGTCGTGGTTCTCGTCGGCGTTCGGGGACAGCGCCGACAGGATCGCCGGGTTGACGTCGGTGACGTCGCTCGGGAACAGGCCCTCGTAGCCGAGGTTCATCATCGCCTTGTTGGCGTTGTAGTGCAGGAACTTCTGCACGTCGTCGGTCAGCCCGACCCCGTCGTAGAGGTCCGCGGTGTACTCCATCTCGTTCTCGTACATCTCGTACAGGAGCGTGAAGGCGTAGTCCTTGATCTCGTCGCGCTTGGCCTGGCTCACGCGCTCCAGCCCGCGCTGGAACTTGTAGCCGATGTAGTACCCGTGCACGGCCTCGTCGCGGATGATCAGGCGGACCAGGTCGGCGGTGTTCGTCAGCTGCGCGCGGCTGGAGAAGTGCATCGGCAGGTAGAACCCGGAGTAGAACAGGAACGACTCCAGCAGGGTGGAGGCGACCTTCCGCTTCAGCGGGTCGTCACCGTGGTAGTACTCCAGCACGATGGACGCCTTGCGCTGCAGCGCCTCGTTCTGCTCCGACCAGGCGAACGCCTCGTCGATCTCGCGGGTCGAGGCCAGCGTGGAGAAGATCGAGGAGTAGCTGCGGGCGTGCACCGACTCCATGAACGCGATGTTCGTGTAGACGGCCTCCTCGTGCGGCGTGATCGCGTCGGGGATCAGCGAGACCGCGCCGACCGTGCCCTGGATCGTGTCCAGCAGCGTCAGGCCCGTGAACACGCGCATCGTGAGCTGGCGCTCGAGCGGGGTCAGGCGCCCCCACGACTGGACGTCGTTGGACAGCGGCACCTTCTCGGGCAGCCAGAAGTTGCTCGTCAGGCGGTTCCAGACCTCGAGGTCCTTGTCGTCGGTGACGCGGTTCCAGTTGATCGCGTTGACGCGGTCGATGAGCTTCAGCTTCTCCACGGTGTCCTCGTTCGTCGTTCCGGCGTCCGGGTCGACCCGAGTGCCGTAGGGGGTGGTGCGGGACTGGTCAGGACTCAGAGCATGCAGCTGACGCAGCCCTGCACCTCGGTGCCCTCGAGCGCCATCTGGCGGATGCGGACGTAGTAGATCGTCTTGATGCCCTTGCGCCACGCCGAGATCTGCGCCCGATTGATGTCGCGCGTCGTCGCGGTGTCCTTGAAGAACAGGGTCAGCGACAGGCCCTGGTCGACGTGGCGGGTGGCCGCGGCGTAGGTGTCGATGATCTTGTCGGGCCCGATCTCGTAGGCGTCGGCGTAGTACTCCAGGTTGTCGTTCGTCATGAACGGCGCCGGGTAGTACACGCGGCCGAGCTTGCCCTCCTTCCGGATCTCGATCTTGGAGGCGATCGGGTGGATCGAGGAGGTCGAGTTGTTGATGTAGCTGATCGACCCCGTCGGCGGCACGGCCTGGAGGTTCTGGTTGAAGATGCCGTGCTGGACGACCGAGGCGCGCAGCCGGCGCCAGTCCTCCTGGTCCGGGACGGCGATGCCGGCGTTCGCGAAGAGCTCCGCGACCCGCTCGGTCTTCGGCAGCCACGGCGCGTCGGTGTACTGGGCGAAGAAGCTGCCGTCGGCGTAGGTCGAGCGCTCGAAGCCCTCGAACTTCTCCCCGGTCTCGATCGCGAGCAGGTTCGAGGCCCGCAGCGCGTGGTAGAGGACCGTGTAGAAGTAGATGTCGGTGAAGTCGATGCCCTCGGCGCTGCCGTAGTGCACCCGCTCCCGCGCCAGGTACCCGTGCAGGTTCATCTGGCCCAGGCCGATGGCGTGCGAGCGGGCGTTGCCGTGCGCGATCGAGGGCACCGAGCCGATGTCGCTGGCCACGGACACCGCGGTCAGGGCGCGCACCGCGGTCTCGACCGTGTGGCCGAGGTCGCCGCCGTCCATCGCCAGGGCGATGTTCAGGGAGCCCAGGTTGCAGGAGATGTCCTTGCCGACCTCGGCGTAGCTGAGGTCCTCGGCCAGGGTGCTGGGCGTGTTGACCTGCAGGATCTCCGAGCAGAGGTTCGACATGTTGATCCGGCCCGCGATCGGGTTGGCCCGGTTCACCGTGTCCTCGAACACGACGTAGGGGTAGCCCGACTCGAACTGCAGCTCCGCGAGCGTCTGGAAGAACTCGCGGGCGTTGATCGTGGTCTTGCGGATGCGCTCGTCCGCGACCATCTCGGCGTACTTCTCCGTCACCGCGACGTCGCCGAACGGCACCCCGTAGACGCGCTCGACGTCGTAGGGGGAGAACAGGTGCATCGGCTCGTTCTTGCGGGCGAGCTCGAAGGTGATGTCCGGGACCACGACGCCGAGGCTCAGCGTCTTGATCCGGATCTTCTCGTCCGCGTTCTCCCGCTTGGTGTCGAGGAAGCGCAGGATGTCCGGGTGGTGCGCCGAGAGGTACACGGCACCGGCGCCCTGGCGCGCGCCGAGCTGGTTGGCGTAGGAGAAGGAGTCCTCGAGGAGCTTCATCACGGGGATGACGCCCGAGGACTGGTTCTCGATGCGCTTGATCGGCGCGCCGTACTCGCGGATGTTCGACAGGAGCAGGGCGACGCCGCCGCCGCGCTTGGACAGCTGCAGCGCCGAGTTGATGCTGCGGCCGATGGACTCCATGTCGTCCTCGATGCGCAGCAGGAAGCACGAGACGAGCTCACCGCGCGAGGCCTTGCCGGCGTTGAGGAACGTGGGGGTGGCGGGCTGGAAGCGGCCGGCGACCATCTCGTCGACGATGCCCGTCGCGAGCGCCTCGTCGCCGGTGGCCAGCGTCAGCGCGGTCATGACGACGCGGTCCTCGAAGCGCTCGAGGTACTCGGTGCCGTCGAAGGACTTCAGCGCGTAGCTCGTGTAGTACTTGAAGGCCCCGAGGAACGTCGGGAAGCGGAAGCCCGCCCCGTGCGCCCGGTCGGTGAGGTCGCGGACGAACTCGTAGCGGTAGCGGTCCAGCACCTCGCGCTCGTAGTACCCGTTGTCGACCAGGTGGTCGAGGCGCTCGCGCAGGTCGGTGAACTGCCGCGTGCGGGGGTTGACGTGCTGCAGGAAGTACTGGCGGGCCGCCTCGCGGTCGGCGTCGAGCTGGATGCGGCCCTCGGCGTCGTAGAGGTTGAGCATCGCGTTGAGCGTGTGGTAGCTCGGCGCGGCCGGGACGGGGACCGTCTCGGCCGCCGTGGTCGCACCCGCGGTGGTGGGGTCGGAGGTCAGGGTCACAGGGAGTCCAATCCATCGCGGACGCGACGCACGTCGTCGGGGGTCCCGAAGAGCTCGAAGCGGTAGAGGTGGGGCACACCGCACTTGGCGGCGACGATGTCGCCGGCCGCGGCGTAGTGGTCCCCGAAGTTGGTGTTGCCCGCCCCGACGACGCCGCGGATGAGCGAGCGGTTGACGGGGTCGTTCAGGAAGCGGATGACCTGCTTGGGCACCGCTCCGCTGCCGTCCCCGGCGCTGTAGGTGGGGACGATGAGCACGTACGGCTCGGTGACCGTCAGGTGGGCCTCGCGACCCCGCAGCGGGATGCGCTTGGCCGGGACCCCGAGCTTCTCGACGAAGCGCTGGGTGTTGCCGGAGACGCTCGAGAAGTAGACGACGTCCACGGCACTCACACCGGTGGTCTCAGACCGTGAGAGCGGCGAAGCGCTCCGCCACGGCGGAGATGCGGTCCGGGCGGAAGCCCGACCAGTGCTCGTCACCGACGACGACGACCGGGGCCTGCACGTACCCGAGGGCCTGCACGGTCGCGAGGGCCTGCGCGTCCTGCGTGACGTCGACGACCTCGTAGGCGAGGCCCTTCTTGTCCAGGGCGCGGTAGGTGGCCTTGCACTGGACGCACGAGGGAGTGCTGTAGACGGTGATGCTCATGGGATCTTCCTTCCCTCGGGTCCGGTGGAGCCCGCGGTCGAGCTGGTCCAGGTGGTGCTGAAGACACTACCCCTAGGGGCGGTTCGCGCAAACCACCACAAGATGGTGTGTGACAGCCGTGTCATTCGCCCAGGCGGGTGAGCGGGGCGGCACCGGGTCGCGGCAGGGCGTTGACCTGCGGTTCTGCTCCCGCGGGACCCCTTCGTCGCGACTCTGCGTGATGGTTGTTGAGCACGGCGTGTCGGATCCGGTCGGCGTGTCGGGCCCCGGACGCGCCGGGCGGGGCCCGGAGCCGCCCGGCCGCAGCCGGGGGACGCGCGCTCAAGTCCTCGCGGGGCGCGCCGATGGGGACGTGGTGACGACGTACGGCTGGCGGGCGCACCTGGTCGCCGGGGCGGTGCTCGTCCTCGCGTACACCGTCCTGCCGGCGGGCCTGGGTGCCGACGCCGTCTACCAGCTCGTCGCCGTGTCGGCCGCCGTCGCGATCCTCGTGGGCGTGCGCCGCCACCGGCCCACGCACCGCCACCCCTGGCTCCTGCTGGCCGGCGGCCAGCTGCTCTGGGCGGCCGGGGACGGGCTGTGGAACTGGTACGCCGACGTCGCGCACACCGACCCCTACCCCTCGGGCGCCGACGTCGCCTACCTCGCCGCCTACCCGGTGCTCGGCGCCGGCCTCTTCGCGCTGGTGCGGCTGCGGCAGCGGACGCTGGACGCGGGGGCGGTGATCGAGAGCCTCGTCGTGACGGTCGGGCTGTCGCTGCTGTCGTGGGTGGGGCTCGCGGGTCCCGTCTTCGGCGACCCGGACAGCGGGCTGCTGGTCAAGGCCGTGGGGGTCGCCTACCCGCTGGGCGACATCCTCCTGGTCGGGCTCCTCGTGCGGCTGGTCACGACGCCCGGCGCGCGGACCCCGGCCTTCCGCCTGCTGACCGCGGGGGCCCTGCTCCTGCCGGCGGCGGACTCCCTCTTCCTGGTCCAGGAGAGCGTGGGCTCGGCCTCCCTCGCGCACGTGGCGGACGCCCTGTGGCTCGGGTCCTACCTGCTCTTCGGCGCCGCGGCCCTGCACCCGTCGATGGCGGTGCTCGCGAGCCCGGGCGGTGAGGCGTCGAAGGGCTTCTCGCGGCTGCGCCTGCCCGCGCTCGCCGCGGCCGCGCTGGTCGCGCCGGGGGTCCTGGCCGTCGAGCTGGCGCTGGGCGTCCCCGTCCACGGGGGCGCCGTCGTCACGTCCACGGTCAGCCTCATCCTGCTGGTCAGCGCGCGCATGCACCTGGCCCTGCGCTGGATCGCGCAGGCCGCCACGCAGCGGGAGGAGCTGCGCCGCGACCTCGAGCGCTCCGGCTCGACCGACCCCCTGACCGACCTCGCCAACCGCTCGGGCGTGCAGCTGCTGCTGGACGACGCCCTCGAGCGCGGCCGCCGCCACCGGGTCCCCGTCGGCCTGCTGGTCCTCGACGTCGACCGCTTCGGCGACGTCAACGACGCCTGGGGCCACCGCGCGGGCGACGAGGTCCTGCGGGGCGTGGCGCAGCAGCTGCGCCGCGTCGTGCGCACGGACGACACCGTGGGCCGCCTGGGCTCCGACGAGTTCGTCGTCGTGGTGGCCGACGCGGGTTCCGAGCAGGACCTGCGCACCCTCGCCGGCCGGCTGACGCAGCTGTCGGTGGCGGTCAGCGGCCCCGCCGACGGCACCCTGCGGATCACCGCGAGCGTCGGCGCCGTCGTGGACGGGGGCGCGGAGGCCGGGCTCGACGGCGCGGAGTTCCTGCGCCGGGCCGCGCTGGCGGCCTCGCGGGCCAAGGGCGCCGGCGGTGCCCGCGTGGAGGTCTTCGACGCGGACCTGCTGGCCGAGGTCCGCGCGCAGGCCGACGTCGAGGCGGCCGTGCGGCACGGGCTGGGCGCCGGGGAGTTCTCCCTGCACTACCAGCCGGTCGTCGACCTCGCCTCGGGCCGCACCGCGAGCTTCGAGGCCCTCCTGCGCTGGCACCGGCCGGGCCACGGCCCCGTCCCGCCGGACGCCTTCATCCCCGTCGCCGAGCGGTCCTCCCTCGTCTGCGAGGTGGGCCGCTGGGTGCTGGACGAGGCGGCGCGCCAGCTGGCCCTGTGGAACGCCGGGGCGGGCCCCTGCGGCCGGGTGCGGGTGGCGGTCAACGTCTCCGGGCGCCACCTGGCCGAGCCGTCCGTCGTGCAGGACGTCGTGGACGCCCTGGCCCGCTGGGGGGTGCCCGCGAGCGACCTCGGCGTCGAGGTCACCGAGACGGTCCTCCTCGACGAGCGCGCGGTCGCGGGGGCCGTCGTGCAGCTGCGGGCCCTCGGGGTGCGCCTGAGCATCGACGACTTCGGCACGGGGTACACCTCGATCAGCCAGCTGCGGCACCTCACGGCCGACACCCTGAAGATCGACCGGAGCTTCGTCGCCGCCTCGGCCGGCGGTGGCCGCGAGCTGCTCGGGCTGATCGTCCGCGCCGCCCACGCCGTCGGCCTCGAGGTCGTCGCGGAGGGCGTCGAGGAGCAGGCCCAGCTGGACCTGCTCCGCGAGCTGGGCTGCGACGCGGCCCAGGGCTGGCTGTTCGCCCGGGCCGTGCCCGCCGCCGCCGTGCGGCTCGACGGACCCGCGCTCACCGGCCCAGCGATCACCAGTCCTGCGCTCACCGGCCCAGCCATCACCGACCCTGCGATCACCGGCCCCGCACCCGCCCTCGCGGTGGCCGCTCTCGCGGCGCCGGGGGCCGCGGGGCCCCGCGACGAGCCGGAGCTCAGCCGCCCCGCTTGATCGGGTAGAGGGCGTTGCGCGTCTGCCGGCGCAGGGCGGCGGGCCGGTCGTCCTCGCGCGCCTCGCGCAGCCGGCGCATGTTCCGCTCGCTCTCGGCGTCCAGCGCGCGCTCGACCGCCGACTCGTCGACGCGGCTCTCCCACGACTTCTCGACGTGGTCGTTGCGTCCCTGCTCGACGGCGACCGGGAGGGCGTTGCGGGCCGCGAGCGCGTAGAGCGCGGTGACCTTCTCGCCGTTGCGCCACGCGTACTCGTCGAGGAAGGTCGGCGACAGCTCACCCTTGAGGGAGGCGACCTCGAGGTCCCTGATCACCAGGTGCACGGGTTTCACGGTCGGGACCTCCAGCGTCGTCGGGCGGCCGGGGTCGGCCGTGCAGACACCATCGGGCGCGCCGCGCGTGCGCCTGAGCGCCGCAGCACACCCCGCACCTCCCCGATCTTCTAGATCACCCGTTCGGCCGCAGCGACCGCCGCTCCCGCGCGGCCGGGCGCACGGCAGGATGCCCGCGTGCCTCCCGCCGCCCCCGTCCAGCTCCGCACCGCCCTCCTCGCCGCCGTCGCGTGCGCCCGGGCCGGCGACGGCCCCGGGGTCGCCGAGCAGACGGGGCACCTCGCCCGCCTGGACGTCGAGCAGGTCCGCAGCGTCGTGGGCTGGCTGCTGCGCTCGCTGCTGGAGGAGCGCCACCCCGACGGCCTGGACTCCGACGACCTGCGCGACACCGTCTCCGCCGCCGCCCGCGCCGCGCTGCCGTGGTTCGACGAGCTGGACCCGCAGGTGCTCGTCGGCGTCCTCACGGGCGCCCTGGGCGTGCACGACGCGGCCGAGGGCGGGGACCCGGTGGACCCGCTGCTCGCCGTGCAGCACGCCGTCGTGCTGGTCGCCGAGCTCGCCGCCGGCCCCGGGCCGGGCATCGCCGCCCACCTGGACGCGGCCCTGGCGGAGCTGCGGCGCGCCGAGACGGTCGAGATGCCCTGAGCCGTCCCCTCGGGCCGGCCACGGGCCGCTCAGCCCGAGGAGCGGACCGTGCGCCGGACCAGGGGCACGCCCGGCCGGTAGGCCAGATGGACGGCGGAGGGGGCGTCCAGCACCGCGAAGTCCGCCCACGCGCCGGCGCGCAGGTGCCCGACGTCGTCGCGGCGCAGCGACGCGGCCCCGCCGGCCGTCGCCGACCACAGGGCCTCGCGCGGGGTCAGCCCCATCTCCCGCACGGCGACCGCGACGCAGAACGGCATCGACGACGTGTACGAGCTGCCGGGGTTGCAGTCGGTGGCGAGCGCCACCGTGACGCCCGCGTCGAGCAGCCGCCGCGCGTCGGGGTAGGGCTGGCGGGTGGAGAACTCGACCCCGGGCAGCAGCCCCGCCACGACGCCCGCCCCCGCGAGCGCCTCGACGTCGGCGTCGGTGAGGAACGTGCAGTGGTCGGCGGCGGCGGCCCCGACCTCGCAGGCCACCTGCACACCCGGGCCGTACCCGAGCTGGTTGGCGTGCACGCGGGGCAGCAGGCCCGCGGCGCGGCCCGCGAGCAGGACCGCGCGGGCCTCGGCGGCCCCGAAGGCGCCGTCCTCGCAGAACACGTCGACCCAGCGGGCGTGCGGGGCGCACGCCGCGAGCATCTCCCCCGTGACCAGCTCGACGTAGGCGGCGACCTCGCTGCCCGCCGGCACGACGTGGGCGCCCAGGAACGTGGTCTCGGCCGTGTGCCGGCGGGCCAGGCGCAGCGAGCGCTCCTCGTCGGCGACCGTCAGGCCGTACCCGCTCTTGACCTCGACCGTCGTGGTGCCCTGGGCGCGCATCTCGGCGAGCAGCCGCACGAGGCCGGCCTCGAGCGCGGCGTCGGGGGCCGCGCGGGTCGCGGCGACGGTGCTGCGGATCCCGCCCGCCGCGTACGGGACGCCGGCGGCGCGCGCCTCGAACTCCGCCGAGCGCTCCCCCGCGAAGACCAGGTGGGCGTGGGAGTCCACGAACCCGGGCACGACGGCCGCGCCCGCCACGTCGAGGGCCTCGTCGGCGGCGGGGGCGTCAGCGGCGTCCCCGCTCCAGGCGACACGGCCGGCGTCGACGACGAGGGCGGCGTCGCGGCGCACGGGCCGCTCCTCGTCCCAGGTCGTCAGCTCGCCGATCCCGGTCACCAGCAGGGTGCTCACACGCGCCTCCACACCTCGGCCACGGCGGCGGCGAGCCCCGCGGCGACCTCCCCGGGGTCCAGCTCCGGCACGACGTCGGCGGCCGTGGCCGCCCACAGCGGGGTCGTCACGCCCGCGAGGCGCACGGACCCGGCGTCCAGCGCGATCCGGTCGTCGACACCGGCGAAGCCGAGCGAGGCGTACCCGTCCGCGGTCGCCGCCGCGGTGAGCTGCGCGGCCGACCACGCGCCCCGGCGGCCGCTGGCGAGCCGCTCGTGCATCTCCACGGCCCGCGCCTCGGCGAACAGGTCCACGACGGTGGCGCTGTCGGAGCCCAGCGTCAGGCGGGCCCCCGCGTCGCGCAGCGCGACGCTCGGGCCGATGCCGTCGGCGAGCTCGGCCTCCGTCGTGGGGCAGAAGCACGCGGAGGAGCCCGACGCCCCGAGCACCGCGACGTCCGCGGGCGTCAGGTGGGTGGCGTGCACGGCCGTGCTGCGCGGCCCCCAGACGCCCGCCTCGGCCAGCAGCTGCACGGGCGTGAGCCCCGTCGCGGCCAGGCACGCCGCGTTCTCGGCGGGCTGCTCGGAGACGTGCACGTGCAGGGGCGCGCCGGGCAGGGCCCCGGCGACGGTGGGCAGCTCCTCGCGCGCGACGGCCCGCACGGAGTGCACGGCCGCCCCCACCACGACGTCGTCGGCCCCGGCGTAGCGGTCGGCGAGGTCGCGGGCGCGCTCGGCCCAGGCCTCGGCGCTGCCGTCGTCGAAGCGGCGCTGCACGCCCTCGGCGGGACGTCCCGGACCCGCCTGGCGGTAGCAGGTGTCGAGCAGGCAGATCCGCAGCCCGACCGCGCGGGCGGCCTCGACGAGCGCCTCACCCATCGCGTTCGGGTCGGCGTAGGGGGTCCCGTCGGGGCCGTGGTGCACGTAGTGGAACTCCCCCACGACCCCGACGCCCGCCAGGCGCATCTCCCCGAAGGCCCCGACCGCCAGCTCGTGCAGCAGGTCAGGGTCCAGGACCGCGGCCACGGCGTACATCCGCTCCCGCCAGGCCCAGAACGTGTCGCCGCCGACGTCGCGGCCGCGCAGGGCGCGGTGGAAGACGTGGCTGTGGCAGTTCGCGAGGGCGGGGTGGTCCAGGACGGCCGTCACGAGGCTCCCGCGAGGTCCCGCACGACCGCCGTGAGCGCCTCGACGCCCGCGGCGCAGTCGTCGTCGTCGGCGAACTCCGAGGGCGCGTGCGAGACGCCGGTCGGGTTGCGCACGAACAGCATCGCCGTCGGCAGCAGCGGGCTGAGGACCCCGGCGTCGTGCCCGGCGCCGGTCGGCAGGACGGGTGCATCGAGCAGCGTCGCGAGGCGGTCGCGCAGCCCCGCGTCGAAGGACACCGCGGGGCTCACGGACTCCGCGACCACCTCGACGCTCGTCCCGTCGTCCTCGGCCGCGGTCTGCGCGGCCGCGGTGATCGCGGCGACGAGCTCGGCCAGGTCGGCCTCCCCGGCCGCGCGCGAGTCCAGCCACGCCTGCACGCGCGAGGGGATCGCGTTCGTCCCGCCCGGTTCGACGTCGAGGCGGCCGAAGGTGGCCCGGGCCCCGGCCGCGGTGGCCAGGCGGCGCGCCGCCAGGACGGTGGCCGCGAACGCCTGCACGGGGTCGTGCCGGTCCGGCATGGGCGTGGCGCCGGCGTGGTTCGCCTCGCCGCGGAAGTCGAACCGCCAGCGCCCGTGCGGCCAGATGGCGCTCGCGACGCCCACGGCCGCGCCGTCGTGGACGAGGGAGCGCCCCTGCTCGACGTGCAGCTCGACGAAGGTCCCGACGCGGGTGAGCCACTCCGCGGGGCCAACCGCGAGCGGGTCGCGGCCCCGGGCGCGCACCACCTCGGCCATCGTCCGGCCGTCGCGGTCGGTCAGCGCGAGGGCCCGCTCGGGCGCCAGCGCCCCGGCGGCGAGCCGGGAACCCGCGCACGCGACGCCGAACCGGGCCCCCTCCTCGTCGGCGAAGTTCGCCACGACGACGGGCCGGGCGGGCCGGAAGCCCTCGCGCTGCAGCGCGTCCACGGCCGCGAAGGACGACACGACGCCGAGCGGGCCGTCGTAGGCGCCGCCGTCGGGGACGGAGTCCAGGTGGGAGCCGAGCAGCAGGGCGTCGTGGCCGTCCTCGGCGCCCCACCAGGCGAGCTGGTTGCCGTTGCCGTCCTCGACCAGCACGAGGCCGCGCTGCCGCGCCTCGCCCGCGAACCACTCGCGCAGCGCCATGTCGGCGTCGGACCAGGCGGAGCGCCGGTACCCGCCGGTGCCCGGGTGGCGGCCGACGTCGGCGATCGGCGCGAGCAGGCTCACGCCTCCGCCATGGGGACCCGCAGGCCGCGCTCGGCCGCGACCTCGGCGGCGCGCTCGTAGCCCGCGTCGACGTGGCGCATGACGCCCGTGCCGGGGTCGTTCACGAGCACCCGACTGATCTTCTCCGCGGCCAGCGCAGTCCCGTCGGCGACGATCACCTGCCCCGCGTGGATCGAGCGGCCGATGCCGACGCCGCCGCCGTGGTGCAGCGAGACCCACGTCGCGCCCGAGGCGGTGTTCAGCAGGGCGTTCAGCAGCGGCCAGTCGGCGATCGCGTCGGACCCGTCGGCCATGGCCTCCGTCTCGCGGTACGGCGACGCGACGGACCCGGAGTCGAGGTGGTCGCGGCCGATGACGACGGGGGCGCTGAGCTCGCCGGAGGCGACCATCTCGTTGAACCGCAGCCCCGCGAGGTGGCGCTCCTGGTAGCCCAGCCAGCAGATGCGCGCGGGCAGGCCCTCGAACTGCACCTTCTCCCCCGCCTTGCGGATCCACCGGGCCAGGTGCTCGTCGTTCGGGAACAGTTCCAGCACAGCGCGGTCGGTGGCCGCGATGTCGGCCGGGTCCCCCGACAGCGCGGCCCAGCGGAACGGCCCCTTGCCCTCGCAGAACAGGGGGCGGATGTAGGCGGGGACGAACCCGGGGAAGGAGAACGCGCGCTCGCAGCCGCCCAGGCGGGCCTCGGCCCGGATCGAGTTGCCGTAGTCGAACACCTCCGCCCCCGCGTCGGCGAAACCCACCATGGCCTCGACGTGCTTCGCCATCGACGCCCGGGCGAGCTCCGTGAACCCCTCGGGGTCGGCGGCCGCCCGGTCCTTCCAGTCCTCCAGCGCGATCCCCTCGGGCAGGTAGCTCAGCGGGTCGTGGGCGCTGGTCTGGTCGGTCACGACGTCGATCGGCACGCCCCGGCGCAGCAGTTCGGGGAACACGGCGGCGGCGTTGCCGAGCAGGCCGACGGACACGGCGCGCCGGGCCTCCTTGGCGGCCACGACGCGGGCCACGGCGTCGTCGAGGTCGGTCGTGTACTCGTCGAGGTAGCCGTGCTTCACGCGGCGCGCGAGCCGGGCCTCGTCGACGTCGACGACCAGCGCGACGCCGTCGTTCATCGTGACCGCCAGCGGCTGCGCGCCACCCATGCCGCCCGCCCCGCCGGTCAGGGTGATGGTGCCGGCGAGGGTGCCGCCGAACCGCTTGCGCGCCACGGCCCCGAACGTCTCGTAGGTGCCCTGCAGGATCCCCTGCGTGCCGATGTAGATCCACGACCCGGCCGTCATCTGGCCGTACATCGTGAGGCCCTCGGCCTCCAGGAGCCGGAACTCCGGCCACGTCGCCCAGTCGCCCACGAGGTGGGAGTTCGCGATGAGCACCCGCGGCGCCCACGCGTGCGTGCGGAACACCCCGACGGGCTTGCCCGACTGCACGAGCAGCGTCTCGTCGTCGGCCAGGGTCTGGAGGGTCCGCACGATCGCGTCGTAGGCCTTCCAGCTCCGCGCCGCCTTCCCCGTCCCGCCGTAGACGACGAGGTCCTCGGGGCGCTCGGCGACCTCGGGGTCGAGGTTGTTCATGAGCATGCGCAGCGGGGCCTCGGTCTGCCACGAGCGCGCGGTCAGGGTGGTGCCGCGGGCGGCGCGGACGGCGGGACGGTTCACGAGGACTCTCCTGCTCGGTGGGCGGACGGGGCGGTGGGGAGGTCGGGACCTCCTGCGGCGGAGGCGGACAGCGCCGCGGCGAGCAGCTCGCCGGAGCGCACGAGGTCGGTGGCGGCCTCGATCTCGGGGGCGAGGAACCGGTCGGGGCCGGGGCCCTGGACGCGGCGGCGCAGCACCGCGATGGCCGCCCCCGTGGCCGGGGCCGGGACCAGGGGCGCCCGCAGGTCGACGCCCCGCGCGGCGGTGAGCAGCTCGATCGCCAGGACGCGCTCGAGCCCGGCGACCGCGAGGCGGAGCTTGCGGGCGGCGGACCAGCCGAGGGACACGTGGTCCTCCTGCAGGGCGCTGGAGGGGATCGAGTCGACGCTCGCGGGCACGGCGAGGCGCTTGAGCTCGGCGACGACGGCGGCCTGCGTGTACTGGGCGATCATGTGACCGGAGTCGACGCCGGGGTCGTCGGCGAGGAACGCCGGCAGCCCGCGGTTGCGGTGCACGTCGAGGAACCGGTCGGTGCGGCGCTCGCTCATGCTCGCGACGTCGGCGACGGGGATCGCCAGGAAGTCCAGGACGTAGGCCAGCGGGGCGCCGTGGAAGTTCCCGTGCGACTCCACGCGCCCGTCGGGCAGCACCGAGGGGTTGTCGATGGCCGCCGACAGCTCGAACCCCGCGACCCGCGCGGCGTGCTCGAGGGTGTCGCGGGCGCCGCCGTGGACCTGCGGGGCGCAGCGCAGCGAGTAGGCGTCCTGCACGACGCCGTCGCCGAAGCGGTGGCTCGCGACGATCGGCGAGCCGGCGAGGAACCGGCGCAGCTGCGCGGCCGAGACGGCCTGGCCCGGCTGGGGCCGCAGCGCCTGCAGGTCGGCGGCGAACACCCGGTCGGTCCCGAGCAGCCCCTCGACGCTCATGGCGGCGGCGAGGTCGGCCGTGTCGAGCAGGCGGCGCAGGTCGTGCAGCGCGAGCAGGAGCATGCCGAGCATCCCGTCGGTGCCGTTGATGAGCGCGAGGCCCTCCTTCTCGGCCAGCACGACGGGCGTCAGGCCGTGCTCGGCCAGCGCCTCGGCCGCGGGGCGCACGACGCCGCGGTCGACGACCTCCCCCTCGCCCGTCACCGCGAGCGCCACGTGGGCCAGGGGTGCGAGGTCGCCCGAGCAGCCGAGGCTGCCGTGCTCGTGCACGACGGGGACCAGGCCCGCGTTCAGCAGGGCCGCGTAGGCCTCGGCGGTCTCGAGCCGGACGCCCGTGCGCCCCGTCGCGAGGGTCGACAGGCGCAGCAGCACCAGCGCGCGGACGACCTCGTCCTCGACGCGCGGCCCGCTGCCGGCCGCGTGCGAGCGGATGAGGCTGCGCTGCAGCCGGGTGCGCTGCCCCGGCGGGACGTGCCGGGTGGCGAGCGCCCCGAACCCGGTGGACACGCCGTACACGGGCACCTCGGCGCGGGCGAGCTCCTCGACCACCGCGCGCGCCGCCCCGATCGCCGCGCGGGCCCCGTCGGTGAGCGCGACGCGGGCGCCGTGGCGCGCGACGGCGACGACGTCCTCGGGGCTCAGCGGCCCGGTGCCCACGGCGATCTCCTGCATCCCCCCATCCGAGCCCCTGGCGGGCGCCGGGACCAGCACCCGGCAGCGCTTGGCGTCTCGGATGCGAGACAGTGGGCCGGTGCCCCGCGCCGTGCCCGCCGCCACCGCGACCCTGCGCGTCCTGCGGTTCCTGTCCGGGCAGCCCGTCCCCGTCCCGGCGGCCCGGATCGCGACGGCGCTCGGCCTGCCGCGCTCCACCACGTACCACCTGCTGGCGGCCATGGCGGAGGAGTCGTTCGTCGTGCACTACCCCGAGGACCGCTGCTGGGGCATCGGCGTGGGCGCGTGGGAGGTCGGGCACGCCTTCGCCCAGCAGGAGCCGCTGGCCCGCCTCGCGCGCGTCCCGCTCGCCCGCCTCGTCGACGGCGTGGGCCTCTCGGCGCACCTGGCCGTCCTGCACGGGGCGGACGTCCTCTACGTCCTGGAGGAGCGGGCGCCGGGGCGGCCGCCGCTGGTCACGGACGTCGGGGTGCGGCTGCCCGCGCACCTGACGGCGTCGGGGCGCGCCATCCTCGCGGCGCTGCCGCCGGCGCAGGTGCGCGCCCTGTACCCGGGGGCCGCGGCGTTCGTCTCCCGCACGGGGCGCGGCCCCACCACGCCGTCGGCCCTGCGCGCGGTGCTGGCCGCGTCGCGGCAGCGCGGGTGGTCGGTGGAGGACGGCGAGGTCACCGAGGGGTTCACCTCGGTGGCGGTGGCCGTGCCGGCGCGCACGGTCCGCGCGAGCGTGGCGCTCACCTGGGAGGCGGGCCGCGCCGCGACCACCGAGGCGGACCTCGTCGGGGCGGTGCGCCGCACGGCCGCGGCCATCGGCGCCCGCCTCGGCGGCGGCTGAACCGCCCGCGGTTCAGGCCACGGGCCCCGCGGCGACGACGTCCACCTCGACGACGGCACCCACCGCGAGCCCCGTGACGCCGACGGTCGTGCGCGCGGGCAGCGGCCCCGCGAACCAGCCGCGGTAGGCGTCGTTGAAGGCGTCGAAGTCGGTGAAGTCGGTGAGGTAGACCCGGACCTGCAGGGCGTCGTCGAAGGTCAGGCCGAACTGCGCGAGGACGGCGGACAGGTTGCGCCGCACCTGCTCCGCCTGCTCGAGCAGACCGCCGGCGACGAGCTGCCCCGTCGCGGGGTCGGTCGGCATCTGGCCCGTGACGAACACCAGCTCCCCCCAGCGGGTGGCGTGCGCGAACGGTCCCACCTGGGGCGGGACGCCGTCGGCCGGGGTGAAGACGAACGTCTCCTTGGTGCGGGCCGGGGGCTGCTGCTCGGGGTCGCTCATGGCCGCACCCTGCCAGCCCCTCGGGGCGGTCCGCCCACCGGATCACGCACCGGGCAGATCATTGACATCTCAAGTACTTCCCCGCATGCTGGAGGTGTCCCGCCCCCACCACCGCCCCAGGAGCCCCCGTGTCCCAGCCCGCCCCGCTCCCGCCGACCTCCCCCCGGACCACCGGGGCGGCGGACCTGCTGGCGCCGGACACGGAGATGGACGCCGTGACCCTGCACGTGGCCGACCTGGCCGTGATGGGCGACTACTACCGCCGGGCCCTGGGGCTGCAGGAGCTGGACCGCACCCTCGCGCGCCCGGTCACGACGGTCGCGGGCGGCGCTCGTCCGGACGTCGCGGTGCTCGGCCGCGACGGCCGGCCGCTGGTCGTCCTCGTGCACACCCCGGGCCTGCCGGCGCCGCGCCGCGGGGAGGCGGGTCTGTTCCACACCGCGCTGCTGTTCCCCGACCGCGCCGCCCTGGCGGCCGCGGTGGCGGGCGCCGCCCGCCACCCCCGCTCGCGCTACGTCGGTTCCGCCGACCACCTGGTGTCGCAGGCCTTCTACTTCACCGACCCCGAGGGCAACGGCATCGAGCTGTACTGGGACCGCCCCCGCAACCTGTGGACCTGGCACGGCGGCCGCGTGCAGATGGCCACCGAGCCCCTCGACCCGAACGCCTTCCTGGCGGAGCACCTGGACGCCGAGGGCGGGAGCAACGCCGCGGTGGGCCACGTCCACCTCAAGGTCGGCGACATCGCCACGGCCCGCCGGTTCTACGTCGAGACCCTCGGCTTCGACGTCACGGCCGACCTGGGCAGCGCCCTGTTCTTCTCCGCCGGCGGCTACCACCACCACATGGCCGTCAACACCTGGGAGAGCGCGGGCACCGGGGCCCGCGCGGCCACGATCGGTCTCGGGCAGGTGTCGATCGTCGTGCCCACCGCCGGTGACGTCGAGGCCCTGGCGGAACGCCTGGGCGCGCACTCCGTGGACCACCGCTCCGACGGGCGCACGCTGCGCTTCGAGGACCCGTGGCGGACGCTGCTCGAGGTCAGCGCCGCCGACCGGGACTGACCGCGGCGTGACCGCAGCTCCGGCTCAGGGGCGCAGCGGCTCCACGAGCAGGCGCAGACCCCCCTTGGGGCGCAGCGTGACCAGGGACTCCACGGCGGGCCGGGCGCCCGGCGCGGGGCGGACGCGCCGGTCGCGCAGGAACGTCGCCAGGACCAGCGCGGACTCCACGACGGCGAGGTCGCGGCCGATGCAGAGCCGCGGCCCGGCCCCGAAGGGCACGTAGCCGACGTCCCGGCGCGGGGCGTCGAGGAACCGCTCGGGGCGGAACTCCTCGGGGGCCTCCCACAGGTCGGGGTGGCGGTGCAGCGCCCAGGTGCAGACGATGACGAGCGTCCCCGCGGGGACGGCGACCCCGGCCACCACGTCGTCGGCGATCGCCGTGCGGGTGATGACCCAGGCCGGCGGGTACAGGCGCAGCGACTCCTCGAGGACGGCCCGCGTGTACGGCAGGGCGGTGAGGTCGTCCCAGCCGGGTGCGCGGGGGCCGTCGGGCGTCGCGAGGACGGCCGTCAGCTCCTCGTGCAGGCGCTGCTGCACGTGCGGGTGGCGGGCCAGCAGGTCCAGCGTCCAGGTCAGCGACGACGCGACCGTCTCGTGGCCGGCGACGACGAACGTGACGAGCTCGTCGCGGACCTCGGCGTCCTCCAGCCCGGCGCGCAGCATGAGACCGACGACGTCGTCGGCGTCCTCGGCCACACCCTGCGCGCGGCGGGCCGCGACGATCTGCGCGCAGATCCGGTCGATCGCCGCGACCTCCCGCTCCAGGCGCCGGCGCGAGGGCGTCGGCCAGGAGTTCGGGACGGGGTTCTGCGCGCGCCCCACGACGAGCTCCAGCGCCCGGCCCACGGCGTCGACGAGGTCCTGCGCCACCCCGGACAGGTCGGCGGCGGCCAGGGTGTGCCCGACCACCTCGAGGCTCGCGCGCGACGTGGCCTCCAGCACCTCCAGCGGTTCCCCGGGCCCGAGGCGGGAAGCCCTCTGCCGCAACCGCTCCGCCGCGGCCACGGACTCCTCCGCCACGCCCGCGAGGGAGGAGTGGTGGAACGCGGGCTGCACGGTGCGCCGGTGCCGGCGCCACGCCTCGCCGTCGCTGGTCAGCAGCCCCGCCCCCGTCACGGTGGCGAGCGCGGAGTACTGCAGCGTCGCCCGGCCGTAGGAGCGGTGCGCCTCGACCAGGACGTGGCGGACGCCGGCGGGGTCGTTCAGCAGGAGCACGGGGGTGCGCGGCAGGGGGAACGCGACGACGTCGCCGTAGCGGCGCGTGGTGTCGGTGAGGAACTCCACGGGGCTGCGGCGGATCCCGGGCACGGCCCGGACCATGTCCCACGGCAGCGGGCCGTCGGCGCCGAGCGGGGTGTAGCGCGCGTTGCGGCGGGCCGGCGCGGGTTCCGCCGCCGGCGCGGGCTCCGGGGCGCTGCTCAGAGGTAGAGCCCGGTCTGACCGTCGTCCACGCGGGGCGCGGCGACGGCGTGCAGGTCGCGCTCGCGCAGCAGGACGTAGCCCCGGCCGTGCAGCTCGACCTCGGCCTTGTCCTCCGGGTCGTACAGGACCCGGTCGCCCACCTCGACCTGCCGCACGTGCTGGCCGAGGGCCACGACCTGGGCCCACGCGAGGCGCCGGCCGACCGCGGCGGTGGCGGGGATGAGGATGCCCGCGGACGACGTCCGCTCCCCCGCGCCCTCGGCGCTGACGAGGACCCGGTCGTGCAGCATGCGCACGGCGAGGCGGGGGTCGTCGGGGGTGGTGCTCACGGGGCCGACCGTAGCGCGCGCCCGTGCCGCCCGCCGACGGAGGGCGGGGGCACGACGCGGGCCGCGGTTTGGGCGGTCTAGGGGGTCAGCGCCGCTTGCGCACGGCCCGCACGACGAGCAGCACGGTGATCCCGACGACCGCCGCGGCGACCGCCCCGACGCGCTCGACGCGCAGGGACCCGTCCTCGGCGGTGGTGAAGGCGCTGACCTTCTGCTTGACCGTGGCGATGCCGCGCTCCTTGATCGCCGACGGGGCGAGGCGGGAGCTGAGCTCGTCGATGGTGCCCGCCAGCTGCGCCCGGCGCAGCTCGACCTCGCGCTCGAGCGCGCGGGGGTCGGTCGTGGTGATCTCGGCCTTGGCGCCGTCGTTGACCATCACGGCCCTCCTGCTCGTGTTCCATGCGGCCCCGTGGCGTGCTCCGGGGACCGCGCTGACGTGGCGATCCGTGCTGCACCCGCCCTGCGGGCCCGGCACGGAGCCCCGACCGTACCGGAGGCGGGCGCCCCCGCACCCGCGCGGGCGGCTAGCGTGCGCAGCATGCCCGAGCGACTCGCTCCGGGGGACGCCGCCCCGGACTTCACCCTGACCGCCTCCGACGGCAGCAGCGTGACGCTGTCGCAGCTGCGCGGCGAGCACGTCGTCCTCTACTTCTACCCCGCCGCGATGACCCCGGGCTGCACGACGCAGGCCTGCGACTTCCGCGACTCCCTCGACGCGCTGAACGCCGCCGGGTACCGCGTGCTGGGCGTCTCGCCCGACCCGGTCGACAAGCTCGCCCGCTTCGCCGAGCGCGACGCCCTGACGTTCCCGCTGCTGTCCGACCCCGACCACGCGGTGCTGGCGGCCTACGGAGCGTGGGGGGAGAAGACGAACTACGGCCGGACCTCCGTCGGCGTCGTCCGCTCCACCGTGGTGGTCGCCCCCGACGGCACCGTGGAGCTCGCGCAGCACAACGTCCGGGCCAAGGGCCACGTCGCGAAGCTCCGCCGGGACCTCGGCGTCGACGCCGCCTGAGCCCGGCGAGTGCGGGAGACGGGACTCGAACCCGCACGCCCGGAGGCACAGGATCCTAAGTCCTGCGTGGCTGCCAGTTACACCACTCCCGCTCGCTGCGCCGGAGCCTAGCCCGCGGGCGCGGAGGCGTCGCGCCACCGCGGGCCGCGGCGCTCAGCCGGCCTGCGCCCGGAGCAGCCCGCCGAGGAACCGGGCGATCTCGCGCGGCCCGGAGCGGGGCGCGGCCGCGTCGACGGCGGCGTTGTAGTTGGTGTTCGTGTTGACGTCGTAGGTGACGATCCGCCCCTCCGCCGTCTCGATGAACTCCACGCCCGCGATCTCGATGTCCCAGCGGCGCAGGAACTCCGCGTAGGAACGCAGCACCGGGTGGTCGAAGCCGTCGCGCAGGCTGAAGATCTGCTCCCCGGGTTCCTGGGGGACCGTCGCCCCCGGCGGCATCACGGGGCGCCCCGTCACCGGGTCGAGCGCGCAGGCGTCCGCGGGGCACAGCTGGAACCCGCCCTTGGCCGTGTCCGCCCGCACCGCGTACAGGAACTCCCCGCCGACGAACTCGCAGCGGGTGATGGAGTCGTCGGCGGGGCGCACGTACTCCTGCAGCAGCCACACGCCGTCGACGGGTTCCTCCAGGTCGCCGGCCGCGACGACGTCGGCGAGCTCCTCGTGGCTGTCGAAGCGGGCGACGCCGAGGCCCTTGCCGCCCTGCGCGTGCTTGGTCACGAAGGGCGCCGCGACGCCCTCCGCGGCGGCCAGCAGCCGCTCGGTGCCGACGACGACGACCGTGCGGGGCACGTCGATGCCGGCCGCGGTGAGGGCGGTCAGCTGGTCGACCTTGCTGAGCTCCAGCTCCAGGACGCGCCGGCCGTTGACGGTCCGCCGGCCCGCCGCCTCGACCCACGACAGCACCGCCCGGGTGTGCGCGGAGGACAGGGCGTGGCCGCGCGTGTGGGAGGACGCCGACATCCGCGACCACCAGACGCCGGGCGCCGGTGCGTCCGCCAGGTCCAGGACACCCCCGGTCAGCAGGTGCTCGTGCAGCTCCACGCCCTCGGCCGCGAAGGCCGCACTGAAGGGCGGGAACCAGTCCGGGTTCTCGTGCAGGACGTGGACGGCGGGCTCGACGCGGGGGACGCTCACCCCCCGAGCCTCTCCCCCGCCCCGGCCCGGCGCCACGGCGGGGCCCCGGTCAGGCGGGGATCGGGGCCAGGAGGATCGGGTCGGTCGTCGGCTGCTGCGAGCCCCCGACGGGCTCCACGGAGATGCCCAGGCCGCTCGCCCCGCCCGTGTCGGGCACGTAGAACGTCGCGCGGCCGTCGGTGGGCGCCGGCAGGAGCCCCGCGGAGCGCAGGGTCTGGCCCTCGACGAGCCACAGCTGGTACTGCCGGTCGCTCACGGCCGGCAGGTCGGCGAGCACCACGGCGCGGGTCCCGGCGTGCACGACGGTGGCCGCGCCGCCGCCCGTGGCGTCGACGCGCAGGACCCTCGCCCCCGCGCTGGTCAGGACCGAGTCGACCTGGTCCTGGTAGGCCTGCTGGGACGCCACCGTCTGCTGGAGCCGGTCCGCGTCGCGCCGGGCGTCCACGGCGTAGGTGACGCCCCCGACGGCGACGACGGCGCAGGCCGCGGCGGCGAGCAGGGCGAAGCCGGGGCGGGCCCGGCGGCGGCTGCGCTCGGCGGCGAGGTCGACGGGGGCCTCCGCGGCACGTCCGGTGGCAGGTGCGGCGGGAGGACCGGCGACCGCGGCGGCGGGCGACTGCACGACCTCGAGGGGCCGGTCCGCGGGACGCTCCTGCGGGGTGGCCGCGATCGCGGCCAGGATGCTCGCCCGCAGGTGGGCGGGCGGCTGCACGGCTTCGGCGGCACCGAGGCGCGCGGCGGTCTCCCGCAGCTCGTCGGCGTCCTCGCGCGCGGCCGGGGAGGCCGCCAGGTGGCGCTCGTAGGTGGCGCGGTCCTCGTCGTCCAGGGCGTCCAGGGCCCAGGCGCCGGCGAGGGAGTCGGCGTCCTCGCGGGGCGCCCGGTGGCGCCCGGTGGTCTCGTCGCCGGTCACGCCGTCACCCCCATCACGTCGCGCAGGCGGATCAGGGCGTCGCGCAGGCGGGTCTTCACGGTGCCGAGCGGCAGCCGCAGGTCCTCGGCGATCTCGCGGTGGGTGCGGCCGCCGTAGTAGGCGAGGTCGACCGCCTCGCGCTGGACGGGGGTCAGGGAGCTGAGCGCCCGCTGGACCTCCTCGCGTTCGAGCAGCACCTCGACCTCCTCGCTCACGCTGTCGTAGGGAGCCGGCTCCCGGATCCCCGCCCGCTCGTCGCGGTCGGAGCTGGCCTGGCTGGAGCGGACGCGGTCCACCGCGCGGCGGTGGGCCATGGTCACGATCCACCCGCGGGCGGTGCCGCGGGTGGGGTCGAAGCGGGCCGCGGTGCGCCACGCCTCGAGGAACACCTCCTGGACGACCTCCTCGCTCTGCGCGTGGTCGCGCAGCACGCGCAGGACGGTCCCGAAGACGACGGGGACGGTCGCGTCGTAGAACCGCGCGAAGGCGTCCTGGTCACCGGTGGCCGCGGAGAGCAGCGCCTCGTCGGCGCTGCTCCGTTCTGCGGCTCCCGTGGCGCGCGGTCCTGACGTGGTCATCGTGGACACTCTCGCACCTCCTGCCCCACCCCACCGGCCATGGTCGGGGTTCGTCGCCGCCCCGCCCCCGGATGGTCCCCGGGGCGGGGACCACCCGTGTGGAGCAGCGGGACCGCGGCCGAGGTCCGGCGCCTACCGGGCGGCCGCTCGACGCGGCCGCCCGGGAACGGGCCCTGCTCGGTGGTGCTCCTGCGGTTGTTCTCGACGCGTCGTCCTCCGCTGGTGGCGGTGGTCCCGCACGGTGCTCCTGCGTGGTGGCTTCAACGGTCGTGCCGTTCAGGTGGTGCTGGTCGGGCGGGGTGCTCAGGCCGGGGGCATGAGGACCGAGTCGACCAGGTACACGGTCGCGTTGGCCGTCTTCACGCCACCGCAGATGACGTTGGTGGTGCCGTTGACGGTCAGCATGTCCGGGGTGCCGGCCACGGTGACCTCGCCGCCCTCGAGGGTCTTGTGGGTGCCCACGATCTGGTCGGGGGACAGCTGACCGGAGACGACGTGGTAGGTCAGGATCTTCGTCAGCGTGGCGGAGTCCGTCTTCAGGCTCTCGATGGTCGCGGGGTCGATCTTCCCGAAGGCGTCGTCGACGGGCGCGAACACGGTGAGCTGCCCGCCGTTGAGGTCGTTGACGAGGTTCACGTCCGGGTTCAGCTGGCCCGAGACCGCGGCGGTGAGGGTCTTCAGCAGCGGGTTCGCGCCGGCCGCGGTGGCCAGCGGAGCGGTGGCCATGCCCCCGACGGACGCGGGGCCGTCGGCGTTGGCGGCGGCGTAGTCGGCGCAGCCCGGGCCGACCGGCATGGACATCATCGCGGGGCTGGTCGAGGCGGAGCTCGAGGACGACGAGGACATGGGCGAGCTGCTGCTGCTGCTGGACGAGCTCGAGGTGTCGGTCGTCGAGGCGGCGTCGGTGCCGCTGCCGCAGGCGGCGAGGCCGAGCGTCACCGTGGCGGTGAGGGCGAAGAGGGTGCCGATGCGCTTCATGGTGAGTTTCTCCTGCTGCGTGTGGTGCGACCCGGCCGGGAGGACCGGATCGTCGTTGCAGGAGTAGTTCGGAACCCCTCCCCCCGTGGATGGGTCCGGCGCGGGAGTTCCTCCCACGAGTTTCCCGGGGCGGACCCCTCGGGGTTTGTCCCGGAGTTCTCCCGCAGGCAGGAGTTTCCCCGCACGCGGGAGTTCTCCGGGCGGCAGCCGTCGTCCGGCTGCAGGGGTTCTCCAGGGCGCCCGGCGGTGCCCTGGTGCCGGCGCGGGAACCCGGGGACGACGAAGGCCCGCCACCGGAGCTCCGGTGGCGGGCCTGCGTCTGCTGCGGTGGTGCGGCTACTGCACGGTGACGGTGACGGAGTCCCAGCCGCTGGCGCCGTCGGGCACGGGAGCGGCGACGTCCTGCGTCTGCGTCTGCCCGGTGCCGTCGGTGGCGCGGACCTGGATCGTGTGGCTGCCGGCCCCGGAGGCGTCCCAGTCGTAGACCCACTGGCACCAGGTGTCCTCGGACACCGACGGGACGAGCTTCGCGGGGGCCCACTCCCCCCGGTCGATGCTCACCTCGACCTTCTCGACCCCGCGGTGCTGCGCCCACGCGACGCCCGCGATGGGCACGCGGCCGGCGCGGACCGTGGCGAAGGACTGCGGCACGTCGATGCGCGACGCCGTCTTGATCGGGCCCTTCGCCGACCAGCCCCGGTCGGTCCAGTACGCGGTCTTCGACGCGAACGTCGTGACCTCCAGGTCCGTGACCCACTTGCAGGCCGAGACGTACCCGTAGAGCCCGGGGACGACCATGCGGACGGGGAAACCGTGCTCGCGCGGCAGCGGCTCGCCGTTCATGCCGATCGCGAGCATGGCGTCGCGGCCGTCGGTGAGGTCGGCCAGCGGGGCGGAGAGGGTGAAGCCGTCGGTGCTGGTGGCGTAGACCATGTCGGCGCCGGCGCCGGGCGCGACGCGCTCCAGCAGGTCCTTCAGCGGGTAGCCGAGCCAGCGGGCGTTGCCGACGTAGGTGCCGCCGACCTCGTTGCTGACGCAGGTGAGGGTGATCCAGCGCTCGCGCAGCGGCATCCCCAGCAGGTCGTCGAAGGTGAGGGTGAGCTCCTCGCCGACCATCCCGTGGATGCGCAGCGACCAGTCCTCGGCCTTGACGTCGGGCACGCTGAGCGCCGTGTCGATCCGGTAGAAGTCGGCGCTGCGCGTCGCGTACGGGGTCAGCCCCGAGGGGCCGGGGTCGATGCCCGCGGGCAGCGGCGGCGCGGGGTCCGCCGGGGCGGGCAGGACGATCGCGTCGCGCGACGCCTCCGCGCTGCGGGTGCGGATCAGCAGCTGACCGCCCCCGGCGGAGGCGCCCGCCACGGCGGCGGCCGCGCCCAGGAGCACCGCGCGGCGCTGGGGGCCCTCCCCCGGGCCCGTGCGGAGCAGCCGGCGGGTCAGCACCGTGAGCGCGTAGGCCCCGGCACCCGCGCCGAGCACCGACGGCAGGGGCGAGAGCGGCGAGGAGTCCGGCCGCGTCACGGCGGCCGCGACGCCCACGAGCCCGAGGGCGCCGACGACGATCAGCCCGGCGCCGAGCCGGCGCCGCGCGAGGACGCCGGCGACGGCCGCGAGCACGGCGATGACCGCGCCCATGGTCAGCAGCAGCACCAGCTTGTCGTTCGTGCCGAACGACCGGATCGCGAACTCCTTGAGCCACGGCGGCACGCGGTCGATGACCGCGCCCCCCACGACGACGAGAGGAGCCGCCGACGGCGAGACGATGCCCGCCGTCAGCTGCCCCACCCCGAGCGTGAGCGCCGCCGACAGGACGCCCGCCCCCGCGAACCAACCGCGACCGGCGCGGGACGGCGTGGGCCGTCCCGCGCTCCCCTCCTGGCCGCCTGCGGCGGTGACGTCCTGCTGGGTGCTCACGAGGAGGTTTCGGAGCCGGTGCCGCCGCGGATGGGTCCGAGGGCCTGCACGAGCGCGGGCACGAGGGCGCGGAAGGCCCGCCCGCGGTGGCTCACCGCGTTCTTCTCCTCCGCGGTGTGCTCGGCGAGGGTCCGGTCGCTGCCGTCGGGGACGAAGACGGGGTCGTAGCCGAAGCCGCCGGTCCCGCTGCGGGCGGTGCGCAGCGTGCCGCGCAGCTCCGCGACCTCGACGTGGGTCGTGCCGCCCGGGCTCGCGAGCGCCGCCGCGCACACGAAGGCGCCGCCGCGGTGCCCGGCGGGCACGTCGGCGAGCTGCGCGAGCAGCAGGTCGAGGTTGGCCGCGTCGTCGCCGTGGCGCCCGGCCCAGCGCGCGGAGAAGATGCCGGGTGCGCCGCCGAGCACGTCGACGGCGATGCCGGAGTCGTCGGCGACGGCGAGCACGCCCGTGGCGGCGGCGACGGCCCGGGCCTTCAGCAGCGCGTTCTCCGCGAAGGTGACGCCGGTCTCGGCGACCTCGGGGACGTCGTCGAAGGCGTCGACGCCGAGGACCTCGACCTCCGCCAGCCGCCCGGCCTCGACCTCGCGGGCGAGCACCGCGCGCAGCTCGCCCACCTTGTGGGCGTTGCGGGTGGCCAGCACCAGGCGCTGCGGGTCCGGGCGCTGCAGGTCCGAGGGCTGCGGGCTCATCGCGCGGGCCCCGCGCTCAGGTCGGTGGCCAGCGCCTCGGCCTGCGCGAGGGCGAGCTGCGAGCAGCCGCCCACGGCCAGGTCGAGCAGCACGTCGAGCTCGGCCCGGTCGAAGGGGACGCCCTCGGCGGTGCCCTGGACCTCCACGAAGCGGCCGTCGCCCGTGACGACGACGTTCATGTCCGTCTCGGCGCGCACGTCCTCCACGTAGGGCAGGTCGAGGACGGGGCGGCCGTCGACGATGCCGACGCTGACGGCGCTCACGGTGCCCGTGAGGGGCTGCTTCCCCTGCTTCACCAGGCCCTGCCCCTTGGCCCACGCGACCGCGTCGGCCAGGGCCACGTAGGCGCCGGTGATGGCCGCGGTGCGGGTGCCCCCGTCGGCCTGCAGGACGTCGCAGTCCAGGACGACCGTGTTCTCGCCGAGGGCCTTCGTGTCGATGACGGCGCGGAGGCTGCGGCCGATGAGCCGGGAGATCTCGTGGGTGCGCCCGCCGATCTTGCCCTTGACCGACTCGCGGTCACTGCGGGTGTTCGTGGCGCGCGGGAGCATCGAGTACTCGGCCGTCACCCAGCCCTGCCCGGAGCCCTTGCGCCAGCGCGGCACGCCCTCGGTGAAGGAGGCGGCGCACAGCACGCGGGTGCGGCCGAACTCCACGAGCACGCTGCCCTCGGCGTGGTCGAGCCAGCCGCGGGTGATGCGCACGGGCCGCAGCTCGTCGCCGGCACGGCCGTCGGCGCGGGTGGGAGGAGGAGGCGTCGTCGTCACCGCTCCAGGGTCTCACCCGGCGCTGGGAGGTGGCCGGGCCGCCGGGTCCATCACTGATGGACGATGAGTGATGACGCTGTGTCGCAACGAGGAACGCGTGGGGCTGGTGTGACGGGACCGGGTCACCGCGACACGGCGGATCTGGCGCAGGACGCCTCCGCGGTGCGGTCGGTGCGGCACCATGGGCGCATGGTGAAGCGCTCCACCCGGGCCCTGCGCCCCGGGGACCGGGTGACGACCGGTCCTGCCGACCACGACGGTGTGGTCCTGCGCCCGCTGCGCGTCACGCTCCTGCCCCTGGCCCGCCTCAGCGTGCGCGAGGTGGCGCGCGTCGTGCTCGTCGGGCCCCGCCTGCTCGGCCGCCCGCTGCCCGGCCTGACCCGCCTCGTCGTCACGTTCAGCGACGGCTCCCGCAGTCAGCCCGTCGCCGCGTCCAGCACCTGGTCGCTCGTCGCGGCGGGCGACGCGCACGCGGGCACGGGCAGCACCGGCGGGCGCCGCCCGGCGACCACCCGGCGGGTCGTGCCGGACCTCACGGGGCTGCGACCACGACGCGGGGGACCGGGCCGGTCTCCTCGACGGAGACGACCTGCGGCCCGAGGAACCGCTGCGCGAGCAGCCGGAACGGTGTCGGGTCCCCGGTCGCGGTGAAGCGGTGCCGGGGCGCCGGCCGGTCGTCCGGGCGCAGCAGCCCGCGGTCGGACAGGCCCCGGTAGACGTCGAAAGCCGTCTCCTCCGCGCTGGAGACGAGCGTGACGTCGTCGCCCACGACGCTGCGCAGGACCGCCATGAGCAGCGGGTAGTGCGTGCAGCCCAGGACGAGCGTGTCGACGTCCGCAGCCACCACGGGCGCGAGGTACTCGCGGGCCGCGCTGAGCAGGTCGGGGCCGCTGGTGATCCCGCGCTCGACGAACTCGACGAAGCGCGGGCACGCGGCCGTGGTCAGCGCGAGGTGCGGCGCGGCGGCGAACGCGTCCTCGTAGGCCCGCGAGCTGATCGTGGCGCGGGTGCCGATGACGCCGACGCGGCCGTTGCGGGTGGCCCGCACGGCGCGGCGCACGGCGGGCTGGATGACCTCCACGACGGGCACGTCGTAGCGCTCGCGCGCGTCGCGCAGCATCGCGGCCGAGGCGGAGTTGCAGGCGATGACGAGCATCTTCACGCCCGAGTCGACCAGGCGGTCCAGCACGTCGAGGCTGAAGCGGCGCACCTCCGCGATCGGCTTGGGGCCGTAGGGGCTGTGCGCGGTGTCGCCGATGTAGTGGATCTCCTCGTGCGGCAGCTGGTCGAGCACGGCCCGGGCCACCGTGAGCCCGCCCACGCCGGAGTCGAAGATGCCGATGGGTGCGTCCACGGGAGCCGATCCTAGGCGGCACAGGCCCCCGCACCGCCCCGCGACGTCACCCCAGCGAGCGGACGAGCGTCTCCTGCAGGTGGGTCGTGAAGTCGTAGACCGCCCACGCGTAGCGGTTCGGGTCGTCCTCGGCGAGGTCGTCGGCGTCGCGGTCCTCGCTGACGCCGAGCCGGGTGCCCAGCGCCAGGCGGATGTCGTTCAGCGCCGTCAGCCACGTCCGGGCGCCCGCCAGGTCCAGCTGCACGCGACCGCCCTGCCCCGCCACGGGCTCCAGGGTGTCGAGCATCTTGCGGGCCGCGACGGCCTTGCGCTCGCGCAGGCTGCGCTCGGTGAGCCGGCGGAACTCCGAGGCGGCCTCGCCCTCGGTGGCGGCGTAGGCGTCGGGGAGCAGCCGGCGCAGGACCTCGTCCTCCGGGGGCGCGGTCGGGCCGACCGTGCCGTCGGCGTCGCCCAGGTCGGTGAGCCCGAGCTCGACGGCCAGCGGGTCCAGGGTGCGGACGGGGACGTCGAGCAGCTCGATGACCTCGCGCGCCAGGGAGGCGAGGACGTCGGCCTCCACGGGCTGCAGGTCGAGGGAGAGCACGCCCCCTCGGGAGCGGCGGAACGTGGCCATCGGCGGCTAGTCGTCCTTCTGCAGGGTGGCCCAGAGGCCGTACTCGTGCATCGCCTCGACGTCGCGCTCCATCTGCTCGCGGCTGCCCGTGGACACGGCCGCGCGGCCCTTGGCGTGCACGTCCATCATCAGCGCCTCGGCCTTGGCGTCGGAGTAGCCGAAGTGGGTGCGGAACACGTACGTCACGTAGGACATGAGGTTGACCGGGTCGTTCCAGACGATGGTCACCCAGGGCGCCGAGAGGTCCGTCCCGAGGTCGGTCTCCGGACGCTCCAGCTCCACGGGAGCGGTGAGGAGGATCGCCGGCACCCCGCCAGTGTAGGGACGCCCAGGCGGGACCCAGCACACCGTGCTCGTGGCCACCTCGAGACGCGCCCACCGCGGGGAGCCCGGCGGGGCCGGTCCGCCTAGGGTGGCGCCCGTGACGACCAGCACCGCGCTGATGACGGACATGTACGAGCTCACGATGCTGCAGGCCGCGCTGGCCGGCGGTGCCGCCGACCGCTCCTGCACCTTCGAGGTGTTCGGCCGCCGGCTGCCCGACGGGCGCCGCTTCGGCGTGGTCGCCGGCACGGGCCGCGTCCTGGAGGCGCTGCGCCGGTTCCGCTTCGACGAGGAGGTCCTGGGGCGGCTGCGCGCCACGGGCGTCGTGGACGAGGCGACCCTCGCGTGGCTGGCCGCCTACCGCTTCACCGGGTCGGTCGACGGGTACGCGGAGGGCGAGGTCTACTTCCCCGGCTCCCCGATGCTGACCGTGACCGGCACCTTCGCCGAGGCGGTCGTCCTGGAGACCCTCGTCCTGTCCGTGCTGAACCACGACTGCGCGATCGCCTCCGCCGCGACGCGCATGAGGACCGCCGCCCGCGACCGCCCGCTCATCGAGATGGGCTCGCGGCGCACCCACGAGGAGGCCGCCGTGGCCTCGGCGCGCGCCGCCTACCTCGCGGGCTTCACGTCGACGTCGAACCTCGAGGCCGGCCGGCGCTACGGCATCCCGACGTCGGGCACGTCGGCGCACGCCTTCACGCTCCTGCACGACACGGAGGAGGAGGCGTTCCGCGCGCAGGTGGCCTCCCTCGGCGCCGGGACGACGCTGCTGGTGGACACCTACGACATCACGCAGGGCATCGCGACGGCCGTCGAGGTCGCCGGCCCCGGGCTGGGCGCCGTGCGCATCGACTCGGGCGACCTGGCCGTGCTGGCCGTGCAGGCGCGCGAGCAGCTGGACTCCCTCGGCGCGACGTCGACGCGCATCGTCGTCTCGGGCGACCTGGACGAGTTCGCCCTCGCCGCGCTGGCCGCGGCCCCCGTCGACGGCTACGGCGTCGGCACCTCCCTGGTCACCGGCTCGGGCGCCCCCACCGCGGGCCTGGTCTACAAGCTCGTGGAGGTCGACGGGCGGCCCGTCGCCAAGCGCTCGACGTCGAAGGTCACCCAGGGCGGGCGCAAGATCGCCGTCCGCCGCCACCGGGCCACGGGCACGGCCACCGAGGAGGTCGTCGGGACGGACGTCGCCCCGCCGGTCGAGCCGAACGACCGCCCGCTGCAGGTCCCGCTGGTGCGCGACGGGGAGGTCGTCGACGGCCTGCCGGGCCTCGAGGAGGCCCGCGAGCACCTGCGCCGCGTGCTCGTGACCCTGCCCTGGGACGCCCTGGCCCTCTCGCGCGGCGAGCCGGCGATCCCGACGACCGTGCTGCCCGCCCCCCGCACCTCCGCAGGAGCCTCGTGACCCGCTGCCTCGTCGTCGTCGACGTCCAGAACGACTTCTGCCCCGGCGGAGCCCTCGGGGTGGCCGGTGGGGACGAGGTCGCGGCCGCGACGTCGGCGCTGCTCGCGCGCGAGGGCATCGCCTACGAGCACGTCGTGGCGACGCAGGACTTCCACATCGACCCCGGCGCGCACTTCTCCGAGACGCCGGACTTCGTCGACTCGTGGCCGCCGCACTGCCGCGCGGGCAGCTACGGGGCACTGCTGCACGACGCCCTGGACACCCGGCGCATCGAGGCGGTGTTCCGCAAGGGCCAGTACACCGCGGCCTACTCGGGTTTCGAGGGGACCACGTCGACGGTCACGGCCGAGGGCGGCGAGTTCGTCACCGGCCTCGCGGACTGGTTGCGCGGCAGGGGCGTCGACGAGGTCCACGTCGTCGGCATCGCGACCGACCACTGCGTGCGGGCCACCGCGCTGGACGCCGCGCGGGAGGGTTTCACCACGACCGTGCTGCTCGGCCTGACCGCGGGCATCTCCGCGCAGACGACCGGCGCCGCGCTGGAGGAGCTGCGCGGCGCCGGGGTGGCGCTGGTCGGGGAACCCGTCGTCGGGTAGCGGGGCCGGCGCCGTCAGCGCCGGGCGCGCACCACGACGGTCCGGCCGAGCTTGTCGTGCAGGGCCTGGCGCCGCGTGTCCCACAGGGGCCAGAGCGAGTCGAGGAACCAGTAGGCCTGGCCCGCGACCGGCACGTTCGCGACCAGGTCGCGCGTCACCCAGCGCAGGACCGCCTGGCCCCAGCCGGGCAGCCCGGGCCGGTCCCAGCCGCGCACCCGCAGCCCGAGCAGCAGCTTGCCGGGCGTCGCGCCGACGAAGCGCAGGAAGAGGACCGTGTAGACCGCGCTGACGGCGATGGCCACGAACGACACCGTGTTCAGCGCGGAGACGACCCCCGGGCCGGTCACCGCGTCGGTCGGCGGGGCGGTGGTCGCCCCGGCCTGCGCGGCCACGACGACCTGGTCGAGGTAGGTCTGGAAGGCGTCGGCCACGACCCGGAGCTGACCCCACGCGGCGACGACGACCACGAGCTGGATGAGCAGCGCGTCGACGATGCGGGCCAGCAGCCGCCGCCCCAGCCCGCCGAGCTGCTGCCCGTCCGGGGTGGCCAGCAGCCGCGCCCGCGGCGAGGCGTCGTAGCCGCCCGCGTACGCGCCCGCCGCGGAGCCGTACCCCGCGGTCCCAGGGGCGTCCCCGCCCTGCCGGCCCCACGGGGCGGGCTGCTGCCAGCCCGGCTGGCGCCACTCCCCCGACGTCGGGCCGGCGCCGCCGTGGGTGTGCTCGGTCCAGTTCGCACCGTCCCACCAGCGCAGCGGCGGGGTGGGTGAGGTGGACGCACCGGGCGGGGCGGTCGGGTCGGGGTACCAGCCGGCGGGCGCGCTCATGGGACCTCAGCGTGCCAGGTCACGCACCCCCGCCGGCCACCGACTCGGCCGCACCCCATCAGACGCCGAACTCGGTGGGGTCCAGGCCGACGGCCTGGCAGACCTCGCGCACCGCGCGGACCTCGTGCGCGTCGAAGTCGCCGTCCGCGCCGCCCACCAGGACGCCCACCTGGACGACCGCGCGCGCCTGCTCGGGCTTGCTGCGCAGCTTCCCGATCGCCTGCAGCGCCTCGATCTTGCCGAAGTCGTAGTCCGTCGTGAGCTTGGTGCAGTAGCGGTCGAAGGAGTCGCGCAGCGTCGCGGCGTCGAAGGCCGACAGCACGTCGTTGCTGGCGATGAACGCGGCGGTCTTGGACCGCTCGGAGGGGTCGATCTGCCCGTCGGCGGCGGCGATCAGCGCGCACGTGGCCATGCTCGCCTCGGCGAAGTCCTTGCTCTTGAACTGCCCGACCCGCGTCTTCAGCTGGTCGACGGCGGGCATGCCCTTGCGCTTGAGGTTGTCGAGAAAACCCACGGGGGAACACGTCCTTCCACGGCGCCGGAGACGGTCCCCGTCGCGTACCCCGACAACGGGTGCGGCGCGGCGGGGGTTCCGCCGGGGCCCCCGGGGACAGGGCCGTGCGGGAACCTCGGCCGGACGGTGGCCCTCAGCTGAAGCGGCGGACGATCTCGGAGTTCCGGTCGGCCAGCAGCTGGCGCAGGGTCCGGCGCACGAACAGCGCGTCGGCGACGCGGCCCAGCAGGCCCAGCGGGCTGCGCCACGACATCCGGTCGGTCATGATCGTCATGCCTGGGCCCTCGGCCTCGAAGGAGTGCTCGTGGCGGAACTGCGCGAACAGCCCGTCGGCCATCTCGTCGACGAAGCGCCGCGGGTGCTCGAGCTCGACGATCGCGGACGTGTGGGTGACGGGGACCGCGCCCAGCAGGCGCATCCGCCAGCGCACGCGCTCCCCCAGCTCGATGCGGCCGGTCGTGCGGCCCGCGCCCTCGACGGCGCGGACCCGGTAGCGGCGCCCCGCGACCCGCTCCACGTCGAGGTCCAGCGACATGTCGAACACGTCGGCGAGGGGGGCGCGGACCATGGTCCGCTGGACGATCTCGGGCACGTGGCGAACCTACCCGAGCGCCCCGCGCCGCGACGGCGCAGCGGGGCCGGGCCCGACCTGCCCTTCGCGTCAGACGAGGGTGAGCAGGTGGTCGCGGCGCGCGCGCAGCACCTCGACCGTCGCCGACGCCGACGGCGGGCCGGGGACGGCCGCGCGGACCTTGGCGTAGACGGAGGCGTGCGGCATGGCGCGCCCGGCGGCCACCCGGCCCACGAGCCCGTGGATCTCCTTGCGCAGGAGCGCCGCCGTGTGCCAGGTCGCCTCGTCGGGCCCCTCGGAGACGGGTTCGGCGACGGGGTCCTCGTCCTCGCGGGGCGGGCGGGTCGTGGCGGTGCGCTTGCGGATCGCCTCGTCGCGCTGGGCCAGCAGCGTGGCGGTCTGCTCGGGCGAGAGCAGCCCCGGCAGGCCCAGGTAGTCCTCCTCGTCGGCGCTGACCGCGCTCACGGGTTCCGGACCCCCGGCCACGACGGCGCGACCGCCGTGCAGGACGTGGGCGAACTCGGCCTGCGCGTCGAGCGCCTCGTACTCGCTGGGCCCGCCGGGCTCGCGCTCGGCCGGCGGCAGGGCGTCCAGCTCCCCCGGGTCGGGCAGCGCGTCGCCCGAGGGCGGCGGGGCCAGGACGTGGTTGCGGTCGGTCTCCAGGGCCGCGGCCAGCGCGAGCAGCGGGCGCACGGCGGGCAGGAAGACGGTCGCGGACTCCCCGCGGGCCCGCGAGCGCACGACGCGGCCGACGGCCTGCGCGAAGAACAGCGGGGTCCGGTAGGACGTCATCCACGCCAGGCAGGCGGCGCGCGGGACGTCGACGCCCTCGGAGACCATCCGCACGCAGACCGCGAAGCGCTGGTCGCCGGCGGCGAAGTCGGCGATCTTCTTCGACGCCTTCGGGTCGTCGGAGAGGATCAGCACGGGCTTCTCCCCCGTGACCCGCTGCACGATCTTCGCGTAGGCGCGCGCGTCGTCCTGGTCGGAGGCGAGCACGAGGCCGCCCGCGTCGGGCATCCCGCACTCGCGCAGGTGGGTCAGGCGCTCGTCCATCGCGGCGATGACGTGGGGCACCCAGTCCCCGCGCGGGTCCAGCGCCGTCCGCCACGCCAGCGCCTCGACGGACTTCGTCGTGGCGTCGGTGAGGGAGGCCGCGACGACCTCGCCGGCGGAGTTCCGCCAGCGCGAGGTGCCCGTGTAGGCCGCGAAGACGACGGGGCGCACCACGCCGTCCGCGAGCGCCTCGCGGTAGCCGTAGGAGAAGTCGGCGACGCTGGTGAGCCCGCCCTCGGACTCGGGGGCGTCGTCGTCGACGTAGCTGACGAAGGGGATCCGCTCGTCGGCCTTGGTTCGGAACGGGGTCCCGGACAGCGACAGCCGGCGGCGCGCGTCGGCGAAGGCCTCGCGCACGGCGTCGCCCCAGGACAGGCCGTCGCCCGCGTGGTGGACCTCGTCGAGCACGACGAGCGAGCGCTTGGCGGTGGAGCGCGCGCGGTGCAGCATCGGGTGCCCGGCGACCTGGGCGTAGGTCGTCACGTAGCCCTGCATGTCGGCGCGCACGGGCCCGACGCCGTTGCTCATGGTCGGGTCGAGCTGGATGCCCGCGCGGTGGGCCGCCTCGGCCCACTGGGTGCGCAGGTGGTCGGTGGGGGCGACGACGACGACGCGGTCGACGCGGCGGCTGTCGAGCAGCCGGCGGGCCAGCGCGAGGGCGAAGGTCGTCTTGCCCGCGCCGGGCGTCGCGGTGACGAGGAAGTCGCCGCGGTCGTCGCGCTCGGGGTCGAAGTACTGCTCCAGCGCGCTCCGCTGCCACGCGCGCAGCGGCCGGGCCGCGGGGGCCCCGGGCGCGTCCAGCGGGGGTGCGCCGACGGTGCCGGCGTCGCCGGCGAAGAGGCCGGACGTGCCGGACGGCAGGTCGGTGCGGGTGGTGCTCACGGTCTGAGAACCGTAGCCGACGTGGCCGGGGCGGGCTCGGAGCGACGCGGCGCGCGGCCCCGGGAGCCGACGACGGCGGCGAGCACGGCGACGAGGAGCAGGCCCGCGAACATGCCCGCGAAGAGGTCGTCCTGCCCGCCGGCGCCGGTGTGCAGGGCGGCGAAGACGGCGCCGACGACGGCGATGCCGAGCACCCCGCCGAGGTTGTCCGACAGCTGCAGGGCGCTGGAGGCGAGCCCGCGCTCCTCCGGCGGCGCCATCCGCAGCGTCAGCACGCTCGTGGTGGCCATGCCGATGCCCATCCCGCAGCCCGCGATGAGCCACACGAGGAGGACGAACCAGCCGCTGATCCCCGACAGGACGACCGCGACGAGCACGCCGATGCCCAGGGCGATCACGGCGCCGCCCGCGACGAGCAGCAGGTGCCGCGGCATCCGCGTGAGGTCGCGGGTCTGGATGGAGGTGCCCGCGAACCAGCCGATCGCGCCGCCCGTCAGCGCCAGCCCGGCCTCGGCGGGCGCGAGCCCGCGCTCGGTGACGAGGAACAGCGGCACGAAGGACTCGGTGCCGAAGAAGGCCGCGGTGTAGAGGCCGCGGACGCCGATGACGCTGGGCAGGCCGCGGGCCGCGCGCAGGGTGCCCCGCGGCAGCAGCCCGGGCAGGGCGGCCACGACGAGCGTCGCCCCGGCGACCGTGAGCACGACCGGCCAGGCCCCGCCGTCGCTGAGGCTCTCCGCCCCCACCTGCAGGGCCCCGGCGCCGACGGCCAGCAGGGCGCCGCGCAGCACGCGGCGGCGGGCGGTCGCCTCGAACGAGCCGGTCCCCTTCGCGGGCACGCGGGGCAGGATCACGGCCGCGACGGCGACGCCGAGCGGCACCACGACGCCGAACACCGACCGCCAGCTGATGGCGTCGGCCATCCACCCGGCGAGGGTGGGGCCGACGATCGCCGGGAGGACCCACGCGGCCGACATGTAGCCGAAGACCTTCGGCCGCAGCGCGTCGGAGAACGCCGCGCCCACGACGACGTAGAGGGCGACGACGACGAGCCCGCCCCCCGCCCCGGCCAGCAGGCGGCCCAGCAGCAGCAGGGAGAACGTCGGCGCGAGGGCGCACGTGAGCTGCCCGGCGGTGAACAGGGCCGCGCCGGCCGCGAGCGGCGCGCGGGGGCCGCGGGCGTCGCCCCACGGGCCGGCGACGACCGTGCCGAGCAGGCTCGCGGTGAGGAAGGAGGAGAAGGCCAGGCCGTAGGACCGCACGCCGCCCAGGTCCGACGCCGCGACGGGCATGGCCGTGGCGACGGCCATGCTCTCGAACGCGACGAGGGTGATGAAGGCGACGACGGACAGCGTGGTCCGGCGGTGCTGCCTCGACAGCGGGCCGGGCGGCTGGCCGGCCTCCCCCGCGGGTGCGGGGACGGTCATCAGCTGCCGGAGCCCCCGCCGTCGTCCTTGCCGCCGCCGGGGCGCTGCAGCCCCTCGTAGATCTCCTTGCAGGTCGGGCAGACCGGGAAGCGCTTGGGGTCGCGGCCCGGCACCCAGACCTTGCCGCAGAGGGCGATCACGGGGGTGCCGGTCACGGCCGACTCGGTGATCTTGTTCTTCTGGACGTAGTGCGCGAACCGCTCGTGGTCGCCCGGCTCGACCTTCTCCTCGGCCGCCTCCTCGCGGTCGAGGACCGCGGTGCGCGACGGCGTCGTCGACGGCGATTCCTGCGGCAGCGGCTGAGGGCTGAACGGGTCGTCGGTGGGCGTGCTCATGCCCCGATCCTACGGTCAGTTCATCGACACGTCGGTGGGGAAGCTGGCCACGAGGGCGAGGTCGCCGCCCTGGCGGCGCAGCACCTCCGACCACAGCTCGCCCGGGGTGTCGGAGAAGGCGTCGCGCGCCTCGGCCGGCAGCACGAACCAGCTGCCCTCGGCGATCTCGGCCTCCAGCTGGGACGCGCCCCACCCCGCGTAGCCCGCGAAGATCCGCAGCCCGGACAGCTCCGCGACGACCGCCTCGGGCGGGGTGTCGAGGTCCACGAGGCCGACGGAGCCGAGCCCGACCGAGCCGAACACCCGGCGCACGCCCAGCGGGTCGGGCCGGTCCCCCGGCACGGCGACGAGGCCGAGCGCGGAGTCCAGCGCCACCGGGCCGCCCTGGAACAGCTTGCCCGGGGCGGTGGCGAAGGGCTGCCAGCCGGGCAGGACGACGTCGACGTCCACGTCCAGCGGGCGGTTCACCACGACGCCCAGGGCGCCGTCGTCGTCGTGGTTGAGCACGAGGACGACGGCGCGGTGGAAGTTCGGGTCGCTCAGCGCGGGCGTGGCGAGCAGCAGCCGCCCGGTGAGGGCGGCCGGGGGCAGCGGGGTCACGACGACCTCCGCTGCGGCCGCCTCCGCTGCGGCCGTCTCCGCTGCCGGGCCTGCGGCCCCACGCGCACCATGGGCCCATCATGGCGCACGCCGCGGGCCGTGCCCCCGCGCACCACGCCCCGCTCCCGCCTCAGGTCCGCGGGGTCACGAGCGGCACGTCGTCGCGGGTCCCGCGCACGTACTGCGGCGGCCAGGCGAGCGTCCCGCGCTCGTGCAGGGCGACCGCCGCGCGCTGCACCCAGCGGGGGTCGGCGAGCAGGGCGCGGGCCAGGAAGACGACGTCGGCGTCACCCGAGACGAGCAGCTGCTCGGCCTGCGCGGGCTCCAGGATCATGCCGACGGCCCCGACGAGGACGCCCGTCTCACGCTTGATCCGGCCCGCCGGCGGGACCTGGTAGCCCGGTCCCACGGGGATCTTCGCGTCCGGGCTGTTGCCGCCGCTGGAGGCGTCGACGAGGTCGACGCCGTGGGCGGCGAGCTCGCGGGAGAGCTCGACGGAGGAGTCGACGTCCCAGCCGCCCTCGACCCAGTCCGTGGTGGACAGGCGCACGAAGACCGGCTTCTCCTGCGGCCACACGGCCCGCACGGCGTCGACCACCTCGAGCAGCAGGCGGCTGCGCCCGGCGAGGTCGCCGCCGTAGCCGTCGGTGCGCCGGTTCGACAGCGGCGAGAGGAACTGGTGCAGCAGGTAGCCGTGGGCCGCGTGGACCTCGACGACGTCGAAGCCCGCGGCGTCGGCGCGCACGGCCGCGTCCGCGAAGGCCTGCACGACGCCCGCGATGCCGGCCTCGTCCAGCTCCCGGGGGGTGGCGTAGCCGCCGAAGGCGACGGCGCTCGGGCCCACGGTCTCCCAGCCGCCCTGCTCCACCGGGACGCTGCCCTGCTCCTCGTCCCAGGGGCGGTGGGTGGACGCCTTGCGCCCGGCGTGCGCGAGCTGCACGCCCGCGGCCGCGCCCTGGCCGTGCAGGAAGTCGACGATGCGCCGCCACGCCTGCGTCTGCTCGTCGTTCCACAGGCCCGCGTCCTGCGGCGAGATGCGACCGGCGGGGGTGACCGCGGCGGCCTCGGTCAGCACGAGCGCGGCCCCGCCGGTGGCGAAGGAGCCCAGGTGCACGAGGTGCCAGTCGTTCGGCACGCCCGGCGCACCCACGGGGTCGCAGGAGTACTGGCACATCGGCGAGACCCACGTGCGGTGCGCGAAGGTGGTGCCGCGGATGGTCAGGGGCTGGAAGAGTCGGCTCACCCGGCCGACCGTACGACGTGCCGCGGCCCGGCGCCCGGGCGGGCTGAGGCGTTGCGCCGCAACCCAGCGGGCGTCAGGACCGGTTGCGGCGCTTCTGGTCGTACATGCGCGCGTCGGCGACCGCGAGGACCTCCGCGGTGCTGCGCGTCAGGTCGTCGACGACGTGGCCCACGCTGCAGCGCATCAGCAGCGGCTCCCGGCCCTCGCCGAGCGGAACCTCGACGTCGGTGAGCGCGTCGCGCAGCCGGCCGGCGAGGACGTCGGGCTCCACGTCCGCGGGGCTCTCCACGAGCAGGACGAACTCGTCGCCGCCGAAGCGGGCGACCGTGTCCTCCCCGCGAGCCGCGTGGCGCAGGCGGCCGGCGATCTCGACGAGGGCGGCGTCACCCACGACGTGCCCGTAGCGGTCGTTGACCTGCTTGAGGTCGTCGACGTCGCAGAAGAGCACGAGAGGCGCGAGGCCCGTGCGGCGCGCCCTCGAGCGCGCCTGGTGCCAGCGGTCCTCCAGCAGGGACCGGTTCGGCAGCCCGGTGAGGCGGTCGTGCGTGGCGCGGTGCGCGAGGTCGCGCTGGCGGGCCACGTGCAGCGAGACGTCCCAGCAGACGACGTGCATGCCGCGCTGACCGGCGTGCACCACGGGCGCCAGCAGGACCTCGACCGTCACCCCCTCGTCGCGGCCGGTGACCAGCCGCCACTCGTGGGGCACCCGCTCCAGCGAGGGGTCGGCCACGGCCTCGGCGGACAGGACGCCGAGCACGTCGGCGCGGTCCTCGGGGTGGACGAAGCGCGACAGCTCCTCGCCGTCCAGCGGCTCGTCGGCGCCGAGCAGGCGCTGCGCGGCGGGGTTGGCCCACACGACCCGCGCGTCCTGGACGACGAGGGTGGCGAGGGGTGACTCCTCGACGAGGCGCCGGTAGTCGGCGTCCTGCACGCTGTCCCCTTCCGTCGGTGGCCGCCCTGGTCGGGCGATCGGCTTTCGACGGTACGTGCGGGGAGCGGAAGGCAAGGAGCCACGCCGGTGATCGCACCGGTTCGGGGGAACGCTTGCGACACAGCGCAACTGCGGGTGGCTCAGCGTCGGTCATCCGGCCGGACCACGGGGACGCGAGCGCCGGCGAGCAGGGCCCGGACGCACGTCGAGGCGGTGTCCCTCGCGGGACACCGCCTCGACGGGTGTGGAGATGGCGGGAATCGAACCCGCGTCCGCCAGCGCTTGACCAGGGCTTCTCCGGGTGCAGTCTGCTACTGGTCTACTCGGCCCCGACGGTCACGCAGACATGCCGTCGCCGGGCCCAGCCGCGTTGGTTGTCCCTCTCACCTACGCGACCTCGGTGAGAGGTGAGCCTCCTAGCTGACGCCAGTACCCGGGGCGGAGGCGCACCCGGGCTGACGGACTCACACTCGCTCAGGCAGCGAGGGCGAAGTCGGTGCGCTTGGAATCGGCACCTATTGGTTTGCACGGATCGTTATCGAGATAACCGTGCGTCCTCGACCCGCTTCCCCTGGCTCGACGACCGACGTCGAAACCTGTCATCCCCGTGTTGAGTTGTGACTACCGGCCCCGTGGTGGCGGCCGTGACCCAGCGTACAGCTCAACGGGCCGGACGGCTCCCGTGTTCCCGGCGGCCGCCGGAGGCCCGGGGCACCGCCCCGGACCACCCGATCAGCGCTCCTGGCGCTTGACCGCCGACATGACGCGGTCGGCCTCGCGCTTGTCCTGCCGCTCGCGCAGGGCCTGGCGCTTGTCGTAGTTCTTCTTGCCCTTGGCCAGGGCGATCTCGACCTTCACGCGGCCGTTGTCGAAGTACAGCGACAGCGGCACGATCGTGTGGCCGGACTCGCGCATCTTGCCGGCCCACTTGTCGATCTCGGCGCGGTGCAGGAGCAGCTTGCGGCGCCGGCGCGGGGCGTGGTTGGTCCAGGTCCCCTGGACGTACTCGGGGATGTGGACGTGCTCGAGGTACATCTCGCCGCGGTCGATCTGGGCGAAGCCGTCGACGAGGGAGGCGCGGCCCATGCGCAGGGCCTTCACCTCGGTCCCCGTCAGCGAGATGCCCGCCTCGACGGTCTCCTCGATCAGGTAGTCGTGGCGCGCCTTGCGGTTGCTGGCGATCACCTTGCGACCGGTCTCGCGCGGCACGTCGATCACTCCTCGGGGGCTGGCTGACCCACCACTCTAGGAGCCGCCGGCCCGGGCCCGCACCACGGTTCTCCCAGGGCGGACGCGCCGGCGGCCCGGGCGCTCAGATGCGCAGCCACCGCCGCAGGCTGACGAGCGAGGCGAAGACGGCGAGCAGGAAGCCCACGCCGAACATCAGCGGCATGGCCTGGGTGAGCACCTCGGGGGTGCCCACGAGCTTTGTCGTGAAGCCGGGGCGGTCGGCCAGGCGGCCCAGGCCGTACTCGACGAGCGACCACAGGGCCCCCGACGCCAGCGCGGCGCCCAGCAGCGTGGCGACCACGCCCTCGAGGACGAACGGCAGCTGGATGAGCAGCCGGGACGCCCCGACGAGCCGCATGATGCTCGTCTCCCGCCGCCGGCTGAAGGCGGTGAGGCGGATCGTGGTCGACACGAGCAGGACGGTGCAGACGAGCATCAGCGCGGCGAGGCCGAGGGCGACGACGGTCGCGGCGTCGAGCGCGGAGAACAGCGGCCCGAGGATCTTGCGGTCGTCGGGGACGTCCTCGACCCCCGGCACGCCGACCACCTGGTCGCGGATCTCCTCGTAGCGCTCGGGGTCGGTGAGCCGGACGCGGAAGGACTCCGGGAGCTGGTCCTGCGTCACGTTCGCGGTGAACGACGGGTCGTAGGTGTCCAGGAAGTTCGCGAAGGCCTCGGCCTGCGACTCGTAGAACACCTGGTCCACGAGCGGGGAGTCCGTCAGCTGCTGGCGGATCGCGTCGCGCTGCGCGCCGGTGACGGCCCCGCCGGGGCAGTTCTCCGCCGTGCTCTCGGAACCGCACAGGAACACGGACACCTGGACGCGGTCGTACCAGTCACCCTTGAGGATCGAGACCTGCTGCTGCACCAGCAGTCCGGCCCCGAAGAAGAACAGCGACACCATCGTCACCAGGACGACGGACACGGTCATGGACAGGTTGCGGCGCAACCCGGTGAACATCTCGCTCAGGACGAAGCCGAGGCGCACGAGTCTCCCTCTCTGCCTGGTACCGCTGCCTCAGCGGTTCGAGCCGTAGACGCCGCGGTCCTCGTCGCGGACCACGCGGCCGTCCCGGAGTTCCACGACGCGCTTGCGCATCTGGTCGACCATGTCGTCGTCGTGGGTGGCCATGACGATCGTCGTCCCCGTCCGGTTGATGCGGTCCAGCAGCTTCATGATCCCGACGCTCGTGGTGGGGTCGAGGTTCCCGGTCGGCTCGTCCGCGAGCAGCAGGGCGGGCCGGTTGACGAAGGCGCGCGCGATGGCCACGCGCTGCTGCTCACCCCCGGACAGCTCGTGCGGGCGCCGCTTCTCCTTGCCCTCGAGCCCGACCAGGCCGAGGACCTCGGGGACCGTCTGGGCCACGACGTGGCGCGGCTTGCCGAGGACCTGCAGGGCGAAGGCGACGTTCTCGTAGACCGTCTTGTCGTGCAGCAGGCGGAAGTCCTGGAAGACCACGCCGATCTGGCGGCGCAGCGCCGGGACCTTCCAGCTGCGCAGCCGCCCGACGTCGCGGCCGGCGACCTGGACGGTGCCGCCGGTCGACCTCTCCTCCTTGAGCACCAGCCGCAGGAAGGTGGACTTCCCGGACCCGGACGGGCCGACGAGGAAGACGAACTCCCCCTTGTCGATCTGGAGGGTCACCTCGGCGAGCGCGGGGCGGTGCCCCTCGCCGTAGGCCTTGCTGACGTGCTCGAAGGTGATCACTCGTGGGGGCGGTCAGTCTCGGGGACGGGGCGTGCGGGCGTGCGGGAACAGCTGCCTGACCTGACGCCCACTGTACGGGCCGCGACCGAGCGTCATCGCCGACGCCGGACGGGTGAGTCGTGCGCCCGCCGGCCGCGGCTCAGTGCTCGGCGCGCTCGCCCAGCTTGCGCCAGCGGATGCCCGACTCGAGGAAGGCGTCGATGTCCCCGTCGAAGACCGCGGAGGTGGCGCCGACCTCGTAGTTCGTCCGCAGGTCCTTGACCATCTGGTAGGGGTGCAGGACGTAGGAGCGCATCTGGTTGCCCCACGAGCCCGAGTCGTCGCCCTTGAGCGCGTCGAGCTCGGCCTGGCGGTCCTTGCGGGCCTTCTCCAGCAGCTTGGCCTGCAGGACGCGCATCGCGGCCGCCTTGTTCTGCAGCTGCGACTTCTCGTTCTGGCAGGTCACGACGATGCCCGTGGGCAGGTGCGTGAGGCGCACGGCGGAGTCGGTCGTGTTGACGGACTGACCACCGGGGCCCGAGGAGCGGTAGACGTCGACGCGGATGTCGTTCTCGGGGATGTCGACGTGGTCGGTCTCGGCCACCACCGGCAGCACCTCGACGCCGGCGAAGGACGTCTGGCGGCGGCCCTGGTTGTCGAAGGGCGAGATGCGCACGAGGCGGTGGGTGCCCTGCTCGACGCTCAGGGTGCCGTAGGCGTAGGGCGCGGCCACCTTGAAGGTCGCGGACTTGATGCCCGCCTCCTCCGCGTAGGAGGTGTCGTAGACCTCGCTCTTGTAGCCGCGGCGCTCGGCCCAGCGCAGGTACATCCGCATGAGCATCTCGGCGAAGTCGGCGGCGTCGACGCCCCCGGCCTCGGAGCGGATGGTCACGATCGCCTCGCGCGGGTCGTACTCGCCGGAGAGCAGCGTGCGGACCTCCAGCTCACCGAGCTGCTTGCGCACGGCCTCCAGCTCGCGCTCGGTCTCCTGCCGGGTGTCCTCGTCGTCCTCGGACTCGGCGAGCTCGACGAGCACCTCGAGGTCGTCGATGCGGGAGCCCATGTTCTGGATGCGGTCCAGCTCGGCCTGCAGCGCCGACAGGCGGCTGGTCACGGTCTGGGCGTGCTCCGGGTCGTCCCACAGCTCGGGCGCGGCGGCCTGCGCGTTGAGGTCGCTGAGCTCCGACCGCAGCTGCGGGAGGTCGGACACCTCGCGGATGGAGGCGTACGTCGTTCGCAGGGCGGAGATCTCGGCGGGGAAGTCGGTGGCCACGACGGTCGAGCTTACGCCGCCCGCGCCGAGCGCCCCTCCGTCAGCTCAGCGGGTGCCCGGGCGACGGCGTGGTGGGGCGGCGCTCAGGCGAAGGCGGACGCCGGGAGGTCGCGCTCGTCCTCGACGATCGCCCGCACGATGCGCTCGGCGACGGCCTGCGGGGCGAGGCCCTCGGCCAGCTTGGGCGCGCTGCCCGCGACGGGCCGGTTCGCCAGGCCGGTCTCGGTGTGCGGCGGGCGGACGTCGAGGATGCGGACGCCGTCGCGGCGCAGCTCCTTGGCGAGCGCCGCGTCGAAGGCCGTCAGGGCCGCCTTGGAGGCGGAGTAGGCGGCCATGCCCGCGGTCGGCTTCTCCGCGACGACCGCGGAGAGCAGGGCCGCGAAGGCACCGGGGCGCTCGCTCGCGGCCGAGCGCAGGTGCGGGACGGCCGCGCGCAGCAGCCGCAGTGGGCCGAGGGCGTTGGCGAGGAAGACCTCGTCGAGCAGGTCGTCGTCGGCGTCGGTGGCCGGGCCGAAGGCGACGACGCCCGCGGCGTGCACGACCCCGTCGAGGCGGCCGAGGTGCCCCACCGCGGCCGCGACGAGGTCGTCGGGGGCGCCCGGCAGGCGGAGGTCGGCGGGGACCACGTGCGCGCCCTCGGGGGCGGAGGCGCCCAGGCGGTCGGCGTCGCGGGCGGAGAGGACCAGCCGGGCCCCGGCGTCGGCGAGCAGTCGCGCGAGCGGGGCCCCGAGGCCGCCGCTCGCACCGGTCACCAGCAGGGCCGCGCCGTCGAGGTTCGTCACGTCCCGACGCTCGCACGGTCAAGATCGCGGCGCACGCGGTGGCGGCGAGTCGTGCGTCACGCCCCCCGTCCCTCGGGCTGGTGACCCCGCTCAGCGGAAGCGGCGGCCCTCGTCGCGGCGCTGGGCCAGGACGGCGAGGGCGGCCAGCACGACGGTCCAGCCCACCAGGACGGGCAGCGCCGTGCCGGGGACGTCGCCCCCGGTGGCGGCACCGACGACGAGGTCGCGGCCCGCGCGGGTCGGCGTCAGCGTCGAGATCGCCCGCAGCCACCCGGGCATGACCTCCGGCGGCAGGAACAGCCCGCCGGCGAAGGCCAGCGGGAGCAGCAGCACCTGCGCCACGGCGAGCGCCGCCTTGCTGGGCAGCGAGTAGCCGATGGCCAGGCCCAGCGCGAGCAGCGGGACGCCCGCCAGGACCAGCGCCGCGACGCCGGCCAGGAACCGCGCCGGGGTCGTCGTCGCCTCGGTGAGCAGGGCCGCGAGCACCAGCAGCGGGACGACGCCGAGGACGCAGAAGAACGCCCCCGTCAGCACGCGCGCGAGGAAGCGCGGGCCCGACGGCACGGGCAGCGTGCGCAGGTGCGTGTCCCACGGCAGCGCCCGCTCCTCGGCGATGCCCGCGCCGTGGGTGAACAGGGACACGCTCATCGCGGAGAACACGCAGAGCTGGGCGACGGCGCTCGTCGCCGCGGCGGCGTCCTGCGCGACGGCCGCCTGCGGGACGATGAAGACGAGCATGGTCAGGGCGGGGAACGCGGCCGAGCCGACGATCGCCACCGGCACCCGCAGGTTCTCCAGCACCTGGAAGCGCGTGTGCAGCAGGGTCATCCGCAGGCCGGAGACGAGCGCGGGCGCCGGCCGGGCGGACGTCGGCGCGCTCACGCCGGCCGCCCCGCCGCGGGGGCGGTGCCCGTCTCGCTCTGTGTCAGAGCCACGAACGCCTCCTCCAGCGTGGCGCCCGCGACCTCGAGGTCGCGGAAGTCCAGGCCGCTGCCGACGAGCTCCCGGACGAAGGCGTCGGCGTCGCCGGCCAGGACCTCCCACCGCCCGTGGCCCCCGTCGGCGAGCACCTCCGACACCCCGGCCGCGGTGGCGAGCGCCGGGGCGGGACCGGCGGCGAAGCGGACGCGCCGCAGGCTCGTGCGCCCGCGGATCTCCGGCACGGTCCCCTCCGCGACGACCCGGCCGTGGTCGACGACGACGACGCGCTGCGCGAGCGCCTCGACCTCCTCGAGGTAGTGGCTGGTCAGCAGGAGCGTCCCGCCGCCGTCGACGAAGCCCCGCACGGCGTCCCAGAGCGCGAGGCGCGCGGTGACGTCGAGACCCGTGGTGGGCTCGTCGAGCAGCACGAGCTCGGGGCGCCCGACGAAGGCCAGCGCCACGCACACCCGCCGCTGCTGGCCGCCGGACAGGCCACCGCACTGCTTGCGGGCGAGGTCGGCGAGGTCGAAGCGCTCCAGCAGCTTGGCCCGGGGCACGGGGTCGCGGTGGTGCCCGCCGACGAAGTCGACGACCTCCGCGACCGTGAGCGTCCCGGGCAGGCCCGTGGACTGCGGCGTGCAGCCGAGCCGTGCGCGCACGGCGGGTGAGCGGGGGTTGCCGCCGACGACGCGGACGCTGCCGCTGGTCGGGGTGCGCAGGCCCGCGAGCAGGCTCAGCAGCGTCGACTTGCCCGCCCCGTTGGGCCCGAGCACGCCGACGGCCTCACCGCGGCCGACGCGGAGGCTGACGTGGTCCAGGGCCGTCACGGTGCCGAAGGTGCGCGTCGCGTCGTCCACCTCGACGACGGGGGACGGGGCCACGGGGTCCTCCTGGCGTCCGGGCGGCCGGGCCGCGGCCCGGTGGGAGGCCGAACCTACCCGGCCGGTTGCGGGGCGACCGGGTCAGCGCAGCAGCGCGGTCGCACGGCTCGTCGCCCGCGCGGGGACGCCCGCGGCGAAGCGGCCGGGGACGAACGCCGCGAACGGCGGGAGGAGGGTCGCGGTCAGGACGACCTCCGCGGTCCGCCCGTCCGGGCTCCCGGTGGCCGGGTCGACCGCCACCCCGGCCACGCCGGGGTCGCTCCCGGCCAGGTAGGCCAGGACGCTCGCCCGCACCGAGGCGTCCGTGAGGGGGACGGCACCGTCCACGAGGCCGCCGCCGACCGCGTAATAGCGGCGCTCGTCGACGGCGTCGGCCGCGTCCGCCGCCGCCGCGTCGGCGACCGCGTAGAGCCGCTTGCGCTGCAGGTGGACCGCCGACGCGCTCACCACGACGAGGACGAGGAGGGTCGCGACCAGCGCGAACACCAGCGACAGCAGGGCGATCCGGCCGTCGTCGTCCGCTCCGGGACGGGCCGCCCGCGTCACGGGGTCCCCACCGCGGCGAACCGGTCGGCGACCGCGACGCGCCGTACGTCGACGTGCACGCTCGTCGGCACGGCGCGGGCGAGGAAGCCCGGGACCAGGGGCAGTGGGACGTCGACCGACACCGTCGCGGCGATCTCAGCGTCGGGCGTGCGGCACGGCGACGCCTCGCAGTCCAGGACGAGGGAACCCGGCGACGCGGGGAACCCCTGGTCGCCCAGGGCGAGGGCGACGTCGGCCTCGGCCCGCCGGGTCGCGAGGTCCTGCCCCGCCGTGGTCGCGAGGACCCGCGACGCCTCCCGCGCGCCGGCCTCCGCGGCGAACGTGGCCGCCTGCACCCGGCCCAGGCACAGCACGAGGTACAGCAGCGGCACGAGCAGCAGGACCCCGACGGCCAGGAACTCCACGGACGCGCTGCCCTCGTCGCGGTGGCGTCTCGCCCGCCGGGCGTCGGAGCTCGCTCCGTCCGGGTTCACGCCGTTTCCTGCAGCGCGTGGCCGCGGACGTCGAGCCCGCGGGCGGGGCCGAACAGCGCGACCAGGGGCAGCGGGGCCCGCACGCGCACCTCGACCACCGGGGCGCCCTCGACGTCGACGACGCGGGCCGTCACGTCGGCGGCGTAGCGCGGCGACAGCGAGGCGCTCAGCAGTTCCCGCGTGCGCTCAACCCCCGCGGCGGGGGAACCACCCGCCAGCGCTGCGGCGCGGGCCCCCTCTCCCGCGCAGTCCACGGCCGTCGAGCGCACGTGCAGCACCAGGCCGAGCTGCAGGACGGCGACGAACAGCAGCGACAGCAGCCCCGCCACGCCGGCGAACTCGGCGACGGCCGACCCCTCGTCGCCGGCCGCCCTCCGTCCGCTCCGGTCGTCGCGCGGCGCGCTCACAACTGCCCGACGACCGTGTCCATCGCCTGGGTGAACAGCGCCTCGAACCGCGGCCCCGCCACGGCCCACAGCCCTACGACGAGCCCGGCGGTCATGAGGGTGACGAGCACCCAGCCGGGGACGTCGCCCCGGTCCCCGCCGTCGAGGCGGCGGGCGCGCGCGCCGGCGGTGGCGTTGCGCAGGAACAGGTGCAGGGCGAGGACGCAGCGGTTCACGGGAGGTTCTCCTGGAGGTCGGGTCGGGTTCGGGGTTCGCGGGGGGACGGGTCTCGTCACGGGCCCACCTGCAGCACCGCGAGTCCGGGGAACACCGCGAACACCACGGTGACGGGCAGGACCACGAAGACGACCGGGACCATCATGAGGACCTCCTTGCGGCCGCCCGCCTCGAGCAGCCGGCGGCGGTCGTCCTCCCGCGCGTCCGCGGCCTGCGCGCGCAGCACGTCGGCGAGCGGGGTGCCGCGGTCGATGGCGACGGCCATGCCGTCGACGAACCGGCCCAGCTCGGGCACCTGGGTCCGGGCCGCCAACGCTTCGAGGGCGGTGACCACGCCGGTCCCGGTGCGGACGTCGGCGAGGGCGCGCCGCAGGTCGGCGCACAGCGCACCGTCTCCGGTCGCCACGCGCTCGAGGGCGGCGACGACGTTCTCCCCCGCCCCGACCGAGAGGGCCAGCAGTTCCGCCACGACGGGGAACTCCGCGAGCAGCTGCTGACGGCGGCGCCGCACCTGCACGCCCAGCAGGTGGTCGCGGGCGAGGGCGCCCGCAAGCGCGCCCGCCACCAGCAGGCCGAAGGCACCCAGGGGCGAGAAGGCCTGCCGCACCGCGAGGGCGGCGACCCCACCGCCGGCCGCCGCGGCCCCCGCCAGGGCCCACAGCACCTGCTCCGCGCGGAACTGCGGCACCTCCCGGTCGGGGTCGAGGACCTGCAGGCGCTGCCGCACCGCCGCGGAGGAACCCAGCCAGCCGCCGAGGGTGCCGGCCGCCGAGGCCAGGAGGCGCCGCGCCGCTCCCTCCGGCGCGGGGGGCGCGTCGGCGAGGTACGGCCCGACGCGGTCGGCGAGGTCGAGGCGGCGCCACCACGGCAGCCGCAGGAGGACCAGGAGGAGGCCGAGGCCGCCGACGAGGCCGAGACCCGCCCCGACGCCCGTCACGCGAACACCCGCCTGGGTTGCGGCAGCCGGGCCCAGTGCAGCATCAGCCGGTAGGCCAGCGCGGACGCGGCGCCGCCGCCGAGCAGGACGAACGCCCCGGTGGCCGTGGAGTACGCGTCCAGCGCCCCGGGGCGGCTCGCGAGCAGGGCCAGCACGATCCAGGGGGCGGCGACGGCGAGGCGCGCGGCGGAGACCGTCCAGCTCTGCCGCGCCAGGAGCTCCCCGCGGGTCCGCGCGTCCTCGCGCAGGTAGCCGGAGAGGGTGCGCAGCGTGCGGCCGAGGTCGCTGCCGCCGACCTGCCGGGTCATCCGCAGCGCGGCGGCCAGGCGGTCGAAGACGGGGTCCGCGAGCCGGCCCGCGAGCGCCCGCAGCTCCCCCTCGAAGTTCCCCGAGGCGCGGTAGCCCGCCGCGAAGACGGCGAACTCTGGGCGCAGGAGCTCCGGGCCGCGCTGGGCCAGCGCGCAGACCCCGTCCGGCAGCGACATCCCCGCGCGCACCGACGAGGCCAGCTGGTCCACGACGTCCGGCCACTGCGCGGAGCGGGCGCTCGTGCGCACGGCCGCGCGCCGGCGCAGCAGGGCGGCCGGAGCCCACGCCGCGGCCACCGCGGCGCAGAGCCCGAGGACCACCACCCCGCTCACCGCGGCCGTTGCGACGAAGGCGAGGAGCGCGAGGAGGACCGACGCGAGCGGCAGCACGACCGGCGGGACCGCCGGGAACCCCGCGTGCCGCAGCAGGTCCGCGACGCGGTGCCGGCGCTCGCGCACCGGGCGGGCGGGGCGCGGCCAGCACGACCACCAGACGCAGAACACGCCGCAGCCGAACACGGCGCCGACGACGGTGCCGCTCACGCCGCCGTCCCCAGCAGTCGGGTGAGGTCGGTCCCGGCGCGGGCGTAGCGCTCCCGGTGCGGCGGCCACCCGCTGCCGCGCACCAGCCGGGTCCCGCCCGCCTCGCGCCCGTAGACGCTCACGGTCTCGACGACGCCGCCCTCGACGCGGCCGGGCACGGCGAGCACCTCGGCCACGCGGCGGGTGCCGTCCGCGTCGAGGTCCACGTGCACCACCAGGTCGACCGACGACGCGACCGCCGGCACCACGAAGGCGCTCGTGACGTTGTCGCCCGCCAGCAGCGGCAGCGTGCAGAGCTTCGCGACGGCGTCGGCCGCGGAGTTCGCGTGGATAGTCGCCATCCCTGGCAGGCCGGAGTTCAGCGCGATGAGCAGGTCGAGGCTCTCCGCCTGGCGCACCTCCCCCACCACGAGGCGGTCGGGGCGCATCCGCAGCGCCTCCTTCACCAGGCGCCGCAACGGGATCTCGCCCGTGCCCTCGAGGTTCGGCTGCCGGCACTGCAGGGCCACCAGGTCGCGCGCCGGGGCCTGGATCTCGAAGACCTCCTCGCACGTGATGATCCGCTGCTGCGGCGGCACGGCCGCCAGCAGGCAGTTCAGGAGCGTCGTCTTCCCGGCCTGCGTCCCGCCGGAGACGAGCACGTTCAGCCCGGCGGCGACCGAGGCGGCGAGGAACGCGGCGGCGGGGGCGCTCAGCGAGCCGAGCCCGACGAGGTCCTCGAGGCGGCGGGCCCGCGCGACGAAGCGGCGCACGTTCACGGCCCAGTGCCGGCGGGTCACGTCCGGGATGACGACGTGCAGGCGCGAACCGTCGGGCAGCGAGGCGTCCACGAAGGGGCTGGAGAGGTCGACCCGCCGGCCGGTGGAGGCGAGCATGCGCTCGACCAGGTCCGCGACGGTCTCGGCGTCGAGGATCGTCGTCGTGAGCTCCGAGACCCCACCGCGCGCGACGAACACCTTGCCGGGTTCGTTGATCCAGATCTCCTCGACGTCCGGGTCGTCGAAGTAGCGCTGCAGCGGGCCGTAGCCCGACACGGCGGCGACCACCGCGCGGGTCACGGCGGCACGGTCGCGCAGGTCCGGCAGCGACCCGTCCAGCGAGCGGAGGTCGTAGTCGACGACCGCGCGGTCCACCAGGGCGCGGACCTCGGCCTCCGAACCCCGGGAGCGGCCCGCGGAGATCCGGCGGCGCAGCTCCTCGCGCACGTCCGCCTCGACCAGCCGTGCGGCGTCCACCGCGCCACCTCCCCCGCTGCCCGACGTCCGTCCGCGGACGGACGTCCCCGGGGGCAGCGACGCTAGGGGGAGCGGAGGCCTCGGCGTTCGGGTGATGTGGACAACTCCGTCAGGCCCCACCTGGGGACCCCGCGGCGCCGGACCGACCTCGCGGACGAGCCGGCCTGTGGACGGACGAGCCTGTGGACGAGCGCTCCGTGCGTCAGCTCCGCCCTGCCAGCCTGCGCGGGTGCTGCTCCGCCTGACCGTCGTCGTCGACTCCCCCGTCGACGTCGAGCTCGACGTCGCCCCGGGAACCCCGCTGCGCGACGTCCGGGCGGAGATCGAGGCGATCACGGGGCCGTGGGCGGCCGTGCCCCGCGTGGGCGGTGTCGCCGTCGCGGACACGGCTGCGCTCGGCCTCCCACCGCTGCTGCGGGGCGCCGTCCTGCACGTGGGCGTGGGCGCTTCCACGCCCGCGGTGGCCCCCGCGCCCACCGTGCGCGTCCACGTCGCGGGCGGTCCCGACGCCGGCGCGCACCTCGACCTGCCGCTCGGCGAGCACCTCGTCGGCCGGCGCGCCGGCGCCGCGGGGGGCACGGCCCTGGCCGACCCGGCTCTCTCCCGCGAGCACGCCACCCTCCGGCTCGACGGGGCCGGCGGGCACCACGTGCGCGACCTCGGGTCGACCAACGGCACCGCGCTCCTGGGCGGTGGCGCCCGGACGGCCGTGGCCACGGGAGTCGACGTCGCGCCCGGGCAGCGGCTGGCGGTGGGCGACTCGGTGCTGCACGTCGACCCGCTCCCGCCGCAGCCGGCCGCCGTGCGCGCCGACGGCGCCGGTCACCTCCTGCTGAACCGCTCGCCGCGGCTGCGTCCCGAGCTCCCCGTGCAGCGGCTGCCGTGGCCCGGCACGGACCCGCCGCGCGCGCCGTCGCGCCTGCCCGTGCTGGCCCTGCTCGTCCCCCTCGCCGTCGCGGGCGTCCTCGCCGTGCTGTGGAAGCCGCTGTCGCTGCTGCTCGGCCTCGCGACCCCCGTGCTGGTCCTGGGGCAGTGGTGGAGCGAGCGGCGCCGCACGGGCGACGACGAGGCCCGGCGGCGGGCCGCGGAGGCGGCCGGGCGCGACGACGTCCTGCGGCGGCACCGCGCCGCGCTGACGACCGAGCACGCGCGGCGGCACGAGGACGCGCCCGACCCGGCGGCGCTGCTCGCCGAGGTCGTCCAGCGCGGGACGCGCGTCTTCGAGCGCGGTCCCGGGGACCCCGACCACCTCGTGCTCCGGGTCGGTCTCGGGGAGGTCGAGGCCACGAGCAGCCGCGTCGAAGGCCAGCCGCCGGGCAGCGTCACCGCCGAGACCACCGGCGACGCGCCACCGGGTGCGCGCCTCGACGACGTCCCCCTCGTGGTCCGTCTCCGCGAGGTCGGCGTCCTGGGCCTCGCCGGCCCCCGCCCCGCGGTCCTCGCCGGCGCCCGGGCCGTGCTCGCGCAGGTCGCCGCGTGGCAGTCCCCGCAGACGACGTCCGTCGCGGTGGTCTGCTCGACGAGCGGGTCCGCGGCCTGGACGTGGGCGACCTGGTTGCCGCACACGAGGACGGTCGAGGGCGTTCCCGCCGTCGCAGGTCGCGAGGACGCACCGCGGCTGCTGGGCGCGCTCGTGCGAGAGCTGCGTGGACGCGTCGCGGACCGACCCGGCGCACCGGCACGGCACGTCGTCCTCGTCGTGGACGGGGCGCACGCGCTGCGCGGCCTGCCCGAGCTCGCCGAGCTGCTGCGCGACGGTCCCGCAGCGGGGATCCACACCGTCTGCCTCGACGCGACGCACAGCCGCCTGCCGGCCGAGTGCGGGGCCGTCCTCCTCCACGGGCGGGACGGCGCGGCGGACGCCGTGCTCCTCGACGCGGGCGGCGAGCACCCGCTGCGCCCCGACGGGACGGGGGCGGCGTGGGCCGAGGACGTGGCGCGCGCCCTGGCCCCCCTCCGCGACGCCACCCCGGTGCCCGGGGGCGCCGACCTGCCGGGGAGCTGCCGGCTCCTCGACCTGCTGCCGGCGGCCGCGACGGACGCCGCGGCGCTCGCGGCGGCGTGGGCGGAAAGCGGGTCCGCGACCCGGGCCGTGCTGGGCCGCGCCGGCAGCGGTCCCTGCGTCGTGGACCTGGCCACCGACGGCCCGCACACCCTCGTCGCGGGCACGACCGGCTCGGGCAAGTCGGTGCTCCTGCAGGCGCTCGTCGTGAGCCTCGCCGCGGGCGCCCCGCCGGACGCGCTGCAGCTCGTGCTCGTGGACTACAAGGGCGGTGCGGCCTTCGCGGGCTGCGCCGGGCTCCCCCACGTCGCCGGGCTCGTCACCGACCTCGACGACCAGCTCGCGGCGCGCGCGCTGCGCAGCCTGCAGGCGGAGGTGCGGCGGCGCGAGGCCGTCCTGCGGCGGGCCGGGGCGCCCGACGTCGCCGGGCTGTCCGCGGCGGAGGCGTCGCGCCTCGGCCTGCCGCGCCTGGTGGTGGTCGTGGACGAGTTCCGGGTGCTGGCCGAGGAGCTGCCCGACTTCGTCGCCGGGCTGGTGCGGCTGGCGGTCGTCGGGCGCTCGCTGGGCATCCACCTCGTCCTGGCGACCCAGCGACCCTCGGGGGTGGTGAGTCCGGAGATCCGCGCGAACACGAACCTGCGGATCGCGCTGCGGGTGCAGGACCGCGCCGACGCCGAGGACGTCGTGGGCGACCCCGCTCCGGCGCGCTTCAGCGACCGCGTGCCCGGGCGGGCCGCCCTGCGGCGCGGCACGTCCGGTCTCGAGACGTTCCAGGCGGCCACGCTGAGCTGGACGCGGCTTCGGACCGGTCCGCGGGTGCGCCGGGTCGGGTCCGGCGCCGCGCGGCCGCACGGACCCGCCCCCGTCGACGACCTGCCGGGCCTGCTCGCCACGATCGACGACGCCGCTCGTCGCCGAGGCCGGCCCGCGCCGCCGCGCCCGTGGTGGCCCGCCCTGCCGTCGTCCGTGGCGAGCCGCGACCTCGTGGGAGTTCCGGCGGACGTCGCGTCACCCCGCGACCCCGGCGCCGTGCTGACCTGGGGCCTGCGCGACCTGCCTGACGAGCAGCGTCGTGCCCGCGCGGCTTGGGACCTCGCCGCCGGCGGCCACCTCCTCGTCGTCGGCACGGTGCGCAGCGGCCGCAGCACCGTGCTGCGCACCCTCGCCGCGGCCGCGGCGGAGGTCTCCGAGGTCCATGTCCTCGACGGCGGCGGGACGCTGGGTGACCTGGCCCGGTACCCGCACGTGGGGTCCGTCGTCGGGCGCGGGGAGCTGTGGCGGGCGGGGCGGCTGCTGACCCGGCTGCAGGAGGAGGTGGACCGCCGCCGGACGGCCTTCGCCCGCACGGGCGCCGGGGACCTGGCCGAGCAGCGGGCCCGCGCCGCTGCGGGGGCCGCCGGCGACGCCGCCGAGCCGTACCTGGTGCTGCTCGTGGACGGCTGGGACGGGTGGGCCGCCGCGCTGGCGCAGGTGGACCTGGGCGCGGGAGTGGATGCGCTGCAACGGCTCCTGCGCGAGGGGTCCGCCGCCGGCGTGCGCGTCGTCCTGACGGGCGACCGGGGCCTGCTCACGTCGCCGGTCGCCGCGGCCGCCGCGGACGTCCTCCTGCTGCGGCTGGCCGACCGCGCCGACGCGGCCCTGCTCGGCCTGCGCGCCCGCGACGTGCCGCGGCAGGCACCTGCGGGGCGCGGCCTGCTGGTGCGCGACGGCGTCGCTCAGGAGGTGCAGGTCGCCCTGCCCACACCGGGAGCCGCGAGCCCGCCCACCGAGCGACCCGGCCCGCCGCGCACCTGGCGGGCCCGCGTGGACCCCCTGCCCGACGCCGTCGCCCTCGCCGGCCTCACGGCGGACCCCGCGGGCGTCCTGGTGCCCCTCGGAGTCGGCGGCGACGACGCGACCGAGGTGGGGCTGCCGGTGGACGGGACCGTGGTCGTCGCCGGGCCGCCCGGCAGCGGACGCAGCACCGCGCTGCGCACCCTCGCCCTCGGTCTGCGCGGGCGGGCCGTCCTCGTGACGGCGGATCCCGCTGCGCGACAGGGGCTCGGCGTGCCGGTGCTGGGCCCGGGCGACGGCGCGGACCTCGCGCAGCGGCTCGGCGCCGAGCCCGGCACGGTGGTGCTGGTCGACGACGTCCTGCGGCTCCTGGACACCCCGGTCGAGGAGGTCCTGCTCCGTCGCGCGGCCACGGGTGCGGCACTGCGGATCGTCGCGAGCGCCGACGGGACGGAGCTGGCGGGCAGCTTCCGCGGGCTGCCCGCCGCCCTGCGCAGCGCCCGCACCGTCCTGCTGCTGGGACGTGGCGGCACGGTCCCGGCGGACCTGCTGGGCCGTCGCCCGGTCCTGTCGCCCGCCCCCGGGCCGGGAGCGGGGTTCCTGGTCGTCGACGGCACCTGGACGGCGGTCCGGGTCGCGGCGCCCGCACCCCTCGGCTGAGGACCCCGGCGCCCCTACCGTGGACGCATGTCCTCCACGGCACCGACTCCTCCCCCGCCGTCGTCCACGCCGTCGTCCACGCCACCCGCGACGACGCCGACGTTCCGGCTGCGCACGGCCGGTCCCGGAGACGGCGCGGTCATCGCCGCGCTGGTGCGCGAGCTCGCGGCCTACGAGGAGGAGCCGGACGCGGCCACCGCGACCGCCGGGGACTTCGACCGCGCCCTCGCAGGCGGCACCGGGGTGGGCTGCCTGCTCGCCGAGGTGGACACCCCCACCGGTCCGGAGGTGGCGGGGATGGCGTTGTGGTACACCACCTTCTCGACGTGGCAGGGGCGGGCGGGGATGTGGCTGGAGGACCTCTTCGTCCGCCCCGAGCACCGTCGCCTCGGCATCGGCCGGGCCTTCTTCGCCGAGATGGGCCGGCTGTGCCACGAGCGCGGGTTCGGGAGGCTCGAGTGGTGGGTGCTGGACTGGAACACCTCGGCGCACGCCTTCTACCGCTCGCTGGGCGCGGCCCCGCAGGACGAGTGGACGGTGTGGCGCCTCGACGGCGCCGGGTTGGCGGACCTGACCACCATGTGACCCACCGTCACGCGCGGGGGACGCTCCGCGTCTGCCAAGCTGCTCACAGCACGACGGACGCCCCACCACCACCACCGGCCCGGACCTGCCGGAGCACCCGAGAGGACCCTCACGTGTCGACCCCCCTCGCCCACGGAACCGCGCACGCCGAGGCCGGTACCGACCTGGTGGAGCTGCGCGTCCCGGCCGACCCGGCCTACCTCACCGTGGTGCGCACCGCGAGCGCCGGACTGGCCGCCCGGCTCGACCTCACGCTCGACGAGATCGAGGACCTGCGGATCGCGGTGGACGAGGCCTGCACGCTGCTGCTGGACCCGGCCGCGACCGACCAGGACCTCGTCGCCACCTTCCGCCTCGGCGAGGGCAGCCTGGAGGTCGAGGTCCGCGGGCCGGCCCGGGAGCTGCCCGAGCGCTCGAGCTTCGCGTGGGCCGTCCTGGAGGCCCTGGTCGGCGAGGTCTTCACGGGCACGTCCACCGAGGGCGCGTGGATCGTGCTGCGCCACACCCGCACCGCCGGGACGACGACGGGATCCGCCGCGGGGGTCCGGTGAACGCCGACGCGCCGACGACGCGCACGGCGTCCGACGGCGACGGCCCCGGCGGGCGCCCGGCGCGCCCCGGCGAGCAGCAGCAGGGCGGTCCGGGCGAGGAGCGGGTCGCGGAGCGCACCTCCCCGCCGGCGGCACGGCCCGCGCCCGACGACGACCCGGCCCCGCTGCTGGCGCGCCTGGCCAGCCTGCCGGAGGGCTCCCCCGACCGCCGCGCGCTGCGCGACGAGCTGGTCCACCGCCACCTCCCCCTGGCCGAGCACCTAGCGGCGCGCTTCCTGGGCCGCGGGGAACCGCACGACGACCTGGTGCAGGTCGCCACGATCGGGCTGCTGAAGGCCGTCGACCGCTTCGACCCGGAGCGCGGCGTGCCGTTCGGCGCCTACGCCGTCCCGACGATGCTCGGGGAGATCAAGCGGCACTTCCGCGACCGCGGCTGGGCGATGCGCGTGCCGCGGCGCTGGCAGGAGGCGGGACGCAGCCTCGCCGACGCCCGCGAGGCGCTGACGCACGAGCTGGGCCGGGCCCCGACCGTCGCGGAGCTGGCGGCCCGCACGGGCCGCGAGGCCGACGAGGTCGTGGAGGTCCTGGAGTCGGCGAACGCCTACACGACGCTGCCGCTGGACACCGGGTCCCCCACGTCGCCGGTGGCGTCGCTGGGCAGCCTGGACGACCGGCTGCTCAACGTCGAGAACCGCGAGGCGCTGCGCCCGCTGCTGGTCTCGCTGGCCCCCCGCGAGCGCCGCATCCTCGCGCTCCGCTTCGTGCGCGGCATGTCGCAGGCGCAGATCGCGGCGGAGGTGGGCATCTCGCAGATGCACGTCTCCCGGTTGCTGGCGCGGACGCTCGCCGAGCTGCGCGAGGCCCTGGGCGAGGAGGACGGCTGACCCGCTGCGCCCCGGCGGTTCAGCAGGAGGTGCCGGTCCAGCGGAGCTGCCGGGTCAGCGGGAGGTCGCGGCGGCGACCGGCCGCAGGAACAGCCCGACGAGCACGAGGACGGGCGGCAGGCCGATCAGCACGCCGAGCCAGGCGCTGCCGCCGCTGAAGGCGGGCAGCCCGGCGGCGAGCTGGAGCAGCTGCCACACGATGACCGGTGAGCGCGACCACGCCGCCCCGCGCAGCAGGCCCCGGGCGCAGAGGGCCAGCCCGGCGGCGAGCAGGAGGGCGACCGCGGCGAGGGCGCCGGCGGCCACCGGGTCGACGGCCTCCTTCCCCGCGAGGAGCCCCTCGACCTCGTAGGCGGCGGCGGCGACCAGGGTCAGGGACTCCAGCGCGACGAGCGCGGCGACGGCGACCAGCAGTGGCGGGCGGTGGCCGGAGGCCTCAGGCTTGGACGGCACGGGAGCACGGTACGACCACCACGACAGGCTGTCCCCCGACTGGGGGTCAGCTCCGGGATTGCCGGGAGGGGTCCTGCGTGTTACGACCATGTGACGAACCCGACACGATCTCCCCACGACCTAGCGCGGCCCACCCCTTGTGGGACGCGCTTGAGAGTGTGACCCTGGGTTCGACGCGATCCCCGACGCACGTCAGCCCCAGGAACAGCTTCCTCGTCCTGGGGACGTGCGTCCCGGCACCGCCGGCGCAGCCGGTGCTCAGGGATCAGTGTGGCAGCCCGTCCCCGCGGGTCTGTCACGCGCACTGAGACCGCTACCGCTAGAAGGAGTGAACACCCCATGGACTGGCGCCACCGATCCGCCTGCCTCGACGAAGACCCCGAGCTGTTCTTCCCCATCGGGAACACCGGGCCGGCCATCCTCCAGATCGAGGAGGCCAAGGCTGTCTGCCGTCGCTGCGACGTGGTCGACTCCTGCCTCAAGTGGGCGCTGGAGACCGGCCAGGACGCCGGCGTCTGGGGCGGCATGTCGGAAGACGAGCGCCGCGCCCTCAAGCGCCGCGCTGCCCGCGCCCGCCGCGCGAGCTGACGCAGCACCTCGAGGTCCGTTGCGGGGCAGCAGCTCCGCGACGACCTCTCCTCGCACCCCCCGCGGGTGCGGGCTCCACCGCACGACCTGATCGCCCCGTCCGCTCCCGCGGCTCGGGGCGATCGGCACGTCCGGGCACCTCTCGTCCCGACCAGGCGCGCCCGTCGCGGTCGGCACGGCTCAGGGCGTCCGGACGCTGCCGATGGACGCGGGTCCCCGGCGCACCCGCAGGTCCAGGCGGACCTCCGTTCCCCCCGTGGAGCTGGCGCCGAAGTCCATCCGACCGCGCAGCTCCCCGGCCACCAGCGAGCGCACGATCTGCGTCCCGAGCCCCGAGCTGCCGGCCTGGAAGTCGTCGGGCAGGCCGACACCGTCGTCGCTGACGACGACCTCCAACCGGTCCTCCTCGGGGTGCTCGACCCGCACGACCACGGTGCCGGCGCGGCCGCCGCCGAAGCCGTGCTCGACGGCGTTGGTCACGAGCTCGGTGAGCACCAGTGCTAGCGCCGTGGCGTCCTCCTGGCGCAGCTCCCCGAACTTGCCCTCGCGCACCGTGCGCACGCGCTCGGAGTTCGCCATCGCGACCTCGGCCGCGAGCATCAGGCACCGGTCGAGCACCTGGTCGAAGTCGACGTGCTCGTCGATGCCCTGCGACAGCGTCTCGTGCACCAGGGCGATGGTCGCGACCCGGCGCATGGCCTCCTGCAGGGCGGAGCGGCCCTCGGGCGACTCGATCCGGCGGGCCTGCAGGCGCAGCAGCGCCGCGACGGTCTGCAGGTTGTTCTTCACCCGGTGGTGGACCTCGCGGATCGTGGCGTCCTTCGTCATGAGCTCGCGCTCGCGACGGCGCAGCTCCGAGACGTCGCGGACCAGCAGCAGCGCCGCCACCCGCACCGGCGGGCCGCCCGCCTCGCGGCGCGTCAGCGGGATCGCCCGCATCGACAGCGTCGCGGCGTCCGTCTCCAGGTCCGTGCGCCACGGCGCCCGGCCGGTGACGACCAGCGGCAGCGACTCGTCCACGGGCAGGTGGCTGGCCGCGAGGCTCGAGGACACCTCCGCGAGGTTCGCCCCGACCAGCTCCCCGATGAGCCCGGCGCGGTGGAAGGCCGACAGCGCGTTGGGGCTGGCGTAGGTGACGACGCCGTCCGCGTCCAGGCGCAGCATCCCGTCGCCCACGCGGGGCGCCCCGCGGCGGGGACCGGTGGGCGCGGAGACCTGGGGGAAGTCACCGGCCGCGATCATCCGGGTCAGGTCGTCGGCGCACTTGACGTAGTTGAGCTCCAGCCGGCTCGGCGTCCGCGACGTGGCCAGGTTGGTGTGGCGGGCCAGGACGCCGAGCACGACGCCCTCGCGCACCACGGGAATCGTCTCCTCGCGCACGGGGACGTCGTCGTCCCACTCCGGGTCGCGTCCGCGCAGGCTGCGCGCCTCGTCGAAGGTGGTGTCGACCTGCGCGCGCCGGCCCCGCTCCAGGACGGCCCCGACGACGTCGTCGTAGTGCACGGTCGGGCCCGTGGTGGGCCGGCAGTGCGCCACGGCCACGAAGTGCTGGCGGTCGTGGGACGGCACCCACAGCACGAGGTCGGCGAAGGACAGGTCGGAGATGAGCTGCCAGTCGCCCACCAGCAGGCGCAGCCACTCCGCCTCGGGCGCACCCGTGCGGGTCTCCGAGTGCAGCAGGTCAGCCATGGTGGGCACCTGCAGAGACTACGGGCCGGGCCGCGGGACGGGACGCCCGCCCGCGTCGGGCCGCGGAGCCGCCCGGCGGGGACTCCGGACGGGCGGCCCGGAGCGGGTGACAAGATCCCCCGCATGTCCTGGGCCGCGCAGCGGGACCGCCGTCGGCGGCGGCCCGCCGCACGCCCGGGCGGCGCCTGAGATGGCCCGCCGGCTGTTCGTCGGGGTCGACGTGGGCACGTCGGTCGTCAAGGCCGTCGCGCTGGACGAGCGCGGCCGCGAGGTGGGCGTGCGGTCCGACCGCGTGCCGCTGGAGCGTCCGCGGCCGCAGCACGCCGAGCAGGACACGGGAGCGGTCGTGGCGGCCGTGGCCTCGGTCCTTCGGCAGCTGACGTCCGCCGTCGACGGCGAGGTCGCCCTGGTGTCCGTGACCGGGCAGGGCGACGGCTGCTGGCTCGTGGACGCGGACGGGCGTCCCGTGGCGCCGGGCATCACGTGGATGGACGGCCGCTCCGCCGCCGTCGTGCGGCGCTGGCAGGAGGACGGCACGGCGGACCGCCTCGCCCGGTCCACGGGCACGTCCGTCTTCCCCGGCGTCCAGGCGTGCCTGCTCGCGTGGCTCGACGAGCACGACCCGGGCACGCTCGACCGCGCCACGACCGCCGCCTACGCCAAGGACGTGGTGTTCCAGGCCCTCACGGGTGAGCGCTGCACCGACGTCTCGGACGCGTCCGCGGTCTTCGGGCGCCCTCCCGGGGACGGCACGGAGGACGGCGCGACGGACGGGCTCGCGACGGGGTACGACCCCCGGCTGCTGCGGCTGTGCGGCCTGGAGCACCGGGCCGGTCTCCTGGCCCCCGTGACGGCCCCGGTGCCGTGCGCGAGCTCCGGTCCCGCTGCGGCGCAGCGCTTCGGTCTGCCGTCCGGCACGCCGGTGACGGCGGGCCCGTTCGACATCCCCGCCTGCGAGGTCGGCGCGGGCCTCGTGCGGCCCGGCGACGCGGTCCTGGTGCTCGGCACGGCCCTGGCGTGCTCGGGGCCGGCGCGGGTGGCCGCGGGCGCCGCGCTCGACCGCGGCGGGATGCTGGTGCGCACCCCCACGCCGCAGGGCTGGTCGCGGATGCTGCCCGCCATGGTCGGCACCCCGACGCTGGACTGGGCGCTGCAGCTGCTGCGCCTCGGCCACGAGGACCTGGACCCGCTGCTGCGGCAGTCGGCCGGCGGCAGCGGCGGGGTGCGCGTCCTTCCCCACCTGTCACCGTCGGGCGAGCGCGCGCCCTTCGTCGACACCGCCGCCACCGGTCAGCTGCTGGGGGTGTCGCTCACCACGACACCCGCCGACGTCCTGCGCGCGGTGTGCGAGAGCCTCGCGCACACGGCCCGGCAGTGCCTGGAGGCCCTGGGCGCCACGGGCGAGGTGGTCGTGTGCGGCGGCGGGGTCCGCAGCCGCACGTGGCTGCAGATCATCGCCAGCACGCTGGGCCGGCCGCTGCGGATCGCCTCGACCGCCCAGGTCGGGGCGCGCGGCGCGGTGCTCGCCGGGCTGGCCGCCTCCGGAGCGGGCGCGGACGTCGACGCGGCCGCGTGGCCGCTGCTCGGCGAGACCGTCGACCCGGTCCCGGAGCTCGCCCGCCGGGCCGACGAGTCGCACGCGCTGTTCCTCGCCGACCAGGCGGAGGCCCGCTCGCGCTGGCGGCGCGAGCGCGGGGACGGCTGAGCCGCACGGCACCCCCGCCGCGCGCCGTCAGCCGTTGCGCAGCACCGTCCGCAGCACCCGGAGGCCGACCGAGAGGGAGGCGAGGTCCGCGCGGTCGGACGCCTCGATCTCCTGCATCGTGGAGCGGGCCCGGCGCACCGCCGGGCCGTGCGCCTCCTCCCACGCGGCGACGGCGGCCGCCGCGTCCCAGGGCGTCGTGGCGCCGGCGTCCGCGACGTGCGCGTGCACGGCCGCGGTGAGGTCGCGCAGCGCCGAGTACAGGTCGTCGCGCAGCGCGGCGCGGGCCAGGGCCTGCCAGCGGTCGGTGCGCTCCAGCCGCGAGATGCTCGTGAGCAGCGAGTCGATGCCGTAGCGCTCGGAGATCGTGAACCACGTCGCGGCCACGTCGGCCGGGGCGCGCCCGCTGGCGGCCGCGACCTCCGCGACGTCGAGCAGCGGGTAGACCGACAGCAGCGCCGCGGTGCGCAGCGCCTCCTCGGCCCCGACGCCCTGCGCCTCGTACTCGGCGGCCTCGCGCAGCACGACCTCGCGGTCGACCCCCACGGCCAGCTCCGGGACCCGCGGCGCGAGCTCGGCGACCACGGCGGCGAACCGCTCGACCTCGGTGGGCACGTCGATGCCCTCGGGCCGCGCGTGCAGGAACCACCGCACCCCGCGGTCCAGGAGGCGCTGGTGCTGCTGGCGCACCCCCGACTGGACCTCGGCCGGGACGCGGCCGTCGAGGGCCTCCACCGCGGCGGCCCGCTCGGGCAGGCCGAACACCGCGAGGGTGACGGCGAACGCGCGCACGACGTCGGCGAGGTCGCTTCCGGTCTCCTCCGCGGCGCGGAACGCGAACGTCAGCCCGCCGACGCCGACGACGTGGTTCACGACGACGGTGGTGGCGATCTCGCGGCGCAGCGGGTGCTCGACGAAGTTGTCCCCGAAGCGCTCGGCGAGCTCCGCCGGGAAGTAGCTGCGCAGCGTCTGCGCCATCCACAGCTCGTCGGGCAGGCCGCTGGCGAGCAGGGCCGCCCCGAGCGAGATCTTGGCGTAGGCGGCGAGGACGGAGAGCTCCGGCATCGTGAGCCCGCGCCCGTCGCGGGCCCGGCGGTCCAGCTCCGCCGACGACGGCAGCGCCTCGAGCCGGCGGTCCAGCTGGCCGGAGGCCTGCAGCGCCTCGAGGAAGCGCCGGTGCGCGGGCAGCAGGCCCGTGGCGAACGTCCCCTCCACCGACAGCAGGACGTTCTGCTCGTAGTTGTCCCGCAGGACGTGGCGGCCGACCTCGTCGGTCATCCGCAGCAGCGTCGCGTCGCGGTCGGCGGCGTCGAGGTGGCCCTGCGAGACGAGGTGGTCCAGGAGGATCTTGATGTTGACCTCGTGGTCGCTGCAGTCCACGCCCGCCGAGTTGTCGATGGCGTCGGTGTTCAGCTTCACGCCCGCGAACGCGGCCTCGATGCGCCCGCGCTGGGTGAGGCCCAGGTTCCCGCCCTCGCCGACGACGCGGACGCGCAGTTCCCCGCCGTCGATGCGCACCGGGTCGTTCGCCTTGTCCCCGACGTCCGCGTGCGACTCGGTCGAGGCCTTGACGTAGGTCCCGATCCCGCCGTTCCAGAACAGGTCGACCGGGGCGCGCAGGATCGCCTGGACGAGGTCGACGGGGCTGAGGCTCGTGGGCCCCGGCAACCCGAGCCGCTGCGCCACCGGCGCACTGACGGGGATCGCCTTCGCCGTGCGCGGGTACACGCCGCCGCCCGCGGAGATGAGCGAGGCGTCGTAGTCGTTCCAGGACGAGCGCGGCAGGCCGAACAACCGCAGCCGCTCGGCGTGCGCCGCAACGGGTTCGGGGTCCGGGTCGAGGAACACGTGCCGGTGGTCGAAGGCGGCGACGAGGCGGATCTGCTGCGAGAGCAGCATCCCGTTGCCGAACACGTCGCCGCTCATGTCGCCGACGCCGACGACCGTGGTCGCCTCCGTCTGCACGTCGTGGCCGAGTTCCCGGAAGTGCCGCCGCACGCTCTCCCACGCCCCGCGGGCCGTGATGCCCATGGCCTTGTGGTCGTAGCCGACAGAACCCCCGGACGCGAACGCGTCGCCGAGCCAGAACCCCCGGGAGACGGCGATCTCGTTGGCGATGTCGGAGAACGTCGCGGTGCCCTTGTCGGCGGCGACGACGAGGTAGGAGTCGTCGCCGTCGTAGCGCACCACGTCCTTCGGCGGCACCGTGACCTGCCGGCCGCCCTCGGTGCGCAGGTCGTCGGTGACGTCGAGCAGGCCCGAGATGAACGTGCGGTAGCTCGCGATCCCCTCGGCCCACCACGCGTCGCGGTCCACGGCCGGGTCCGGCAGCCGCTTGGCGACGAAACCCCCCTTGGCGCCCGTCGGCACGATGACGGCGTTCTTCACGATCTGCGCCTTCACCAGCCCGAGCACCTCGGTGCGGAAGTCCTCGCGCCGGTCCGACCAGCGCAGCCCGCCGCGGGCCACCTCGCCGTAGCGCAGGTGCACGCCCTCCACGCGCGGGGAGTAGACCCAGACCTCGGCGTGGGGCGCCGGGTCCGGCATCCCCGCCACGCCGCGCGGGTCGAGCTTGAACGACAGGTACGGGTGCGGGCGGCCCGCGGCGTCCTTCTGGTAGGCGTTGGTGCGCCGCACCGCCAGCACCACGGACAGCAGCGCCCGCAGGATGCGGTCGGCGTCCAGGCCCTCGACGGCGTCGAGCGCGCCCCGGGTCTCCTCGACGAGCGCGTCGACGGTCTCCGCGCGCTCCGTCTCGTGCCCGGCGCGGGTCGGGGCGAAGCGGGCCTCGAAGAGCCGGACGAGCAGCCGGGTCAGGGCGACGTTCGCGAGCAGGCAGCCGGAGACGTAGTCGACGGAGTAGGCGAGCCCGACCTGGCGCAGGTAGCGCGTCAGCGCGCGCAGCACGGCGACCTGGCGCCACGTGAGCTGCCCGGCGAGCACGAGGCGGGCGAGGCTGTCGCTCTCCGCGTCCTGCGTCCACGCGGCCGCGAACGCCTCGGAGAAGCGGTCGCGCGCGGCGGCCGGGTCGGCGTCGAGGTGCCACACGTCGACGGGCAGCCGCAGGCCGACGTCGTAGATCCAGACGCGCCGGCCGTCCTCGCGCTCGACGACGTGCGGGCGCTCGTCGGTCACCTCCACGCCGAGGTCGGCCAGCACGGGCAGGACGGCGCTCAGCGTCACGGGGCTCGTGCGGTACGACGCCAGCCGCCACGTGCGGGCCTCGCCGTCCGGGGCGTCGCGCAGGGCGAGGACCGGGGGCGGGTCGGCGGACGGGTCGCCGGAGGCGTCGACCTGGGCCAGCAGCTGCTCGACGCGGACCAGGTCGCCCACGGCGACCTCGGCCGGGACGTCGGCGCGGTAGCTGCCGGGGACGCCGCGGGTCCAGCGGCGGGCCAGGGCCGCGCCCGCGTCGGCACCGAGCTGGTCGCGCGCGGCGTCGAGGAGGTCGTCGTCCCAGCTGCGGACGGCGTCGGCGACCCGGGCCTCCAGCTCGGCGGCGTCGACGTCGGTGAGCTCCTCGCCGGGTCGTGCGCGGACGACGACGTGCAGCCGGGCGAGGACGCTCTCCGTCACCGCGAGCGTGCTCTCGGCGGAACCGCCGTCGAACGCGTCGCGCAGCAGCGCCTCGACGCCCGCGCCGACCCGCGTCGAGTAGCGGTCGCGGGGCAGGAACACGAGGCAGGACATGAAGCGGCGGTAGGCGTCCTGGCGCAGGAACAGCCGGGTGCGACGCCGTTCCTGCAGGCGCAGGACGGCCATCGCGGTGTCGAGGATCGAGTCCACGCCGGCCTGCAGCAGCTCGTCGCGCGGGAACCACTCGAGGATGCTGAGCAGGTCCTTGGCGGAGTGCCCGCTCGAGCCGAAACCGGCGCGCCGCAGCACCTCCGCCACCTTCTCGGCGACGACGGGGACCCGCCGCACGCTCTCGGTGTAGGCGTTGGACGTGAACAGCCCGAGGAAGCGCCGCTCCCCCGTGACGCGGCCGGACGCGTCGAACGTCTTGACGCCGACGTAGTCCAGGAACGAGGGGCGGTGCACGGTGGCGCGGGCGTTGGCCTTGGTCACGAGCAGGACCTGCGGTTCGCTCGCCTTCTCCCGCACGGGACCTGAGAGCCGCCGCAGCCGCCCGGACGTCCGGCCGGGGCGCTCGGCGAGGACGCCGAGACCCGTGTCGGGACGCGCCGCGAGCACGACGTCGTCGCCGTCGGCCTGCAGGTCGTACTCCCGGTAGCCCAGGAACGTGAAGCGGTCGTCGGCCATCCAGCGCAGGAACCGCTCCGCCGTGCGCAGCTCGTCGTCGCCCACGCCCGCCGGCGGGTCGACCTGCAGCTCGTCGGCGATCTGCAGGGCCTTGGCGCGCATGGGCTGCCAGCCGCGCACGGCCGCGCGCACGTCCTCCAGCACCGAGGAGAGCTCCGCGACCAGGGCCTCGAGGACCTCCGGGCCGCCGTCGCGGTCCACCTCGATGCGGATCCACGACTCGGCGAGGTCGCTCGGGGCGGCGGTGTCGACGTCGTGCAGGTCGAGCAGCACCCCGTCGTCGGTGCGCCGCGCCGCCAGCCGCGGGTGCACCAGGAGGTGGATGGCGTGCCCACCGCGGGTGAGCGCCGCGGTCAGGCTGTCCACGAGGAAGGGCATGTCGTCGGTGACGACCTCGAGCGTCGAGCGGCTCGCCCCGGCCCCGGAGGCCTCGCCCTCGACACCCCGCACGAGGGTCGTGCCCGGCCGGCGCCGGCTCCCCGCGACGACGTGGGAGGCCACCGCCTGCGCGAGGTCACCCGGATCGCGGTCGGCCAGGTCCTCGACGGCGGTGTGCGAGAAGTAGTCGAGCAGCAGGCGCTCCGCGGCCGTGTCGGGCTGCAGCGCGTCGGGCAGCTCCTGCGCCCAGCCGGCTCCGCGCGCAGCGCTCGCCGAGCGCATGAGGGGTCGAACTTCGGACGCGGACGTCGGCATCGTTGGCTCCGGGAGTGGCGGGGCGGTTGCCGTCCCGACACTAGCCCGTCCGCGGTCCTGCACCGGGGGACGCGGAGGGGCCGCGGTCCTAGGGTTGGCGCCGTGCCGCCCTCCCGCCCCTCCGCCGACGACGCCATCGCGGACGACGCCGCGTCCCGGCTGCGCGAGGACCTGCTGGACGCGGGCGACGCGGTGGCCGGCACGCACGCCGACGCGCGCCGGCCCGGCACCGCGGACGCGCTCGTCGACCTGCGGGTGGACGCGCAGCGGGCGCTGGCCGCGCTGGCCGACCGGCTGCCCGTCCCGGGGCGTCCGGGGTGAGCGTGGTCGACCTGCGCGGCAGCGCGGGAGGGGACGCGGCGGGCCTCGGCGCCCTGGCGGCGGCCCTGCAGACGGCGGCGCGGACGGCCGAGCGGGCGGCGGAGGCCGCCGGACCGCTGGCCGTCGACGAGGCCTTCGCCGCCGACGCGCGCGACATCGCGGCGGCGCTGCGCACGGCGGCCGGCGCCCTGCTGGACGCGGTGGACGACGTCCGGCACCTCGCGGCGACGTCAGCCGGCCGGGACCCCGCGGCGGCCGACGCCGTGGAGGCGACCCTGGCCGAGCGGCTGCGCGAGCCGCTGGGGAGACTGGCGGGCGCGCTCACCGCGCGCTGACGCACAGGGAGGACCAGCAGTGCAGATCCACGAGGAGTCGCAGTACACGGCCACGCCGCAGGAGCTCTTCGCGGTGATGAGCGACCCGGAGTTCGCGAAGGCGCGCGCCACGGCGTCCGGGGCGCTCGAGCAGAGCTCTGACGTGACGGAGGTCGACGGCACGGCGCGCATGGTCAGCAGCCGCACGATCAGCACCGGGCCGATGCCGGACGCGGCCCGCCGCTTCGTGGGCGCCACGGTCGTCGTCGAGCAGGTCGAGCAGTGGTCGGCGCCCGCCTCGGACGGCAGCCGCAACGGCACCGCGGTCCTCACCGTGCGGGGGGTGCCGGTGACGTTCGAGGGGACGATGACGTTGCGCCCCACCGCGACCGGTTGCACCCACGTCCTCGACGGTCAGCTCCGGGCGAAGGTCCCGCTGATGGGGTCGACGATCGAGAAGGCGCTCGGCCCGATCGTCACCTCGATGGTGCGCTCGGAGGCCGAGCTGGGCCGGACCTGGCTCGCCCGCGGCTGAGGCGCCGCGGGCGAGCCCGGTCGGGGACGGTCGGGTCGGCGGGGGGTCAGCCGCCGACCGCGATGAGCAGCGACAGCTCGCTCTGGTCGTACCAGAGCAGGTCGTGGCCCTCGACGGACTCGACGGTGAACCGCGCGTCCTCGTCGCCCGCGTCCGCGGCCGGCAGTGCGGCGATCGCGGCCCGCACGTCGGCCTCGGCCTCCTCGGCGTCGACGTGGACGCTGACGAGCTGGCTGAGCAGGAGGCCGCCGGCGAGCTCGACGCGCGAGCGGCCGGGCCCCGACCACGCCCCCCGCTCCGGTGCCGGACCCGACGGGTCCGGCACGTCCAGCGCCAGGACGACGCGCCGCGCCGACCCGCCCGCCGCGGCCAGGAGCCGCAGGGACTCCTCGGCCGCGTCGGTCATGGCGATGAACTCGAGCTCCTCCTCGAGGTCGCGCGGGTCCGCGTCGGCGAAGTAGTCGCGCAGCGCGGGCGTCACCGCGTGCGCGAGCACCGGACCGCTCGCGAGGACGTCACCCTCGAGCGCCGAGAGAGCGCCGAGGGTCGTCGGCCAGTACACGCGCACGATCGGTCCCCCTGCTCAGTTGGCCGGATCGGCGGGGTCGGCGGGGTCCGCCGGGTCGGCGGGATCCGCCGGGTCGGCGGGATCCGCCGGGTCAGCGGGATCCGCCGGGTCGACGGGGTCTGCCGGGTCCGCGTCGTCGGACTCGTCGTCGTCGGACTCGTCGTCGTCGGACTCGTCGTCGTCGGACTCGTCGTCGTCGGACTCGTCGTCGTCGGACTCGTCGTCCTCCTGGGGAGGCTCGACGCGCGAGGCGTCGGCAGCGGGTGCCTCGGGCTCGTCGTCGAAGCCGTCCTCGTCGAGCTCGAGGACCATGCCGTCGAGCTCCTCGAGCCGCTCCATGGCGTCGGTCTCACCCTCGGGGTCGGCGTCGGCCGCCCGCTCGAGCCAGGTGCGCGCCTCGTCGAGGCGGCCCACGGACTCCAGCGCGTCGGCGTAGGCGTACCAGAGGCGCGCGCGCCACGGCGCACGGCTGTCGGTGTGCAGCTGCGGGACCTGGAGGGCGACGACGGCGGCCTCGTGCTGGCCGAGGTCGTGCCGGGCGCCGGCGGCGACGATGAGCATCTCCACGCGGCCGGCCTCGTCGAGGCGGCGGGCCTCAGGCGACCCGGCGAGGTCGAGCGCCCGCTCGGGACGACCGAGACCGCGCTCGCTGTCCGCCATGAGCGGGAGGTAGCTGTCGTCACCCGTCATGCGCCGCGCGGTGCGGAGCTCGCCGAGGGCCTCCTGGAAGTGACCCGCGCGGTAGGCGGAGATCGCCGCCGCCTCGCGCACCGCGGCGACGCGGCCACCGCGACGCTGAGCTGCGAGGGCGTGCTGCCACGCGGCCTCGGGGTCGACGTCGACGAGCCGACCGCTCATGACGAGGTGCCGCGCCACGACGTTGGCGTTCTCCGGGGTCAGGCCCTGCAGCGCACGGCGGACGTCCGGCGCGAGCTCGCGACCGGTGACGTCCTCGGGCAGCTCGGGACCGACGGGACGGTCGACGCGGTGCCGGGGGGCGCGGTCCTCGCGCCGGTCGGCACCACCGCTCCGCTCCCACGGACGCGCGGTGCTCGCACGAGGGCGGTCGCCGCCGCGAGCGTGCTCGCCGGACGGACGGTCCGAGCGGGGACGGTCGGAACCGCCGCGGTTCTCCCACGGGCGGTCCGTGCGGGGACGGTCGCTGGAAGGACGGTCGGTACGCGGACGGTCGGACCCCCCGCGGTTCTCCCAAGGACGGTCACTGCGCGCCGGACGGTCGCTCGAGGAACGGTCGGTACGCGGACGGTCGGACGCCCCGCGGTTCTCCCAGGGACGGTCCGTGCGCGGACGGTCGTTGGAGGGACGGTCAGTGCGCGGACGGTCGGAACCCCCGCGGTTCTCCCACGGGCGATCCGTGCGGGGACGGTCACTGGACGGACGGTCACTGCGGGGACGGTCCGACCCGCTGCGGTTCTCCCACGGACGGTCGCTGCGCACCGGGCGGTCGCTGGACGGACGGTCCGTACGCGGCCGGTCGGAACCACCGCGGTTCTCCCACGGACGGTCCGTACGGGGACGGTCGCTGGACGGACGGTCCGTGCGCGGACGGTCCGATCCGCTGCGGTTCTCCCACGGACGGTCGCTGCGCGCGGGACGGTCGCTGGACGGACGGTCCGTACGCGGGCGGTCGGAACCACCGCGGTTCTCCCACGGACGGTCCGTACGGGGACGGTCGCTGGACGGACGGTCCGTGCGCGGACGGTCCGATCCGCTGCCGTTCTCCCACGGACGGTCGCTGCGCGCGGGACGGTCGTTGGAGGGACGGTCGGTACGCGGGCGGTCGGAACCGCCGCGGTTCTCCCACGGGCGATCCGTGCGGGGACGGTCGCTGGACGGACGGTCCGTACGAGGGCGGTCAGACCCACCGCGGTTCTCCCACGGACGGTCGCTGCGCGCGGGACGGTCGCTGGAGGGACGGTCGGTGCGGGGACGCTCGGAACCCCCACGGTTCTCCCACGGTCGGTCCGTGCGGGGACGGTCGCTGGAGGGACGGTCGGTGCGCGGAGCACCGGAGGGTCGACCACCACCGCCGTCACGGGACGGCCAGCCGCGCTGACCCCCCTGCGCGCGGTCATCGCGGCCGCCGGTCGAGGGACGCGAGGCACCCGAGCGGGAGCCCTGGTAACCGCCGGAGCGCTGACCGTCCCGCTCGTTGAACGCTCGGCCGGCGACAGCGGAGTCGTTGCGACGGGGGGGCCGGCCACCGGCCGCATCACGCGTGGCACCGCTGAGGCGACCGTCACTCCCGGCACCCGACGAGCGGGTGGCGCTGTCGGTGCGCTCGCGCCAGGGCGCGGGGGACGCGGGCCGGTCGCTGCGACCGTCGCGCTGCAGGGCTCGGTCCGCGGACTCGCGGCGGGGACCACCGCTGTAGGGGCGGCCCGAAGGACTGTCACGACGAGGAGCGGAGCCGCCGGCCCCGCGAGAGGCGCCACTGCTCGATCCACCACGGGAGTCGTTGCCGCGGAAGCGGTTCGGTCCGCCGCGCGCACCCGACCCCTGGTCGTTGCGGTTGCGGTCTTGCCCGTCTCGTTCAGCCATGTCGTACTCCCGTCACCCCTGCCGGCATGCCGGAGGAGATCCTCGTCGTCACTGTTCAGATGAGGGCACCGCGCGCTGGAGCGCCGGCGGCACCGAGGGCTCGATGAGCCCGGATACGACAGTGGGGAGCCGTTCTCTTCGTAGAGAAGAGATCGACTCCCCACCATCACGTTGAGCGGTCCGGCGGCGTCCTACTCTCCCACTCAGTCTCCCGAGCAGTACCATCGGCGCTGGCAGGCTTAGCTTCCGGGTTCGGAATGAGACCGGGCGTTTCCCCACCGCTATGACCACCGGACCACAAACACCAGGATCCGACCACCACACCCCCACACCAACCACTCTCACGAGGGGTCGTGCTTGGGGTGGGTTCGGTTGTATCCCGAGAACCGCACAGTGGACGCGAACAACAGTTGAT
>NZ_VWPY01000080.1 GCF_011839805.1 Kineococcus rubinsiae | reverse complement strand
GCGGGCGACCTCGTCGTCACGGTGGCCCGCGGGGACACCGTGGGGGCGCTCGCCGCCCGCCACGGCTCGACCGTCGCGGCCGTCGTCGCGGCCAACGGCCTCGACGCGGGCGCCCGCATCGTCGAGGGCCGACAGCTGCGGATCCCCGCCGCGGGCGCCTCAGCCGCCGACGCAGCCCCGGCGGCGCGCACCGGCGCCTACACGGTGCGCAGCGGCGACACGCTCGGCTCGATCGCCGCGGCGACCGGGACGACCGTCCGGGCGCTGCGGGAGGCCAACGGCCTCGACGCGCGCGGCTTCATCCGCGACGGCCAGGTCCTGACCCTCGGCGGCGCCCCCGCGCCGGCGCAGGAGGCCGAGGAGGCCCCGGCCCCCACCGGCGGCTACACCGTGCGCCGGGGCGACACCCTCTCGGGCATCGCCGCCGCGCAGGGCACCACGGTCGCGGCGCTGCGCGCGGCCAACGACCTCGGGGCGGACGGCTTCCTGCGCGAGGGCCAGCGGCTCTCCCTGGGCGCCGGGGCGGCAGCCGCCCCCTCCGCACCGCCCGTGAAGGCGGGTTCGGTCGTCGAGGCCGCGGCCGCCAACCGCGCCCGACTCGCGGACGCGGACCTGCCGAGCAAGGCGCGCATGCAGGAGATCGTCCGGTCCACGGCCGTGCGCCTCGGCGTCGACCCCTCGCTCGCGCTGGCCATCGCCTTCCAGGAGTCCGGCTTCCGGATGCGCGTGGTCTCCGACGCCAACGCGATCGGCGCCATGCAGGTCCTGCCGGGCTCCGGGGAGTGGGCCGAGGACCTGCTGGGCGAGGACATCGACCTCTTCGACCCCGAGGACAACGCCAAGGCGGGCGTCGCGATCCTGCGGACCCTGGTCGCGAACAACGCCCCCGACGTCGCCATCGCGTCCTACTACCAGGGCAACGCCTCGGTGCGGGCCCGCGGGATGTACGACGACACCCGGCGCTACGTCGCCAACGTCCAGACGCTGCAAGCGCGCTTCCGCTGAGCGGGCGCGCCGGTCCGGAGCCCGCCGGGCCGGCGCGTCCGTCCGGGAGTCGTCACACGGCCGGGAAGTCGTCCGTCGCCTCGGGGCCCTCGCTGCCGGCCGCGTAGGTCTCCAGCGGCACCTCGTCGGCCCGCCAGGCCGCGATCACCGGGGCGAGGATGCGCCAGCAGTCCTCGGCGGTGTCCCCGCGCACCGACAGCAGCGGGTCGCCGTCCAGGACGCCGGCCAGCACCTCGCCGTAGGCGGGCAGCTGGGAGTCGCCCAGGTCCGCGGTGATCGTCGCCGCGTCGAGGTCGAACGGGTCGCCGGGGGCGTTGACGTTCAGGTCGAGGCTCACGGTGTCCGGCTTGAAGCCGAGGCGCAGCCGCGTCGGCACCGGCTCCCCGCGCAGCCCGGTCAGCAGGTGCGGGACCGGCTTGTAGGTGATGACCGCCTCCTTGCGCGCCCGCCCCAGCGCCTTGCCGGAGCGCAGGCGGAACGGCACGCCCGCCCAGCGCCAGGTGTCGACGTGCAGCACGACCTCGGCCAGGGTCTCGGTCCGGCGCGCGGGGTCGACGCCGTCCTCGGAGGCGTAGTCGGGCAGGTCGCGCTCCCCGATCCGGCCCGCGGTGTAGCGGGCCCGCCGGCTCGCCTGCGCCGGCGGCCCGGCCAGCCGCGTCGCCCGCAGCAGCTGCGCCTTGCGGTCGCGGAACTCCCGCTCGTCGAGCGAGGCCGGGGCGTCCATGGCCAGCACCGCGAGCACCTGCAGCAGGTGGCTCTGGATCATGTCGACGAGGGCGCCGGCGTGGTCGTAGTAGCCGGCCCGGCCCTCCAGCGCGAGGTCCTCGTCGTAGAAGACGTCGACGCGCTCGACGTGACCGGCGTTCCAGGTCGGCTCGAAGATCCGGTTGGCGAAGCGCACGCCGAGGGTCCCCAGCACCGTCGAGGTGCCCAGGAAGTGGTCGACGCGGTGCACGTGCTCCTCCGGCACGAGCTGCGCGACGACCTCGTTGAGCCGGTGCGCGGACGCCTCGTCGGAGCCGAAGGGCTTCTCCATCACCAAACGGGTGCTCGCGGGCAGCGGCCGCCCGACCAGGGCGGCGCAGGCCTTCGCCGTGACCGCCGGGGGCAGGGCGAAGTACACGGCCACCGGTGCGGTGCACGAGCCCATCAGCGCCAGCAGGGCGTCGGGGTCGGTGACGTCGACCTGCGCGTAGCGGCTGCCGTCCCGCACGGCGCGCGCGGCCTCCCCCTCCTCGCCCTCCTCGACGCCGGCGAAGGCCGTGGTGACGACCTCGCGCCAGCGGTCGTCGTCCCAGTCCTCGGACCCGGCACCGACGAGCCGCAGCGAGGAGCCGTGGCCGTGCGCGGGGTCCTCCGCGCGCCCGGAGACCAGCAACCGGGCCAGGCCCGGCATCAGCAGCCGCGAGGCGAGGTCCCCGCTGGCGCCGAGCACCAGGAGGGTCGCGACCGGGTCCCCGCCGCCGCGGCCGTCCTGCCGGGCACCCGCGGCGCCGTGGCCACCGCCTGCTCCCGGGGCGTCGCCGCCCGCGCTCTCGCTGCCGCCGGTGGCCGGGTGGTCGTCGTGGTCGCTCACGGGATCACCCTCCCGCCGATCAGCGCCCGGGGCCAGCGCCCCGGCGCCTCCGCGCGGCGTGGTGGGCGGCGCCCGCGGGCCCGTGCTCCCGGTCGCGGCCGCCGGCGGAGGCGCCCGGCGCGGGGCGGCGGCACGGACGCGCGGTCCACCTAGACTCGCTCTCCGTGGACGCCACCCTCTCCGACCCCCTCGTCGGGCGCCGCATCGACGGGCGCTACCGCGTGCTCGCGCGGATCGGCCGGGGTGGCATGGGCGTGGTCTACCGCGCGGAGGACGAGCGCCTGGAGCGCGAGGTGGCCGTCAAGGTCCTGCGCGCCGACCTCGCCCACGACCTCGAGGCCCGGCAGCGGTTCGTGCGCGAGGCCAAGTCCGCCGCGCGCCTGGCCCACCCCGGCGTCGTCAGCGTCCTGGACCAGGGCACCGACGGCGAGACCGCCTACCTCGTCATGGAGCTCGTCGGGGGCCGCACGCTGCGCGACGTCGTCCACGAGCGTGGGCTGCTCACCCCCGGTGAGGCGCTCGACGTGGCCGAGGCCGTGCTCGACGCGCTGGCCGAGGCCCACCGCAAGGGCGTCCTGCACCGCGACGTGAAGCCCGCCAACGTCCTCGTCGCCGACGACGGCCGCGTGAAGGTCGCCGACTTCGGCCTCGCCCGGTCGGCGGCCGCGACGCGGGGCAGCACGGGCGGCAACGGCGCCGAGCTGATGGGCACCGCCGAGTACCTGGCGCCGGAGCGGGTGGCCCGCGGGGTCGCCGACGCCCGCAGCGACCTCTACGGCGTGGGCGTGCTGCTCTTCGAGATGCTCACGGGCCAGCCGCCGTTCTCCGGGGACAGCCCCGTGCGCCTCGCCTACCGCCACGTCTACGACGACGCCCCGTCGCCGTCCTCGCTCGTGCCGGGCCTGCCGCCGGCCCTGGACGCGATCGTGCTGAAGGCGCTCGCCAAGGACCCCGACGACCGCCCGGCCGACGCCGTCGAGATGCTCGCCGACCTGCGCGCCCTGCACGCCGACCTCACCCCCGCGCAGCTGTCCGCGCGCGGGGCGCTGCCGGCCGGCTCCGGCGACCCCTCCGGCGCCACGGTCAAGCTCGACCTCGCGGCCGTCGCCGCAGCCGGTCCCGCCGCGGCGGACGCCGCCCCCGCCGACGGCGCGGCGCCGGTGTCACGCGCCCGCGAGGAGGACGTCGGCTACGGCCCCGGCGGCCGCCGGCGGCGGCGCAGCGTCATCGCCATGGTCGTCACGCTCGTCGTGCTGGCCGTCGCGGCCGGGGTGGTCTGGTTCTTCCTCGCCGGCCCGGGCGCTTTCACCACGACCCCGCAGGTCGCGGGCTCGACGCCGACGCAGGCGCGCACCACGCTCGCCCGCGCGGGCTTCGCCGTGGACGAGCGCCAGGAGTTCAGCGACACCGTCCCCGCGGGCACCGTCGTCGGCACCGACCCCGCCGCCGGCCGCGACGTCCGCAAGGAGGGGACGATCACCGTCCTCGTCAGCAAGGGCGTGGAGCAGTTCGCCGTCCCCGCCGTCGCGGGCACCACCCGCTCGGCGGCGGAGAAGGCCGTCACCGACGCCGGCCTCGTCGTCGGCGACGTCGCCGAAGCCTTCGACGAGCAGGTCCCGGAGGGCTCCGTGGTCGCCAGCACGCCGGCGGCGGGGGTCCTCGCGGACCACGACAGCCGGGTCGACCTCGTCGTCTCCCAGGGCCGCGAGCCGATCGGCGTGCCCCGCGTCGTCGGCAGCAGCGTCGGCGACGCCCGGGCGGCGATCACCGGCGCCGGCCTGGTCGCGGGCGAGCCGAGGACCGAGACGAGCGAGACGGTGCCCGCGGGCGACGTCATCGCCCAGTCGCCGTCGACCGGTTCGCTGTTCCGCGGCGACACGGTCCAGCTCACCGTCTCCAGCGGTCCGCCGCTCGTGGCGATCCCCAAGGTCCAGGGGCAGCAGCTCGGCGCGGCCCGCGCGACGCTGGAGCGGCTGGGGTTCGAGGTCGCCGTGCAGAACGTCCTGGGCGGGCTCTTCGGCACCGTCCGCGACTGCTCCCCCGCCGCCGGGAGCTCGGCCCCCAAGGGCTCGACCGTCACGCTCACCGTGGTCTGAGGGTCCCTCTGCCCTAGGGCATGGCACGCGAGGAGGGCCCCCGACCGGCGACGGTCGGGGGCCCTCCTGGTGCGGTGCGGCTCAGCGGTGGGGGCTGAGCATCTCGGCCGCGAGGAACGCGAGCTCGAGGGACTGCTGGTGGTTCAGGCGCGGGTCGCACAGCGACTCGTAGCGGGTGCCCAGGGCGGCGTCGTCGATCTCCATCGCCCCGCCCAGGCACTCGGTGACGTCGTCGCCCGTGAGCTCGACGTGCAGGCCGCCGGGCACCGTGCCGAGCGCGTGGTGGACCTCGAAGAACCCGCGGGCCTCGTCCACGACGTCGTCGAAGCGGCGCGTCTTGTAGCCGCTCGTCGACGTGATGGTGTTGCCGTGCATGGGGTCGCACACCCAGACGGGCTGGTGGCCGGCGCGGCGCACCCCGTCGACGAGGGCGGGCAGCGCCTCGCGCACCTTCCCCGCCCCCATGCGGGTGATGAAGGTCAGGCGGCCCGGCTCGCGGTACGGGTCGACCTTCTCGATCAGGGCCAGCGCGTCGTCGACCGTGGTGGTCGGGCCGAGCTTGATGCCGATCGGGTTGCGGATCTTCGACGCGAAGTCGACGTGCGCGCCGTCGAGCTGGCGGGTGCGCTCCCCGATCCAGACCATGTGCGCGGACACGTCGTAGGGGCCGCCCTGGCGGACGTCGTCGCCCGGGGCCGGCCCGGCGAGCGGCGGCTCCTCGTCCAGCGTGCGGGTCAGCGGGCGCTCGTAGTCCAGCAGCAGCGCCTCGTGGCTCGAGTAGAACTGCACGGTCTTCAGGGCGTCGAAGTCCGACCCGCACGCGGCCATGAACTTCATGGCCTTGTCGATGTCGTGGGCCAGCGCCTCGTAGCGGGCGTTCGCCGCGGTCGCCGCGAAGCCGCGGTTCCACTCGTGCACCTTGCGCAGGTCGGCGTAGCCGCCGTTGGTGAAGGCGCGGATGAGGTTCAGCGTCGCCGACGCCGTGTGGTAGGCGCGCAGCAGGCGCTGCGGGTCCGGCCGGCGGCCCTCGGGGGTGAAGGCGTAGTCGTTGACCGCGTCCCCCCGGTAGGCGGGCAGCGTGACGCCGTCGCGGGTCTCGTCGTTGCTGCTGCGCGGCTTGGAGAACTGCCCCGCCATCCGCCCGACCTTGATCACCGGCAGGCTCGCGCCGTAGGTGAGGACGGCGGACATCTGCAGCATCGTCTTCAGCCGGCGGCGGATCCCGTCCGCGGTGGCGCCCGCGAAGGTCTCCGCGCAGTCGCCGCCCTGGAGCAGGAACGCCTCACCGCGCGCAGCCTCGGCCAGGCGGTGGCGCAGCTGGTCGGCCTCGCCCGCGAACACCAGGGGCGGGTAGGAGGCCAGCTCGGCGTGCACCTCGGCCAGGGCGGCCACGTCGGGCCACTGCGGCTGCTGGGCGGCGGGCAGGTCGGGCCACAGGCTGCTGCTGGGCCCGGCGGCTGCGGACACGGTCCTCGTCGTGGAGCTGCTCACACGCCGAAGTCTCCCACCACTTCCGGGTGCGTGGGGCCGCCCGGCGGCCGGGGCGCGTCGCGCACCCCGGCCGGCCCAGCGGCGGGCACGAGCGGTGAGAGACCGTCACCACCGGCGGCGCTCAGCCGCCGGACGTCACCAGGACAGGCCCGCCGACTCCGCGACGCGGTGCTCGGGCACGGTCCGCAGGACCTTGGTGGCGTCGGCCAGCGGGACCTGCACGACGTCGGTGCCCCGCAGCGACGCCATCGTCCCGAGCTCGCCCTCGGCGAGCGCCGTGATCGCCGACAGCCCGAAGCGGGTCGCCAGCACGCGGTCGGCCGCCGACGGGCTGCCGCCGCGCACGAGGTGGCCGAGCACCGTGAGGCGGGTGGACAGGCCCGGCACCCGCTGCTGCAGCTCGCGGTCCAGCTGCTCCCCCGCGCCGCCGAGCTGCACGTGCCCGAACGCGTCGGTGGGCGCGTCCTTGACGGCGTGGTCGCCGAGGACGGGGGCGCCCTCCGACAGGACGATGAGCGGGGCGTCGCCGCGCGCGAGGACGGTGCGGACCGTCTCGGCGACGGCGTCGAGGTCGACGGGCTCCTCGGGCAGCAGCGTGACGTGGGCGCCCGCGGCCATCCCGGTGTGCAGGGCGATCCACCCCGCGTGGCGGCCCATGACCTCCACGAGCATGGCGCGGTGGTGCGAGGCGCCGGTGCTGGCGAGCTTGTCGCAGGCGTCGACGGCCGTCTGCACCGCGGTGTCGAAGCCGAAGGTGGCGTCGGTCGCGGACAGGTCGTTGTCGATCGTCTTGGGCGCACCGACCACGGGCACGCCCGCCTCGTGCAGCGCCGTGGCGACCCCGAGGGTGTCCTCGCCGCCGATGGCGAGCAGCGCGTCCACGCCGAGCCGCTCGAGCGAGGCGCGGACCGCGGCGACGCCCGCCTCGACGCCGTCCTTCATCGGGTTGGTGCGGCTGGAGCCGAGCACCGTGCCCCCGACCGCGAGCAGCGGGCGGACCCGGGCCTCGTCGAGCGGGACGACGTCGCCCTCCAGGACCCCCCGCCAGCCGTCCAGGAACCCCACGAACTCGAAGCCGTGCCGCTGCGTCCCCGCGAGCACCGCCGCCCGGATGACCGCGTTCAGACCGGGGCAGTCCCCGCCACCGGTCAAGATCCCGACACGCACGTGCGTCCCCTCACTGGCGGCCACCTCGCCGCCCGACGTCTGCAGTCCCGTGCCCGCGGTCAGCGGCCCGCCGCGGCACCCGTCCGCCGTCCCCGCAGTGGGACGCCGTGGCGGCGACTCTGCCACCGCCCCGCCCGCCCGGGGAACCCGACACCCCCGGCGCGCCCCGCGGGCCGCGCCGGCGCCTCAGTCGGTCGGCGGAGCGGGCGGCGGTGAGGCCGGGGCGGCGCGGCCGCCGGGCCCGCCGCCCGCGGGGTCCTCGGGCGCCGGGACGCCGGTGCCGCGGGCCAGCGCCTGCCGCCCCGCGACCCGGGAGGCGTAGGCGTCGACGTACTCCTGCCCCGACAGGGCCTGGATGGCCGCGACGACCTCGTCGGTCACGGACCGCAGGACGAAGGGGTCGCCCGCGCGGCCGGCGTAGCGGGAGAAGTCCAGCGGCTCGCCGATGACCACGCCCACCCGGCGCACGCGCGGCAGCAGACGGCCGCGCGGGAAGACGGCCTCGGTGCCGATCATGGCCACGGGCAGCACGCTCGCGCCGGACTCCAGCGCGATGCGCGCCACCCCGGTGCGCCCGCGGTAGAGGCGCCCGTCCGGCGAGCGCGTGCCCTCGGGGTAGATGCCGAACACCTCCCCGTCGCGCAGGACGCCCACCGCCGCGTCGATGGCCGCCCGCGAGGCACGCCCGCCGGAGCGGTCGACCGGCAGCATGCCGATGCCGCGGAAGAAGACCCCGCTGAGGCGCCCGCGCAGGCCGGGGCCGGTGAACAGGTCGGCCTTGGCCACGAAGGTGATGCGCCGGCGCAGCACGACGGGCAGGAAGATCGGGTCCGTCAGCGACAGGTGGTTGCTCGCGAGGATCACCGGCCCCGACGCCGGGACCCGGTCCAGGCCGCGCACCCAGGGCCGGTAGACGGCCTTGAGCACCGGCTCGGCGAGCAGGAGCTTGATCAGCCAGTAGAGCACGGAGCGCGACACCCTCTCCGTCGTCGGTGGCGTGGTCCCCGGCCCTCGCCGGGGGGTCCCCGGACCCTAGGGCACCCGCCCGGGCGCCGCGGCCCGGAGGTGCGCGGTCCTCCCTCGACCAGGCGGTTCCGCCGTGCCACGATGAGGCGTGCCCTCGAACCCGGACGACGGATCCGGCCCCCTCGACGTCGACGCGGCCTTCGCCGAGATCGTCGCCCACTGGGGGGATCCCGACGCGGGCGGGACGCCGGGGGCTCCCGAGGGCCGGACCGACGCTCCGGCCCCCGCGCCGCGGCCCGGCACCCCCGCCGGGACCGACGCCACGCCGCTGCCCGACGCCGCGCGCACCGTGCGCCCCGCGCGTCCGCTGCCGCCCGCGCCCCGCGAGGACGTCCCCGCCGTGCCGCCGCGGCGCGACGACGTCGACGAGGACATGGCGCTCGCGGGGCTCGACGACCGCTTCGTTCCGCCGGAGCCGCAGCCGCTGCCCCGCGACCTCGTCGGCTGGGCCGCGTGGATCGCCGTCATCGGCGCCCCGCTGTTCCTGCTGGTGGTCGCCCTGGTGTGGCGCGACGTCCCGGCGCTGGTCACGGCCGCGACGGCCGTCGTGTTCGTCGCCGGCTTCGCGACGCTCGTGGTGCGCCTGCCCAGCTCCCGCGACGACGACTCCGACGACGGCGCCGTCGTCTGACGCTCCGGTCGGCGTCCCGTTCGGTCAGGGCGCGGGGTCGACCGCGGTGGTGCCGTCCGGCCCGGTCATGTCGCCCGTCGCGGGCACGCCGTCGGCGAGGGCGTAGCGCAGGTGCACGGTGCCCCGCGGCCCGGCCACCGGCGGCGCGAGGAGCGTGACGTTGGCGGGCACGGCCCCGCCGTCGAAGAGCTTCTTGCCCACGCCCAGGACGATCGGGTGCAGCCACAGGTCGAGCCGGTCGAACAGCCGCTCCCGCAGCAGCGTCTGCACCAGGTCCAGGCTGCCGACGACGCTGACGTGCTCGTGGCGGTCGCGGACCTCGCGCACCGCGCGGGGCAGGTCGGGGCCCAGCTGGCTGGAGCCCGCCCAGGACAGGTCGGGCGTGCCGCGGGAGGCCACGTACTTGGGCACGCGGTTGAACACCGCGGCGAAGGCGTCGTCCGGGCCCGTCTGGCGGGGCCAGTAGGCGGCGAAGATGTCGTAGGTGCGCCGGCCGAGCAGCAGGGCGTCCGTGCCCTCGTAGGCGGCGAGGACCTGCGCGCCGGACACCTCGTCCACCAGCGGCGCCTGCCAGCCGCCGAACGGGAAGCCCTCCGGGTCCTCCCGGGGGCCGCCGGGCGCCTGCCCGACGAGGTCGAGGGTGGCGAACACCTCGAGGTGGACGAGTCCCATGGCTGCTCCCGGTGAGGTCGGCGTCGGTCACCGGCAGACCAGCGGGCGGCGGCGAACTCATCGGCGGCCGCCGCCCCGGGATCAGGAGCCGTCGTCCGCGGGCACCAGCAGGTCGGCCACGACGGCCAGGTGGTCGGTGGCCGCGGCCGCGTCGCCCGGGGCCAGCTCGGGCGTCGTGACCGCGGTGACGCTGAGCCGCGGGTCGAGCAGCAGCAGGTCGATGCGGTGGCGGGGCGCGCGGGCGGGGAAGGTCGCGAACTCCGCCCCGACGGTCTCCGCGGCGTCCACGAGGACCGTGCTGAGGCGCCGCCGCGCCGCCCCCTCGGGGCCCTCGTTGAGGTCGCCGGCCAGGACGACGGGCACGTGCTGCCACGGCGCGCACGGCCCGGGCAGCGGCGCCGACGGGGTCAGCGCCGCGGCGTGCCGCTCCCGCTCCCCCTCCTCCAGGCCCAGGTGCACGCTGCGCACCAGGACGTCGCGGGACCACCCGGTGCCGAGCGGGACGCGCACGACGGCGTCGGCGCAGCCGCGGCGGCGCACGGGGCGCCGGTTGCGCACGCGCGGCGTCGGCAGCGCGCGGACCTGCCCGGCGCGGACGTCGACGCGCGAGGCCGCGAGCACGGCCGTGCCCGCCCCCGGTGTCCCGGACGCCGCGACCCAGAGGCCTGCGTCGGCGGCCAGGTCGCCCAGGCGGTGCCCGGCGAAGGGGTGCGTCGGGACCTCCTGGAGGCACACGACGTCGGCCGCGAGCGCCACGAGGACCCGGCGCAGGGCCGCGCCGTCGTCCTTCAGCTCGCGGACGTTGAGCGTCGCGACGCGCAGCCGCGCCGCGGGTCGGCCGGAGACCACGCCCTCAGCCCCAGCCGCGCGAGAGGTCGGCCGCACCCACGAGCCCCGCGGCCGGGCCCAGCTGCGCGCGCACGATCCGCAGCTCGGGCCGGAAGCCGCGGCCGGTCAGCGTGCGCCGGTAGGCCTCGCGCGCCGGGCCGAGCAGCAGCTCGTCGGCGTCGGAGACCCCGCCGCCGATGACGACGGTGCCCGGGTCCAGGGCCGCGGCCAGGTTCGCGATGCCGATGCCGAGCCAGCGCCCGACCTCCTCGAACAGCTCGATGGCCGCCGGGTCGCCCGCGCGGGCCGCCTCGGTGACCAGCGGCCCCGTGATGGCCTCGGGGTCGCCCTGCGCGAGCTCGAGCAGGGCGTGCGCGACGGGCGACTGCGCCCGCGCCATCTCCCGCGCCTCGCGCACCAGGGCGTTGCCGGAGGCGTACTGCTCCCAGCAGCCCCGGTTCCCGCACTCGCACCGGTGACCACCGGGCACGACGATCATGTGGCCGAACTCGCCCGCGAGGCCGTAGCGGCCGCGCTGCACCCGCCCGGAGTTCACGATGGCCCCGCCGATGCCGGTGCCCATCGTCACGCACACCAGCCGGGCCTCGCCGCGGCCCGCGCCGAAGCGGTACTCGCCCCAGGCCGCCGCGTTCGCGTCGTTCTCGACCACGGTGCGGCGCCCGACGCGGCGGCCGAGCCGGGCGCGGACCCGCCGCTCGACGGCCTCGCGCAGCGGCTCGTTGCGCCACGCCAGGTGCGGCGCGAAGAGCACCGTCGCGCGCTCGGCGTCGACGAAGCCCGCCGCGCCGATGCCCACCGAGACGATCTCGTGCTGGCTGGCGAGCTCCTCAACGACCTCGGCGATGGTGTCCTCGACCGCCTGCGGGCTCTTGGTGGGCGTGTCCCGGCGCAGCTGCGCGACGACGCGGCCGTCGCCGTCCACGACCCCGGCCGCGACCTTCGTCCCCCCGATGTCGACCCCGACCGCCGGGCCGTCCCCGATCAGCGCGCGGCGGGTCTGCTGCCGCAGCCGCTGCTGCAGGGCCGCACGCCGGGGGTCCGGGGCGCGGCGCGGCCGGGTCGTGCGGGGAGCTGCCATGGCGGGGTCCTCGGAGTCGCGGGGAGGGGCGATCGGGCGGTGGAGCCGGGCGGCGGTGCGGTCCGGGCGGGCGGCGACGCCCGCTCCGGCGGTGGGGTCAGGTCAGGCGGTGCGGGCGAGGTCCGCGACGCCGATCGTCCCCGCGTCGTTGCCGCGGCGGGCGGCGCGCAGGGGCGGCGGCTTGCGGTGCGTGCGCCCGGCCAGGTTGGCGGCCAGGCTGACGCGCGCCGGGGCCAGCAGCATCTCCCCGGCCGAGGACACGCCGCCGCCGATGACGACGACCTCGGGGTCGAGGACGGCGCAGAACGTCGCCACGGCCTCGCCCAGCCAGCGGCCCAGCTCCGACAGCAGCCCGGCGCAGCCGGCGTCGCCCGCCGCGGCGAGGCGGGTGATCATCGGGCCGTCGACGGCGTCGAGGCTCCCGCCCGCGGCCGCCGAGAGCCCCGCCCCGAGCGGGTCGCCCGAGCGGAGCAGGTCGCGGCCCTGGCGCACCAGGGCGTTGCCCGAGACGTACTGCTCCCAGCAGCCGCGGTTGCCGCAGCCGCAGACGCGGCCGTCCGGGACGGCGCGGGCGTGCCCGACCTCGGCCGCGGCGCCGGCCGCCCCGCGCAGCAGCTGCCCGCCCGCGATGATCCCGCCGCCCAGGCCCGTGCCCAGCGTCAGCATGAGGACGTCGTCGACCGCGACGCCGTGCTCGTCGAGGCCGCCGCCGAAGCGGAACTCGCCCCAGGCCGCCGCGTTGGCGTCGTTCTCGACGACGACCGTGCGGTGCAGCCGGTCCTCCAGGCGCGCCCGCAGGGGCTCGTCGCGCCACGCGAGGTTGGGGGCGAAGACCACGGTCGAGCGGGCCGCGTCGACGAAGCCGGCCGCGGCGACCCCGACGGGGCCGAAGGTGTGGGTGGTGGCGAGCTCGGCGACCGCGTCGGCCACGGCGTCGGCGATGGCCGCGGGCTCGGTGGCCGGGGTCTCGCGCCGCGTGCTGGCGAGGATCTCCCCGCGGTGGTCGACGACCCCCGCGGCGATCTTCGTCCCGCCGATGTCGACGCCGACGGCGTTCTGGGCGGGTTCGTCGGTGTGCTGGGCCATGCGAGCTGGGAACCCCCTGGAACGGACCTGCGGCGGACGGTCGACCGGGACGGGTCAGGAACCAGGACCGGGTCACCTGGGACCCGCTGCGTCGGAGCCCCGCAGCGCAGGTTACCGGGCGCCCGCTCAGCCGAGGATCGCGCCCGCGGCGGTCATCGCCAGCAGCAGCAGGCCCGTGAGGCCGACCCCTCCGAGCGCGGCGACCAGGACCTTCGTCCGGGGGCTGCGCAGCCCGCGGACGCCCGGAGCCGGCTGCGCACCGGACAGCTCGGCCAGCATGGCGTCGACGACCGCGTCGTCCAGCTCCGGTGGTTCGCCTGCACCGGTGGTCCCGGGGGCAGCGGGGGCGGGAGGTCCGGCGGGCTCGTCGGTGGCGAGCTCGTCGAGCGGGGGCTCGTCGACCGCGGGCTCGTCGGCGGGTGCGGCCGGGGCCGTCCGCAGCGACGCGTGGCAGAGGGAGCACCACTCCTCGCGGGGGCCGACGCGGCTCGCGCACGAGGGGCAGCGCTCGACGGGGGCCGCCGTGGGCGGGCCGGCGTGGGCGCCGACG
>NZ_VWPY01000079.1 GCF_011839805.1 Kineococcus rubinsiae | reverse complement strand
CCTCGGGGGCCGCGGCGGGGCGGGTGGCGCGGCGGCGGCGGGCGGGACGGCGGGGCGCCGCCTCGGGCTCGGCGGCGGTCTCGACGACGGCCTCGGGCTCGGCGACGGCCTGGGGCTCGACCGCCGGCTCGGCCGCGGGCGCGAGCTCGGCGACGGGCTCCGGCGCGGCAGCAGGCTCCGCGGCGACCTCCGCCGCGGGGGCGGGGGCGGGCTCCGTGGCCTTGCGGGTGGAGCGGCGGGTGCGCCGCTTCGGCGCGGCGGGGGCCTCCTCGGCCACGGCGTCGGCGGTCGCCTCGACGCGGCCGAGCGTGGTGTCGGCCACCGGGGGCTCCACGGGCTCGACCGGCGGGGCGGGCGCGGTCTCCACGGGCGCGGGCGCCTCGACGGGAGCGGGCGCCTCGACCGGCGCGGGGTCCGGCACGGGCGCGGTCGCCGGGGCGCTGCTCTCGACCGCGGCCGGCGGACCGGCGGGGCGGCTCGCGGCGCGCCGGCGCCGGGGCGCCTTCGCCGGTGCTGCGTCGGTGTTCTCTTCGGGGGTGCTCGTCACGGGGTCTCCCGTCGCCCGCAGCGCCAGCCACACCGGACCCACTGCCGCTCGGGCGATCTCGTACCGGTCGTCGGGGCGGTCGACCCGTGCCCGACGGAAGTCCTCGTCGCGCCGCCCGGCTCGCGCACTGTCTGCGCGTCGTCCAGGACGGTGCCGCCGCCGCTCCGCACGTCCGTCCCGGGGACCGGGGCGGGCGCTGCCCCGTCCGCGGCTCCCGGGGCGCCAGCCGGGTCCTCTCGGGACCGCGGCGCTGCCCGGACGCCTCGCACGAGGGCGGCGATCGCGTCGACGGGCCGGGCGCCCGGTGTGAAGGGAACGCTCGACCTCTCGCAGTCTCTCACAGCCCCTCCGGGAGGCGGCGGAGCGCGCGCCGCCGTCCGCTACGCTCGCCGCAACACCATCCAGAGTGGCCGAGAGTCCTGGCTCGACGACGCCACAGCAACCACCCGCGGTCCCGTACGCGCGGCAGGTGCTCCCGCCAGGACCGATGGAGGCACCCGCAGTGATGACCGCGACCCGGCTCGTCCGGCGCTACCACGTCGACCTCGCCCGCACCTGCAGCGCGCTCTGTCGGCCGGTGCGCGCGCTCGGCTGAGCCGCACCCGCCTCCCCCGCGCCCCGCCCGGCGTCCCGCCGGCCCCTCCCCCGACCGGCGGCAGCCGTCGGGGGGACCCCCGTGCCGCGCCGCCGGAGCGCAAGCCCGTCGGCCGCCCCTGCCGGCAGCGGCCCTCCGCGGGCACCGTCCCGCGCCCCCTCCCCGTCCTCCCCCTCGCAGGAGACCTCCCGATGACGCAACGACCCACCCGGCGCCTGCACCTGAACGCCTTCGACATGACGTGCGTCGGCCACCAGTCCCCCGGGCTCTGGCGCCACCCCGAGGACCAGTCGGAGCGCTACGCGGACCTGCGGTACTGGACCGAGCTCGCGCAGCTGCTCGAGCGGGGCCGCTTCGACTCCCTGTTCATCGCCGACGTCCTGGGCGTCTACGACGTCTACAAGGACGGCCCGGAGACGGCGCTGCGCGAGGGCACCCAGGTGCCCGTGGGCGACCCGCTGCTCGCGGTGGCGGCCATGGGCGCGGTGACCGAGCACCTCGGGTTCGGGGTGACGGTGTCGCTGACCTACGAGAAGCCGTACGCGTTCGCGCGGCGGATGGCGACGCTGGACCACTACACGAACGGCCGCGTCGGCTGGAACGTCGTGACGTCCTACCTGGAGAGCGCGGCCCGCAACCTCGGGCTGGAGAAGCAGATCCGCCACGACCAGCGCTACGACCTGGCCGAGGAGTTCATGGAGGTCGTCTACAAGCTGTGGGAGGGCTCCTGGGAGGACGACGCCCTCGTCGCCGACCGCGAGCGCGGGGTGTTCACCGACCCCGCGAAGGTCCACCCGATCGAGCACCACGGCGAGTTCTACGACGTGCCCGGCATCTCCCTCACTGCGCCGTCGCCCCAGCGCACCCCGGTGATCTTCCAGGCCGGCGCGTCCTCGCGCGGCCTCGACTTCGCGGCCCGCCACGGCGAGGCCGTGTTCAACACCGCGACCACGCCGGCCGTCGTGCGGCCCTGGGTCGACGACCTGCGCGCCCGCACGGCCGCGGCGGGGCGCGACCCGCGCGGCATCAAGGTCCTCACCCTCATGACCGTGATCACCGCGCCCACGGACGAGGAGGCGCAGGCCAAGTACGAGGAGTACGCGAGCTACGTCTCCTACGACGGGGCGCTCGCCCTCTACGGCGGGTGGAGCGGGCTCGACCTCTCGACGTACCCGCCGGACGAGCCCCTGAAGTACGTCGAGACCGACGCCGTCCAGAGCGCCGTCGCCGCGTTCTCCAGCGCCGACCCGACCCGCGACTGGACCCCGCGCGACATCGCGACGTGGGTCGGCATCGGCGGGATGGGCGCCGTCGTCGTGGGCAGCCCGCAGACCGTCGCCGACGAGATGGAGCGCTGGGTCGCCGAGGGCGACGTCGACGGCTTCAACCTGGCCTACGCGATCACCCCCGGCACCTTCGTCGACCTCGTCGAGCTGGTCGTGCCCGAGCTGCAGCGCCGGGGCCTCGTCCCCAGCGACTACGAGGGCGAGACGCTGCGCGAGACGATCCACGGCAAGGGCCACGTGCACCTCAGCGACGACCACCCGGGGGCGGCGCACCGACTGCGCCGCACCGGCGGGACCACCGCGTCCGGCACCGCACCGTCCGGCACGGCAGCGTCGGACACCACCCCGCCGCGCGACGGCGACGACGCGAGGAGCACGCGATGACCGCCGTGGACAGCCCCCGCACCGGGGTGAGCGCCGCGGACGCGGTCGCCGCGGCGCGCGCCGTGGCCGACGAGCTCGCCGTCGACGCCCTGGAGCGCGACCGCGCGGGCGCCGAGCCGCTCGCCGAGGCCGAGCTGCTGCGGCGCTCGGGCCTGCCGTCGCTGCTGCTGCCGGCCGAGCTCGGCGGAGCCGACGCGGGCTGGGCCACCGCCCTACGGGTCGTGGCCGAGGTGGCCCGCGCCGACGGCTCGATCGCCCAGCTGCTGGCCTACCACTACGTCAACGCCCACAACCTCGTCTGGGTGGCCGACGACGCGGCCCGCCGCCGCTGGGGCACGCCCACGGTGGCGCACCAGTGGCTGTGGGGCGACGCGGTCAACCCCGTGGACCCCGACCTGCACCTGGACCGCGAGGGCGACGGCTACGTCCTGCGCGGGACGAAGAGCTTCGCGACGGGCGCCAGCACGGGCGACGTCACCGTCGTCGGGGCCGTGGCGTCCGACACGGGGAAGAACCTCCTCGTGGTCGTCCCGCGGGAGGCGCCCGGCTTCGTCAAGGGCGGCGACTGGGACAACCTCGGGCAGCGGCTCTCGGCCAGCGGCAGCGTCCGCTTCGACGACGTCGCGGTGGCCGACGAGCAGGTCCTCGGCAGCACCAGCGGCGAGGACGCCACGCCCTTCGGCTCGCTCGTGACGCCCGCCATCCAGGCCGCCTTCGGGCACTTCTACCTGGGCGTGACGCGCGGGGCGCTGGAGACGGCCGCGGAGTACACGCGCACGACATCGCGCCCGTGGCTGCTCTCCGACGCGCCCTCGGCCACCGAGGACCCCTACGTCCTCGCCACCTACGGCCGCCTCGTGGCGCGGCTGCGGGCGGCCGAGGCGCTGGGCGCGAGCGCCGCGGCGCACCTGCAGGCGGCCTCGGCGCGCGGGGCGGACCTGACGTGGCACGAGCGCGGGGAGCTCGCCGAGGAGATCGCGGCCCTGAAGGTCGTCTCCTCGGACCTGGCCGTCGAGGCGACGTCGGCGATCTACGAGGTCACGGGCGCGCGGGCGACCGGCAACCGGTACGGCTTCGACCGCTTCTGGCGCAACGTGCGCACCCACACGCTCCACGACCCGGTGCAGCACAAGGCGCGCGAGGTGGGCGACCACTTCCTCACCGGGGCCCACCCGCAGTTCACGCTCTACACGTGAGGACCGCGCCGCGCGGGGCAGGACGAGGGGCAGGACCCTCCCGCGCAGGCGCACGCCCGGTACACCGACCCGGTGCCCGGGAACATCCCGTCCCGTCCCGTCGCTGCACCACCGGGCGCCCACCGCGGGCGCCTCTTCCACAGGAGGACACCCCACTCATGCGTCGCAGGACCCTCGGCACCCTCAGCGCCCTCGCCCTCACCGGCCTCCTGGCCGCCTGCGGCGGTGGTGACACCGGCACCGCGAGCTCGTCCGGGTCCGCCGGTTCCTCGCAGGAGGCGCTGACCTTCGGCACCGAGGGCACCTACTCGCCCTTCAGCTTCCACGACACGAAGACCGACGCGCTGACCGGCTACGACATCGAGGTCGCCCAGGCCGTCGGCAAGCAGCTGGGCCGCGAGGTGACGTTCTCCGAGAACAACTTCGACTCCCTGTTCGCGGGCATGGAGGCGAAGCGCTACGACGGGATCGCCAACCAGATCTCGATCACCCCCGAGCGGCAGGCCAAGTACGTGTTCTCCACCCCGTACACCGTCTCGACCGGTGTCGTCGTGACCCGTGCCGACGACACCTCGGTGACGTCGCTGGCGGACGTGAAGGGCAAGACGTCGGCGCAGTCGCTGAGCAGCAACTGGGCCCAGACCGCCACCGACGCCGGGGCGAAGGTCGAGGGCGTCGAGGGGCTCGCGCAGGCCGTGACGCTGCTCAAGCAGGGTCGGGTCGACGTGACGATCAACGACAACCTCGCGATCCTCGACTACCTCAAGACCACGGGCGACAAGAGCATCAAGATCGCCGCCGAGACCACGGACAGCACCCAGCAGGGCTTCGTGTTCCGCAAGGGCGAGGAGGACACCGCTGAGCAGGTGAGCGGCGCCCTCGCCACGCTGAAGACCGACGGGACGCTGGCGACGATCTCGCAGAAGTGGTTCGGCCAGGACGTCTCCGGGCCGGCGGCCGGCTGAGCCGGTAGCGGCGGCCGGGAGGGGCGGACGTGGAGGAGAGCACGTGGGACCTGGTCCGGCGTTCCCTGCTGCCGCTGGCGCAGGGGATGCTCGAGGGCACCATCCCGCTGACCGCGCTGAGCTTCGTGTTCGGGCTCGCGCTCGCCCTCGTCGTCGCCCTCATGCGGTTGTCGGGCGTCGCCCCCCTCGTGGGGGTGGCGCGGTTCTTCGTCTCGGTCATCCGGGGGACGCCGCTGCTGGTGCAGCTGTTCCTCATCTACTACGGCCTGCCCTCGGCGGGCTTCCCGCTCGACCCGTTCCCCAGCGCGGTCATCGCCTTCAGCCTCAACGTCGGCGGGTACGCCTCGGAGGTCATCCGCGCGGCCATCCTCGCGGTGCCCAAGGGGCAGACCGAGGCGGCGATGACCATCGGCATGGGCCGGGCGACGACGCTGCGGCGCATCGTCCTGCCCCAGGCGGCGCGGGTGGCGGTGCCGCCGCTGTCGAACACCCTCATCTCGCTGGTCAAGGACACCTCGCTCGCCTCGGCCGTCCAGGTGACCGAGGTCCTGCGCGCGGCGTCGATCATCGCGGGCCCGACGTACGAGTTCTTCCTGCTCTACGGGCTCGCGGCGGTCTACTACTGGGTCCTCTGCCTCGTCCTGTCCTTCGCGCAGACCCGCGCGGAGGCCCGGCTCGACCGGTTCGTGGCCAAGTGAACGGGGACGGGCGAGTGGACGGGAACGGGCGAGTGGACGGGAACACCGCGGAGGCACCGCTGCTGGAGGTCCGGGGGCTGCAGAAGTCGTTCGGGGACAACCACGTCCTGCGCGGCATCGACCTCGAGGCGCCCGCCGGGTCGGTGACCGTCCTCATCGGGCCGTCCGGCTCGGGCAAGACGACGGTCCTGCGCTCGCTCAACGCCCTCGAGGTGCCGGACGCGGGAACCGTGCGCGTCGGCGACGTCGCGGTGGAGTTCGGTCCCGCGCTGTCGGGCCGCGCGCTGGCCCGCGCGGGGGCCCGGCTGCGGGCCCAGAGCGGCATGGTCTTCCAGTCCCACAACCTCTTCCCGCACCTGACCGTGCTGGAGAACGTGACGGAGGGCCCGGTCGTCGTCCAGCGCCGGCCCCGCGAGCAGGCCCGCACCGACGGGCTCGCCCTGCTCGAGCGGGTGGGGCTGCGGGAGAAGGCCGACCAGCACCCGTTCCAGCTCTCCGGCGGCCAGCAGCAGCGCGTGGGGATCGCGCGAGCCCTGGCGGTGCGCCCGCAGATCGTCCTCTTCGACGAACCCACCTCCGCGCTGGACCCCGAACTCGTCGGCGAGGTCCTGGCCGTGATGAAGGACCTGGCCGCCGAGGGCTGGACGATGGCGGTGGTGACCCACGAGATGCGCTTCGCCCGGCAGGTCGCCGACCAGGTGCTGTTCCTCGACGGCGGCGTCATCGTCGAGCGGGGGACGCCGTCCGCGGTGCTGGAGGACCCCCGCGAGGAGCGGACGCGACGGTTCCTGCAACGCCTCATCGACCCCCTCTGACACCGGAATCGACGCGGTGCACGTAGCGGTTGCCCTCGTGGGTAGGTATATCCACGTCCAGCGCCCGCTGCGACGTCCCGACGAGCCGACGACAGGTGACGTGTGACCCCGGCTGCTCCACCCCCACCCCGCACCTCCTTCGGCAGCGCCCTGGTCCGGGCGGTGCGCGACGACCGCGCGGCCACGATCGGGGCGCTCGTCATCGCGGCCCTGCTGCTGCTGGCGCTGCTGGCACCGGTCATCACCCGGATCACCGGTCAGGACCCGTACACCTACGACGCGTCGGCGCTGGACCCCGGCTCGGGGCTGCCGCAGGGCGCCCTGGGCGGGATCAGCGGGACGCACTGGCTGGGGGTCGAGCCGCTCACGGGCCGCGACCTCTTCGCGATCGTGGCGCACGGGGCCCGGACGTCGTTCCTCATCGGCGTCCTGGCCACGGCCGTCTCGGTCGTCCTGGGCGTCGCGCTCGGCGCGAGCGCCGGCTACCTCGGCGGCTGGTGGGACCGGGTCGTCGGCTGGGTCGGTGACGTGATCTTCGGCTTCCCCTACCTGGTGTTCATGGTCGCGCTGGGCGCCGTCGCGCCGCCGAGCATCCCCCGCCAGGTGCTGCTCATCGTCGTCATCGGCTTCTTCGGCTGGCCGCGGGTCGCGCGCGTCGTGCGCTCGGCGACGCTGGGGCTCGCCCGCCGCGACTTCGTCCGGGCCGCGCAGGCCATGGGCTCGCCGCCGTGGCGCACCATCACGCGGCGGCTGCTGCCGAACCTATGGGGTCCCGTCGTGGTGATCGCCACCCTGTCGATCCCCGAGCGGATCGGGCTGGAGGCGGCCCTGTCGTTCCTGGGCGTCGGCGTCCGGCCCCCGACCCCGAGCTGGGGGCGCTCGATCTCCGACGCGATCGGGTGGGTGCAGACCGACCCGATGTTCCTCGTCGTGCCGGGCGTCGCCCTGTTCCTCGCCACCATGGCGTTCAACCTCCTGGGCGACGGGCTGCGCGACGCGCTCGACCCCCGCACCGCACGGCAGGGGGCGCGCTGATGGCCACCCTGCGCTACGCGGGGACCCGGGTGCTGTCCGGCCTGGGCGTCCTGCTCGTCGTCGCCTTCGTGACGTTCGCGGTGTTCTACCTGCTGCCCACCGACCCCGCCCAGCTGTCCTGCGGCCGCCCCTGCACGCCCGAGAACCTCGCCCTGGCGCGCGGGTTCATGGGTTTCGACGAGCCCTGGTGGCAGCAGTTCGGCGAGTTCCTCGGCGGCATCCTCACGGGCCGTACGTTCGGCTCGGGCGCGACGGCCATCGACTGCAGCGCACCGTGCTTCGGCTACTCCTTCCAGCAGAGCGCGACGGTCGTCTCCCTGATCGGCGACCGCCTGCCCGTCACGGTCTCCCTGGCCGTCGGCGCGGCCGTGCTGTGGCTCGTCGTCGGGGTCGCCCTCGGCGTCGTGTCCGCGCTGCGCCGCGGCTCGGTCGTGGACCACCTCGCGTCGGGCGTCTCGGTGATCGGCGTCTCCGCCCCCGTCTACCTCGTCGGGCTGCTGGGGATCCTCCTGCTGGGCTTCACCCTCGATGTCGTGCCCGTGAGCGGGTACGTGCCCCTCGCGCAGTCCCCCGTGGACTGGGCCTGGCACCTCGTCCTGCCCTGGATCGTGCTCGCGTTCCTCAACGGCGCCGTGTACGTGCGCCTCACCCGCGGGCAGATGCTGGAGGTCCTCAACGAGGACTACATCCGCACGGCCCGCGCCAAGGGCCTGCCCGAGCGCACCGTCATCGGCAAGCACGCGCTGCGCAACGTGACGCTGCCGCTCGTGACGCTGTTCGGCCTCGACCTCGGCGGTCTGCTCGGCGGCGCGGTCATCACCGAGAAGGTCTTCGGAATGCCCGGCGTCGGCAGCTTGCTGCTGGAGGCGGTGGGACAGCTCGACCTGCCCCTGCTCCTGAGCACCACCCTCTTCGCGGCGGTCCTCATCGTCGTCGCGAACGTGCTCGTGGACCTCGTCTACGGGCTGCTCGACCCGCGGGCCCGGCTCACGTGAGCGCGCCCGCCTCCCCGCGAAACCATTCCCGCCACCGCACGGAAGGCTCTCCCATGACGCACCCCGAGACCACCGGTCCCCTCCTCGGCCGCCGCAGCGTCCTGCTCGGCTCGGTCCTGGCCGGGCTCGGTGCGAGCTCCTTCCTGGCGGCCTGCGGCGCCAACGAGCAGAGCTCCTCCGGTGGCGCGACGTCGTCCTCGACGCAGACCGGCGGCACGCTGACGATCCTCGTCGAGCAGACGACGACGAACTTCGACCCGGCCAAGAGCCAGAGCCTGGCGATCACCTCCCTCGGCCTCGTGCACCGCCGCCTGACGAGCTGGAAGGTCACCTCGGGCGAGCCGGCCGAGCTGGTCGCCGACCTCGCGACCGACACCGGGACCCCGAGCGACGGCGGCCGCACCTGGACGTTCACGCTCAAGGACGGGCTCACGTTCTCCGACGGCACCCCGATCCGCGCCGCGGACGTGAAGTGGGGCCTGGAGCGGTCCTTCACCCCGGCGTTCAGCGGTGGCCTGACCTACCACAAGGACCTGCTCGCGGGGGCGGCCGGCTACGGCGGCCCCTTCGAGGGCGGCGCCCTGGACTCCATCGCGACGCCGGACGACAGGACCATCGTGTTCACCCTGGCCCGCCCCTACGGCGACTGGGGCTGGGTCGCCAGCACACCCGCCTTCTCCCCCGTGCCCGAGGGCAAGGGCGCCGAGGCCGACTACGGCCAGCACCCCGTCGCGTCCGGCCCCTACGCCGTGAAGACGTACCAGCAGGGCGTCCGCATCGAGCTGGCCCGCAACACGCACTGGACGAAGGACTCCGACGACGTCCGCGCGGCCCTGCCCGACACGGTCCTCATCTCGATGGGCCAGGCCGCCGACGTCGTCTCCCAGCGCCTGGCCGCGGACTCCTCCGCGGACCAGACCGCCTTCGGCGCCTCGTTCGTCTCCCCCGCCCAGCTCGTGCAGGTCAGCCAGAACCCCAGCGCGAAGGACCGCCTCGTCACGTCCTCCTCGGGGGCGCTGGCGTTCCTCTCGCTGAACACCACGCGCGGCGTCCTCGGCGACGTCAAGGTGCGGCAGGCGTTCCAGTACGCCGTCGACAAGTCCGCGTTCCAGATCGCCACGGCCGGTACGGCCGAGCTGGCCGGGAAGATCGCCACGACGCTGATCACCGACGGCATCGCGGGCCGGGAGGACTTCGACCTCTACACCGCACCGCCCGAGGGCGACCCGGCCAAGGCGAAGGAGCTGCTCGCCGCGGCGGGGCACCCGCAGGGCCTCACCGGCCTGAAGCTGCTCGTCAGCCAGGACGGCAACGGCCCGGCCCAGGCGCAGGCGCTGCAGGCGTCGCTGGCGAAGGCCGGCATCGCGGTGGACCTCCTCGTCCAGGACTCCGACGCCTACTACGCGGCGATCAACGCCGTGAACCCCGAGGAGTACGACCTGGCGCTCGCCTCGTGGCAGCCCGACTTCCCGAGCGCGAACGCGAACCTGCAGCCGCTGTTCGCGACGTCGGCCATCGGCAACGGCGGCTACAACTCGGCGCGCTACTCCAACCCCGCGGTGGACGCCGCGATCGAGGCCGCGCAGGCCACGGTCGACGCCGACGAGGCCGGCAAGGCGTGGGCGGCCATCGACCGGCAGGTCATGACGGACTCCCCCGTCGTGCCGCTGATCTACACGCGCAACTCCTTCCTGCGCGGGTCGAAGGTCACGAACTTCTTCATCGGGGCGTTCCCGGCCTACCCGAACTACCTGGCCGTCGGGGTCACCGCGTGAGCCCGCGACCGGCAGCGGAGGCGGAGCCGGCGGGTGGGGCCCTGCTGTCGGTCGAGCACGTCGACGTCGTGTTCGGCACGGGCGGGCGGGCCACCCACGCCGTGCGCGACGTCAGCTGGTCCGTCGGGGCCGGCGAGGTCGTCGCGGTCGTCGGGGAGTCCGGCTCCGGCAAGACCGTGACGGCCATGTCCCTGCTGGGGCTGCTGCCGTCCACGGCGCACGTCGGCGGGCGGGCCCTGCTGCGCGGGCGGGACCTGTTCGCCCTGGACCCCGAGGAGCTGCGGCGCGTGCGCGGCGGTGAGGTCGCCATGGTGTTCCAGGAACCCATGAGCGCGCTGAACCCGGTGCTGAGCATCGGCGACCAGCTCACCGAGGCCGTGCGGGTCCACTCCGGCGCCTCCCGGGCCGCGGCGCGGGAGCGCGCCGTGGAGCTGCTGACGCTCGTGCGCCTGCCGGACCCGGCGGGCCGGATGCGCGCCTACCCGCACGAGATGTCGGGCGGGCAGCTGCAGCGCGTGGTCATCGCCATGGCCGTCGCGAACGACCCGGCGCTGCTGGTCGCCGACGAGCCGACGACCGCGCTCGACGTGACCGTGCAGGCCGAGGTGCTGCAGCTGCTGCGCGACCTCACGGCCCGCACGGGCACGTCGGTGCTGCTCATCACCCACGACATGGGCGTGGTGGCGGACCTCGCCGACCGCGTCGTCGTCATGCGCGCGGGCCGCGTCGTCGAGCAGGGCCCCGTGCGCCGGGTCCTGCGCGCACCGCAGGAGGAGTACACGCGCGAGCTGCTCGCGGCGGTCCTGGACCTGCCCGCCGCGGCGGCGGGGGCGGCGGCCGGTGCACCGGAGGAGGGCGTGCTGCGGCGCGGCGCGCACGTGGCCGTGACCTCCGACCCCGCGACGCGCTCGGTCCCCGAAGCGGGCGCCGTCCAGGACGAGCCCGTCCTGGCCGTCCGCGGCCTGGAGGTCGTCTTCGGCGGCCGGTTCGGCTCGGCCGGCGTGCGCGCCGTCGACGGGATCGACCTGCACGTCGCCCGCGGCGAGGTCCTGGGCCTGGTCGGGGAGTCCGGGTCGGGCAAGAGCACCGTCGCGGGCTGCGTGAGCGGGCTCGTGCGCCGCACGGGCGGCACCCTCTCCGTCGCCGGGGTGGACCCGGAGTCGCTGCGCGGCAGGCCGTTGCGCCGGCTGCGCTCCCGCGTGGGCGTGGTGTTCCAGGACCCGCTGTCCTCGCTGGACCCCCGGGCCAGCGCCGCGGACTCGATCGCCGAGCCGCTGCTGCTGCACTCCGACCTGCGCGGCGCGGCGCTGACCGCGCGCGTGCAGGAGCTGCTCGAGTCCGTCGCCCTGCCCGTCGCCCTCGGGCAGCGGTTCCCCCACGAGCTCTCCGGTGGCCAGCGCCAGCGCGTCAGCATCGCGCGGGCCATCGCGCTGGAGCCGGAGCTGCTGCTGGCCGACGAGCCGACGAGCGCCCTCGACGTGTCGGTGCAGGCCCGGGTCCTGGACCTGCTGGCCGGGCTGCGCGCGGAGCTGGGCTTCGCGTGCCTGTTCATCAGCCACGACCTGGCCGTCGTCGGCCGGGTGGCCGACCGGGTCGCCGTCCTGCACCGCGGGCGCCTGGTCGAGCAGGGCCCGACGGCCGACGTGCTGAGCTCCCCCCTGCACCCCTACACGCAGCGGCTGGTGGCCGCGGCCCCCGTGGCCGACCCCGACGCGCAGCGCGAGCGCCGGCTCGCCTGGCAGGGCCTCGCGCGCGCTTGAGCCCGCCCGCGCTCACCAGGGCGTGGTGGTGGTCGGCCCCCGCGGGTCGGTGACCCGGCCGTCCTCGGCGGCCTGACCGCTGCGGGCCTGCGCCGCCTGCGCCGCCTCCTCGCGCAGGTCGTCGAGCTGCGCCTGCGTCGGCGGCGGGGCCGCCCCCGGGGGCGGTGCGGGCGCGGCGGTCGCCGTCGTCGCGGGCAGGACGGGCAGCGACGCGAGGGCCAGGGCCTCCCGGGCCTCCTGCGCAGCCGTCGCCAGCGCGCGCCGGTCTTCCGCGTCGCACCGCTCGCCGTCACCCGCCCCGACGAGGTCCACGACGCGGCGGAAGCCCGCCGCGGCGGCCGGGGCGCGCCCGGCCGCCGCGTCGACGCTCGCCTGCCGCGCGATCGTCCGCACGAGGTTGACCCGCACCAGGCACGCGCTGCCGTCATCGGGGGCCAGGTCCAGCGCCCGCGCGAACTCGCGGCCGGCACCCGCCCGGTCCCGCCCGGCGGCCGCCGCGTCGCCGCGGGCGAGGTGCGCCTTCCACGGCTCGACGACGTTGAGCACCCCGAGCGGGTCGAGGAACCGGGCGGCCGCCGGCGCGTCGCCCGCCGCCAGCGCCGCGCTGCCCCGGTCGGTGAGCAGGCCGACGCTGAGCAGCTTCCCGGCGAGCAGCACCAGCACGAGGACGGGGAGCAGGACCAGCGCCAGCGCGCGCCGGCGGTGCTGCGGCCCCAGCCGGGGCACCGCGACCCGCCTCACCGGGCGCCCTCCGCGGGGACCCGCGGGCGGCGCCGCGGCAGCACGGCGGTGAGCAGGGCCGCGAGCTCGCCGACCACCGCGAGCAGCAGCACCAGGGCCAGCCAGCCGCTCAGGGGGCGGCGCACCGCCGCCTCGCCCGCCGCGGGACGCAGCTCGCCGGGGCGGGCGTCCACGAGCGCGGGGTCGATCGGCTCCCCCGCGGCGCGCGCCACGAACGGCACCCCCAGCTCCCCCGCCACGGCCCGCAGCTCGTCGGGGTCGGCGTGCGAGACGGCCTCGGTGGGCGTGCCCCCGCGGGTGTCCAGGACGTAGGGGCCGCCGTCCCCGCCGTAGAGGAGGGCCGCCGGGGCGTCGCGCATGCGCCCGCCGGCCGTGGTCCCGTAGCCCAGCACCGCACCACCCGAGACGTCCGCGGACCTGAAGGCGCTCGCCGCGGTGTCGCTGGTGCGCTCGCCGTCGCCCAGGACGAACACCAGCTGCGCGCGGCCCGGGGACCGCTCGGCGCCCTCGGCCAGCAGCCGGTGCAGCAGCGGCCCGGCCGCCCGCGGGTCGCTGCCGGCCGTAGAGTCCAGGGCGCTGGGCAGCAGCGCCTGCACGGACGTGACGGCCGCCGTCGCGTCGGTGGTCAGGGGCATGGTCTGCACCGCGGTGCTCCCCGAGGCGATGGTCGAGAACCGCGCGCCCGCGAACCGCGCGACGAGGGCCGCGACGTCCGCGCGGGCCCCCTCGATGCGCGGGCGCCCCGCACCGTGGTCCTCGGCGGCCATGCTGACGGTGTCGTCCACGACGAGGTAGACGTCGACGTCGCGCGTGAGCAGCGGCGCCGCGTCGCCCGGCAGGCCCGGCCGCAACCCGATGGCCAGCAGCAGGACGAGGGCGCCACCGCGGCGCACCAGGACCCACCGCGCGGCCGGGCCGCGGTCAGGCAGGGCGAGGAGCAGCGCCAGCACGAAGGCGACGGTGGCCACGAGCGCGGCCGGTCGCGGGTCGTCGCTGCGCACGAGCTGTGGCGAGCCCGTGAACCGCGCCGCCTCCTGCCGGTCCACGGCCGCGACGACGGCCGCGACGCTGCCGGGCCCGCCGACGCCCGCGTAGCTGCCGCCCGAGCGCTCGGCGATCGCCCGCAGCTCCGCCGAGGCCGCGTCGCGGGCCGTCCCCGTGGGGTCGGCGGGGTTCAGCGCGTGGATGCGGATGCCCCGCGCGGCCGCGAGCGCCCCGGCCTCGGTGGTGCCGACCAGCGGGGAGCCCGAGACCACGGCGTCCGTGGCCAGCAGCAGCGAGCGCGGGCGGGGCGTGTCGAGGCGGTCGAAGGAGGTCACGCAGGTCGCGATCCCGTCGCCGATCACCGAGGTCCCGTCGCCGCCCGTGGTGCCGGCCCAGGCGGCGGAACCTGTGGTGCGCTCGTCGTAGGCGGCGCGCACCCGCCGCAGCTGCTCCTCGACGTAGGCGTGGTCGTCGGTCAGCGGGAAGACCTGCACGGGCCGGCTGGCGAAGAGGACGAGCCCGATGCGCTCGCGTGGCGAGAGCCGGACGACGTCGAGGAACGTGTCCAGCAGGGCCGCGTCGGCCGGCCCCATGGAGCTGGAGACGTCCAGGCACAGCACGACGTCGCGGCTGCGGGAGTCGGGTTCGACGCGCTGCACGGACACGGGCCGCGCGGCGAGCACGGACGCGGCGCCCGCGGTGACCAGCAGCGCGACCGCGAGGGCGGCCAGCCGGGCCCGGCGCCGGCGGGCGCGGCGGCGGAAGGCGGGCAGCGCGCTCAGCCGGTCGGTGTGGGCGAGCAGCAGCTCGCCGGGCGCGGGGCGGCGGCGGGCGCGCCGGACGAGCACGGCCAGCAGGAGCAGCGCCCCGGCGGCGCACAGCGCCGGCACCGCCGGCCAGGTCAGCTCCACGTCACGTCCACGCGTCCACGGCCGCGCGGGCCGCCGCCAGCAGGGCCGTCGCGTCCAGCGCCGTCCCCCGGGCCGCCGCCCCGCCCGCGAAGGCCGGCGGGTAGCAGGCGGCCACGACGGCCGCGACGGGTCCCGCGAGCTGCGGGACCGGGGACGTCCTCAGGTCCGCCAGCGCCAGGGCGCTCGCGGGGACGCCGCTCGCGGTGGCGGCGGCCTCGCGGACGGTCGCCGACACCGCGAGCGCGAGGCCCCGGTCGTCGAGGTCGCCGCTCGCGTACCGCCGCCCGGCTTCGTCCAGGTCGTGGTGCGCGCGCCGCCGCTGCGCCGCGGGCAGGACCGTCGCCTCGGGCGCGTCGGACTCCGTCCCCACCGGCCCGGGTGCGGCCGGTGTGCGGGTGGCGCGCAGCACACCGAGGACGGCACCGGCCGCGAGCAGCAGGAGGAGCACGGCGAGGACCGTCCAGTGCCCGGCGTAGGCCACCGGGGGGTGGAGGCCGTCAGCGGCGGGCACGGCGGTGCGCCTCCAGCAGGGCGTGCACGGCCCGGACCGCGTCGCCCTCCCCCTCGACGCGCCCCGCCGTGACGGCGAGGCGGCGCAGCACGCCGGCGTTGGCCGCCCGGCGCGCGGACTCCGCGCGCGCGTGCTCGGCCCGGACC
>NZ_VWPY01000078.1 GCF_011839805.1 Kineococcus rubinsiae | reverse complement strand
GGGCCGGCCGCTCCGCCGTCTCCCGCCCGGGCGTGTCGCGCGGGTCCGGGTCGGCGGACACGGCGTCGGACGAGGCCGGGGCCGACGTGTCCGGCGCGGTGGGGTCCGGCGGTGTCCCCGCGGCCGGGTCGCCGGGCAGCGCCCCGGTGCGCCGGGTCTCCAGCTCGCGGCGCCCCGCGACGACCCAGACCACGAGCGCCGTGACCGCGAAGCCGTACCACTGGATCGTGTAGGCGAGGTGCGGGCCCTCGTCGACGTCGGGACGCAGGGCGGGCAGGGGGGCGTCGGCGGGCGCCGGGGTCTCCGAGGCCAGCACCGCGTACCCGCCGCGCAGGTCGTCGTCGCCCTCCGCGCACGCCGCGGCGGCGACGGAGCCGCGGGCGATCGTCGAGACCTGGCCCGCCGGGGCCGTCGTGTCGCGGGCGGGCTCCCAGGGCCGCAGCCGGGCCACCACGCTGACCTCACCGGCCGGGGGAGCGGGCACCTCGTCGGGCCGGGCGCTGTCGGAGCCCGCGGGCACCCAGCCGCGGTCCACGAGCAGGGAGCTGCCGTCGGCCAGCGTCAGCGGGACCAGCACCTCGTAGCCGGTCTGCTCGTCGCGCGGGCGGTTGCGCACCAACACGGTCGCGGCGCGGTCGTAGGTCCCGGTGGCGCGCACGGGCGTCCACGCGTCGGCGGCGCGCAGCGCGGGCCCGGCCGGCAGCACGGAGTCCACCGGCACGGGGGTCGCGTCGTAGTTGCCGATCAGCGGGGCGTTGCGGGCGAGCCGCTCCTGGCGGCGGTGCCACTGCCACTGACCGAGCACCACGCACACGAGCGCCACGGCGATCGCGAACGCCAGGCCGCGCAGCCAGCGCGGCTCGCGCAGCAGGGTGAGCACGCTGCGCCGCGGGGGCGGTGCGGGGGCCGGGCCGGTCGGACCCTCGCGCAGAGGGGCCGACGTCACCGGGTCGAGAGCTCGTCCGCGTCGACGACCTCGCGCAGGAAGCCGCGCGCGCCCAGGAACTGGGTGAGGTGGTTGCGGTGCTCCGGGCAGGCCAGCCACGTCTTGCGCCGCTCGGGCGTGTGGAGGCTGGGGTTGTTCCACAGCAGACCGAAGTCCGCGTGGGAGGTGCAGCCGCGTGCGCTGCAGACGAGATCGCTCATCGGTTCGTGCCCCGGTTCCCCGCGGGTGCTTCGTCGCCGGAGCACTGCGGGGACGGCTGGAGTGTCCACGTCGAGGAGTGTCGCACCGCGCAGGCCCGCCGTCGACGTCGGCCATGGCGCGTCGCGCGGGGAAACGCCGATCACCGCCGCGGTGAACCCGAGGGGTGCGGCTGGGCGGGGCCGGCGCCCGGCCGGTCCGCGGGGGGCGCGGGGCGCGGCGAGGGCGGGCGGATGTCGGTGATGCTGGCCTCGATGGCGGGCAGCTGGCGCACCGGCTCCTCGGGCACCGAGAAGGACTCGGGCGGCGGGCCCTTGCTCTCGCGGCCGGCGTTGGCCAGCACCACGGCGACGTAGGGCAGGAACACCGCCCCCGCGACGAAGAACCAGCGGATCCAGTGGTGGACCAGGACGAACAGCAGGAAGCACGCGGTCCGGATCACCATCTGGATCACGTACTTGCGGTACCGGATGCCGATGTCGGCGGTCTGCGAGGTGGGCGCCGTCGTGATGCGGTACGTCTCGTCGGGCCGGTGGTCTTCGTGGGGTCGCCGCCCGGGGGCGGAGGGGTGCGTCGGCACTCAGCCACGGTAAGCCCGCCCTGTGGGCCCGCCATCCGAGATGCGTTAGCTTTCCTCCCCGTGCCGGTTGACGAGAGTGCCCCCGAGACCACCGCCCAGGCCCCTGCGGCAGCGGCGCCCGCGACGGGTCGCGCGAGCGCTGGAACGGCCTCCACAGCCCTTCCAGGGCCCCGCAGCGTGCTCGTGACGGGGGGGAACCGCGGGATCGGCCTCGCGATCGCCCAGGCCTTCCTGGAGCGCGGTGACAAGGTCGCCATCACCCTGCGCTCGGGCGAGGCGCCGGCCGGGATGCTCGGCGTTGTGGCCGATGTCACGGACGGTGCGGCCCTCGACGCGGCCTTCGCGAAGGTCGAGGCCGCCCACGGCCCCGTCGAGGTCCTGGTCGCCAACGCGGGCACGACCCGCGACCAGCTGCTCATGCGGATGTCCGACGAGGACTTCGACGCCGTCGTCGACACCAACCTCGCCGGGGCGTGGCGCTGCGCGCGCCGGGCCGTGCGCGGCATGGTGCGCGCCAAGCGGGGCCGCGTCGTCTTCGTCGGCAGCGTCGTGGGCCTGCTCGGCTCGGCGGGGCAGACGAACTACGCGGCCAGCAAGGCCGGGCTCGTGGGCCTCGCGCGGTCGCTGGGCCGCGAGCTCGGCGGGCGCGGCATCACCGCCAACGTCGTCGCACCGGGGTTCATCGAGACCGACATGACCGCCGACCTCGCCCCCGCGCTGCAGGAGAAGTACCAGGCCGGCATCCCCGCGGGCCGCTTCGGCCAGGCCGCCGAGGTGGCGCACGCGGTGCTCTTCCTGGCCGACGCCGGCTACGTCAACGGCGCGGTGCTGCCCGTCGACGGCGGCCTCGGCATGGGGCACTGACCGCCCCTGCGACCCGCAGCGACCGCTCGCTGACCCGCCCCCCGGGGCACCGTGCGCGGCGGAACCCCGCCGGGCGCGAGAGAGTGCACGACGACACCCCCGGCGGACGTCCCGCCGGATCGAGGAGAGGAACCCGATGGGCCTGCTGGACGGCAAGCGACTGCTCGTCACCGGAGTGCTGACCGACCGCTCGATCGCCTTCGGCGTCGCGCGCGTGGCGCAGGAGGAGGGGGCCGAGGTCGTCCTGACCTCCTTCGGGCGCCAGATGAAGATCACCCAGACGATCGCCAAGCGGCTGCCGAAGCCCGCGCCGGTCATCGAGCTGGACGTGACCAGCGCCGAGGACCTCGCCGCGCTGCCCGAGCGGGTCCGCGAGCACGTCGACGGCATCGACGGCGTGCTGCACTCCATCGGCTTCGCGCCCAAGGACGCCATGGGCGGCAACTTCCTGCACACCGAGTGGGAGAGCGTCGCCATGGCCGTGCAGGTCTCGGCGTTCTCGCTGAAGTCGCTCTCCGTCGCGGCGCTGCCCCTGATGAGCCAGGGCGGCGCGGTCGTCGGGCTCACCTTCGACGCCACCGTCGCGTGGCCCGTCTACGACTGGATGGGCGTGGCCAAGGCGGCCTTCGAGTCCACCGCGCGCTACCTGGCCCGCGACCTCGGCCCGCAGGGCGTGCGCGTCAACGTCGTCTCCGCCGGCCCGCTGCGCACCACGGCCGCGACCTCGATCCCCGGCTTCGAGAAGCTCGACGCCACCTGGGGCGAGCGCGCGCCGCTGGGCTGGGACAACACGAACACCGAGCCGGCCGCGCGCGCCTGCCTCGCGCTGATGTCGGACTGGTTCCCGGCGACCACGGGCGAGATGGTCCACGTGGACGGCGGGTTCCACGCCATGGGTTCCTGATGGCCCTCCCGCCCGGCGGTCGCCCGCCCGGTCAGCGCCCGCCCGCCTCCTCGGGGGCGCGGCGCTGGCTGGCGGTCGTCGTCATGCTCCTCGTCGTCGTGGCGCTCGCCGCCCTGGCGACCTGGGCCAAGGGCCGGGGCTGACGGCTCCTGGCTGACGGCTCAGGGGTGGCGGCTTGGGCCTGACGGCTCAGGGCTCGGCCAGCACGCCCTCGGCGGCGTCGGCGTCCTCGACGTCGTCGCGGGTGATCCCCAGCAGCGGCAGGACGGCGTCGAGGTACGGCACGTTGACCGCGGCGTCGGCCTGCGCGCGCACGACGGGCTTGGCGTTGAAGGCGATGCCGAGCCCTGCGGCGTCGATCATGTCGAGGTCGTTGGCGCCGTCGCCGATGGCCACGGTGCGGTGCAGGGGCAGGTCCTCCGCGGCCGCGAACTCCCGCAGCGCTCGGGCCTTGGCGGCGCGGTCGACGACCGGGCCCAGCAGGCGGCCGGTGAAGCGCCCGTGCACGACCTGCAGGCGGTTGGCCCGGGCGTGGGCGATGCCGAGGTCGGCGGCCAGCGGCCCCACGACCTCGAGGAACCCGCCGGAGACCAGGGCCAGGGTGAAGCCCAGGCGGTGCAGGGTCCGCACGAGCGTGCGGGCGCCGGGCGTGAGCTCGACCGCGGCCCGCACGTCGGCGAGGACGTCGACGGAGAGGCCCTCCAGGCAGGCCACGCGCTCGCGCAGCGACGCGGCGAAGTCGAGCTCCCCCCGCATGGCGCGCTCGGTCACGGCGGCCACCTCGGCCTCGCGGCCCGCGTGGGCGGCGAGCAGCTCGATGACCTCCTGGCGGATCAGCGTGGAGTCGACGTCCATGACGACCAGCCGCCGGCCCATGCGGGCCAGGCCACCGGGGGAGACGGCCACGTCGACGCCGTGCTCCCCGGCCGCGGTGGCCAGCGTCCGGCGCAGGTCGAGCAGGTCGGCGGCGGTGCCCGTGGTCGAGACGTCCAGCTCGATGCTCGTGACGGGGGTGCGCGACATCCGCCGGATGCGGTCGACGTTGGCGCCGTGGGCGGCGACGACCGCGGTGATGCGGGCCACGGCCGCGGGCAGCAGCGGGGCGCCGAGCAGGGTGACGTGCAGGCGGCGCGGGCGGCGGGGCCCGTCGGCGTCGCCCCCGGGGGCGCAGGTCACGGTCACCCCGGCCGCGGCGTCGAGCCCGGCCAGGGCGGCTTCCACGCCGCCGGGGGCGCTCTCGCCCAGCAGGACGGCGAGGGTGAGGTGGTCGGCGACCACGACCTGCTCGACGTCCAGCACGTCCGCGCCGGTGCCCGCCAGGGCCGTGAACAGGGCCGAGGTCACCCCGGGGCGGTCGCGACCGGTGACGGTGACCAGGACGGTGGGACGGGTGCCGCTGGTGCCGGTGCTCACGTCCGCAGACGCTACCGGCGCCGCGGCGCCCGTCCCGCGCGGCTCAGGCGCCCAGGGCCGCGTTCTTCTCGTCGCGCCACGCCAGCCACGGCGCCAGCGGCGACAGGTCGTAGTCCGGGCCGCCCACGTTGACGGTGATGAGCCGCGTGCCGACGGCGTACAGCTCCTCGCCGATGCCGGCCGGGTCGCCGTCGGTGGGCGCGCCCGCGGAGCGCTCGATCTCCGCCGGGTCGCGGCCGAGGTCGGCGCAGTGCGCGTCGAGGACCTCGTGCTTGTGCGCGATCGTCTCGGCGTCGCCGAAGCCGTGCCAGATGTCGGCGTGGCGGGCCACGATGCGCAGCGTCTTCTTCTCCCCGCCCCCGCCGATGAGGACGGGGATCTTGCGGGTGGGCGCCGGGTTGAGCTTGCCCCAGCGCTCCTCGATGCGCGGCAGGTCGTCGCGCAGGGCGTTCAGGCGCCCGCCGGCGGTGCCGAACTCGTAGCCGTACTCGGTGTAGTCCTTCTCGAACCAGCCCGAGCCGATGCCCAGGATCAGCCGGCCCGTGTCGCCGTCGTGGGCGGAGATGTGGTCGACCGTGCGGGCCATGTCGGCCAGCAGCTCGGGGTTGCGGTAGCTGTTGCAGGAGACCAGCGCGCCGATCTCGATGCGGCTGGTCGCCTCGGCCCAGGCCGCGAGCATGGTCCAGCACTCGAAGTGCTTGCCCTCGGGTTCCCCGGACAGCGGGTAGAAGTGGTCCCAGTTGAAGGCGACGTCGACGCCCATCTCCTCCACCGCCGCGGCGGCGCGGCGGATGGCGGGGTAGTCGGCGTGCTGCGGCTGGATCTGGACACCGATGCGCACCGGACGGGGTGCGGCTGCAGAGGTCATGACCGGATGCTGCCGCAGCCCCCGTCGCGGCGCGACGGCAGGGTGCTCAGGGGACGATCGTCTGGCCCTTGCCCACGATGGTGATGCCGGAGTCGGTGACCGTGAAACCCCGGGCGCGGTCCTCCTCGGGGTCCACCCCGACGCGGGCGTCGTCGGGCACCTCGACGAACTTGTCGATGATGGCGCGCTGCACGACGGCGTGGCGGCCGATGCGCGCCCCGTCCATGAGGACGGACTCGCTCACGTGGGCCCAGGAGTCCAGCCGCACGTTGGGCGAGACGACCGACTTCTCCACCAGCGCACCGGAGACGACGGTCCCCGAGGAGATGATGGAGTTCACGGCGTGGCCGTAGGTGCCCTGCCAGCCGTGCACGAACTTCGCCGGCGGGTAGAAGTCCTGCGCCGTGATGATGGGCCACTCGTAGTTGTAGAGGTTGAAGACCGGCATCACGGAGATGAGGTCCATCTGGGCCTCGAAGTAGGAGTCCAGCGTCCCCACGTCGCGCCAGTAGGCGCGGTCGCGGTCGGTGGCGCCGGGGACGTCGTTGTCCTTGAAGTCGTAGACGCCGGCCTCACCGCGCTCGACGAAGTACGGGACTATGTCGCCGCCCATGTCGTGCTTGGAGTCGTCGGCATCGGCGTCGCGGGTGACGGCGTCCACGAGGGCGTCGGTGGTGAAGACGTAGTTGCCCATCGACGCGAGCACCTGGTCCGGGGCGTCGGCGAGGCCCTGCGGGTTCTTGGGCTTCTCGAGGAACTGCGCGATGCGCGTCGGGTCGCCCGCGTCCTGCTGGATGACGCCGAACTGGTCGGCCAGCGAGATGGGCTGGCGGATCGCGGCGACCGTGCAGGGGGCGCCCGTGGCGATGTGCTGCTCCACCATCTGGTGGAAGTCCATGCGGTAGACGTGGTCGGCGCCGACCACGACGACGTAGTCGGGGCGCTCGTCGGAGATGAGGTTCAGCGACTGGTAGATGGCGTCGGCGCTGCCGAGGTACCAGCGCTTGCCGACGCGCTGCTGCGCCGGGACGGACGCGATGTAGCTGCCGAACAGGTTCGACATGCGCCACGCCTGGGAGATGTGCCGGTCGAGGCTGTGCGACTTGTACTGCGTCAGCACGACGATCTTCCGGTAGCCGGCGTTCACCAGGTTCGACAGGGCGAAGTCGATGAGCCGGTACGTCCCCCCGAACGGCACGGCGGGCTTGGCGCGGTCGGCGGTGAGCGGCATCAGCCGCTTGCCCTCCCCGCCGGCGAGGACGATCGCGAGGACGTTCGGAGCTGCCACGGGGGAACCATAGGCCCGTTGCCACGCCCGTGCCCACCTCCCGTGGATCACGATCGCGCCCGACCTCCCCGCGCGGCCCGGCGGCGGTACGGTGACGGGCCCCGGCGCCGCGGACCCCGCACGGACCCGCACCGCGCCGCCGACCCGGACGAGCGACGTCCGCCCGACGAGGAGCCCCGCATGCGTGTCGACCTGCTGACGAAGGAGTACCCGCCGGAGGTCTACGGCGGTGCCGGCGTGCACGTGGAGGAACTGGTGCGGGCGCTGCGCGCGGTCCCCGGCGGTCCCGAGGTGCTGGTGCGCTGCTTCGGCGCCGAGCGCTCGGAGGCCGGCGTGACCGCCTACCCCGAACCCGCGGACCTCGCGGGGGCCAACGCGGCCCTGCGCACCCTGGGCGTGGACCTGCCGATGGCGGCGGGCGCGGCCGGGGCCGACCTGGTGCACTCCCACACCTGGTACGCCAACACCGCCGGGCACCTCGCCTCGCTGCTGCACGGCATCCCCCACGTGGTGACCGCCCACAGCCTGGAACCGCTGCGGCCGTGGAAGGCCGAGCAGCTCGGCGGCGGGTACGCGCTGTCGTCGTGGGCCGAGCGCACCGCGTTCGAGGCCGCCGCCGCCGTCGTCGCGGTCAGCGCGGGCATGCGCGCCGACATCCTGCGCAGCTACCCGGCGCTGGACCCGGCCCGCGTCCACGTCGTGCACAACGGCATCGACGCGCAGCAGTGGACGCCCGTGGAGGGCCGCGACCTCGTGCGCGCCAACGGTGTCGACCCCGACCGGCCCAGCGTCGTCTTCGTCGGCCGCATCACGCGCCAGAAGGGCCTGCCGCACCTGCTGCGCGCCGCGGCCCTGCTGCCGCCGGAGGTCCAGCTCGTGCTGTGCGCGGGCGCGCCGGACACCCCCGAGATCGCCGCGGAGGTCGCGGGCCTCGTCGCGGAGCTGCAGCAGCGCCGCTCCGGCGTCGTCTGGCTCGAGCGCCACCTCTCGCGCGCGGAGCTGCTCGAGCACCTCTCCCAGGCCACGGTGTTCGTGTGCCCGTCGGTCTACGAACCGCTCGGCATCGTCAACCTCGAGGCGATGGCCTGCGGCGCAGCGGTCGTCGGCACGGCCACGGGCGGGATCCCCGAGGTCGTCGACGACGGCGTCACGGGCTGGCTCGTGCCCATCGAGCAGGTCACCGACGGCACCGGGGCCCCCGTGGACCCGGAGCGCTTCGTCGCCGACCTGGCCGGGACCCTGGCGGAGGCGACCTCGGACCCCGACCGCGCTCGCGCCCGCGGCGCCGCCGGGCGCACCCGCGCCGTGGAGCACTTCGCGTGGACCGCGATCGCCGAGCGGACCCTGGAGGTCTACCGGGGCGTCCTGGGCTGACGCGCGAGGGGCCCGGTCTCACCGGCTCCGGCGCCACCCCGACGACGTGGTTCTCGCCGTCCAGGAGTCCGCCCTGCCGCGGGGGGCCCACGGCGTGGACGGGGGCGCTAGTGCCCGGCGTCCTCAGCGCGGTGCTCCTGCCGGGTCCCCGGCGGCCCGCGGGGAACCGGGCCCTGGCGTCGCGGCCGGCGCGCTGACGCCGTCGACCTCGGGGGCGACGGCGGGCGCCCCCGGGCCGGCCGGGACACCCGGGCCGGTGGGGGTCCCGCCGGCCTGGCGTCCGACCAGCAGGGAGAACGCGGCGGCGGCCAGGCACAGCGCACCCGCGCCGTAGAAGGCGCCCGCGTAGTCGCCCGTGGCGTCGCGCACGGCCCCGGCCGCGAACGCCGCGATCGCGGCGCCGACCTGGTGGGAGGCGAACACCCAGCCGAACACGACGGCCCCGGCGTCACCGAAGTGCTGGCGGCACAGGGCGATCGTCGGGGGGACGGTGGCGATCCAGTCCAGGCCGTAGAACACCACGAACACCCACGTGGCGGGCTCGACACCGGGCGACAGCACGCTGGGCAGCAGCAGCAGCGAGACCCCGCGCAGCAGGTAGTAGCCCAGCAGCAGGTAGCGGGCGTCGACCCGGTCGGTGAGCCAGCCCGAGGCGATCGTGCCCGCGACGTCGAAGAGCCCGACCAGCGCGAGCAGCGACGCGGCCGTGGTCGCGGGCATTCCGTGGTCGTGGGCCGCGGAGACGAAGTGCGTGCCGATCAGGCCGTTCGTCGAGGCGCCGCAGATGGCGAACCCACCCGCGAGGAACCAGAACGCGCGGCGGCGCACGGCCAGGCGCAGCGCGGAGAACGCCGTCAGCCGGGCGCTCGGCGGCACCGGCTCGTCGCCGCCGGCCCCGTAGGCGAGGACCCCCCGGTCGGCGGGCCGCTCGTGCAGGAACAGCAGCACGAACGGCACGACGGCGAGCGCCACGGCCGCGATGACCAGCGACGGCAGCCGCCAGCCGGAGGTCTCGGCGAGGTGGGCCACCAGCGGCAGGAACACCAGCTGCCCGGCGGAGGCGGCCGCGGCGAGCAGCCCCGTCACGAGCCCGCGGCGCGCGGCGAACCAGCGGCCGACCACGGTCGCGGCCAGCGACATGGCCATCGACCCCGTCCCGACGCCGACCAGGACGCCCCACGTGGCGACGAGCTGCCAGCGGGCGTCGACGAACGCCGAGCCGGCGCCCCCGGCGGCGACCAGCAGCAGGGCGACGCTGACGACGCGCTGCACGCCGAAGCGGCCCATGAGGGCCGCCGCGAAGGGCGCGATGAGGCCGTACAGGACGAGGTTGACCGACACGGCCGTGGAGATGCTCGCGATGGACCAGCCGAACTCCGCGGAGATGGGCTCCATGAGCGTGCCGGGGACGGAGCGGAACGCGCCGGCGGCGAGCAGGGTGGCGAAGGTGACGGCGGCGACGCCCCAGGCGGGGTGCGGACGGGTTCTCACCCGGACATCGTGACGGCTCCGGTGGCCCGCCGTGAGTGGCCGGACGGACATGTTCCGTCGAGATCCGGCCACACCGGGGCCGCGCCCGGGCTAGCGTCCACCCGTGCACCGGATCGTCGTCCTCGCGCTCGAACCCGTCGTCGGCTTCGACGCGACCATCCCGCCCCAGGTCTTCGGCGCCGCCGAGGACGCGGACGGCACCCCGCTGTACGACGTCGTCGTCTGCGGCCTCGGCGGTCGCCCCGTGCGCACCCTCAGCGGGTACTCGATCCTGCCGCAGGCCGACGAGTCCGCCCTCGCCACCGCCGACACCCTCGTCGTGCCCGGCACGACGGTCCCCGGCCCCCGCCGCCACGGCACCCTCGACCCCGAGCTCGCGGCCGCCTTCGCGCTCCTGCGCCCCGGCACCCGCGTCATGTCCATCTGCACCGGCGCGTTCGTGCTCGCCGCCGCCGGGCTCCTGTCCGGGCGGCCCGCCACCACCCACTGGGACAAGGCCGCCGACTTCCGCCGCCTGCACCCCGACGTCGAGCTCGACGAGGACCTGCTCTTCGTCGACGACGGCGACGTCCTCACCTCCGCGGGCCTCGCCGCGGGCGTCGACCTCTGCCTGCACGTCGTCCGCTCCGACCACGGCAGCGAGGTCGCCAACCGCACCGCCCGCTACTGCGTCGTCGCCCCCGTCCGCCCGGGCGGGCAGGCCCAGTTCATCGAACGCCCCCTGCCGCCCGCCTCCGGCCTGGGCACGGGCCCCACCCGCGCCTGGGCGCTGGAGCACCTGGCCGAGCCCCTGGCGCTCGCGGACCTCGCCGCGCACGCCGCCACGAGCGTGCGGACCTTCACCCGCCGCTTCCGCGCCGAGACGGGCTCGTCGCCGGGGGAGTGGCTCGTGCACCAGCGCGTCGAGCGCGCCCGGCACCTGCTGGAGACGACGACGCTGAGCGTCGAGGCCGTCGCGTCGGCCTGCGGGCTCGGCGGTGCGGCCGCCCTGCGCCACCACCTCGCGGGCGTCGTCGGGCTCAGCCCGACCGCCTACCGCCGCACCTTCGCCGCGGGCTGACCGGTCCCGCCCCGATGGTGCCGGTGCTCCTGCACGGTCACCGCGGGGTCAGGGGCGGGCGGGTTCGGTGTGGGCGTTGACGGCCGCGATGACGGCCCGGCGGGCCACGCCGGCGACCTCCCGCAGCGCCTGCGCGCGCGAGGACGCCTCGAAGCTCGTGATGGCCGCCCCGTCGTCCTCGACGGCCAGGTCGACGATGGCCAGCACCCGCGCCGCGGTCTGCAGCACCCGCGCGGCCCGCGGGGACACCGCCGGCGGCACCGCGTCGCGCACCAGTCCGCCGTCGCGCACCGCGGCGATCCGGTCGGCCGCGTCCTCGCGCCAGCGGGCCACGTCGAGGTCGGCCAGCGCCTGCGTCGCCGTCACGAGCGCCGTGCGCAGCTCCCGCTCGGACTCCGCGACGCTCGAGCTCTCCGGCGCGCGGCGCGGCGCGGCCCCCAGCAGCGACCACGTCACCATGGCGCCCGGTTCCAGGACCGAGCCGAACTCGACGACCTCGGGGACCAGCGCCCACCGCTCCAGCGCCCCGGCCGCCTCGACGACGACGCACTCCCCGGCCTCCAGCGCCACGGTGTTCACCGCCGCCGGGCCCGGCAGGCCCCGCGGGTCACCGGGCACGGGCAGCGCCAGGAGCAGCTGCGCGCCGCCGGCCTCGCTCAGGGACGTCAGCAGGGTCAGGAGGTCGTCGGCGCGCGCCGCGGGCAGCCGCGGCAGCGCGGGTGCGTCCCCGTCCCAGCGCACGGCGTGCGGTTCGTCGTCGCGGACGACGGCCCGGACGGCGTCCTTCACGGGCACGGTCCCAGCGAGCGCGCTGCTGCCCCAGGCAGCCAGCCGCGCGGATCGAGGCAGGTCGAGCACCACGGCAGCCTACGACCCGCCCGGTGCTGCCCCCGGCGGCGGTGACGCCCACTGCCGCAGCCCTGCTGCCGCACCCGCCCGCCCGCCCCCGCCTGCCGCGGCCCGGGCCCCTGGCTAGGGTCGGGCCCCATGAGCGACGTGCTGGACCTGTCCGCGGTGACCGTGCGACGCGGGCAGAGCCTCCTGCTGGACTCCGTCGACCTCGCGGTCGACGACGGCGAGCGCTGGGTGGTCCTCGGGCCGAACGGCGCCGGCAAGTCCACGCTGCTCTCCGTCGCCGCGGGCCGGCTCTTCCCCACCAGCGGCACCGTCGGCATCCTCGGCGAGGTCCTCGGCAAGGTCGACGTCTTCGAGCTGCGCCCCCGCATCGGCCTGGCCAGCACCGCCCTGTCCCGGGCCGTGCCCGGCCAGGAGCGCGTGCGCGACGTCGTCGTCACCGCCGCCTACGGCGTCACCGGCCGCTGGCAGGAGAGCTACGACCGCGACGACCTCGACCGCGCCACCGAGCTCCTGGAGCTCCTCGGCGTCGGCCACCTCGCCGAGCGCACCTTCGGCACCCTCAGCGACGGCGAGCGCAAGCGCACCCAGATCGCCCGCGCCCTCATGACCGACCCCGAGCTGCTGCTGCTGGACGAGCCGGCCGGTGGCCTCGACCTCGGCGGCCGCGAGGACCTCCTGCGCCGGCTGACGACGCTCGCGGCCGACCCCGCGGCGCCCGCGACCGTGCTGGTCACCCACCACGTCGAGGAGATCCCCGTCGGCACCACCCACGCGCTCCTGCTGCGCGCGGGCCGCGTCGTCGCGGCCGGGCCGGTCGAGGAGGTCCTCACCTCGGCACAGCTGTCGACGACGTTCGGGCTGCGCCTGGACGTCACCGCGCGCGACGGCCGGTTCAGCGCCCGCGCCGTCTGAGCGCCCCGTCTGAGTGGACCGTCTGAGTGGACCGTCTGAGCGCCCCGGTGTCGCGCCCGGGAGCGCGTCAGGGTCCGGCGTGCCAGAGGGCGCGGTAGTACGCCGTGCGCACCGGGTCGGGCTCGACGCCGTAGGCGGCCAGCAGCGGCGCCTCCCACCCCGGCCCGTAGTTCCAGGTCGTGGCCATCGTCGCGACGGCCAGGTCGGCCCAACGGTCGGCGACGCCGAGCGTCGCGAGGTCGACGTGCCCCGCGAGGCTCGCGTCCTCGCGCAGCAGCGTGTTGGGCGAGCAGGCGTCGCCGTGGCAGACCACGAGCCGGTCCACGGGCGGAGGCTCCCGCAGGGCCCGGGCGTCGCCGACCGTGCGCGCGAGCCGGTGGCCGGTGCCCCAGTCGAACGGGCACCCGTCCACGGGCAGCGCGTCGTGCAGGTGCCGCAGCGCCCGGCCCAGCGCGGGCACGGCGAGCGCCGGTGCGGCCCGCCAGCGGTCGCTGACCGCCGTCTCCCCGTCCAGGCCGAGGGTGAGCAGCCAGCGGCCCTCGGCGTCGTCCCCGACCTCGAGCACCTCGGGGACGACGGCGTACTGCGCCGCCCACCGCATCCGCGCCGCCTCCCCGTGCAGGTCGACGGGGGAGGAGCGGGGCTGCCACTTGGCGAAGCGGAGCCTGGTCTCTGCCTCGACCTGAGGGTCAACCGGCCCGGGAACCGCCTCGACCTCCACCTGAGGGTCCGACTCCGCCGGGGGCTCGAGGCGGAAGGTCACCCCGCCGTGGTCGTTGGTCCACACCGGCACCGCCCGGCAGCGTCCCGTCAGCCGCCGCACCGCGGCCGGCACCGGCTCGGTCCCCGTCGCCATCCCCATGCCCCGCACGCTAGAGCGGGCCCGCCGGCCCCCGGGACGCGGATCGAACCCGCGGGGCGGCTGTCCCGTGGTGAGGTCGGAGGACCCGCACCAGCACGGTCGTGGGTGCAGCGGCGGCCGGGCAGGGGAGAGGGCGGGGGTGGCGGGTGGAGGCGGACGAGGCGCTCGTGCGCGCCCTGCACGACGAGCACGCCGGGGCCCTGTGGGGCTACGTCGTCTCGCTCACCGGTGACCGCGCGAGCGCGCACGACATCGTGCAGGAGACGCTGCTACGCGCGTGGCGGCACCCGCAGGCCCTCGAACCGGGCCGCGGGTCCACGCGCGGCTGGCTGTTCACGGTCGCCAAGCGGCTCGTCATCGACGACTGGCGCTCGGCCCGCCACCGCCGCGAGGCCGTCACCGACCAGGTCCCCGACCGGGTCGTCGCCGACGAGTCCGAGGCCGCCCTGCAGTCCTGGGTGGTCGCGCAGGCCCTCGCCCGGCTGTCGCCCGAGCACCGGGCGGTCCTGCGGGAGTGCTACTTCCTCGGCCGGTCGGTGGCCGAGGCCGCCCGGGTCCTGGGCGTCCCCGAGGGCACCGTGAAGTCCCGCACCCACTACGCGCTGATGAACCTGCGCCTCGCGCTGCAGGAGATGGGGGTGACCCGCTGATGCGCCAGGACCCCACCCCGGCCCTCGACCCGCCCGACGACACCTACGCCACGTGGGCCGGTCCCTACGTCCTCGGGGCCCTGTCCCCGGCCGACGCTGACGCCTTCGCCCGCCACCTCCCGGAGTGCCCGGCCTGCCGGGAGGCGGTCCAGGACCTGGCCGCCCTGCCCGGGCTGCTGTCCCGCGTGCCGCTGGAGGCCGTCGACGGGTTCGCCACGGGCGGACCGGGCGGCGGGCCGGCCGGGGGTGCGCTGCCGTCCGGTGACGCCGGCCCCGTGCCCGACACGCTGCTGCCGGCGCTCCTGCGCTCCGTGCGGGCCCAGCGCCGTCGGCGCCGCTGGGCCGGGGGCGCCGCTGCGGGTCTCGTCGCGGCGTCGGTCGTCGCGGCCGTCGTCGTGACCTCCGGCGTGGTCGGGTCCGGGCGCCCGGACGGCCCCGGCCAGGCGCTGCCCAGCCCGTCCTCGCCCGCGTCCCCGACCCCGACGCCCACGACCCCGTCCCCGGGTCCGCTGAGCGTGCTGCGCCCGCTGCTGCCCACGCCCCTGACCATCACCGCGCGCCTGACCGGCGTGGACTGGGGCACCCAGGTGGACATCACCTGCGCCTACGCGCCCGCCACGACGAGCCCGCCCTACGACTACGCGCTCGTCGTGACCGACCGCGCCGGGTCCGTGGAGCAGATCGGGACGTGGACGGCCGTGCCGGGCCACGACGCGCAGGTGACGGGCGCGACGGCGCTGCCGCGCACGGAGATCGCCTCGGTCGAGGTGCGCACGCTGGACGGGACGGCGATCGCCCGGCTGGACCCGACGCCGTCCTGAGCCCGCCTCCTCGCTGAGCTGGGCGCCGGCCTCAGCCGGGCGGCGGGGCCGCGTCGAGCTCGTCGGCCAGGCGCTGCACCATCGCGACGTACCAGTCGGCGTGGTTGTAGCTCCACAGCGCGGCGGCCTCCCCGGCGCGCCCGCGGCCACCCCCGCCGGCGCACAGGTACGCGGCCGCGGTGGCCACGGCGTCGGCCGGGTCGAGGACGTCGGTGTCGCCGTCGCCGTCCCCGTCGACGGCGTAGGCGGCGAAGGTGGCCGGCATGAACTGCATGGGCCCGAGCGCCCCGGCGGAGGACGGTCCGACGTCGCGGCCGTGGCCGCTCTCGACCTGCCCGACGGCGGTGAGCAGCGAGGGGCGCATCCCCGGGCAGGTCGCGGCGCCCGAGGCGTACAGGCCCGCGTAGTCGACCGGCACGCCCCGCGCGGGGACCCGCTGCGCCGCGGCGGCGGCCGTGGCGGCCAGGGCCGCGGCGGCCGCCCGGGCCTGCTCAAGGGCGCGGGCGGCGTCCTCGGCGGCCCGCAGCCGGGCCGCGCGGGTGTCGAGGGCGTCCAGGTCCACCTGCGCCGCGGTCAGGGCGTCGGTGAGCCTGCCCGCCTGCTCCGCGGCGTCGCGCAGCGCGCCGAGGGAGGCGAGGGCCGCGGCGTCGGCGGCGCGGGAGGTGTCGTCCGCGGTCCGGGCGGCCGCGTCGGCCGCGGTCACCGCGCGGCGGTCGGCGCGCGCGGCCGCGCCC
>NZ_VWPY01000077.1 GCF_011839805.1 Kineococcus rubinsiae | reverse complement strand
GGCGCGGGGGGACCGGGCAGCACCAGCGGACCGGGTAGCGGCCGCCGCCGCGCGGGCGCGGGCCGGGCCGGCGGGGGCGGCCCGACGGGCTCGACGACCACCTCGCCGTCGGGACCCACGTGCAGGTGGACCGCGACCGCGGCGAGGTCCGGGTCGTCGACGACGACCGTGGCGCCGCGCGCGGAGCCGACCGTGGCCGTGCCCGGGGCGAGGCGGTGCACGCGCCCCGCGTCGGGACCCGACGTCACGTGGACGTCGACCACGCCCTCGGGGGCCGCGAGCACCGCGGGCACGGCGGCCCCGGTGCCCAGGACGCCGCCGGAGCGGACCGCGCTCTCGCGCACCAGCTGCGCCGGGTCCAGGGCGTCCGCGCCCAGGAACAGCGGTGCGGCGCCCCCCAGCGCCCCCGCCAGCTCGGCCACGGTCGCGTCCTCGGGCAGGTCGAGCACCAGGTCCCGCACGACGGGGGCGGCCGGGGGTGCGGCGGCGGCCACGGCGGTCAGCAGCAGACGCACGGGGTGCTCCTCCGGACGTCTCGGGGTGGCGGGTGGGGCGACAGGGTGGTGGGGAGGGTGGTGCAGGGGTGGCAGCCCTCCACGCTAGGTCGGCCCGCGCGCGAGGCGCCCCGGATCGGCGCCGCACCACCCGGACGCCCGCCGCGGGCGCCCCGCGCGTGCTGCGAACGGGTGGCGCCCGGCCTCGCTACCGTGGCGGGGTGCCCGCTCCTGCCCTCGTGCCGACGTCCGCCGTCGCGACGTCCGGGGCCGCGGCTCCCGCCACGACGCCGACCGGCGCCCGCCGCGTCCCGGCCGCCCGCGGACCCCACGAGCCGGCGCGCAGCGGGTTCGAGGTGCACCTGGACAACTTCTCCGGGCCCTTCGACCTGCTGCTGGGCCTCATCACCAAGCACCAGCTCGACATCACCGAGGTCGCGCTCGCCAGCGTCACCGACGAGTTCATCGCCCACATCCGCGCCGCCTCCGCCGCCGACGAGGACTGGGACCTCGACGAGGCCAGCGAGTTCCTCCTCGTCGCCGCGACCCTGCTGGACCTGAAGTGCGCGCGCCTGCTGCCGGCCGCCGACGTCGAGGACTCCGAGGACCTCGCGCTGCTCGAGGCGCGCGACCTGCTCTTCGCCCGCCTCCTGCAGTACCGGGCCTACCGCCAGGTCGCCGCCGTGCTCGCCGACCGCTTCGAGGAGTCCGCGCGCCGCGTGCCCCGGGCCGTCGCGCTGGAACCCCACTTCGAGCGGCTGCTGCCGGAGCTCGTGCTGCGCGTGGGCCCCGAGCAGCTCGCGGCGCTCGCGGGCCGGGCGCTGACGCCGAAGCCCGTCCCGCTCGTCGGGCTGGACCACCTGCACGCCAGCACCGTCAGCGTGCGCGAGCAGGCCGCCCTGGTCGTGGACCGGTTGCGCCGCAGCGGCAGCGCCACGTTCGAGGAGCTCGTGGCCGACGCGGGCGACGGCGAGGAGGGGACGCTCGTCGTCGTCGCGCGCTTCCTCGCGGTGCTGGAGCTGTTCCGCGAGCGCCGCGTGCGCCTCGAGCAGCCCGAGGCGCTGTCGACGCTGACCGTGCGCTGGGACCCGGTCCAGGACCCGGGCGCCACCGAGGACGAGGTGGCCGGGCAGGTGCTGGCCGCCGTGGACGAGTTCGAGGGCGCGGACGCCGCGCCGGGGAGGACCGCGTGAGCACCGACGTGTCGGGAGAGCTGTCGCAGGAGGACCGGCTGGAGCTGGAGGTGCTGGAGGTCGACGTGCTGGAGGTCGTCGTGGACGACCCCGACTCCGGGGACGACCGGGACGGCGACGACGGGGACGGGTACGACGGGGACGGGGACGACGGCGGCCGCCGCGTGCGGGCCGCCGTCGAGGCCGTCCTCATGGTCGCCGACGAGCCCGTCGCGGTCCCCGCCCTGGCGCGGGCGACGGGCGAGGCGCCCGACGAGGTCGACCTCCTGCTGCGCGAGCTGGCCGGGGAGTACGCCGAGCAGGGCCGCGGCTTCGAGCTGCGCGAGGTCTCCGGCGGCTGGCGGATGTACTCGCGCGCCGAGCACGCCGAGGTCGTCGAGGCCTTCCTGCTCGACGGGCAGACCGCGAAGCTCACGCAGGCGGCGCTGGAGACCCTGTCGATCGTCGCCTACCGCCAGCCCGTGAGCCGGGCCCGCGTCTCGGCCGTGCGCGGGGTCGGTGTGGACGGCGTCATGCGCACGCTGCTGACCCGCGGTCTCGTCACCGAGGCCGGGGTCGAGGCCACCTCCGGCGCGACGCTGTACCGCACGACCGAGGAGTTCCTGCACCGGATGGGCCTCGCGAGCCTCGACGACCTGCCCCCGCTGGCCCCCTTCCTGCCCGACGAGCTGTCGCTGGAGGACCTGGAGCCGCGCGAGGTGCTCGCCGCGGCCCCGGGTGAGGCGGTCGCCGCAGTCCCCGCGGTGGGGGATGATAGGGGGGACAGCGCGCCCGCCGACGCGGCACCGCCGCTCGTGCAGGAGGCCACCGAGGTGGCCGGGGTGGTCGACCAGCCGCCTGCCGGTGGGCGGCCCGACGGGCAGCGGGACGACCAGCTGCGGATCGACGAGCAGCAGCGGGACGACCGGCAGGGCGCGCCCGTCCACGACAGCACGGACCAGCCGGACGACGAGCCGGAACAGCAGTAGGCAGTACCTCAGGAGGAACCCATGACCCCGACTGCGCCCCGCGGAGGCGGCCAGCGCCGCAGCGGTGCCGGAGCGGGCCGGCCCGCCGCCGGCGGCCGCCCCCAGCGGCCGAGCCAGTCCCGCGGCAAGGGCGCCGCGCCCGGCGGCAAGGGGTCGGTGCCCGGCCGGCACGCCTCGTCCGGTCGCCGCGGTTCCGCGACCCGGATGACCGACGACGTCAAGCCCGCGCCGGCGCCCCCGCGCCGCGGCCCGGCCCCCGCCAAGGCCCGTCCCGGCGTCGACGTCCACGACCCCGAGGGCGTGCGCCTGCAGAAGGTGCTGGCCCAGGCCGGCGCCGGCTCGCGCCGCGCGTGCGAGGACATGATCGCCGCGGGCCGCGTCACGGTGGACGGCGAGGTCGTCACGGAGCTCGGCGTGCGCATCGACCCGACCCGGCAGGTCGTGCACGTCGACGGCCTGCGCTTCTCCCTCGACGACGAGCTCGTCTACATCGCGGTCAACAAGCCCAAGGGCGTGGTGTCGACGATGTACGACGAGCAGGGCCGGATGAACCTGGCCGACATGGTGGGCCCCCGCGAGGAGCGGCTCTTCCACGTCGGGCGCCTGGACCTCGAGACCGAGGGCCTGATCCTGCTGACCAACGACGGCGCGCTCACGCACCGCCTGCAGCACCCGTCCTTCGGCGTGAAGAAGACCTACCTCGCCGAGGTGCGCGGGCCGGTCAAGCGCGACCTGGGCAAGACGCTGCGCGCCGGCATCGAGCTCGAGGACGGCCCCGTGGCGGTCGACAGCTTCAAGCTGGTCGACTCCAAGCCCGGCTACGCGCTGGTCGAGGTCGTCCTGCACGAGGGCCGCAAGCACGTCGTGCGGCGCCTGCTGGAGGCCGAGGGCTACCCCGTCCTGAAGCTCGTGCGCACCCAGATGGGCCCGATCGTCCTGGGCGACCTCAAGCCCGGGAAGAACCGCCGCCTCACCAAGGGCGAGGTCCAGCAGCTGATGGCGGTCGCCGGCCTGTGAGCGGCCCCACTACGGTGGCTCCCGTGTCGGTGAGGGCGATCCGCGGTGCGGTGCAGGTGGAGGCGGACGAGCGCGAACAGGTGCTCGACGCGACGAGGGAGCTCGTCTCGGAGGTCATCCGGGTCAACGAGCTCAGCCTCGACGACTTCATCAGCGTGATCTTCACCTCCACCCACGACCTGGTGTCGGAGTTCCCGGCCGTCGCGGCGCGCGAGCTCGGCATGGGCGACGTCCCGCTGATGTGCGCGCGGGAGCTGGAGATCGACGGCTCGATGCCCCGCGTCGTGCGGCTCATGGCGCACGTCGAGACGCCGCTGAGGCGGGCGCAGGTGCGCCACGTGTACCTGCGCGGCGCCCAGGCGCTGCGCCGCGACATCGCCCAGTGACGACTGCTCCGGCCACCACCCGTCCGGCCACCACCTGCGCGGGGACCGGCCGACGGGTGGCGCCCGTCCCGCCGCGCCCGTGACGCTCGACCCGGCGGCGCCCGCCCGCACCCTCGGCACGGTCCGCGTCGTCGGCACCGGCCTGCTGGGCACCTCGGCCGCGCTGGCGCTGACGCTGCGCGGCGTCGACGTCGTGCTGCAGGACGTCTCGCCCACGGCCATGGCCATCGCGCGCGACATGGGCGCGGGCCGCTTCCCGCGCGAGGGCGACGACCCCGCCGTGGTGCTCGTGGCCGCCCCGCCGGACGTCGTGGCCGACGTCGTCGCCGCCGAGCTCGCGCGCTGGCCCCGGGCCGTGGTCACCGACGTCGCCAGCGTCAAGGGCGGGCCGCTGCAGACGCTGCGCGAGCGCGGGACCGACCTCACCCGCTACGTCGGCTCGCACCCCATGGCGGGACGCGAGCGCTCCGGACCCGTCGCCGCGCAGGCCGACCTGTTCGCCGGCCGGCCGTGGGTCGTGGCCGCGGGGGAGGAGTCCGCCCCCGCCGCCGTCGCAGCCGTGCGGGCCCTCGCGCTGGACTGCGGGGCCGCGCTCGTCGACATGCCCGCCGCCGAGCACGACGAGGCCGTCGCGCTGGTCTCGCACGCCCCGCAGGTCGCCGCGAGCCTCGTCGCGGCCCGCCTGCGCGAGGCGCCCGAGGGCGCCGTCGGTCTCGCCGGCCAGGGCCTGCGCGACGTCACCCGCATCGCCGCCAGCGACCCCGCGCTGTGGGCGCAGATCCTCGCGGGCAACGCCGCCCCCGTCGCCGACGTGCTGGAGGACCTGCGCGCCGACCTCGACAGCGTCATCGCGGCCCTGCGCGCGCTGGAGCGCGACCCGGCCGCCGTGGGCGCCCGCGGGGCGCTGGTGCGGGTCATCGCCGACGGCGGCGCGGGCCGCGAGCGGATCCCCGGCAAGCACGGCAGCGCCCCCACGGCCTACGCGACCGTCGTGGTCGTCGTGCCCGACCGCGTCGGGGAGCTCGCGCGGCTGCTGGCCGACATCGGGGCCGCCGGCGCCAACCTCGAGGACCTGCGCCTGGAGCACTCCGAGGGCCAGCCGGTCGCGCTGGCGGAGATCGACGTCCTGCCCGCCGCGGCGGCGCCCCTGGAGGAGGCCCTGCGCGAGCGGGGCTGGACCGTCCCCCGCTGACCCGCCGGTCCGCCGTCGACCGGGCCCCGAGGGCCCCGGTGAGCACGCGCTGCGCTGAGTGACGGTCTGCGGTGCGGGCGGAGTCGACTAACCTCGTGGGGTGCCCACCCCCGCCGAACACCACGGTTCCGCCACGTCCGGAGAGGCGCAGTCCGCAGCGGCGCCGTCCGCGGGTGTCCGGCTCGCGTCGTCGGAGGTGTTCGTGAGCAGGTCCCCGCGCCCCGGGGTGGTCGTCGCCGTGGACGGTCCCTCCGGTTCGGGCAAGTCCAGCGTCAGCCGGGCCACGGCCCGCGCGCTCGGCGTCGCCTTCCTCGACACGGGCGCCATGTACCGGGCCGTGACCCTGTCCGCGCACCGCGCGGGCGTCGACCTGGCCGACCCGGCCGCCGTCGCCGCGCACGTGCGCGGCGTGCCGCTCGCCGTCGGCACCGACCCCGACGCCCCGACGATCGCGCTGGTCGGGGCCGACGGCAGCGAGACCGACGTCACCGAGGCCATCCGCTCCTCCGACGTGACGGGCGCCGTGAGCGCGGTCGCGTCGGTCCCCGCCGTCCGCGCGGACCTCCTGGTGCGCCAGCGCACGCTCATCGAGGCCGCCTGCGCCGCACCGGCTCCCGGTCGCGAGCCCGGCGTCGTGGCCGAGGGCCGCGACATCACGACCGTCGTCGCGCCCGACGCGGACGTGCGCGTCCTGCTGACCGCCGACGAGGCCGTCCGGCTGGCCCGCCGCGCCCACCAGGACCTCGGGGCCGCGGACGCCGCCGCCCTGGCCGCCACCCGGAGCGCGATCGTCGAGCGCGACGCGGTGGACAGCCGGACCACGTCCTTCCGCACCGCCGCCGACGGCGTCGTCACCCTGGACTCCACCCACCTCGACTTCGACGGCACCGTCGAGGCCCTGCTGGCCGTCGTGCGGCAGGAGACGGGGCAGGCGTCGTGAGCGCCACCGTCCGCGAACCCCAGGCCTGGACCAAGTGGATCGGCACCGCCTTGGCGCGCGGCGTCTGGTCCTCGGAGGTCCACGGCGCCGAGAACGTCCCCACCACGGGCCCCGTGCTCTTCGCGGCCAACCACGCCTCGATCATCGACGGCCCGCTGCTGTACGCGGTCGCCCCGCGCGACGTGCACTTCCTCGTCAAGAAGGAGATGTTCGGCGGCGTCGTGGGCGCGGCCCTGCTGCGCGCCGGGCAGATCCCCATCGACCGCAGCCACGGCGACCGCGACGCGCTGCTCGGCGTGCTGGGCGTCCTCGCCGACGGCGGCGCCGCGGGCGTGTTCCCCGAGGGCACCCGCGGCAAGGGCGACGCGGCCTCGGTGCGCTCCGGCGTCGCGTGGATCGCCCTGCAGTCCGGCGCTCCCGTCGTGCCCGTCGCCTGCGTCGGCGCGCACCGCCCCGGTGAGCGCGAGCGGCGCCTGCCGCCCCTGCGCCGCCGCCTGCACTTCTGCTTCGGCGAACCGTTCACCGTCGTGAAGGAACCCGGCGTGCCCGGCCGCGTGGCGCTCGCCGCCGGCGTCGAGCAGGTCCGGGAGAAGTTGTCCGCACACGTGCTGCAGTCGCTGCAGCGCACGGGGATCGAACTCCCCGACCACCTGGGCGCCGACGAGCTGGGACTCGGTGAGATGGCGTCCGACGATCTGCCGGGAGGCAATCGATGAGTTCCCCCGACGCACCCGACACCACCTACGACGGCCCCGCGCGCGAACCCGTCGAGATCGCCGACGACGTCAACGTCGAGAACGCGCTGCGCGTCGGCCTGACCGAGTACGAGCTGTCCGAGGAGGACGTCGCCCTCCTGTCCGGCGAGGGCACGGGCGACGGCGACGAGCAGCCGGCCGGCCCGCTGCCCGTCCTCGCCGTCGTCGGGCGCCCCAACGTCGGCAAGTCGACGCTGGTCAACCGCATCATCGGCCGCCGCGAGGCCGTCGTGGAGGACGTCCCCGGCGTCACCCGCGACCGCGTCATGTACCCGGCCAACTGGGCCGGGCGCGACTTCACCCTCGTGGACACCGGCGGCTGGGAGAAGAAGGTCGAGGGGCTGCCCGCGCGCGTCGCGGAGCAGGCCGAGGTGGCCATCGCCCTGGCCGACGCCGTGATGTTCGTCGTCGACGCCACCGTCGGGGCCACGGGCACCGACGAGCAGATCGTGCGTCTGCTGCGCAAGGCGGGCAAGCCCGTCGTCCTCGTCGCGAACAAGGTCGACGGCCCCCGCCAGGAGGCCGACGCGAGCGAGCTGTGGTCGCTCGGCTTCGGGGAGCCGTACCCCGTCTCGGCGCTGCACGGGCGCGGCACGGGCGACGTCCTCGACGCCGCCGTCGCGACGCTACCCGCGGTCTCGGCCACGGGCGGCGGCATCGAGCCCGCCGGCGGCCCGCGCCGCGTCGCGCTGCTCGGGCGCCCCAACGTGGGCAAGTCGAGCATGCTCAACAAGCTCGCCGGCTCCGAGCGCGTCGTCGTGCACCCCACCGCGGGCACGACCCGCGACCCGGTCGACGAGCTGATCGAGCTCGGCGGGCGGACCTGGCGCTTCGTGGACACCGCGGGCATCCGCCGCCGCGTGCACCTGACGCAGGGCGCGGACTTCTACGCCTCGCTGCGCACGCAGGCCGCGCTGGAGAAGGCCGAGGTGGCCGTCGTGCTGCTCGACGCCAGCGAGAAGCTCTCCGAGCAGGACATCCGCATCGTCACCACGGTCGTGGAGTCCGGGCGCGCGCTGGTGCTGGCCTACAACAAGTGGGACCTCACCGACGAGGAGCGCCGCCACTACCTGCAGCGCGAGATCGAGAAGGAGCTCGTGCAGTACCCGTGGGCGCTGCGCGTCAACGTGTCCGCGCAGACCGGGCGCCACCTCGAGAAGCTCGTGCCCGCGCTGGACACGGCGCTGGACTCCTGGGACACCCGCGTGCCCACGGGCAAGCTCAACAGCTTCCTGGGCCAGGTCGTCGCGGAGCACCCGCACCCCGTGCGCGGCGGCAAGCAGCCGCGCATCCTCTTCGGGACCCAGGCCTCGACCCGGCCGCCCCGCTTCGTGATCTTCGCGAGCGGCTTCCTCGAGGCCGGCTACCGCCGGTTCATCGAGCGCCGCCTGCGCGAGCAGTTCGGCTTCGTGGGCTCGCCCATCGAGGTCAGCGTCCGCGTGCGGGAGAAGCGCAAGCGGTGAGGTAGGGTCTTCCACGGCTCGACCACCCCTTCGGGGGCGGGACGGTCGGCGGGCTGTAGCGCAGCTTGGTAGCGCACTTGACTGGGGGTCAAGGGGTCGCAGGTTCAAATCCTGTCAGCCCGACTCGTGTTCACACGGGTCAGAGCGGGTGTTCGTCCTCGGGGGCGGGCACCCGTTCGCCGTTCCCGGGGTGGCCCGGAGGCGGTGGACGGTCGAGGAGGTCGGACGTGGCGGGTCTCGTCGAGCGGCTGCTCGGACGCGTGTGCTCCGCCTGCGGTCACCCCCGCGAGGCGCACCAGCACTACCGGCGCGGCACCGACTGCTCGGTGCGCGACTGCGGATGCCCGCGCTTCCGGCGCTGACGTTAGGGTCGACGCGGGACCGGGCGCGGTGCGGTCCCGGGCGCGGGGCCTCCCGCGCGGTGACGAGGAGCGGGAGTGGCGACGACTGACCAGGACGGCCCGGCCGTCCCCGACGCCTCGCACATCCTCGTCCGCGGGGCCGGCAAGACGTACGGCTCCGGCGAGCGCGCGACGACCGCCCTGGCCGACGTCGACCTGAGCGTGCCGCGCGGCCGCTTCGTCAGCGTCATCGGCCCGAGCGGCTGCGGGAAGTCCACGCTGCTGCGCCTCGTCGCGGGCCTGGAGGAGCCGGACACCGGGGACGTGTCGATCTTCGGCGCCACGGCGCGCGAGGCCTCCGCGGCCAAGTCGATCGGCTTCGTGCCCCAGGTGCCGGCGCTGCTGCCGTGGCTCAGCGTCCTCGACAACGTCCGCGTCCTGGACAAGGTGAACCGCCGGGCCGGCCGCCGCCGCCGCGAGGCCGCCGGTCCCGCCGTCGCCGGCTGCGAGCTCGCAGGCGACCCCGTGCAGCTCCTGACGCGCCTCGGGCTGGGCGACGCGCTGGACCAGCGCCCCGGGCAGCTGTCCGGAGGCATGAAGCAGCGCACCGCGATCGCCCGGGCGTTCGCGCTGCAGCCCGACGTCCTGCTCATGGACGAGCCCTTCTCGGCGCTGGACGAGTTCACGCGCGAGGCCGTGCAGCTGCAGCTGCTGGACGTGTGGCACGAGACCCGCACGACCGTGCTCTTCGTGACCCACTCCGTCACCGAGGCCGTCCTGCTCTCCGACACCGTGGTCGTCATGGCCGCCCGCCCGGGGCGCATCGCCGCGGTCGTCGAGATCGGCCTGGACCGGCCCCGCCGGCACGGGCACCTGGACTCCGACACCATGCACGCCTGCGAGCACGAGGTCCGCGCCCGGCTCGAGCAGGCGTGGACCGACGTCCTGCCGCGGGACCTGGTGTGAGCGGAGCCGACACGTGGACCGCGCGGGCGGGCCGGCGGGTGCGCCGCGTCCTGCGGGCCGCCGCCCGCCCCCTGCACCCCCGATGGTGGCTGCCGACCGTCGTCGCGCTGGCCGCGGCGGCCGTCGTGTGGACCCTCGTGGCCCGCGCGAACCCGTACGTGCTGCCGGCGCTGGGCGCGGTGGGGGACCAGCTCTCCACCCAGCCGGGGTTCTACCTGCGCAACGCGGCTGCGACGCTGCAGGAGGCGCTGCTCGGCCTCGTGGCCGGGTCGCTGGCCGCCTTCGCGCTCGCGGTGGCCATCTCGGAGTCGTCGCTGCTGCGCCGCGCCGTCATGCCGCTCGTGGTCGTCCTGAACGTCACCCCGGTCGTGGCGATCGCCCCGGCCCTCGTGGTCGCGTTCGGCTTCGGCGTGCTGCCCAAGCTGATCGTCACGGCCCTCATCACGTTCTTCCCCGTCCTCATGAACACCGCGACGGGCCTGCGCTCGGTCGCCGCACCCGTGCTGCAGGTGTTCCGGACGGTGGACGCCTCGCGCGCCGACGTGTTGTGGCGCCTGCGGATCCCCAGCGCGCTGCCCTACGTCTTCGCGGCGCTGCGGGTCGTGTTCCCGCTGTCCATCGTGGGCGCGATCGTCGCGGAGTTCTCCGCCGCGGGGGCCACCCAGGGCCTGGGCACGGTCATCAGCGTCGCGTCGTCGAACTCCCAGCTCGACCGCGTCTTCGCGGCCATCGCCTGCCTCGCGCTCATGGGGGCGGTGCTGCTCCTGCTCGTCACCGCGCTGGAGCGCCGGGTCCTGTCCTGGCACGAGTCCCAGGCCCGCCCGTCGTGACCCGTCGCTCGTGACCCGCCGCCCTCCCGCTCCCGCCGTCCGCCCCACCGAGGAGTCCCGTTGAAGACCGTCCTGCGCACCCTCGCCCCGGCCGCGGTCGCGGCCCTCGTGCTGGCCGGCTGCGGGGGCGGCGGCGGTGGGGAGCAGGAGACCCCGTCGGTCTCCACGGCGGCCGAGGGCTCCGCGATCTCGCCCGAGCGGTGCGCGGAGAACGAGGCGGCGGGGAAGATCACCTACGTCACCGGGTACCAGTACCAGGCGTCGGCGAGCATCCTCGACCCGATCGCGGCGCAGGCCCTCGGGTACTTCGACGCCCTCTGCCTGGACGTGGAGATCCAGCCGGGGACGGGCGAGACCGCCCAGAACGCGCAGCTGGTGGCCGCCGGCACGGCGCAGCTGAGCTCGATGAGCGGCGGCAGCGACGTGCTCGTCAACGTCGCCAACGGCGTCGACGTCAAGGCCGTCGCGCTCTTCGGGCACGTGCCCATCGCGACGCTCATGACGAAGCCGGACGTCACCGACCTCAAGCAGCTGGAAGGGACGACGCTCGGGCAGAAGGGCGCGCTGCCGGTCGCCATCGACGCCATGCTGCGCGCCGACGGCGTGGACGTCGACCGCATCAAGCAGGTCGTCGTCGGGTTCGACCCGACCGTGCTGGTGCGCGGGCAGGTGGAGTCCCTGACGGGCTACAAGTCCAACGAGCCGCTGACGCTGAAGGCGCTGGGGGAGGACGTGAAGCTGTGGAACCCGGAGGACTACGGGGTCCCCGGCTCGATCGCCGCGACCATCGCCAACCCCGCCTTCCTCGCCGAGCACCCCACGGCCGTGCAGGACTTCCTGCGCGCCCAGCTGCACGCCTTCGAGCACTGCGAGACGGCGGCCGCGGAGTGCGTCGGCTTCGCCGCCTCCGCCGCCAGGAGCGGCTACGACACCGCGCACAACGTCGACGTCTGGACCACGGAGGAGGGGCTGGTCACCTCGACCCTGCCCGCCGGTCAGGTGCTCGGGCAGATGGACCCCGCGGCGATGCAGACGGAGGGCGACTTCCTCCTGCGCATGGGGCAGGTCAAGGCCGTCCCGGACCTGACCCGGGTCCTCGACACCGCGGTCGTGCCTGCGCTGTACGCGAACGGCACCCTGGTCTGGCCCGCGCCCTGAGCCGGGCGGGCGCCGTGCGCGGGGCCCGCCCGTAGACTCGGGACGTCATGTCGAGGTCCCCCGGCCGCCGCCGCCCACCCCAGCGCACCGCCTCCTCCGGCCCCCGGCAGCGGGGTCCGGCGCCGAGCGCCCTGCCCGACGACCCCCGCGCCGGCGTCCTCGCCGAGCGGCTGCCGGCGCTGTCCCTGCGCGACGAGGACCGCTTCCGCCGCCGCCTGTCCGCCCTCGCGCGCCAGCGCGACGAGGCCGCCCTGAGCACGGCGCTGGACGACGTCGAGCGGCAGGTGGACTCCGCCGAGGCCCGCGCGCAGCGCCGGGCGGCCAGCGTCCCCGAGCTGCGCTACCCGCCGGAACTGCCCGTCAGCCAGGACAAGGACCGGATCGCGGCGGCCCTGCGCGAGCACCAGGTCATCGTCGTCGCGGGCGAGACCGGCTCGGGCAAGACCACCCAGCTGCCCAAGGTGTGCCTGGAGATCGGCCGCGGGATCCGCGGGCGCATCGGGCACACGCAGCCGCGGCGGATCGCGGCGCGCGCGGTCGCCGAGCGCGTCGCCGAGGAGCTCGGCACCGAGCTCGGCGGCACCGTCGGCTACGCGGTCCGGTTCACCGACACCGTCGGCGAGGACAGCCTCGTCAAGGTCATGACCGACGGCATCCTGCTGGCCGAGATCCAGCGCGATCCCGAGCTGCTGCAGTACGACACCCTCATCATCGACGAGGCGCACGAGCGCAGCCTCACCATCGACTTCCTCCTCGGCTACCTGGCGCAGCTGCTGCCGCGGCGCCCCGAGCTGAAGCTCGTCATCACCTCCGCGACCATCGACCCGCAGCGCTTCGCCGACCACTTCGGCGGCGCGCCGGTGCTGGAGGTGTCCGGGCGCACCTACCCCGTGGAGGTCCGCTACCGCCCGCTGCTCGCCGCGGAGGCGGACGGGACCGCCGACGAGGACGACGAGTCCGACGACGGCGTGGGGGAGACCGACGACGGCTGGCTGCCCGACGACGACCGCGACCAGACCGAGGGCGTCCTGGACGCCGTGCGCGAGCTGGCCGCCGAGGGACCGGGCGACATCCTCGTGTTCCTGCCCGGCGAGCGCGAGATCCGCGACACCGCCGACGCGCTGCAGCCCCTGCTGCTGGAGCGGGAGTTCCGCGGCACCGAGGTCCTGCCCCTGTTCGCGCGGCTGTCGGCGGAGGAGCAGCACCGGGTGTTCCGCACGACCGGGCACCGCCGGATCGTGCTGTCCACCAACGTGGCCGAGACCTCCCTGACCGTCCCGGGCATCCGCTACGTCGTCGACGTCGGCACGGCCCGCATCTCCCGCTACAGCGTGCGCACCAAGGTGCAGCGGCTGCCGATCGAGCGGATCTCGCAGGCCTCGGCCAACCAGCGCGCCGGGCGCTGCGGCCGCGTCGCCGACGGCATCTGCATCCGGCTCTACTCCGCCAAGGACTTCGAGTCCCGCGACGAGTTCACCCAGCCGGAGATCCTGCGCACCAACCTGGCCTCGGTCATCCTGCAGATGACGTCGCTGGGCCTGGGCGACATCGCCGCGTTCCCGTTCGTGGAACCCCCCGAGCAGCGCAGCATCACCGACGGCCTGCAGCTGCTGGCCGAGCTCGGGGCGATCGAGGACGCGCGCGCGGGCGACCGGGGCGTCCCTCGGCTGACGCGCATCGGGCGGGACCTGGCCAAGCTGCCGATCGACCCGCGCCTGGGCCGGATGGTCCTGGAGGGCCACCGCAACTCCTGCCTGCACGAGGTCCTCGTCGTGGTCGCGGCCCTGTCGGTGCAGGACCCGCGCGAGCGGCCGCTGGAGCACCGCGAGCGCGCCGCGCAGCTGCACGCCCGCTTCCGCCACGAGCAGTCCGACTTCCTCACCTACCTCAACCTGTGGGCCTACCTGCGCCGGCTGCAGGACGAGCTGTCCTCCTCGGCGTACCGCCGGCGCGTCAAGGCCGAGATGCTGCACTTCCTGCGCATCCGCGAGTGGCAGGACACCTACAGCCAGCTGCGCCGCATCACGCGGGACCTGCGGATGGACGTCACGGTGCCCGAGCTCGGCGAACCCGCCGAGGGCGAGGTCGTGCCGCAGGCCACCTACGACGGCGACGGCATCCACCGCTCGCTGCTCGCCGGGCTGCTCGGCAACATCGGCCTCAAGGAGCTGCCGAAGGAACCCGCCAAGGGGCAGCGCCGCACGCGTCCCGACGGCCCCCGCCAGCAGGAGTACCTGGGCGCCCGCGGGGCCCGGTTCGCCGTCTTCCCCGGCTCCGCGCTGGGCCGGCGCTCCCCGGACTGGGTGGTGGCCGCCGAGCTCGTCGAGACCTCGCGCCTGTGGGCGCGCGTCGCGGCCGCCATCGACCCGCGCTGGATCGAGCCGCTGGCCGAGCACGTCGTGAAGCGGAACTACTCCGAGCCCCGGTGGTCGCGCAAGCGCGCGGCCGTCGTCGCGACCGAGCGCGTCACGCTGTACGGCGTCCCGATCGTCGCGGGCCGCACCGTCGCCTACGGGTCGATCGACCCGGAGCTCTCGCGGGAGCTGTTCCTGCGCCACGCGCTCGTGGAGGGCGACTTCGAGACGCGGCACGCGTTCTTCCACCGCAACCGCGAGCTCCTGGCCGACGCCGAGGAGCTGGAGCACCGCGCCCGCCGCCGCGACATCGTCGTCGACGACCAGGTGCTGTTCGACTTCTACGACGCGCGCGTCGGGCGCGAGGTCGTCTCCGGCCGGCACTTCGACCAGTGGTGGAAGCAGGTGCGCCAGGAGCAGCCCGAGCTCCTGACGTTCGACCCCGCGATGCTCGTCGCCGACGACGCCGCGGTGAGCGAGGAGGAGTTCCCGCGCCGCTGGCACCAGGGCGACCTCGACCTCGAGCTCACCTACGTCTTCGAGCCCGGTTCGGCCGAGGACGGCGTGACCGTCGAGGTGCCCGTCGGGGTCGTGAACCGCTTCGACGACCGCGACCTGCTCTGGCAGGTCCCGGGGTTCCGCCACGACCTCGTCACCGCGCAGCTGCGGTCGCTGCCGAAGGCGCTGCGCAAGAACCTCGTCCCGGCCCCCGACCGAGCCGCAGAGTTCCTGTCCCGCGTCGCCCCGCGCAGCGAGGACTACTTCGTGGCCTTCGAGCGGGAGCTGCCGCGCCTGGGCGACGGCACCGAGATCTACGAGGAGGACGTCGACTGGACGAAGGTCCCCGCGCACCTGCGCGCGACGTTCCGCGTCCTCGGCGACGACGGCCGCGTCCTCGCGCAGGGCAAGGACTTCCCGCGCCTGCGCGACTCCCTCGTCACCTCGGTCGCCGAGACCCTGACCGAGGCCGCGGACGAGCTGCAGCGCAGCGGGGCGACGACCTGGTCGCCGGCGGCGGACCCGGCCGACCCCGCCGTCCTGCCGCCGGAGGTGCCGACCCTGCACACCAGCGTGCGCCGCGACGCGGAGGTGACGAGCTACCCCGCGCTCGTGGACGAGGGCGCCACCGTGGGCCTGCGGACGTTCGCGACCACCGCCGACCAGGACGCCGAGATGCGGGCGGGCACCCTGCGCCTGCTGCAGCTCACCCTGCCCTCGCCCCTGCGCGCGGTGCAGGCGGGACTGCCGAACGACGCCAAGCTGCTGCTCGCCCGGGCCCCGCACGGCAGCGCGGCGGCCGTGCTCGCCGACTGCGTCGACGCGGCCCTGCGCGACCTGCTGGACGCGCACGGCGGGCCCGTGCGCACGGCCGCCGCGTTCGAGGAGCTCCGGCGGGCCGTCGGCGCCGACCTCGCGGCGGTGACCACCGAGGTCGTGCAGCGCACCCTGCGCGTCCTCGGGGCGGCGGCCGACGTCGAGCGCCGCATGTCGCGCACCCAGAGCCTCGTGCTGCTGCCCTCGCTCGCCGACGCCCGCGAGCAGTTCACGGGGCTCGTGCACGCCGGGTTCGTCGCCGAGACCGGGCGCGCGCGGCTGCCGGACCTGCTGCGCTACCTGCAGGGCCTCGGGCGCCGGGTCGACGCCATGCCCGAGAACCCGCAGCGCGACCGGGTCCGGATGGCCGAGTTCACGCGGGTCCGCGACGCGTACGCGTCCCGGCTGCGCAAGGCCGGTGCGCACCCCTCGCCCGAGCTGGCGCGGATCCGCTGGACGCTGGAGGAGCTGCGGCTGCAGAAGTTCGCCCCGGGGGTGCCCACGGCGCACCCGGTCAGCGACGAGCGCGTGCTGAAGGCGCTGGCCGAGGCGCGCTGACCTCCCGGGCGGCGCCGGGCGTCAGAGGAGGAACTGCTCCGTCAGAGGAGGAACTGCTCCGTCAGGCCCCGCGCCGCCGTCCACGGCCCCGTGACGAGGAACGTGCGCCGCACCCGGTCGCCCGCGAGCTGGGCGGGCAGCGCGGCCGGGGCGAGGGAGCGGAAGTCGACCTCCGCGGACGACAGGGCGACCAGCGTCACCGACGCGTCGGGCAGCAGCCGGACGGCGGCGAGCCCGGTGCCCACGTCGTAGCGGACGCCGTCCGGGCCGCCGCACGCCGCGCTCGCGGGGTACCCCGTGACCCGGATCAGCGGGCCCTCCCGGCGGGCGGCCACGGCGACGAGGAAGCGCGCCTCGGCGAGCTCCTGGCACGTGGTCGGCTGCCGCACGACGGGCCGCGCGGCGGGCGCCGCCGGCGGGGGTGCGGTCGGGGCCTGCCGCGACGGCTGCCGGGCTGACGGCTGCGGGGACGAGGGTTGTAGGGACGACGCGCGCGGCCCGCGCGACGAGGGGGCCGGGAGCCTCGTCGACGACGGTCCGTCCGCGGGCGCCTCGATCGCCGCCGTCGTCGTCGGGCCCGTCGTCGGCGGAGGTGTCGTCGGGCCGCTGCTCGTCGGGGCGGGCGCGTCGGGGGCCGACGTGCAGGCGGCGGCCGCGAGCACCGCGGCCAGGGCCACCGCGGCGGCCCGCACCGCGCTC
>NZ_VWPY01000076.1 GCF_011839805.1 Kineococcus rubinsiae | reverse complement strand
GCCGGCGAGGAGAACCGCAACGTCGCCCGGATGGCCGCGCTGCTCGCGGGGTACCCCGTCACCGTGCCCGGCAGCACCGTGAACCGCCTGTGCGGCAGCGGGATGGACGCCGCGATCCTCGCGGCCCGGGCCGTCGAGACCGGCGACGCCGACGTCGTCGTGGCCGGGGGCGTGGAGTCGATGAGCCGCGCCCCGTGGGTGCTGCCGAAGCCGTCGAAGGCGTTCCCCGCCACCGACGTCGCCGCCGTCTCCACGACGCTGGGCTGGCGCCTGGTGAACCCGCGCATGCCCGCGGAGTGGACCGTGTCGCTCGGCGAGGCCAACGAGCAGCTCGGCGAGCGCTTCGGCATCGGCCGCGACGAGCAGGACGCGTTCGCGGTCGGCTCGCACCAGCGGGCCGCCGCGGCGTGGGACGCGGGGCACTACGCCGACCTCGTCGTCGCCGTCGAGGGCACGGACCTCGCGCGCGACGAGGGCATCCGCCCGGGGACGAGCGCCGAGAGGCTGGCGCAGCTGACGCCCGCGTTCCGCCCCGACGGGACCATCACGGCCGGCAACGCCTCGCCCCTGTCCGACGGGGCGTCCGCGCTGCTCGTCGGCTCGGAGGCTGCGGCGCAGCGCCTCGGCCGCGACCCGCTGGCCCGCATCGCCGGCCGCGGCGTCGCCGCGTGCGACCCCCGCGAGTTCGGCTACGCCCCCGTCGCCGCGGCGGACGCGGCGCTGGCCCGGGCGGGCCTGCGCTGGTCCGACGTCGGTGCGGTCGAGCTGAACGAGGCCTTCGCCGTGCAGAGCCTCGCGTGCCTGCGGGCGTGGGACGTCGACCCGGCGCTGGTGAACCAGTGGGGCGGGGCGCTCGCGCTCGGCCACCCGCTCGGCGCCTCGGGCGGCCGCGTGCTCGGCACCCTCGCCGCCGTGCTGCGCGGCACCGGGCAGCGCTACGGCGTCGCGGCCATCTGCATCGGCGTCGGGCAGGGCCTGGCCGTCGTGCTGGAGAACCTCGACCTCCCCTGAGCCCCACCGACCGCCCCGGGCGCCGGGCCGGCGGCCCGATCCGGCGCCGGTCCGCCCCGGCGTAGGTTCGTCCCGTGGCCCTGGACCCCTCCGCCCTGCCGGACACCGCGCTGGAGTTCCTCGCCGAGCGGCACCTGGCGACGATGACGACCCTGCGCCCCGACGGCACCCCGCACGTCGTGCCGGTCGGCTTCACCTTCGACGCAGAGGCGGGCCTGGTGCGCGTCATCACCTCGCGGACCTCGCGCAAGGCGCTGAACGTGGCCGCCGGCTCGCGCGTGGTCGTCGCCCAGGTCGACGGCCGCCGCTGGCTCGCCCTGGAGGGCGACGGGCGCGTGCTCACCGACCCCGAGGAGGTGGCGGAGGGCGAGCGCCGCTACGCCGGGCGCTACCGCGTGCCGCGCCCCAACCCCGAGCGAGTCGTCGTCGCCTACGCGGTCGACCGGGTGCTCGGGTCCGTGCCGCCCTGGGCCTGACCGGGGGCCGTTCGCGGCCGGGGTGTCAGTGGTCGAAGGCGACCATGAGCTCGACGACGCGGTCGAAGAACGCGTCCACGGGCGCCTCGCGGTAGCCGCGGCGCCCGCGCGCCGGCCGGAACAGCGCGTGGCGGACGTCGGCGGCGCTGAGGCGCTGCCCGCCCGTGAGGTGGCGGTGCAGCAGGTCGCACAGCTCGTCGACGTCGGCGGGCCGGTACCCGCGGCGCAGGCCGTGCCCGCGGGGGAACCGCTCACCCTCGGGCTCCCCGAGGCGGCCGTGCACGGACGCCGAGAGCGCCGCGGCCCGCTCCGCCCACTGCCGCTGGTCGGCGGCCGCGAGGGCCCGGGTCCGCTCGCGGCGGGCCAGGACGTCCTCCAGCCGGGCCAGCACGGCGTCCGTGGCCGTGACGTCGTACCCGGCCCAGGCGCTGCCGAAGCCCACCGCGCGGACCTGGGCGGCCGTGAGCGCCCCCGACCCGGCGCTGCGGGCGGCGTGGGCCAGGAACGCGTCGACGTCGGCGGGGCGGTAGCCGCGCCGCAGCCGGCCCGTGCGGTGCGGGCGCTGCGTCAGCGCCTGCTCCAGCGGGCTCGCCTGCCCCACCTCCGAGGTCACCCGCGCGGTTCCTCGGGGGCGGCGGCGAGCTGCCCGCAGGCGCCGTCGATATCGCTGCCGCGGGTGTCGCGGACGGTCGTCGGGATCCCGCGGGCCTCCAGCGCCGCGACGAACGCGCGCTCGACGGCCGGGTCGCTGGCCGTCCACTTCGAGCCGGGCGTCGGGTTCAGCGGGATCGGGTTGACGTGCACCCAGCCGCGGCCGCGGGCGTTCAGGAGCTTGCCGAGGCGGTCCGCGCGCCACGCCTGGTCGTTGATGTCGCGGATGAGCGCGTACTCGATGCTCACGCGGCGGCCCGTGGCGTCGAAGTAGCGCTTCGCGGCGTCCAGCGCCTGCGCGACGTTCCAGCGCTTGTTCACGGGCACCAGCTCGTCGCGGAGCTCGTCGTCGGGGGCGTGCAGGCTGAGCGCGAGGGTCGCCGGGATCCCCTCGGCGGCGAACTTGTCCATCGCGGGCACGAGGCCCACGGTCGACATGGTGATGCCGCGCGCGGAGATGCCGAGGCCGTCGGGCGCCGGCTGCGTGAGGCGGCGCAGGGCCGCCACGGCCGACTTGTAGTTGGCCAGGGCCTCGCCCATGCCCATGAAGACCACGTTGGTGACCCGGCCGGGACCTCCGGCGATCTCGTCGCGGGCCAGCGCCCGGGCGGAACCGGCGACCTGCTCGACGATCTCGGCGGTCGAGAGGTTGCGGGTCAGGCCCGCCTGGCCCGTGGCGCAGAACGGGCAGTTCATCCCGCAGCCGGCCTGGCTGGAGATGCAGACCGTGTTGCGCCCGGCCGAGCCGTCCTTTCCGGGGTAGCGCATGAGCACCGACTCGACGAGGGCGCCGTCGTGCAGCTTCCACAGCGTCTTGACGGTCGTGCCGCGGTCCGCGGACAGGGTGCGCAGCGGCGTCAGCAGCGTCGGCAGGAGCGCCTCGGAGATGCGCTGCCGGCTGGCGGCCGGCAGGTCGGTCATCTTCTCGGTGTCGTCCTCGAGCCGCTCGAACCACTGGGTGGCGAGCTGGCGGGCCCGGAAGGGCTTCTCGCCCAGGGCGACCAGGGCGTCGGCGCGCTCGGCGGGCTCGAGGTCGGAGAAGTGGCGCGGGGGCTTGCCGCGCCGCGGCGCCGTCATCACGAGCTGGCCGGGCCCCGCGGGGGCCAGCGGCAGCGGCTCGCGGCCCTCCGGGCGGGTGGCCGGGGCGGCCGCCGCCGGCGCGGGGGTCTCGACGTTCAGGGGGGTCTCGACAGGAGGCATGGTGCCTCCATGGTAAGCCGCTCAGGACCCCACGAGCACGACCAGCAGGAGGTGCACGACGGGGGCCGCGGGCAGCAGCGAGTCGAGGCGGTCCATGACGCCGCCGTGCCCCGGCAGCAGGTCGCCCATGTCCTTGATGCCGAGGTCCCGCTTGAGCATGGACTCCGACAGGTCGCCCAGCGTCGCGATGGCGACGGCCGCGAGCCCCAGGAGCGCCCCGCCCCACCAGGAGCCGTCCAGCATGAGGGGCAGGCAGAGCGCCCCGAGGACGGCGCCGGCGGCGAACGAGCCGGCCAGGCCCTCCCACGACTTCTTCGGGCTCACCGACGGCGCCATGGGGTGGCGGCCGAACGCGACCCCGGCCGCGAAGCCGCCGATGTCGCTCGCCACGACCAGCACGACGAAGAGCAGGACCCGCCACGCGCCCTGCGGTTCGCGCAGCATGAGCAGCGTGAAGCTCGCCAGCAGCGGGACGTAGGTGACGGTGAAGACGGCCGCGGCCACGTCCCGGATGCCCGGGGTCACCAGCGGGGACCCCGCGTCGCCGCTCGGGGTGACGAAGCGCCAGGCGAGGATCGCGAAGACGGTCAGCGCGTAGGCGACCGCGAGGGTCGCGCCGCCGCCGACGTAGGCGCCCGGGACCATGGCCAGGGCGCCCGCCGCGACGGGCAGCACCGGCACCTGCAGGTGCCGGCTGCGGAACGCCCGGGCCATCTCGATGCTGCCGTAGACGGTCGCCGCCACGACCAGGACGACGTACGCCTCGCGCCGCACGAACAGGCTGAGGACCAGGACGCCGCCGAGGGCGAAGCCCACGCCCATGGCCTGGGGCAGGTTGCGCCCCGCCCGGCGGGGTGGTGCGGAGGCGGTCGAGCCGCCCGGTGCTGGCGCGTTCACACCGCGAGCAGCTCCGTCTCCTTGTTCTTCAGGAGGTCGTCCACCTGGTCCACGTAGCGCTTCGTCGTCGCCTCGAGGTCCTTCTCGGCGCGGGTGACCTCGTCCTCGCCGGACTCGCCGTCCTTGACGATGCGGTCCAGCTCCTCCTTGGCGCGGCGGCGGATGTTGCGCAGCGTCACGCGGGCGTCCTCGGCCTTGGTGCGCGCCAGCTTGATGTAGTCCTTGCGACGCTCCTCCGTCAGCTGCGGCAGCGAGATCCGGATGACGTTGCCGTCGTTGCCGGGGTTCACGCCGAGGTCGGAGTTGCGCAGGGCCTTCTCGATCTCCGCGAGCGCGCTGCGGTCGAACGGCGTGATGAGCACCGAGCGCGCCTCGGGGATCTGGAAGGACGCCAGCTGCTGCAGCGGGGTCGGCGCGCCGTAGTAGTCCACCGTGATCTTGTGGAACATCGCCGCGTTCGCCCGCCCGGTGCGGATGCTGCCGAAGTCCTCCTTGGCGACGTCGATCGCCTTGGTCATCTTCTCCTCGGCCTCGAGGAGGGTGTCGTCGATCACGGTCGTTCCCTTCGTCCTGCTACCGGCGTCAGAGGTGCCGGACTGGGTCGCCGCAGCGTCAGTCGGCGGTCACCTGGGTGCCGATCCTCTCACCCCGCAGCGCGCGGGCCACGTTGCCCTCGCCCTCCATGCCGAAGACCACCATGGGCAGCTTGTTGTCCATGCAGAGGCTGAAGGCCGTCGTGTCGACGACGCGCAGGCCCTGGCGCAGGGCTGCGGCGTAGCTGATCGTGTCGATCTTGGTGGCCGAGGCGTCGGTGCGCGGGTCGCCCGTGTAGACGCCGTCGACCCCGTTCTTGGCCATGAGCACGACGTCGGCGTGGACCTCGAGCGCGCGCTGCGCGGCCACGGTGTCGGTGGAGAAGTAGGGCAGGCCGGCGCCGGCGCCGAAGATGACGACGCGGCCCTTCTCCATGTGGCGGATCGCGCGCCGCGGGATGTACGGCTCCGCGACCTGGCCCATGGTGATGGCCGTCTGCACGCGCGTGTCGACGCCCGCCTGCTCCAGGAAGTCCTGCAGCGCCAGGCAGTTCATGACCGTCCCGAGCATGCCCATGTAGTCGGCGCGGGTGCGCTCCATGCCGCGCTGGGAGAGCTCCGCGCCGCGGAAGAAGTTGCCGCCGCCCACCACGATCGCGACCTGCACGCCCTGCTTGACCGGCGCCGCGATCTCCTTGGCGACCGCGGCGATGACGTCGGGGTCCACGCCGACCTTGCCGGCGCCGAAGAACTCGCCCGACAGCTTCAGCAGCACGCGCCGGTAGGCGGGCACGGGCTCGACCGTGCCGGCCGCGAGGTCGACGGTCAGGCTCGGCTGGCTGGTCTCCGGCACGCGGGTCTCCTCGGGAGGGTGGTGGTGGGGGGTTTCGGTGCAGTCTGCCGTACGGGGGCCCGCCGGGTCACGGTCCGTCACCGCCGCACTGGTCCGGACGTGCGGACGGGGCGGGAGGACCGCAGTCCTCCCGCCCCGTCACGGGTGAGCAGGTGCCTCAGGCGCCGACGCGGAAGCGGGCGAAGGAGGTCACGTTGGTGCCGGCCGCGGCCAGCACCTTGGAGACGGTGAGCTTCGGGTCCTTCGCGAAGGCCTGCTCGAGGAGCACGTTGTCCTTGAAGAAGGCGTTCACGCGGCCCTCGACGATCCGGGGCAGGGCCGCGTCGGGCTTGCCCTCCTCGCGGCCCTTCTCCTCGGCCACGCGGCGCTCGGTCTCGACGATGTCCGCCGGCACCTCGTCGCGGGTGAGGTAGAGGGGCGACATCGCGGCCGCGTGCATGGCCACGTCGCGGCCGGTGGCCGCGGCGTCGTCGGAGTCGACGTCGAGCGCGACGAGGACACCGATCGTGGGGGGCAGGTCGCTCGCGGTGCGGTGCAGGTAGGCCGCCACGCGGGAGCCCTCGACGCGCGCCACGCGGCGCACCTCGATCTTCTCGCCGAGCTGGGCGTTGCCCTCGTCCAGGACGTCCTTGACGGTCTTGCCGTCGAGCTCGCTGGCGAGCAGGGACTCCGCGTCGGTCGCCTTCACGGCCACGGCCTGGTCGAGCAGGCGCTGCGCGAGCTGCTTGAACGGCTCGCTCTTGGCGACGAAGTCGGTCTCGCAGTTGATCTCGACCAGCACGCCCACGCCACCGTCGACGTAGGAGGCCACGAGGCCGTTGGAGGCCACCCGGCCCTCGCGCTTGGTGACGCCCTTGAGGCCCTTGACGCGCAGCAGCTCGACGGCCTTGTCGAAGTCGCCTTCGGCCTCCACGAGCGCGTTCTTGCAGTCGAGCATGCCGGCGGCGGTCTTCTCCCGCAGCGCCTTGACGTCAGCAGCGGTGTACGCAGCCATCGGTCGTCTCCTCCGTTGGGTCGATGAGGACGGTCGGTCCTCGAGGACGTTCGCTTCGATCGGGGGCGGCGGCCCCGGCGCCCCGGGGGGCGAGGGCCGCGCGCGACGACGCCCCGGACCGGACGTCCGGTCCGGGGCGTCGAGGGTGCTCAGGCGTTCTGGGCAGCCGGGACGGCGGTCTCGGCCGCGTCCGCGGAGGCGTCGACCGAACCGGTCTCGGCGGGGGTCTCCACGGCGACGGCGGCGGGCTCGTCCTCGGCGGCGACGGGCGCACCGGAGGCCGCCTCGGCCTCGGCGACCTCGGGCCCACCGGCGGTCGGCGCGGTCACGGGGCTCTCGGAGCCACCGGACTGCACGTCGTCACCGGCGATGACGTCCTGCTCCCACTCGGCCAGCGGCTCGTCCTGCGCGCCGCCGTGGCGGACCTGCAGACCGGCCGCGACCGCGTCGGCGATGACCCGGGTCAGCAGCGTGACGGAGCGGATCGCGTCGTCGTTGCCGGGGATCCGGTAGTCGACGTCGTCCGGGTCGCAGTTGGAGTCGAGGATCGCGACGACGGGGATGTTGAGCTTCTTGGCCTCGTCGACCGCGAGGTGCTCCTTGTTGGTGTCCACGATCCACACCGCGCTGGGGACCTTGCCCATGTCGCGGATGCCGCCGAGGGTCTTGGCCAGCTTGTCCTTCTCGCGGCGCAGGACCAGGAGCTCCTTCTTCGTGAGACCGGAGCCGGCCACGTCGTCGAAGTCCATCTCCTCGAGCTCGCGCAGACGCGCGATCCGCTTGGACACGGTCTGGAAGTTGGTGAGCATCCCGCCGAGCCAGCGCTGGTTCACGAAGGGCATCCCGACGCGGGCGGCCTGCTCCGCGATGGGCTCCTGCGCCTGCTTCTTCGTCCCGATGAACAGGATGGAGCCGCCGTGGGCGACGGTCTCCTTGACGAAGTCGTAGGCGCGGTCGATGAAGGACAGCGACTGCTGGAGGTCGATGATGTAGATGCCGTTGCGCTCCGTGAAGAGGAAGCGCTTCATCTTGGGGTTCCAGCGACGCGTCTGGTGCCCGAAGTGCACACCGGAGTCGAGCAGCTGGCGCATCGTCACGACGGCCATGGGTGGTCCTCCTCGTACCGGTCCCCTGGTGGGACCGGATCGGTTGTCCGCGGTGGGCCGGGTGGCCCGCTGCGCCTGGTCCCCGGCAGCGCACCCCACCGACCGCTGACGCGGACGGACCGAGGGGTGCAGCTCCTGCGTGGCAGGGGTGCGGGGACGCGATGTCACCCCGTGCGCGCACGGAGTGCCCTCGTAGTCTACGACCCGTGAGCAGCACCCTCGACCGCGCCCGTGGCGACGCCGCCCGGTCCCCCCGACGCCCCCCGGTGGTCCGGCGCATGCAGCGCTTCGGCCCCACGATCTTCGCGGAGATGTCCGCCCTGGCGCTGCGCACGGGGTCGGTCAACCTGGGCCAGGGCTTCCCCGACACCGACGGCCCCGCGTCGCTGCTCGACGACGCCGTGGCCGCGATCCGCGGCGGCCACAACCAGTACCCGCCCGGCGTCGGCGTGCCCGTGCTGCTGGAGGCCGTCGCCGCGCACCAGGAGCGCTTCCACGGCCTGCGCGTCGACCCGGCCACCGAGCTGCTCATCACGGCCGGGGCCACCGAGGCGCTGGCCGCGACCGTGCTGGCGCTGTGCGAGACGGGCGACGAGGTCGTCGTGCTGGAGCCGGCCTACGACTCCTACGCCGCGACGATCGCGCTGGCCGGGGCGGTGCAGCGCTCGGTGCCGCTGGTCCCCGACGCGAGCGGCGCCTTCCGGGTCGACCTGACGGCCCTCGCCGCGGCGTTCTCCGAGCGCACCCGGCTGGTGCTGGTGAACACCCCGCACAACCCGACGGGGGCCGTGCTCACCACGGCCGAGCTCACCGAGATCGGGCGGCTGGCGGTCGAGCACGACGCCGTCGTCGTCACCGACGAGGTCTACGAGCACCTCGTCTTCGGCGACGCGCGGCACGTGCCGATGGCGACGCTGCCGGGGCTCGCGGAGCGGACGCTGACGATCTCCTCGGCCGGCAAGACGTTCTCCGTCACCGGCTGGAAGGTCGGCTGGGTGCACGGGCCCGCCGAGCTCGTCGCGGCCGTCCGCACGGTCAAGCAGTTCCTCACCTACGTCAACGCGGCCCCCTTCCAGCCCGCCGTGGCCACGGCGCTGGCCCTGCCCGACGCCTTCTTCACGCACCTGGCCGCCGACCACGAGCGCCGCCGCGACCTGCTGTGCGACGGGCTGCGCTCGGCGGGCTTCGACGTGCTCGTGCCCGAGGGGACCTACTTCGTGTGCGCCGACCCGCGGCCGCTGGGCTTCGACGACGGCACGCAGCTGTGCCGGACGCTGCCGGAGCTGGCGGGCGTGGTCGGCGTCCCGGTCTCCGCGTTCTGCGACGAGGGCTCCCCCGCCGCGCTCGCCGTGCGCCACCTCGTGCGGTTCACCTTCTGCAAGTCCGACGCCGTCCTCACCGAGGCCGTCGAGCGGCTGCAGGCGCTGCGCCGGCCGTGAGCGCCGACGTCCGCGCGGCCCTGGCGGAGGAGCGCACCGCCGCCCTCGGCCGACTGGGCGCGCTGGAGCGCGAGCTCGCGAGCGCCGTCGAGGCCGCCTCCGAGGGCACCGCCGACGACGAGCACGACCCCGAGGGCTCCACGACGGCCTTCGAGCGGGCCCAGGTCGCGGCGGTGCTGGAGCAGGTGCGCACCCGCGTCGCGGCGCTCGACGACGCCCTGGCCCGGGTCGGGACGCCCGGCTTCGGCACGTGCGAGCGCTGCGGGCGCCCGATCGCCGCGGAGCGCCTCGCGGCGCGACCGTGGGCCACGACCTGCGTGGTGTGCGCCGCCGGGTCACCAGGGGCCCGCGGGCGGCGGTAGTCCACAGCCCGGCCCCGGGGGGCGGGCGCCGGACGGCGTGCGCCGCAGGGTGGACGAGTGCCCTCCGCCCTCGTCACGGCCGTCGCCCTCACGGCCGCGGCCGCCTCGCTGACCGCGGTCGCCGTGGCGCCGCGTCCGGCCAGCGCATGGCCGCCCGCCGCGCCGGCGCTTGCCACGGCGGTGGCCACGGTGGCCCCGCGGTGGGCGTGGCCCCTCGCGCCGCAGCCCGGGGTCCTGCGCGGCTTCGACGACGTCGGGCGCTACGCGGCGGGCCACCGCGGGGTGGACCTCGCGGCCGCGCCCGGTCAGCCGGTGCTCGCGCCGAGCGCCGCCACCGTCGTCTTCGCGGGCGCCGTGGCGGGGCGCGGCGTGCTCGTGCTGGCGCACGCGGACGGCCTGCGCAGCAGCTACGAGCCGGTCGCGCCGGGCGTCGCCGTGGGCACGGACGTGCGCGCCGGCGACGTCGTCGCGACCGTGGCCGCCGCACCGGCCCACTGCGGCGCCGTCGCGTGCCTGCACCTCGGCGTCCGGCGGGGCGAGACCTACCTGGACCCGCTGTCGCTGCTCCGGCCCGCCGACCCGCCCGTCCTGCTGCCGCTCGGGCGGCCGGGGTGAACCCGGCGGACCGTGCCTGTCTTAGCATCTGCGCATGAGTGAAGGTGCGAAGGCGTGCACGCTGGACGTCGACAGCCAGTACGTCGAGCTGGCCGCCGAGGTGTTCCGGCTGCTCGCCGACCCGACCCGGATCCGGCTGGTGCTCGCGCTGCGGCGCGGGGAGCTGCCGGTGAACCGGCTGGCGGAGCTCGTCGGGAAGTCGCCGACCACGGTGTCCCAGCACCTCGCCAAGCTGCGGTGGGGCCGCGTCGTGCTGACCCGCCAGGAGGGCAACCAGGTCTTCTACCGCCTCGCCGACCAGCACGCCCGCACCCTGGTGGCGGAGGCCGTCCTCCAGGCCGAGCACGCCCTGGAGCCGCAGACGGCCCACCAGCGGGCCGGCGTCGCGCTCGACACGACGGCGGCCGAGGAGGTCGCGCGAGCAACGGGCGACCCCTCGTCCACGCCCTCCGAGGGGAGCCCCGCGTGAGCGGCCCGTCCGTCGCCGTCGCCGACGCCGAGCCCGCGGGGCGGGTGCTGCCCCGGCCGCCGTCGGTCCTGCGCACGGGGCTGCGGCTGCCCGAGGTCCGCTGGGCCGGCCTCGCGCTCGCCCTGTTCCTGCTCGGCGGCGCCCTGCAGCTCGCCGGCGCGCCTGCGTGGACCTGGTGGGCGGCCTACCTCGCCTGCTACGCCGCGGGCGGCTGGGAGCCCGGCTGGGCCGGGCTGCAGGCGTTGCGGGAGAAGGTGTTCGACGTCGACCTGCTGATGGTGCTGGCCGCCATCGCCGCGGCCGCCATCGGCCAGGTCCTCGACGGCGCCCTGCTCATCGTCATCTTCGCGACGTCGGGCGCGGTCGAGGCCGTCATCACCCAGCGCACGGCCGACTCGGTCACGTCCCTGCTGCACCTGACCCCCGAGCGCGCGACCCGCACCGACCCGGACACCGGGGCGGAGACGGTCGTCGACGTCGCCGACCTCGCCGTCGGGGACGTCGTGCTCGTCCGTCCGGGCGAGCGCATCGGCGCCGACGGCACCGTGGCCGACGGCGTCAGCGAGGTGGACCAGCAGGCCGTGACGGGTGAGTCGGTGCCCGTGGTGCGCCGTCCCGGGGACGAGGTCCTCTCCGGCACCGTCAACGGCACCGGCGCCCTGCGCGTGCGGGTGGACCGCGTCGCGGCGGACTCCGTGATCGCCCGGGTCGTGGCCCTCGTCGAGCACGCGTCCGCGACGAAGGCGCAGACCCAGCTGTTCGTCGAGCGCGTCGAGCAGCGCTACTCCCTGGGCGTCGTCGTCGTGACGCTCCTGGTGCTGGCGGTGCCCGTGCTGCTCGGGGCCGCCTTCGACGAGGCGCTGCTGCGCGCGATCACCTTCATGATCGTCGCCTCGCCCTGCGCCGTCGTCCTCTCGACCATGCCGCCGCTGCTGGCCGCCCTCGCCAACGCGGGCCGGCACGGGGTGCTGGTGAAGTCCGCGACGGTCATGGAGACGCTGGGCCGCACTGACCTGGTGGCCTTCGACAAGACGGGCACCCTCACCACGGGCACCCCCGAGGTCGCCGCCGTCGTCCCCGCCGGTGCCCGCCGCGAGGACGAGGTCCTCGCCCTGGCCGCCGCCGTCGAGCAGTACAGCGAGCACCCCCTGGGCCGCGCCGTCGCGCGCGCCGCCGCCGCCCGCGGGCTCCGCGTGCGGGAGGCGGCGGACTTCCGGGCGCTGCCCGGGCGCGGGGTGAGCGGTCTCGTCGACGGGGTCGCCGTCACCGTCGAGCGCGCCGAGCGCAGCGCGCCGGTCCCGTCGCCGCGGGCGGAGGCGGGCCGGGCCGAACGGGTGGAGACGGCCGAGCGAGTGGAGACGACCGACCGGGAGGAGACGGCCGACCGGGTCGGCACGGTCGTCGCCGTGCACGCCGACGGGACGCTCGTGGGGACGCTGACGCTGCTCGACCGGCTGCGCCCCGCCTCGCCCCGGGCGGTGCGCGAGGTCGCGGCGCTGACCTCCGCCCCCGTGCACCTGCTGACGGGAGACGACGAGGCACCCGCCCGCCACGTCGCCGAGCGCACCGGCATCACCGCGGTCCACGCCCGCCTGCTGCCGCACGACAAGGCGCGCCTGGTCGCGGACCTGCAGGCCGTCGGCCGGCGGGTGCTCCTGGTGGGCGACGGCGTCAACGACGCCCCGGCGCTGGCCGGCGCCGACACGGGCCTGGCCATGGGTCGCCACGGCTCCGACCTGGCGCTGGACACCGCCGACGCGGTGATCGTCCGCGACGAGATCGAGGCGGTCCCCCGGCTGATCGCCCTGTCCCGCCGCGCCCACCGCCTCGTCGTGGCCAACCTCGTCATCGCGGCCACCTTCATCACGGTGCTCGTGACGTGGGACCTGACCGGGAACCTGCCGCTGCCCCTGGCCGTCGCGGGGCACGAGGGCTCCACGGTCGTCGTCGCCCTCAACGGGCTACGCCTGCTGCGTGCGGGGGCGTGGACGCGCCGCTGACGCCCTCGCCACCCCTCGGGCCGGCCCGCGCCGGGTCAGTGGTGGTAGGCGTGCACGACGGCGTGCCCCCGGCCGCGACCGATCATCCAGCGGTTCACCGGTGTCGTGAGGACGAAGGCGAGGGCCAGCGCCCCGGCGAGGGAGACCCAGAACAGCCACGAGCCGAGCCCGGCGTCCAGGGCGCCGGGGACGGCCAGCACGGTCGCGTTGTCGACGACCTCCATCACCGCGATCGACACCGTGTCGGCGGTCAGGGCGATGCGCAGGGCCGTCCGGACGTCGACCCCGGCCCGCAGCACCCCGCGCATCGTCAGGGCGTAGCCGAAGACGAAGGCCAGCACCAGCGACAGGACGACCGTGCCGGCGTTGCCCCAGCCGAGGGCCGTGCCGACCACCATCCCCAGCACCTCGCCGATGGCGCAGCCCGTGAGGCAGTGCAGCGTCGCCTGCGCGGCCGCCGACCAGGAGGTCGCGGTCCGGCCCGCCGGGTGGTCGTGCGCATCGTGGTGGTGGGCGTCGTGATCGGGCGCAGCGCGGTGGTGCGAGGCGTCGTGCACGGGCTCGGCGGGCATCTCGGCTCCCTGCGGCGTGGTGGTGGACGCCCCGCTGGTACCCCGTGCGGGGCCGCCGACCCCCACCGGTCGCGCCGGGTGCCGCCGTCGCGAGCACCTCTGCCCACCCAGGTCCCGGGCGAGCGCGCACCGCACGAGCCGGCACCGGGCGCGCTGCCCCGTGGGGTCAGCTGGCGTCGGTGAGCTTGCCGCGCAGCTGGAGGACGGCCTTGGTGTGCATCTGGCAGATGCGCGACTCGGTGACGCCGAGGACGCGGCCGATCTCCGCCAGCGTCAGGCCCTCGTAGTAGTAGAGGGTCACGACGATCTTCTCCCGCTCGGGGAGCTGGTTGATGGCGCGGGAGAGGAGGAACTTCGTCTCCTCGCTCTCGAACGCCTGGACCGGGTCCTCGGCCTTGGTGTCCTCGAGGGTGTCGACGAGGGAGAGCTTGTCGCCCTTCTCCCCCGAGACGCTGAGCAGCTCGTCGAGCGCCACCACGTTGACGTAGGAGACCTGGCTGAAGATGTGGTGCAGGTCGCCGAGCTTGATGCCCATGCGCTCGGCCACCTCGGCCTCGGTGGGCGTGCGGTGCAGCTCGCCCTCGAGCGAGGCGTAGGTCCGCTCGACCTCGCGGGCCTTGCTGCGCACCGAGCGCGGGATCCAGTCGATGGCGCGCAGCTCGTCGATGATCGCGCCGCGGATGCGGGAGATGGCGTAGGTCTCGAACTTGATCGCGCGCTCGATGTCGAACTTCTCGATCGCGTCGATCAGCCCGAAGATCCCGTAGGAGACGAGGTCCGCCTGCTCGATGTTCGGCGGCAGGCCCACCCCCACGCGCCCGGCGACGTACTTCACCAGGGGCGAGTAGTGCATGATCAGCCGCTCGCGGACGTGCGGGTCCGCGGTCGCCTTGAAGTCCTCCCAGAGCGCGCGCAGCGCCGCCTCGGCGGCCTCCTGCTCCGGCGTCAGCGGCGCCCGGCCGGCCCGCGCCGTGAAGCGCGCGTTGGCCTGCGGCCGTCCCGCGGGAGCGACGTCGTCGCCCTCGCCGGGTGCCTCGGCACCGTCCTGCCCCGTGACGTCCGCGCCCCCCGGCGCGGCGTCGGCGGCCGTCAGCTGCACGGGCGCCTCGGCGACCGGCACCTCGGCCTGGACGACCTGGAGCGTCGACTCCGTGCGCTCGTCTGCTGTCGCAGCGCGTTCGCGACCTGCCCCTGCGTCCACCGTGGTCCTCCCCCCGGACCCGTCAGGCCCGGGGATGGGCCTGACGGTGAGATCTCCGCAGCCTCTCCACCGACACGTGCGTGTAGATCTGCGTAGTTGACAGCGTAGCGTGACCGAGCAGTTCCTGAACGCTACGTAGGTCAGCTCCTCCGTCGAGCATGTGCGTCGCCGCGGAGTGCCGGAGACCGTGCGGCGTCGTCGCCGGGGCCCCCGGCAGCCTCGTCAGGAGGTCGGAGAGGACCGCCCGCAGCTGCCGCTGGTCGACCCGGCGCCCGCGCCGGCCCAGCAGCAGGGCGGGGCCCGACTCGGCGGTCGCGAGCGCCGGGCGGCCCTCCGCCAGCCACGCCTGCACGGCCGCGAGCGCCGGTTCGCCGAAGGGGACCGTCCGCTCCTTGCCGCCCTTGCCGAGCACGCGCAGGACGCGGCGGTCCACGTCGAGGTCGTCGACGTCGGCCCCGACGACCTCGGAGATGCGGCAGCCCGTGGCGTAGAGGAGCTCGAAGGCGGCGACGTCGCGCAGCCGCACGGGGTCGGTGCGACCCTCCTCGGGAACCACCCGTTCGGCCGCGGCGTCGAGCAGGCCGGCGACCTGGTCCGCGGCCAGGACGTGCGGCAGCGTCCGGTGGCGCCGGGGCGCCTGCAACCGCAGCGCGGGGTCGGTGTCGCTGCGGCCCGTGCGCCGCGCCCAGGCCGTGAACGTGCGCACCGCGGCCGCCCGCCGCGCGAGCGTGGAGCGGGCCAGGTGGTCCGAGCCCGCCGCCAGCCAGGCCCGCAGGTCGGCCAGGCCGATCGCGGCGAGGTCCGGCACGTGCCCGGCCCCGGGCTCCACCGGCGGCGGCGAGACCGTCGTCAGCAGGTCTCGGACGTCGGAGCGGTAGGCGCGCACGGTGTGCTCGGAACGGCCCTTCTCCACGCGCAGGTGGGTGCCGAAGGCGTCGAGCAGCGCCTCCAGCTCCTCCGCGCGCCCGGTGCTCACGCCTGCACGCTCCCCCGACACCGCCTGTGGCACAAGCACGACGCGCCGGGGTGCGCCCCGGGGCCCGCGACGGCACCGTGGAAGGATGCCGAGCGGCTCAGGGACGAGGACGAGGGAAGGCGGGACCGTGGCACAGCGGACGACGGTGGTGCTCACCGACGACGTGGACGGCGGAGAGGCGACCGAGACGGTGCAGTTCGGCCTCGAGGGCGTGCAGTACGAGATCGACCTCAACGAGGAGAACGCCGAGAAGCTGCGGCGCGCGGTGAGCCTGTACATCGAGCACGGTCGCCGCGTCGGCGGCCGGCGCGGTGCCGCGGGCAGCCCCTCCGGGAGCTCCGGCGCCTCCGCGAGCTCGGCCCCGGCGGGCGACGGCGTCGACAACGCCGCCGTGCGGACGTGGGCCCGCGAGCAGGGCATCGAGGTCAGCGACCGCGGGCGCATCAAGACCGAGGTCATCCAGCAGTTCAAGGACGCCGGCAACTGACGACGTCGTGAGCTGAGGCACCGGGCCCGGGGGACTGCTCCCCCGGGCCCTGCTGCGTCCCGGCCACCCCTCCGCCCACCGTTCCCCCGCCGCCCCGCACCCGCGGCCGCCGGCCCCGCCGCCCGGCACTCACCCCCGCACGGCGAGGACCCACCCGCCGTCCGTGCGCCCCGCCACGCCCGTCAGCGCGAGCCGGCCGAGCACGGCCTGCACGTCCGCGACGTCGAGGCCCGCGTCGCGCGCGATCCGCTCGGTCGTCGCCGACCCCCGGCGCGGCAGGCACTCCGCGACCCGCAGCTCGGTCGGTTCCAGGCCGTCCAGCGGCCGGGCCTCGACGCGGCGGGCGGGCAGCGGGTGCTCCCCCGCCCGTCCCAGCAGCTCCGCGGCCTCGTCCGCGCCGGTGACGCACACCGCGCCGCGCTCGCGCAGCAGCCGGTGGCAGCCCGCGGACATCGCCGAGTCCACCGGCCCCGGGACGGCGCCCACGGCGCGCAGCAGCTTCGCGGCCCGGTCGGCCGTCGCGAGCGCCCCCGAGCGCCAGGCGGCCTCGACGACCACCGTGCCCCGGGTGGCCGCCGCGATGAGGCGGTTGCGCTCCAGGAAGCGCCACCGCGTCGGGACGCTGCCCGGCGGCACCTCGCTGACCACGGCACCCCGCTCGGCGAGGCGCGCGAGCAGGGCCGTGTTGCCCACCGGGTAGGCGCGGTCGACCCCGCACGCGAGGACGGCCACGCTGCGGCCGCCCACGGCGAGCGCCGCGCGGTGCACGGCGGCGTCGATGCCGTAGGCGCCGCCGCTCCAGACGGTGAACCCCCGGTCGGCCAGACCGGCGGCGAGGTCGGCGGCCACGTGCTCGCCGTAGCCCGTCGGGGTGCGGGTCCCGACGAGCGCGGCGGCGGAGCGCGTGGCCTCGTCCAGCCGCAGGGGGCCGCGGACCCACAGGGCCAGCGGCGGGCTGAGGGTGCGGCGGCCCTCGTCGTCGTCGCGGGCGAGGTCGTCGACGGGCTGCGGCCACTCCTCGTCGCCGGGGACCAGCAGGCGCCCGCCGAGCGCCCGCACGGCGGCCAGGTCGGCCGCCGGGTCCACGTCCTCCACCCGGCTGCGCCAGCGCGCCGGGCCTCGGCCCGTCACCACGGCCTCCAGCGCGAGCGGGGCACCGACCTCCGCCACCAGCGCGGCGGCCGCGGCGTCGCCGGGTTCGGCGAGGCGGCTCCACGCCGCCCGCGCGAGGCGCTCGTCGCCCAGCGCGGCCCGCAGGGGCGCGGGCACCGCGGTGCGCTCGGCCCTCACGCCGCCACCGCCCCGGCGGCCCCGCGCAGCGCGAGGGCGCGGCCGACGTCGTCGCGGTCCGGGGC
>NZ_VWPY01000075.1 GCF_011839805.1 Kineococcus rubinsiae | reverse complement strand
GTCCGGGGCCGGGGCGCCGCGCAGGTCCGCGACGGTCCAGGCCAGCCGCAGCACCCGGTCGAGGCCCCGCAGCGTCAGCGCCCCGCGCTCCAGCGCCCGCTCGAGGTCGGTGGTGACGGCGGCGGGCAGCCGCAGCGGCCCGCGCAGGACGGCTCCGGTGAGCTCGCCGTTGGTGCGCAGGCCGTGCGGCCGCAGCCGCTCGCGCTGCACCCCGCGGGCCGCCGCGACCCGGGCCGCGACGACCGCGGTCGTCTCGCCGGCCTCCCCCGCGACGACCTGGGCGCGCGTGACGGCGCGCACGGCGACCTGGACGTCGACCCGGTCCAGCAGCGGGCCGGAGAGCTTGGCCGCGTAGCGGCGGCGGGCCGTGGGCGTGCACGAGCACTCCAGGCCCCGGCCGGTGGCCCGCCCGCACGGGCAGGGGTTGGCGGCCAGCACCAGCTGGAACCGCGCGGGGTAGCGGGCGGTGCCGGCCGCGCGGTGCAGCACGATCTCGCCGTGCTCCAGCGGCTGCCGCAGCGCCTCCAGCACGCGGGAGCCGAACTCCGGCGCCTCGTCGAGGAACAGCACGCCGCGGTGCGCCCGCGAGGCCGCGCCGGGGCGGGGGACGCCCGAGCCGCCGCCGACGACGGAGGCCGGGGACGCCGTGTGGTGCGGGTCCTCGTAGGGCGGGCGAGCCAGCAGCGCGGCCGAGGAGGTGAGCAGGCCCGCGACCGAGTGCACCGCGGTGACCTCCAGCGCCGCGTCCTCGTCGAGGTCGGGCAGCAGCCCCGGCAGCCGGGCGGCCAGCATCGTCTTGCCCGCACCGGGCGGGCCGGTCATGAACAGGTGGTGGGCGCCGGCCGCGGCGACCTCCAGCGCCAGGCGCGCGTCGGCCTGCCCCACGACGTCGGCGAGGTCCGGCCCCGCGGGGTGCGGCGCGGCGGCGGCGACGACCGCCGACGGGGCCGTCTCCGGCAGGTCGGGCACCGGGTCGCCGCGGTACTCCGCGACGAGCTCGGCGAGCCAGCGCACGCCCAGGACGCGGACGCCGGGCACGAGCGCCGCCTCGTCCGCCGTGGCCGCGGGCACGACCACCCGCTCGCAGCCCGCCCGGGCGGCGGCGAGGACCGCGGGCAGCACCCCGCGCACGGCCCGCACGCTGCCGTCCAGGCCCAGCTCGCCCAGGTGGACGACCCCGGCCGAGGCCGCCGCGGGCAGCACGCCCGCCGCGGTGAGGGTGGCCACCGCGACCGCCAGGTCGAACGCGCTGCCGGACTTCGGCAGCGTCGCCGGGGAGAGGTTCACGGTGATGCGCCGGGCCGGCAGCGGGAAGCCGGAGTTCGCCGTCGCGGCGCGGACCCGGTCCTTCGCCTCGTGCAGCGACGCGTCGGGCAGCCCCACGAGGACGAACGCAGGCAGCCCCGGGGAGATGTCGGCCTCGACCTCCACGACGTGCCCGTCGAGCCCGACCAGGCCGACCGCGAGCGCCCGGGCGAGGGCCATCAGGACACCCCGCGCAGGTGCTCGACCTGCGCCGGGCCGCGCTCGGCGACGAGCACGGCGACCACGTCGAGGCGCACGTCGGCCGGGTGCACGTCGTGCTCGGCGAGCCACTGCGCGGCCAGCCGGCGCAGGCGCACCACCTTCGCGGGCGTCACCGCCTCGGCGGGTGTCCCCGTCCCGGTGCCGCGGCGGGTCTTGACCTCGCACACCACCAGGCAGCCGCCGTCGCGGGCGACGATGTCGATCTCACCGAGCGCACACCGCCAGTTGCGCTCCAGCACCACCATCCCGGCTTCCTGCAGCCGCCGGGCCGCCACCCGCTCGCCGTAGCGGCCGACCCCGTCCTTCGCGCGCACGCGCACCACCTCCGCCCCGGAGGCTGCCGTGCGGCGGGGCCGGGCGGGCCGGGTGCGGGGCGGGCTGTGGAGGAGCGGGCGGACGCACCGCCTGTGGACCCGTCAGGGGGTGTCGGGCACCTCGATGTCGCGCTTCTGCAGCTCCTCCACGTTGACGTCCTTGAACGTCACCACGCGGACGTCGCGCACGAAGCGGGCGGGGCGGTAGACGTCCCACACCCACGCGTCGTGCAGCGTCAGCTCGAAGTACGTCTCCCCGTCGGCCGTGCGGACCTGCAGGTCCACCTGGTTGGCCAGGTAGAAGCGCCGCTCGGTCTCGACCACGTAGGAGAAGAGACTGACGACGTCGCGGTACTCCCGGTAGAGCTGCAGCTCCATCTCGGTCTCGTAGTTCTCGAGGTCCTCTGCGCTCACGGGGCCATCATGCCTGCCGCGCACCGAACTCGTCGGACGTGCGCAGGTCCAGGACGGCGGTGCGCTCCTCGTCCCACGGCAGCGCGTCGAGCTCGGGGCGGTCGGCGTCGCGCGGCGCGGGCAGCCCCGCCCCCGGCACCTCGGCCCCGGGCCCCTCGTCCCCGGGCAGGCTCACGCCGGGGACGCCCACCCCGGGCAGGCGCCAGCTGCGGCGGTGCTGCGGGCACGTGCCGTGGGCCGCCAGCGCGTCGAGGTGGTCGGGGGCGCTGTAGCCCTTGTTGCCGGCCCAGCCGTACTGCGGGTGGTCCTCGTGGCGCTGCACCATGATCGCGTCGCGGACGGTCTTGGCGAGGACGCTGGCCCCCGCCACCGCGGCGCAGCTCATGTCGGCCTTGACGCGCGTGGTCACGGGCGGCGCCGGGCAGGGCAGGGCGGGGGCGTCGTCCACCAGGTCGAGCAGGCTGGGCTCGCGGGGGTCGCTCAGCCAGTCGTGGGAGCCGTCGAGGATGAGGACCGAGGGTTGCTGCGGCAGCTGGGCCAGCGCCCGGCGCCCCGCCAGGCGCAGGGCGGCGATGATGCCGATCGCGTCGATCTCCTCGGGCTCGGCGTGCCCGACGCCCCACGACACCGCCCAGCGGCGCACCTTCGGGGCCAGCGCCTCGCGGGCCGCGGGCGTCAGCAGCTTGGAGTCGCGCAGTCCCGTCGGGGCCGTCGGCGTGCCGGGCCCGACGAGCAGGACGCCGACGGTGACCGGGCCGGCGAGGGAGCCGCGGCCGACCTCGTCCATGCCGGCGACGAGCTCGTGCCCCGCCCGCAGCAGCTGCCGCTCGTGGCGCAGCGACGGCGGCAGCAGCGGCGAGCGCACCGGCCCCTTCGGGCTCACTCCGCCCCGCTCACACCCGGGACCTGCGCCGCCGCCGACGGCGTGGACAGCCAGTCCCAGTGCGAGACGGGCCACACGACGGCGTAGGCGCGCCCGACGACGTGGTCGAGCGGCACGAAGCCGCCGTAGGGCTTCTCGCGGTTGTAGCGGGAGTCCGCGGAGTGCTCGCGGTTGTCGCCCATGACCCACAGCTCCCCGGCGGGCACGGTGACGTCGAACGCGTCGAGGCTCGGCTCGGCGCCGGGGAACAGGTACGTCTCGTCGAGCGCCACGTCGTTGACGCTGATGCGCCCGTCCGCGTCGCAGCACACGACGTGGTCGCCCGGCAGGCCGATGGTGCGCTTGATGAGGTGGTCGTCGGAGTCCTCGGGCAGCAGCCCGACGAAGGTCAGGGCGTCGGCGACGACGGTGCCCACGGCGCCGCGCTGCGTCGGCACCGACGGCGGCAGCCAGCCGCCCGGGTCGGCGAAGACGACGACGTCGCCGCGGTGCAGCTCGAAGGGACCGGGCGTCAGCTTGCTGACGATGACGCGGTCACCGATGTCGAGGGTCCGCTCCATCGACTCCGACGGGATGAAGAAGGCCTGCAGCAGGAAGGTCTTGACCACCAGCGACACGACGAGCGCCACGGCGACGACGAGGACCGTCTCGCGCAGGAGGCTGACCACGCCCCCGGCCGCGGAGCGCTGGGGGCGGTGCTCCCCGGGACTGGACTGCTCGGGCGGGGTCACCGGGTCCTCCTCCGCGGCCGCAGCCGCCGTCTCGCCGTCGGAGCTGCTCACGAGCCGGACCCGCGGGGGACGGAGGCGAGCGAGCCCAGCGGCCAGGTCACGGCGACCACGCGGCCGACGACGTCGTCGAGGGCGACGGTGCCGCCGCCCGGCGAGCCGAGGTGGGCTCGGCTGTCGGCCGAGTCGCTGCGGTGGTCACCCATGAGCCACAGCCGGCCCGCCGGCACCTCGACGTCGAAGCGGAGCTCGCTGGGCGCGTCGCCCGCGGCCACGTAGGGCTCCTCGAGCGGGACGCCGTTGACCAGCAGGCGGCCCGAGGGGTCGCAGCACGTGATGCGGTCGCCCGGCAGCCCGACGACGCGCTTGACGAAGTCGCTCTCCCCCGGCCGGAAGCCGAGCAGGGACCCCAGGCCGGCACCGAGGCGCGCGAGACCCTCCGGGGCCGGCGGGGCGTCGACGAAGGTGCCGGTGCCGTCGAAGACCACGACGTCACCGCGCTGCACGTCCTCAGCCCCGACGCGCCACACGAGCACGCGCTCCCCCGGCACGAGCAGGGGGCTCATCGAGTCCGACGGGATCGAGAAGCTCTGGACGACGAAGGTCCGCAGCAGCAGGGCCAGCAGCAGCGCGAGCGCCAGCGGCACCAGCAGTTCCGGGCCCCGGCGGCGCGCACGCTGCAGCGGCGGCCTCGCCTGGGTGGTCGTCACGGTGCTCCTGCCTGCGGTTCGACGGTCACAGCCGCACGGCGGCAGGGCTGAGCTTAGGCGCTCGGCCCGTCGCGGGTGCCGACACGACACGGCCGCGACCCCCGGTGCGCCGGGCGGGAGGCCCCGGGAGCACGACGAGCCGGGTCCCCCGCGGGGACCCGGCTCGTGGTGAGGTGCGTCGCGTCAGCCGCGGGGCTCGCGACGCTCCTTGATCTTGGCGGCCTTGCCGCGCAGGTCGCGCAGGTAGTAGAGCTTGGCGCGCTTGACGTCACCGCGGGTCACGACCTCGACCCGGTCGATGATCGGGGTGTGCAGCGGGAACGTGCGCTCCACGCCGACGCCGAAGCTGACCTTGCGGACGGTGAAGCTCTCCCGGACGCCCCCGCCGGTGCGGCGGATGACGACGCCCTTGAAGACCTGGACGCGGGAGCGGTTGCCCTCGACGACCTTGACGTGGACGTTCAGGGTGTCGCCGGGACGGAAGTCCGGGACGTCGGTGCGCAGGCTCGGCGCGTCGACGACGTCGAGAACGTTCATGGTGTGGCTCTCTTCTCCTGCAGGCGCCACAGGTCACCGGCGCGGTGTGGTGGTCTCGCGACGAGGGTTCCGGTCCGGCGCGCCCCCTGTGGCAGGCACACCGCCCGCTCCCCCCGGTGTTCGGGGGGTGCAGGCACCGGACGTCGCGACGTTCAGGTCAGGCGAGGAGTCAGTCTGCCACAGCGGGGGTGCTCCGACGGAATCCGCTCGCGCCGCCCGGCTCGAAGCCCTCGGCGGCGAGGACGGCCAGGTCGGCCGCGTCGCAGGCCGCGGGCGCGAGCGTCGCCAGCAGGTCGGGGCGCCGTCTCGCGGTGCGCCGCAACGACTCCTCGCGTCGCCACCGCTCGACCTGCGCGTGGTGGCCCGACGACAGCACGGCCGGCACGTCGAGCCCGCGCCAGCTGGCGGGCTTGGTGTACGCGGGGTGCTCGAGGAGGCCGTCGTGCTCGGCGGCGTGGCTCTCCTGCTCCAGGCTGGCGGCGTTGCCGACGACGCCGGGCAGCAGCCGGGCGACCGCCTCCACGACCACGAGCACCGCGACCTCGCCCCCGTTGAGCACGTAGTCGCCCAGGGAGACCTCGCGCACCCGGACGCGGCTGGAGTAGTGCTCCACGACGCGCGCGTCGATGCCCTCGTAGCGCCCGCAGGCGAAGACGAGCCACGGCTCGGCGGCCAGGTCGACGGCCGCGGCCTGCGTGAACACCTCGCCCACCGGGCTGGGCACGAGCAGCACGGGGCCGTCCTCGCGCGCACCGGCGGGCGGGTCCGCGAGGACGGCGTCCAGCGCCTCGCCCCACGGCTCGGGCCGCATGAGCAGCCCGGCCCCGCCGCCGTAGGGCGGGCTGTCGACCGTGCGGTGGCGGTCGTGGGTGTGCTCGCGCAGGTCGTGCACGCGCAGGTCGATCAGCCCCTGCTGCTGCGCCTTGCCGATGAGGGACAGCTGCAGCGGCTGCAGGTACTCCCCGAAGATCGTGACGACGTCGATGCGCACGTCAGGCGTCCGGCCGCTCGTCGCCGTCGGTGGTGCCGTCGGTGTCGTCGTCCTCGTCGGGCGCGGGCAGCTCGACGAACAGGCCCAGCGGCGGGTCCACGACGACCCGGCCGCCGGCCACGTCGACGAGGGGCACGAGCGCCGCGACGAAGGGGACCAGGACGTCCTCGCCGTCGGTGCCGCGCACGACGAGCAGGTCCTGCGCGAGGCCCGTCAGCAGGTCGCGGACGGTCCCGAGGGCCACGCAGGAGGGCGTCACCGCGGGGAGGCCGCGCAGCTGGTGCGGGTACCAGGCGTCCTCCTCCTCGGGCTCGGCGCCGTCGGCGACGTCGACCAGCAGGAGCGTGCCGCGCAGGGCCTCGACGCCCTCGCGCCCGACGACGCCCTCGAAGGCGACCAGCAGGGTCTCCTGGTGGAAGCGGGCCGTGGCCACGGTGAGGGGCCCGGCCGCGGCGGGGTCGGTGCGCAGCACGGAGCCGGGGAAGAAGCGCAGCTCCGGGGAGTCCGTGCGCAGCTCCACCGTCACCTCGCCCCGCACCCCGTGCGGGCGGCCGATCCGGGCGACGACGTACTCCACGGGACTCTCCTGCTCGATCGGACGTTCTCGGGGCGCCGGACCCGGGCCGGGCCGGACGCACGAGCGCCGGGGTCGTCCTCGCGGACGGCCCCGGCGCTCGGGTGCTGCGGTGCTGTCGTGCTGGGGTCAGCGGCGGTCGACGTCGACGAGGTCGACGCGGACCGGCTGTCCCCCGGCGAGCGCACCCATGACGGTGCGCAGCGCCTTCGCGGTGCGTCCCGAGCGGCCGATGACCCGGCCGAGGTCCTCCGGGTTCACCCGGACCTCGAGCATCGACCCCTTGCGCAGGGTCTTCGCGGTCACGCGGACGTCGTCCGGGTGACCCACGATGCCCCGCACCAGGTGCTCGAGCGCGTCCGCGAGCACGGGCTCAGCTCTCCGACGGAGCCGCGTCCGCGGCGGGGGCCTCGGCCGGGGCCGGCGCGGCGGAGCCCGGGACGACGGGCTTCGCGCGGGGCTCGGGCTTGCGGTAGGTGCCCTCGGTGCCGGGGAGGCCCTTGAACTTCTGCCAGTCGCCGGTCACCTTGAGCAGGGCCATGACCTGCTCGGAGGGCTGGGCGCCCACGCCGAGCCAGTACAGCGCGCGCTCGGAGTTCACCTCGATGGTCGAGGGGTCCGTCGTCGGGTGGTAGATCCCGATCTCCTCGATGGAGCGGCCGTCGCGCTTGGAGCGCGAGTCGGCCACGACGATGCGGTAGTGGGGCGAGCGGATCTTGCCGAGCCGCTTGAGGCGGATCTTGACAGCCACGTGGAGGTGTCTCCTGAACTTGGTGTGGTCGAACCTCGCCGCTCGGTGTGGGGACGCCGACCGCCGGTGCTCTGAGGACGCGAACGGTCAAGGCGAGAGGGTCCCTGGCGCTCGAGTGCTCCAGCATTCTGCCAGACGCCGCGGTGCGCCCACGACCGCGCGTCAGCGGCGGCGGACGCGGCGTCCGCGCAGGACGACCTCGCGGGCGTCGCGCAGCGCCCCCACGTCGGTGCGCGGGTCCGCGTCGAGCACGAGCAGGTCCGCGGACGCGCCCTCGGCGAGGGCGTCGACGCCGAGCCAGCGCCGCGCGGCCCAGGTCGCGGCGTCGAGCACGGCCAGCGGCGGCAGCCCGGCCGCGACGAGCTCCAGCACCTCGTCCACGACGAGGCCGTGCGGCAGGACGCTGCCCCCGTCGGTGCCGACGAAGACCGGCACCCCGGCCTCGAAGGCCGCCCGCACCGTGGTGCGGCGCCGCGCGTGCAGGGCCCGCATGTGCGCCGCGTAGGCGGGGAACTTCGCCTCGCCCCGCTCGGCGATGCCGGGGAACGTCGCGATGTTGACCAGCGTCGGCACGACCGCGACGCCGCGCGCGGCGGCCGCGGCGATGGTCGGGGCGGTGAGGCCGGTGCCGTGCTCGATGCCGTCGACGCCGGCCGCGAGCAGGTCCTCGACGCCCTCCTCGCCGAACTGGTGCACCGTGACGCGGGCGCCCTCCGCGTGCGCGGCGGCCACCCCGGCCGCGAGCACGTCGGCGGGCCAGCAGGGCGAGAGGTCGCCCGTCGTGCGGTCGATCCAGTCCCCCACGAGCTTCACCCAGCCGTCACCGCGGTGGGCCTCGACCCGGACGTGCTCGACCAGGTCCTCCGGCTCGATCTCGTGGGCGAGCCCCCGCAGGTAGCGCCGGGTCCGGGCCAGGTGGCGGCCCGCGCGCACGATCCGGGGCAGGTCCTCGCGCTCGTCGATCCAGCGGGTCTGCGACGCCGAGCCCGCGTCGCGCAGCAGCAGCGCGCCCGCGTCGCGGTCGGTGGTGGCCTGCGCCTCGCTCGTGGCGTCGTCGACCGGCCCGTGCGGGCCGATGCCGACGTGGCAGTGCGCGTCGACCAGCCCCGGGACCACCCAGCCCGCCACCGTGGTGGTGTCCACCGCGGCGGGCGGCCGCTCGAACGTCAGCCGCCCGTCCACCGCCCACGCCTGGCCGGCGACCTCGTCGGGGCCGACGAGGACGGGTCCGCTCAGGTGCAGGGCGTCCACGCGCGCGGGGTCAGCGGCCGCCGAGGAACTTGTCGAAGCCCTTGGGCAGGTTCAGCTGCGACGGGTCGAACTCCTGGCCCGCCTCGGGGACGCCGAAGGCCGAGCCGGCGTTCTCCTTCGCCTCGGCCGAGCGGGTCAGCGCGGCCTTCTCCTGCTCGGCGCGCTTGGCGGGGTTGCCGCTCTTGCCCTTCTTGCCCTTCTGGGCCGCGATGCGCGCCTTCTGCTTCTTCGAGCCGGCGCTCGCGGCCCCCGGCATGCCGGGCATCCCCGGCATCCCGCCGCCCATGCCCTTGCGCATCTGCCGCATCATCTTCTGCGCCTGGCCGAAGCGCTCCAGCATGTCGTTGACCGCGGAGACGCTCTGGCCGCAGCCCTTGGCGACGCGGGCGCGGCGCGAGCCGTTCATGATGCGCGGCTGGCGGCGCTCCAGCGGCGTCATCGAGCGGACCATGGCCTCGATGCGGTCGAACTCGCGCTCGTCGAAGGCGTCGAGCTGGTCGCGGATCTGCGCCATGCCCGGCAGCATCCCGAGCATCTTCTTCAGCGAGCCCATGTTGCGGACCGCGTTGAGCTGCTGGAGGAAGTCGTCGAGGGTGAAGTCCTCGTCGTTGGCGAACTTGGCCGCCATGGCCTGCGCCTGGTCGGCGTCGAAGGCCTTCTCGGCCTGCTCGATGAGGGTGAGGACGTCACCCATGTCGAGGATGCGCGAGGCCATCCGGTCGGGGTGGAAGAGCTCGAAGTCGTCGAGCTTCTCGCCCGTGGACGCGAACATCACCGGCATGCCGGTGACCTGGCGCACCGAGAGCGCGGCGCCACCACGGGCGTCGCCGTCGAGCTTGGTGAGCACGACGCCGTCGAAGCCGACGCCGTCGCGGAACGCCTCGGCCGTGGCGACCGCGTCCTGGCCGATCATCGCGTCGAGGACGAACAGGACCTCGTCGGGCGTGACGGCGGCGCGGATGTCGACGGCCTGCTGCATCATCTCGGCGTCCACGCCGGTGCGGCCGGCGGTGTCGACGATGACGACGTCGTAGGCGTGGCGGCGCGCGTGCTCGAGGCCCGCGGTGGCCACGCCGACCGGGTCGCCCACGCCGTTGCCCGGCTCGGGCGCGAAGACGTCGACGCCCGCGCGCTCCCCCGTGATCTGCAGCTGCTGCACGGCGTTGGGGCGCTGCAGGTCGCAGGCCACCAGCAGCGGGCGGTGGTTCTGCTGCTTCAGCCAGCGGCCGAGCTTGCCCGCCAGGGTCGTCTTCCCGGCGCCCTGCAGGCCCGCGAGCATGATCACGGTGGGCGGGTTCTTCGCGAACCGCAGCCGGCGGGTCTCGCCGCCGAGGATGGCGATGAGCTCCTCGTTGACGATCTTGACGACCTGCTGGGCCGGGTTCAGGGAGGCGGAGACCTCCACGCCCGTGGCCCGCTCGCGCACGGCGGCCGTGAAGGAGCGCACGACGGGCAGCGCGACGTCGGCGTCCAGCAGGGCGCGGCGGATCTCGCGGACGGTGTTGTCGACGTCCTCGGCCGACAACCGGCCCTTGCCGCGCAGGGTCTTGAAGGTCGCGGTGAGGCGGTCAGACAGGGTGGCGAACACGGTGCACAGCCTAAGGGAGCAGGGCCCTCCCGGCCCGCGCCGCCCGTCACCGCACGGTGCCGGGCACCTCGGCCGCGTCGGAGAGCGCCGAGACGGCCATGGCGACCCGCGGCGGGGACAGCCGCTGCCCCGACGGCTCGGCCAGGTAGAGCACGTCGACGGCCTGCGCGGCGTAGGTCGCCACGTGCGCGGAGCGGATGTCGATGCCCTCGCTCGCGAGCGCCCGGCCGAGGGCGTGCAGCAGGCCGGGGCGGTCCGCGGCGCGGACCTCCAGGACGGTGGCGCGCTCGGAGGCGCCCGGCAGGATCACCACGCGCGGGTGCGCGACGAGGGAGCGCGCGCCCCCGGCGGGCGGCTGCGTCTGGGCGTCGCGGGCGGCGAGGCGCTCCAGCAGCGCGACGTCGCCGGCCACGATGCGCTCCAGCCCGCGGCGCAGGGTGTCGGCGGCGGGGGCGTCCCCGGTGGGCGACTCCACCCACCAGGTGTCCACGGCCACCCCGTCGAGGGTCCGCACGAGCGCCGAGCGCACGAGGAGGCGGTGGCCCGCGAGGAGCCCCGCGAGGTCGGCGAACAGGCCCGTGCGGTCGGTGGTGACGACGGTGACGACGTAGAAGCCGTCGACCTCGCGGACGCTGACCTTCGGCCCGGAGCCCGCGGAGACCTCCCCGGCCAGCGCCTGCTCCTCGGCGTCGAACGGCGCGGGGCCGGGCACCTCCTCCCCCGACAGGCTCGCCTCGGCGCGCAGCATGAGGTCGTCGACCAGCCGCATCCGCCACGGCGACCAGGCCGCGGGGCCGGCGGCGCGGGCGTCGGCCTCGGTGAGCGCGCGCAGCAGGGCGAGGACGTCGGCGCGGCCGTCGACGGCCGCGCACAGCGCCTCGACGGTCTGCGGGTCGTCGGGGTCGCGGCGGGTCGCGAGCTCGACCAGCGTCAGGTGCTCGGCGACGAGGCGCTCCACGACCGCGACGTCCTCGGGGTCCATCCCGGTGCGGGCGCAGATCGCGCGGGCCAGCGGCGCCCCCGCGCGCGGGTGGTCGTGCTCGCCGGGCAGCTTGCCGATGTCGTGCAGCAGCCCGGCCATGAGCAGCAGGTCGGGGCGCGGGACGTCGCGCAGGAACGGCTGCGCCTGCACGGCGGTCTCGATCATGTGCCGGTCCACGGTGAAGCGGTGGACGGCGTTGCGCTGCGGGCGGTTGCGGACGCCGGTCCACTCGGGGATCCAGCGCTCGACGAGGCCGACGAGGTCGAGGGCCTCCCACACGGGCACCTGCGCCGGACCGGAGGCGAGCACCTCCAGCAGGGCCTCGCGGGCGGAGGCGGGCCACGGCACGGGCAGGGGCGGGCAGGCGGCGACGACGTGGTCGAGGGTCACGGGCGACAGCGGCAGGCCCGCGCGCACGGCGGTGGCGGCGGCGCGCAGCGGCAGGACCGGGTCCTCCGACGGCGAGACGCCGGCGCCGAGCACCACCTCGCCGTCGTGCTCGACGAGGCCGTGGCCGAGCGAGCGCAGCCGGGGGCGCCGGCCGGCGGCGCGGAAGCGGCGCGTGGGCATGGACTGCCGGGCGCGGCGGGCCGTGGTGTCCACGGCCGCGGAGATGGTGCGCGCGGCCTGCGCGACGGCGCCCAGCAGGAGGTCGGCGTCGGCGTAGCCGCAGACGACGGCCGTGGCGTCCTGCTCGGGCAGGACCAGCCGGTCCCCGGGGCGCCCGGAGGAGGTCTGCAGGCCGTCGCGGACGTCGAGGAGCACGGTGTGCGCCTCGTCGACGGGGCCGTGCGGGCGGTCCGTCAGCCAGCTCGCGGCGAGGGCGCGCAGCGTGATGGCGTCGCGCAGGCCACCGCGGGCCTCCTTGAGGTCCGGTTCGAGCAGGTAGGCCAGCTCGCCGAAGCGCTGGGCGCGCTCGGCGAGGGAGTCGAGGATCTGCGGCAGGCGGCGGCGCGCACCGGCGCGCCAGTCGTCCAGCAGGTGCCCGCGGGTGCGGGCCACGAGCCCGCCGTCGCCGGCGAGCACGCGCAGGTCGAGCAGGCCGGTGGCGGCGGCCAGGTCGTTCGCGGCGACCTCGCGGCACTCGCGCGCCGTGCGCACCGAGTGGTCCAGGCGCAGGCCCTGGTCCCACAGCGGGTACCAGACGCGGTCGGCGAGGGCGGCGACGTCGTCGGGGCGCAGCCGGCGCCCGTCGTGCAGGAGGACGAGGTCCACGTCGCTGGCGGGGCCGCAGTCGCCTCGCGCGAGGGAGCCGACGCACGCGAGCGCGACGCCGGTCGGGTCCACGAGCAGCTCGGGGACCGGCGCCAGGGCGTCCTCCCACACCTGGCGCAGCCGGGACTCCACGAGCTCGACGAGCTCGGCGCGGCGGTGCGGACCGGGACGACCGGCCCGCACCGCCAGCTGGAGTCGCTCGGTGCGCAGGTCAGCGCTCAGCGCCGACCCGCAGCGAGCGGAGGGAGGGCACGGGTCACAGGGCGTCCGGCCCGTGCTCGCCCGTGCGGACGCGCACGACGTCCTCCACGTGCTGCGTCCAGACCTTGCCGTCGCCGATGCGACCGGTCTGGGCGCTCTTCACGACCACCTCGACGACGTCGTGGATGTCCACGTCGTCGACGAGGACCTCCACGCGCACCTTCGGGACGAGGTCGACGGTGTACTCCGCGCCCCGGTAGACCTCGGTGTGACCGCGCTGGCGGCCGTAGCCCGAGGACTCCGAGATCGTGAGCCCCTGGATGCCGTAGGCCTCCAGGGCCGACTTCACGTCGTCGAGCTTGTGCGGCTTGATGATCGCGGTGAGGAGCTTCATGCGGAGACCTCCGAGGAGTTGCCGGTGGTGCTGCCGGCGCTGTGCGCCGGGGGACGGCTCGAGCCGAGGCCCAGCCCGCTGCCGCTGCCCAGGTTGCCCCAGTCGTAGCCGGACTCGGCGTGCTCGACCTGGTCGATGCCGGTGACCTCGTCCTCCTCGTCGATCCGGAAGCCCATCGTGCGCTGCAGGACGAGCCCGATGATCCCGGTGACGACGAAGGAGAACACCATGACGACGACCGCGGCCGTGACCTGCTTGCCCAGCTGCCCGAGCCCGCCGCCGTAGAAGAGGCCGTCGACGGCCGCGGGGGCGTCCGCCGTGGCGAAGAAGCCGATGGAGATCGTGCCCCAGAGGCCGCCGACGAGGTGCACGCCGACGACGTCGAGGGAGTCGTCGAAGCCGAGCCGGTACTTCAGCCCGACCGCCAGCGCGCAGAGCACACCGGCGATGACGCCGACGACGATGGACGTCACGGGGTTCAGCGCCGAGCAGGCCGGGGTGATGGCGACCAGACCGGCCACCGCGCCCGAGGCGGCGCCGAGGGACGTGGCGTGCCCGTCGCGGAAGCGCTCGGTGAGCAGCCAGCCGAGGACGGCGGCGCCCGTGGCGGCGAGGGTGTTGACCCACGCGACCGCGGCGGTGCCGTTGGCGGCCGTGGCCGAACCCGCGTTGAACCCGAACCAGCCGAACCACAGCAGGCCGGCGCCGATCATCACGAGCGGCAGGTTGTGCGGGCGCATCGGGTCGCGGCCGAAGCCGCGGCGCTTGCCGAGGACCAGCGCGAGGGCGAGACCCGCTGCGCCGGCGTTGATGTGGATCGCGGTACCACCCGCGAAGTCGATGACGCCCCAGCCGGCGATCCAGCCGCCGGCCTCGGAGACGACCCCGTCGAAGGAGAACACCCAGTGCGCGACGGGGAAGTAGACGATGGTCGCCCAGATGCCCGCGAACACCATCCAGGTGCTGAACTTCGCGCGGTCGGCGATGGCCCCGGAGATCAGGGCGACGGCGATGATGGCGAAGACCGACTGGAAGGCGACGAACGCCATGGCCGGCAGGGTGCCGATCAGGTGGTCCGCGCCGAGCAGGCCCGAGAGGCCGAAGTACTCACCGGGGTCGCCCAGGAGGCCACCGCCGACGTCGTTGCCGAACGCGATCGAGAAGCCCCACAGGACCCACAGGACGCTGATCAGCGCCAGGGCCCCGAAGCTCATCATCATCATGTTCAGGACGCTCTTGGCGCGGACCATGCCGCCGTAGAAGAGCGCGAGACCGGGCGTCATCAGCATCACGAGAGCGGAGCTGGTGAGGACCCAGGCGGTGTCACCGGTATCCATGGGCAACAGAGCCTTCCACGAGGCCGGCGGAGCCGGCGGGGGGACGGGGTGGCGCCGCGGGAACCCGCGGCGTCGAGCGGTCCCTACCGTGGACCGGCGCGGTTACAGCCGGTCTCGCGCCGTGTTTCGCCCAGGTGACGGCGGACGGTGCCGTGTGAACATCGCGTTTCCGGTGACGTCAGGACAGCAGCGCGTCGACGAACGCCTCGGGGTCGAAGGGCGCCAGGTCGTCCGGGCCCTCGCCCAGGCCGACGAGCTTGACGGGCACGTTGAGCGTGCGCTGCACGGCCACGACGATCCCGCCCTTGGCGGTGCCGTCCAGCTTGGTCAGCACGATGCCCGAGACGTCGACGACCTCGGAGAACACCGCGGCCTGGCGCAGGCCGTTCTGGCCCGTGGTGGCGTCCAGGACGAGGAGGACCTCGTCGACGGGGCCGTGGCGCTCGAGGACGCGCTTGACCTTGCCCAGCTCGTCCATGAGGCCGGCCTTGTTCTGCAGGCGGCCGGCGGTGTCGACGATCACGACGTCGGCCTCGGCCTCGATGCCCGCCTTGACGGCGTCGAAGGCGACGGCCGCCGGGTCGGCGCCATCGCGGTCGGAGCGGATCGTCGGCACGCCGACGCGCTCGCCCCAGGTGGCCAGCTGCTCGGCGGCCGCGGCGCGGAAGGTGTCCGCCGCCCCGAGGACGACCTCCTTGTCCTCGGCGACGAGGACGCGGGCGAGCTTGCCGACCGTGGTGGTCTTGCCGGTGCCGTTGACGCCGACGACGAGGATGACGGCGGGCCGCTCGTCGTGGCGGGTGGTGCGCAGCGAGCGGTCGACGTCGGTGCCGATGGCCGAGAGCAGCTCCTGGCGCAGCAGCTCGCGGACGTGCTCGGGGTCGCGCGTGCCGAGGACCCGCACGCGCTCGCGCAGGCTGTCGACGATCTCGGTGGTCGGGCCGATGCCGACGTCGGCGAGCAGCAGGGTCTCCTCGACCTCCTCCCACGTCGCCTCGTCGAGGCGGTCGCGCGAGAGCAGCGCCAGCAGGCTCTGGCCGAGGGCGGAGTTGCTGCGGGACAGGCGCTCGCGCAGCCGGACGAGCCGGCCCAGCACCGGGTCGGGGCGCTCGGTGACGGGGCCCGCGGGCTCGGCGGGCAGGTCGACGACGTCGACCGCGCGGCTCGGGCTGTCGCGGGGGAACTCGGCGTCGTCGCCCACGCCCGGGAGCGGGGTGTCCTCCTCGGCGGTCGTGCCGCGCCCGAGGAGCGGGCGGCCCTGCTGCTCCGCGGGGCGCGGGGGCAGCGACCTCCCCCGCCGCTTGGGGCGCACGAGGCCGACGAAGGCGGCGACGCCGCCGACGGCGATGAGACCGATCAGGCCGATGACGTAGTCGAGCGTGTCCACGGGAGCCGATCCTCGCAGACCGGCGGCCCTGCGCCTCGCGGGAACCGCGGACGTCGCCGTCCGGGCGGGTCCGGCGGGAGCTCAGCCGGGCGGCGTCAGTGGGAGTGCGCGGTCTCCGGCTCGTCGTGCGCGGCGGCCTCGCGGTGGGCGCTGACGCGCTCGCGGACGGCCTGCGCCAGCCGGTGCAGGACGCGGTCGACGGTCGCGATCAGCCGGCTGCCCTTCGCGCGCAGCGGGGGCCCGGCGACGGAGTAGAGCACCGCCAGGGCCAGGCCCACGGTCACGAGGAACGTCAGGAACAGAGTCGTCAGCACCACGCGTCCCAGAGTGCCCCTGGAGTCCCGTGCGGAGCACGCCCAACACGACACTGTTGCCGCTCCGTGACCAACCGATCACCGAACGGCGACAACCCGTCACGCCGGGGCGACGGCCCGCAGTCGCTGGCTCACGACGGTGCTGACGCCGTCGCCGCGCATCGTGACCCCGTACAGCGCGTCGGCGATCTGCATCGTCCGCTTCTGGTGGGTGATGACGATGAGCTGGCTGGAGCCGCGCAGCTCCTCGAAGAGGGTGATGAGCCGCGACAGGTTGGCGTCGTCCAGCGCGGCCTCGACCTCGTCGAGGACGTAGAAGGGGCTGGGGCGCGCCCGGAAGATCGCCACGAGCATCGCCACGGCGGTCAGCGACCGCTCGCCGCCGGAGAGCAGGGACAGCCGCTTGACCTTCTTGCCCGCGGGCCGCGCCTCCACCTCGATGCCGGTCGTGAGCATGTCCGAGGGGTCGGTGAGCACGAGGCGGCCCTCGCCGCCGGGGAAGAGCCGCTCGAACACCCCGACGAACTCGCGGGCGACGTCGGCGAAGGCCTCGGAGAACACGCGCTCGACGCGCTCGTCGACCTCCTTGACGATGTCGAGCAGGTCCTTGCGGGAGTTCTTGAGGTCGTCGGACTGCGTGACCAGGAAGGAGTGCCGCTCCTCCATGGCCGCGTACTCCTCCAGCGCGAGCGGGTTCACGGTGCCGAGCTGGGCGAGCGCCCGCTCGGCGCTGCGCCGCCGCTTGTCCTGCTCGGCGCGCACGTAGGCCCGCGGCTGCGGCTCCTCCTCCGGCTCCGGGTCGCCCGGGGCGGGCGGGGACGGGGGCACGAGCCGGTCGGGGCCGTACTCGGCGACGAGGACGTCGGGGTCGGTGCCCAGCTCCTCGAAGGCGCGGGTGCGCAGCTGGTCGATGCGCCAGCGCTGCTGCGCCCGCGCGACCTCGTCCGCGTGGAGGCTGTCCCCCAGGCGCTGCTGCTCGGCCTTGAGCGAGTCCACGACCTGGCGGGCGCCCGCGACCTCCTCGTCGAAGCGGGTCCGCGCGGCCTCGGCGGCCTCGCGCAGTCGCGCGGCCTGCGCGGCGGAGGACGCCCACGCGGCGAGCGCCGTCACGGCGCCGTCGCGGACGCGGACGGCCACCGCGGACTGGCGCGCGCGCTGGGCCCGGCGGGCCGCCGCGCGCTCGCGGG
>NZ_VWPY01000074.1 GCF_011839805.1 Kineococcus rubinsiae | reverse complement strand
ATCAGGTAGTTCCCTCCTCCGGGCTCTCCCTGGCTCCTCGCCGACCGCCCTGGATCCCAGCCCCAGACAGGCGACCCGCTACCGGAGGTCCCGTGGTGCTGCTCTCTGGCGTGCCCCTCTCCCAGCCCTGCACCTACTAGTCCTGCTGTCGCGGGCACTGCCGTGCCTGCCCTCCGCTAGTCCGGTAGCGATCAGGCCTGACACGAGGACTCCACGACCGCTAGTCGCCTCGTGCTGTAGATGACCGAAGGCCGGCTCCTAGCGGCCGCGCGCACGGCGCCAGGGCGCCGCACGACCTACAGCCCTGCGGGCTGTCCCGGCGCGCTAGGGCGCACCGGGCGCGACGTGCCGAGCCACGGACGAACGAGAGCGAAGCAGTGAGTGGCGGGGGGAGCGAGATATAGCCCAACGCTTCGCTTATGGGCTAGCCTCGCTCCCACTCGCTCCGCTCGCAGGAGGGCACCACCCCTCGCTGCGCTCGGTGCGGTGGTCCAGCCGGACGGCTGGACCAGGGCCGGACAGGAGCGCGCAGGCATGGTCAGGGGCACGCCGGGGAAGAAGCGCACGCACACCATCTCGGTGCGCGTGGACCCCGACGCGCTGGCCGCGTGGGACGCGGCCCGAGAGGCGTCCGGGCGCAAGGAGATGGGCGCGTGGGTGCGTGCGGTGGTCGAGGACGCGATCGGCACCTACGCCCCGGGGCAGCGTCCGGGCGATGTGCCGCGCGTGCCGGAGGTCAACGCCGAGGCGTACGCGCACCTGACGGCGGCGGCGAACAACCTCAACCAGCTGACCCGCTACAGCCACCAGGACGAGGCGCTGCATCCGGAGGTGGTGGCCGCGATCCGGCTGGTGGTCGCAGCGGCGTGGGAGGTGCGCGGGCTGGCGGGTCGGGTCGGTGGCCCGAGCGCGCAGCCGGACCCGGAGGTGTGGGCGAAGGTGGCTGCCGCGCCCGCTTCCGGTCCTCGGGCCGGGGCGGCCCTGCGGTCCGGGTCGGCCTTGCCACTGGATGCCGCGCAGCAGCCTGAGCAGGACGAGCCCGAGACGACGAGCGCGCAGCCGGCCCCGGTCAGCGGCGAGGAGACCACCGCGGATCGGGTGCGCTCGATCATGGAAGGTCTGCGGGGGAAGTCGTCGTGATCCCACGCATCAGCAAGGGTGGATCGGCGCGGGCGGCGCTGGCCTACGACTACGGCCCCGGCAAGCGCGAGGAGCACGTCAACCCCCGCACCGTGGCGGGCAACCTGCCCGGGGACTGGCGCGACCAGGCCGCCGTCATGGACGGGCACGCCAAGCTCACCCGCCCCGAGGTCGAGCAGCACGTCTGGCGATCAAGCCTGCGCGCCGCCGAGCAGGACCGGACCCTGACCGATGCCGAGTGGGGCCAGGCCGCCGAGACCTACATCAAGCACATGAGCTTCGACGACGCCCCGTGGACGGCCACCCGGCACGGGGACGACCACATCCACCTGACCGTCTCGCGCGTGCGCTGGAACGGGAAGCTCACCGACATCAACCAGGACTACGCCCGCGCGCAGGGCGCGGCCCGCACCGTCGAGCGTGACTACGACCTGGTCGACGCCTCCACCCGCTACGACCGCGCCCGCCCGCAGGTCAGCCACGGCGAACGCGAGTCCGCCGAGCGGCGTGGCGTGCAGCCCGAGCGCGACCAGCTCCGCGAGCGCGTCGACGCGGCCACGGCCCGCAGCGGCGGCACCCTCGACGGCTTCGACCGCGAGCTGGCCGAGCAAGGCGTGGTCCACAAGCGCAACCAGGCCTCCACTGGCCGTGTCAGCGGCTACTCCTACGGTCTGGCCGGTCACACCGACCAGACCGGAGAGCAGGTCTGGTTCAAGGGCTCAGCACTCGGCAAGGACTACCGCTGGGCCACCACCCAAGACCGCATCACCCACAGCAGGTCGCAGACCGACCGGTCTGACGGAGGCCCCGAGCCCCTGGCGGCGCGCAGCCCTAGCCAAGAGAACGCGCCGCGACCTGCCGACCAGAAAGGGATCGAAATGGACGAGCAGGCCAGGCCGGTCGGGGAGTCCGGCCCCCAGCAGGAGGCTACGAGCCCCCAGCAGGAGCCGAGGACCGAAGGTCCGCCAGACAGCGCAGCAGAGCGGACACGCTCGATCATGGAGCGGCTGCGAGGACAAGAGCAGGACCGGGACCAGGGGCAGGAGCGGTGAGCGGCTGGGGACCGCAGTCCCACGGCTACGCGACCTTGCCGGGGCAGATGAAGCTGCCCGTGCTGCCTGCCTTCTGGGTGGCGATGGTGACCAGCATCGTCGTGCCGTTCGCGGTCATGCTGCCCATCTCCATTGGGCTGGGCACGGTGGGCGCCACTGAGTCCGGGGGGTCGGTCCTGGGCCAGGCGTTCGGCTGGTTTTTCCTCATGGGGCTCGGGCTGGACGTGCTCCTAGCGGTCGGCGGCTTCCTCGTGAGCCGTCGTCACCGTCGCGACGTCGTCAGCTACGACGGGCGCCGGGGCTACAGCACGGTCGGGCTGATCGCGTGGCTCCTGCTGACCCCGTGGGCGTGCGGGGCCTACTTCGCGGGCTACGGCCTGGGCATCGCAACGGCCCGGTTCCGAGTGCCGCGAGCACGACGCCGCCCGGTCACGACGTCGGAGACGCTGCGGGCGGCGCTGGCCGAGGTGGTCGTGGGCGAGGTCGTCGCACAGCCCTCTGACGCGCTCGCCCACGTCCAGGGCCTGGCCGTGGACAACCCATGGGGCAAGGCCGGTGGGCACGTCGGCTGGTACGAGGGCCGCTACCTCAGCGCCAACCCCCGGGGCGGCGTGCTGGTCATCGGCGCGCCGGGGTCGGGGAAGTCGTCGGCGTTCCTCATCCCTTCCGTGGTGGTGGCACCGGGGGCCTGCGTCGCCTCCTCCATCAAGGGCGACGTGATGGAGGCCACCGCCCGGATCCGCACCCGTCTGGGACGGGTCTGGCACTTCGACCCAGGCGGGCAGGAGCCGACCATCCCCGGCGTGCAGGTGGCCCGCTGGTCGCCGCTGGTGTCCATCCACTCGTGGGAGGACGCCCGGCGCATGGGCAACCGCATGGCCGAGCCGATGCGAAAGGCCGGCGGGGAAGGCAACGGGGCGCACTTCATCGACCGGGCACGGGACTGGCTGGAAGTCTTGATGTACGCCGCCGTGCTGGGCGGGCACCCCATCGCCAAGGCCGCGGACTGGTCCTCGACCGCCACGGACATGAAGGAGGGCGGCACCGTCGAGCAGGTCATCTCCCTGCTCGTGGCCGCCGAGGAGAGGGGCGACCGGGGCGCGGGCATCGCCCGCATCCAGTTGCAGGGCCTGCTGGCCCTGGACGACCGGGAGCGGTCGGGCATCTCGTCTTCGGTGGTGCGGATGATGCGCCTGTACGGCAGTGTCGTGGCCCGCGACCTGGGCGAGACGCCCAATTTCGACCCGGTGGCCTTCGTGCGCAGCAGCGACACGCTCTACGTCACGGCGAGCCCCGAACGGCAGCAGGAGTACGCCCCCCTCATCGCCAGCCTGCTCGAGGAAATCCGGTTCGCCACCTACGCACGTCACGCGGCGGAGGAGACTGGGCGGGAGCCCAAGCGACCGCACGTCACTTTCGTGCTGGACGAGGCCAACAACACCGCACCGATCCCCCTGCCAGCGATCATCAGCGAGGCCGGTGGGCAGTCGCTGCACGTCGTCGTCGGCATCCAGGACCTCTCCCGCGCCCGTGCCCGCTGGGGTCAGGAGGCGGACGGCTTCCTCACCCTTTTCCCGACCAAGCTCGTGCTCCCCGGCCTGGTCGAGCCGTACACGCTCGACGCCCTCAGCAATGCCGCGGGCGAGTACGACCGGCAGATGGTCGGGTTCAGCGAGAGCACCGCCTACGTCGGCCAGCACGGCATTCCGACGAAGCAGACGAGCCCGACCTACTCGGTGCAGCGGCAGAAGGTCCTGCATCAGGGCGACATCGCCAACCTCCCTCAGGGCACGGCCCTGCTGTGGGAGGGCGCGACCTGGCACCAGGTCCAGGTCGGTATGCACTGGCAGCACCCGACCTGGCGGCGGGTGATCGAGCAGGCTGCGAGCTGGGACCCGCTGCGGTACCCGAGCCTCGACGCTACGCGGCCCGCCGCGACAGGCTGACCCAACAAGCTCCCCCGCTCAGACGGGGGTCAGGCGCACCGGCCCAGCCACCCGGCGCGCAGCAAGCACCAACCGACGAAAGGGACCGAGAACGATGAACCAGAAGCGCACTGTCCGAACCCTGCTGAGCGTGGCGGCTGTCTCCGGAGTCCTCTCCGTGGGCTTCGCCACCGCCCAGGCCGTCGTGCAGGAGCCCACCGCCGCTGCGACCTCAGTGGCGACCGCACAGCCGGTCTGCAAGGAGACCGGCACCGGCAACAGCTTCGTCTGCGCCCTGCCGACCGCCACCGGCCCGGCTTACGCCACCGCCGACAGCGACTGCCCGGCACTGGTGGGCCCGGTGCGACTCAACGCCGCGGCGGCCGTCGACAACCTGACGCGCTGCACGCAGTCTGCGCAGGAGGCCGTCCGCACGGTCGTCGGCTCTGCGGTGACCTCCTGGGAGGGCCGCGGCCTCGAAGGCCGTGAGGTCTGGGACCGTCTGCCCGTGAGCTGAGTCAGCACGCCCGACAGGGCTGGGGTGGTCGGTGCGAACAGCGCCGACCACCCCAGCCCTCGCGGAGGTGACGGCATGGCCTCGCGGGAGCAACGCTAAAAGAACGGATTGACAGAATGCTTACTGACGATAGCTTCTCAGTGGACTACCCTATTATCTTTCGGCCCCCGAAGGGCTCAGAAGACGAAGCGCTATTGCTCGCCATTCAAGGGCTTCCTCAAGGAAGCGAAGAACGTCACGAGGCTATGGCGGCCCTCTATTCGGCTTTAGCGCGAGCAGAGCACCGGGCTGCGGACGAAGCGCGGGCAAAGAAGGCACGCAAGGCCAAGGCCGCTAACCCGCGCCAGACCGAAGCCCCTGCCCCTGCGCCTGCTCGCGGGTATGACCTGAGCGAGGTTCGTACGTGGCTGCGCTCCAACGGCCATAAGGTCGCCGACCGTGGCCGCGTCTCTCAGACGTTGCTGGAGGAGTACGACAAGGCGCACTGACCGAGCTAGAGCCAGATCGGGCGCGGCCCCAGGCCGATGCGGTAGCGAGCGGCCTCCTCGACCGGGCTGAGTCGACCCATGACGGCGTTGAGCAGGCCAAGCTGCGCACGAGCCTGCTGCAGGCGCAGCGTCCGCTCCACACCGCCCACGGAGCGTCCCGGCACTCGAGCGAGAGACGCCACGGTGGGTGAGACCAGGAACTTGGCTGCGTTGGACAAGCCCGCGTAGAACCGCTCTTCAAGAGCGTTGAGGCCGGGCGGCACGAGGACGAACTCAGACAGGTACTCGGGCACCTGCTCTAAGTCGGGCCGGATCGCCTCAAGAGCCTCCGCGAGCTCAGCGGCCGACGAGGGAAGGTCAGTGGCGCCCAGCGCCTCAGCCCCGCGCCGCCAATCGTGGACGTAGGTGTCCGCCCAACGCTTCCCGAACCGGGGCACGAGCGTCCTGTTGAAAGCCTGGGCAGAGGCCAGCAGCCCGTCAGCCAAAGCCATGAAGACCCAGCGCAAAAGCTTCGGGTCCGAGGCCGCGTAGGCACGGCCCTTGTCGTCGCTGCCCTGGACCTTCGTGTGCAGTCCTCTGACCCACCCGGCAGTGCGCTCCGACAGCTCGGCAGAGCCAAAAGTCGTCACCAGAACCCACTGTGATGTGCCGGCCATCCGCTTCCACGGGTCGCCCTGGAAATTGGAGTGCCTCTCCACCCCGGCCCAGGCCGACGGGTGAGTGCCCAGCTCGAACAGGGCACTGATGCCGCCGACGATGGTGGAGACGTCCCCATGGACCGCCCACACCACCCCGTTGGGCTCGAACCAGCCGGGACCATTGCCAACGGTGGCGATCTCCCGGACCCAGGGCGGGGTCCCAGCGGGGTGGCCCATAGATCGAGTGTGGAAGCTGTCGAAGACCCGGTCCGCCACAGCAGCAGGGATCAGTCCGCGTTGAGCTCGCCTGCTAGGTGCGGGGGCAGCCTCGGTAGTCATGAGCGAACCCCATCACATGCGTCAGACGGCCCGCCGTATCGCGGAGCACGGCATCAATAGCCAAGATTGATTCTGTCCAGCCAAGCCCACCGGCTCATCGGCTGCCTGTGATCGTGCACCTCTTCGGAGGGCCGTCGGGCACGCTCGGCGGCCAACTCTGCTGTCAACCGCGTCACCTCGCCCCTGAGAAGCGTGAGCTCTTGCAGGGCCGGTGGGTCAGGCTGACCTGTCATATCCAGAGCATGACGGATCTCAGGGGCGGGCGGCAGGTGGTGCTCGGAGCGGCTAAACCTGTCAGACCAGCCCGGCGGTGGAAGCGTGCGACCTGGCCGGGTGGGAGGAAGCGTCAGCACGGCGGCGTCTTGCCAGTCCGACTGCTGCGGAGCCACGGTCTAGAGAGCCATGGCTACGAACGCACGACGTCATGGGAGTACGGGCTGCGGGGCGGAGGCCACCCGCCCCCGACGTGTGCACGTGTCGGAGCCCGATGGCACGGTCCGGCGGTGTCTACCATCGAGACCGTGTCGTCGCCGTCTGTCCCGTCTGTCCGCCCAGCCGTTCCGCGCGACCCAAGCAAGGCACTGGGGCAGCTTTTGGCAGAGGGCGTGACCTGGGGCGACGCGCTCGAGTGGCTGCCGGCCCTGCCTAAAGAGTCGGTAGACCTCTTTTTCACCAGCCCGCCATACGCGGATGCGCGGGCCTACTCAAAGATCCACCCTGACCACTACGTCGACTGGTTTCTGCCCTTTGCCGAGGCGATGCTTGAGGCGACCAGCGACACTGGGTCCCTGATCATCAATATTAAGAACCGCGTCGCCGGAAGTGGCTCTTTGCGCGGTCAGCGTCACCCGTACGTCTATCAGCTGGTGATTGCCCTTCAGCAGATGGGCTGGCGTTGGCTTGAAACATACATCTGGGCCAAGCCAAACGCTATCCCGGGGCGCTTTGGCCCGCGCACGAAGGACTCCTTCGAGTACGTCTACCACTTCGCTAAAGGCGCCAAACCGCATTTCGACCTCGACGCCATTCGGGTGCCCTACAAAGCTGACGCTGAGGAGATCGCTCGGCGCGCTAAGGACACGCTGGGCCGCCGCTCCACCGAGGCGGGCTTCGGGCGCGATCGCACCAAGACGTACCTGCTCGGAGGCGCTGACCCGGGCAACGTGGTCTCGGTGCCGCAGTCTTACAACCAGCACAAGGGCTTCGCTCACACCGCGCTGATGCCTGAGGGCCTGGCGTCTTTCTTCGTACGCGCTGCGAGTCCCCAGGGTGGGATTGTCCTGGACCCCTTCGCCGGCGGATCGACCACGGCCGCCGTGGCACGCCAGCTGGGACGTCAGGCGGGTGGCTTGGAGCTGCACCGAGACTTCGTCGTCGAGGGTCGGCGTCGGCTAAGTGAGATCACCGCCGACGACGTGGTGCTCGATCTCGAAGGTGAGCTCATCGAGGTCGGCGTCGGCTGATGGTCACGCCTGCGCAGACCGTCGCCAAGATCCTCGGCGCGGGGTCGTGGGACCAGCGTGTCGCCCAGATGCGGCTGGTGAGCCAAAACCACGGCACTGGCGAGCACGCGGGGATCTACGCCGAGGTGGCCCGCCAGGGCTATGTCCCCAACCTCTCCCCGGACTTTGCCTACATCCACGACTCCCCCTTCTACGAGCTGCCCTACTTCCGCGCGGCTTATGTCCTGGCCCACAAAGGCACCAACGGCTTCACCGCCGTGACCGCCTCGGACCTGGCCCGGGTGGTCAAGGCTGAACCCACTGCGCTTCTCGCGCTGCGCACGCTCACCGGGTTGACCAAGACAGAGTTCGCCCACTCCACCGCTCTCATCGCCGCGGCCCACAACATCGACGCGCTCAGCGACGCGAAGGTCATGGCCAGCGAGTCGAAGGGGACGCGGCTCAGCGACGAGCAGGCCAAGGTCATCGGGCTCACTTTGGCCGGGATCCTCGAGGGAACCCTCTTCGCCGCGCCGCCGACCACCGACGTCCGCGTGAAGCAGAAGAAGCCCGACACCACCAACGGCTGGAGTTCCGTGCGTGACTACGCCACTCACGGCGTACCGCTTGAGGTGCTGCTGCACCAGCGTCACTACGGCGGTGCCTTCCGCCAGGTGCTCGACGCAACCTCGACTCGCCGCGGTGACCTCATCGAGGACGCGGTCGAGGAGCTCTTCACCCGCGAGGGAGTGCCGCACATCCGCACCGGCTCGCACAACCAGGCTGAAATCGCCGACCGCTTCGAGGTACAGGTAGCCCCGGCGCCGGACTTCGTCGTCTACGACCAAGCCAGCGGGAACTTGCGGGCGATGCTCGAGTGCAAGCTGGTCAGCGATGGCGGTACCGCCCGTGACAAGGCGCTTCGTTTTGAGCGGCTCAGGGCGGAGTCGGTGCGTCTCGGCGGGGTGCCGCTGCTGGCCGTCCTGGGCGGCATGGGTTGGACCCGGGTCAACGACACACTCGGGCCAGTGCTGCGTGACACCGAGGGCAGAGTGTTCACCCTGAGCACGCTCGACGAGATGCTTACCGTCGCCCCGTTTCCCCAGCTCGTCGGGCAGGTCTGAAGTGACCGAGGAGCCGTCCCTCTTCGGTGACGACCCAGCACCGGCACAAGAGCCCGCCGACGAACTGGCCGCGCCATGGCAGGTCAAGCTCCTGCGCGAGATGCTCGACGCGCGCGGGCTGAAGACCATGGACGAGCGTCAGCGGGCGATCGAGGAGGCTGCGGGCCACGCTGTTGAGTCGCTCAAGACGCTGACGCGCAAGGACGCGTTGACGGTGGTCGAGCACCTCGGTCAGACGAAGACCAAGTCAGCCGAGCGCTCCAGCTGGGACGAACGCGAGGGCAACACCTGGATCGACAATCTTTGATGCGGATCGTCATTGGGCCGGCCCAGCTCTGCCACGGAGCGGCGACGACCGCAGGACTAAGAGCGACCGGCAGTAGGCGTAGCTTTACGACTACGACGCTCACTCCGGCGCCGACAAGCTCAGCGCTTGCAACGTCCTGAGACGGTCCTGGGAGTGGGAGTGTCAGAGCGGGCGGTTACGGTCGATCCCATGGTGCTGGAGCTACGGGCTGCGCAACGTCGCGACGTCGCGGCGAGATCGCACGTGCCGGCGGCCTGCAGCCTATGAGCAGCGGAGGACCATCTGCCGTCTCACCAAGTGCACGCCGAGCCGAGGCAGTAGTTCGCACGTGGCTCTTCCTCGTCTCCTACGCGCCACTGGCGTTGATCGTCGGCTTACGAGCCTTGCCGGACTGGCGATGGGTCGCGATCGGGGCCGGTTCAGGGATGCTCCTCACGCTGCTGCTGTGGATCGCGTTGCGGCAGCAACGGCACTCCGGCGACTGGCCAGTCACGCTGACCGAAGTCCGGGGTCAGGGAGCGGCGGTCTCCGGTTACTTGGCCACCTACTTGCTGCCCTTCCTCTCCACTGCCCCCGAGAGCCTGGGGGCTTGGGGGGCCTACGCGGTCTTCTTCCTCGTCGCCATGATCGTCTACATCCGATCCGACCTAGCGATGGTCAACCCCACGCTGTACCTACTCGGCTACCGCCTGTCTGAAGCAAGCGACGGTTCCCGCACGGTTCTGGTGATCAGTCGAGCTCCACTCCGCGCCGGAGAGTCGGTTCGCGTCACCAGCTTCCTCGATGCTTATGTAGTCAAGCAAGGAAGCTGATCACGAACCGTCAAGGACGAGGTGAGTGTTGTCGTGGCACCTGATCCCGCACTACCTGACCTGCGCTGGGACACCGCCCCCCGACTGATCGTGGGTTGGCGCGACGGTGCGTCCCTCGCTGGTGGCCGGGTCCCACTCGACGAGAACGTCTTGGAGGATCTACGTGAGATCGCTCGCGAGACGTTGCAGCAGCTGCAGGACAGTGAGACCCGCGAGTACGAACCGAACGCCGCCCTAGACCAGGGCGAGCAGCACTTCACCATCCCCTTGGCAGACCTGCCTACGCAGATCGCTCCTACAGCCACCGCGGTCGCAGGCGGTGGGGCCGTCGCGCCCTCGCCCTCGACGGCCGCCATGTTGGCCCTGACGAGCACGCCAGACAGCTTGAACTCGTTGCACCCCTCCCAGTTGAAGCAGCACTCTTACCTCTTCTACGGGCTGGTGTTCGACACTGTCGGTGGTGAGACCGTCACCTTTGTCAAGAAGGTCGACCCCGCGAAGAGCGCCGCCGGTTACCGCATCAGCCTGCTGGGACGCGACGTTCTACGGCGTACTCCCCCGCCCCGGCTTGTCCTCTCCCATGACATCGACCTGCTCATCACCCAGCAACACGTCCTTGTGCGGCGTAAGCCCGCGTTCGACCGCCTCTTTAACGACGTCAAGGTTGCACTACAGGACGCCCCAGCCAACATCGCCCGCACCAAGACCTCCTTAAGCGGCAAGGTTGCTCTTTCGGCAGCTGCGGAGACTGCGCTGACAGAGGTGGGTACCAAGCGTCCTACGTACGCCACCCGGCTCCGCGCTCTCCCCGATCGAATCGACATCTTGGCGCTGACTGCTCAGAACGTCCGAGACCGCCTCACCGCCATGGGTAACGTGCACACCGACTTGCTCGACGGTGATGAGTTCAGCTTCGACGCTAAAAGCGTCGGGCTCTTCCTCGACCTGCTTGAAGGACGTCACTTCGACGATGAGTGGACAGGCACCCGCATGAAGGCCGACCGCATGTCCCACCACAAGCCCTAGTTCCGGCCTGGGGTGCAACTACAGTCAGCAGCATGGGGCGCATCAAGGGCTACTACGAGTGGGACGACGACCACCTCACGCCCGGCCAAAAGAAGGAGGGCGGCCTTCACCAAAATCTCTTCGACAGCGGCGGAAATCTTAAGGGAAGCGCTCGGTTCGTCCCCGACGAAGGGAGTGAGGGAAAACCCTTTCTCGTTACCGAGACGGTCTACGTCCCCGTCGAAGAGCGGCGAAGCACCCAAGATGATGAAGAGTTTGCGCAGGCCATCACTGTGCTGGTGCTCCATTTCCTCAAGTGGGGGGTTGTAAAAGCCAAGCCGTACGCCGAGCAGCGGTGGCGAAAATCTACTAAGCCAGTCATCGACGCCCAGAAAGCCAAGTTCGTCGAGCGGCGTTTGCGCCGCAGCGCAAAAAGAGAGATCGCCGCTGCCAATGCGACGCTAATTGAACCGTCGCGAGAATTGACGGAAATGTCGAGCGATGGCCGCCCCGACATGTCCCGGGCCGAAGCGCAGGCGCGCCTTTTAGCGGCGCTCGCTGCTCAGGTGTATAGCGACGAGCAGATGAGGCTTGTGGGCAGCGCTAATATGGTGGATGGCGAGGATTTCGCCGAAATTAAGCGCTCTCTGGCGCAACTTCCAGCGAATCAAGTCAAAGGCTTGATCGAGGCAATGGCGACCAAACCCTCGATGTTGGGTGAGGATACGCTGGCAGAAATTGCAAGCCTCTTGGGCCGGCAAGCTCTCTGAGTATGTGGCGGGGACGGGCGGCCAAACTTGTCCGGCATAGCGCCGGTGAGACAGATCGCGTTAATATCCAGCGGTTGTGATGCGGTTCTAATAGCGCTACCCGGTGGCGCCGCCTGCGCCTGAGGTAGCAATCTTGTCCGGTAGCCGACCGTCTACCGGGACACTCCCCCACCCTCACGGTGGCCAGTTCCCGCCTCAGTGAGGTCGTCCCGATAGACCCGTCCGCATTGCTGTCCCGCTCAGGGGCTCCATACGGCACACTCCCCCACCATGGACGGCATCAAGATCGGCTACGCCCGGGTCTCGACCACCGGGCAGGACCTCACCGCCCAACGCTCCGCCCTGACCGCCCTCGGTGTCGAGGACGATCGCGTCTACGTCGACCACGGCCTGACCGGCACCAACCGTGCCCGCCCGGGCCTACGCGAGGCCCTGGCCGCGTGCCGGGCCGGCGACACCCTGGTCGTGACCAAGCTGGACCGGTTGGCCCGGTCCCTGCCCGATGCCCGCGACATTGTCGACGAGCTCACCACCCGCGGGGTCAAGCTCGCCCTCGGAGGCTCGGTGCACGACCCCACCGACCCCGTCGGGCGGCTGCTGTTCAACGTCTTGGCCATGGTCGCGGAGTTCGAGTCCGACCTGATCAAGATGCGCACCCGCGAAGGCCTGGCTGTGGCCCGCGCCGCGGGCAAGCTCCGCGGGCGCAAGCCCAAGCTCACTGCCCGCCAGGAGGAGCACCTGGTCGGTCTGTACCGGGCCGGCGACTCCAGCACTGCCGATCTGGCCGAGCTGTTCGGGGTGGGACGGTCCACTGTGTATCGAGCCATCGACCGTGCCGGTGAACTTGTGGTGGCCCCACCCCCGATCGGCGAGGATGCCGAATAGGAACGAAGAAAGGTGCATCGGTGGCTGAGTCGCTGGAAGTGGAGCACCAGCGTCGTCTGTGCGCTGAGCGAGTGCAGGCGATGCTGCAGCAGATGTGGGGTGATGAGCTCCCCCCTGGCCCTGCCTCCGCGTTGACCGCGTTGATCGACGCAGTCGGTATCGACGACTTCCACGGTGTCGAAGATCGGGTGGTGAGCCAGGGCGACGGGGTGAGCTACCAGGTGCTGGCCGTGCTGTGGCAGCACTACCTCAACCACCCCCATGCTGATCCCTCCTGCCTGCAGCTGGGATCAGGTCTGCGCCTGCCGCAGGTGCTCACCGAGCGGCTGCAGGCTCTGCAGCTGCTACCTGTCCCGGCCGCCGCCCTCGCCGGACCTGCATCTCCTGCACCCGCGACACCTGAGCCAGGTGAGATCGATCTGAGGGAAGTCGAGCCGCGGACCGGCCCGGTCCCGGTGGTGGCCGAGGTCGCTGAGTCCGCCCACGTGGGGATGTGGGAGCTGGACCCGCACAACGACACCGTGGCCTTCGATGCCGTCACCGCCCGGTTGATCGGGGCTGGTGAGGTCGCTGGGCACTCCACCGTGAGCGGGCACCTGGCCGAGCTGGTCCACCCCGATGACCGCGCACAGGTCACCTCGGCCCTGCAGGAGGCGGTGAGCAACGAGACGGCGTACCGGGTCCGTTTTCGGGTGCGCTCGGCCACCGGAGCCATCACGCACCTGATCAGTCACGGCCGGGTGCTGCGCAAGCCCAGTGATCCCTCTCCCCGCTTGACCGGGTATCTGACCATCGACCGCGACCACAGCGCTGAGCGTGATGAGGGTGCACATCCGTACACGACGACCGACCTGACCTGATGCCTTCCAGAGCCGACGCCTTCCAGAGCCGGTGTCAATTGCGGTGCTTGCCCAGCACGGCGTCGATGGCTGCGGTGGTGCTGCTCACCCCGAGGATGTGACGTAGCTGGGTCAGGCGTGCAGCCAGGGCCGGGAGCTCCAGCCCCAACGATGCCGCGGTCTCCACTGCCGAGTGCCCTGCCCCCAGCATCATCAGCACGTGGTGGTCCTGCTCGGTCAGCTGCTCATGCATCGCTGTCGGTGCCTCACCGTCTCAGCTGCCCACTGTGGCGCTGTCTGCACCACGGTCGGGCCTGACGAGGTGACTGTAGAACAGCCAGCCACCGGTACCGAAGAACCGGGCGCGTGCAATGCCGTCACAGATCGTTCTTGCGTATCGCACCACGAGTTCCCAGGGCAGTCGCGCTGGCTGATCCGGCGTCTCTAAAACGGTCGTCGTGAGACGGCTCAGATACCCGCCTAGCCAGGGGTGAGCGGTTAAGTGCACCGAAGGGGTTGCGGACTATCGTCGGACCTGTCACGATAGATGAGCAAGCAGGGGCTACAACTAAATGTCTTCCCTGGAACTCAACTATCTGAGAGGTTCACATGCTTCACATCACCCTGGGCGAGCGTCGACCGGTCGACCTCAACGAGGACGAGCTCGGCCGCGACCACGTCGGCTACGCCTCAGACATGTCTCCCGACGACTTGTACGCCGCCAACCGCGGCTGCTGGGTCTTCGGGGAGCGCGCCAGTGAAGAGCGCTACGCCCTGTTCAGCTACAAGGGCATCGTGCGCATGGCGGTGGCCATCGACACCATCGAGCCCGTCTCCAGCGCCCGACGCAGCAACCGCAGCGCCATCGTCGGCAAGGTGCTGCAGGACGGCGACCGTGTCCATGACATCTACGTCGGCGGCCCTTCGCCCATCACCGGCGTGCGCAACCCCGTCACCTACGTCCCCGACCCCCGCTTCGACGGGCGGGTGTGTGCCTGCGGCTGCGGCGAGGCCATCACCCGCGGCGATTGGGTACCCGGCCACGACCAGAAGGCCTTGCACAAGCGCATCGCCCAGATCGGCACCGTCAAGCAGTTCATCGAGTGGTTCGACGCCAACACCCCCCAGCCTGCCGAGGTGTCCCGCTAGGCAGATGCACCGGCGTTGAGGGTGGGGCCGGGGACGATCGAAGCGTCCCCGGCCCCACCCGGCATCATGCCTCCGCGTACCCACTAGGCCCCCGGTTCGGGCGTCGCACGCCTGGTCGATGTGAGACGTCGACCGCTCGGCGCCTAGCGCTGGACGTCCGGCGTGTGTGACGGCTCGGCGTGGGTCCCCTCCGTGAGGGGGTGGGACTGCTACACAGTGGCTACCCAACGGGTAGCCGCTGGGTAGTCCCGTCACCGCCGAGAGGACCGCCTGTCGTGTTCACCCTCGCGATCGCCAACCAGAAGGGCGGCGTGGCCAAGACGACCACCGCCGCCAACGTGGCCGACGCCGCGGCCGAGCTCGGCGCCCACGTCCTGCTGGTCGACCTCGACCAGCAGGGCAACGCCACAGCCCTGACCGACGCCACTCCCCGCGTCTTCGACGGCAACGCCTTCGGCAAGGCCCAGCAGCTGACCGTCTCGGATGCCCTCTACGCCGCGCAGGAGCGTGCGGGCGCCGTCGTGAAGGCGGGCACCGTGCACCAGGTCGCTGTCGCGGCCGGTGAGCACTGGTCGCCCAGGCTGCGCGTGGCGCCGGCCAACCAGGACCTCGCTGCCCGCAACGGCGAGACCTTCCCCGGCGCCGTCCAGCGCCTGGCCGTGGCGCTGCAGGAGGCTCCAGGGCCACTGGACCTGGTGGTCCTCGACTGCGGGCCCAGTCTCGGCGGGCTGTTCCTGGCCGCGATGCACGCCGCGGACGCGGTGGTGGTGGCCACCGAGGCCGCCGACAACGCCCTGGAGGGCATCCCCCGCACCCTGGAGGTCCTCGCCCAGGTTCGCGCCGCCCGTGGCGGGCAGGCGCCGCAGCTGCTGGGCGTGCTGCCCACTGCACTGGCACGCGAGGCCCGGCAGGGAGAGCTGCTGGACTTCCTGCGCCAGTCCTACCCGAGCGTGCTGACGCCGGTGCCCCGGCGGGCGGTGGTGCGCCAAGCCGAGGGCGCCCACGCTCCGGTCCGCGCCTTCGGTGCGGCCGGGCGCGAGGTCGCCGACGTCTACCGCCAGCTCGCCGAGCACGTCCTGGACGTGGCCGGCATCCGCCCGACCGAGGAAGTCTCCTGATGGCCAAGCCCCAGACCCGCCTGCCGCAGGTTGCCGCCCAGACCGTAGACGAGGCGGAGCCGAAGCTGACCCCGGCGCCGGACAACGGTCAGCCCTTCGCCGAGCACTCCGCGCAGCAGCTCCCGGCTGAGACGACGCGCATCCCGCGGCGAGGCAAGCAGCTGGGAGCACGCATCCCTACTGACCTCTACGAGCGCCTCGTGGCCTGCGCGGAGAGCACCCGCATCCCCCAGAGCCGCCTCATCGAGCGCGCGCTGGACGCTGAGCTCAAGACCCACGGCTTCTAGCTGTTGGGTATCCCGTGGCTACCAATTTGGTAGTCATTGGCTACCCACCGACTAACGGTTGGTAGCGGGGAACCGCGGCGCATCCACGAGCGCACAGTTAGGACGCCTGCGGCTGTTCCACGACGACCTGGGCCTCGGCGAGTTTTCTCGCCTCGTGCAGCAGACGGCCCACTGTGCCGATCGGTACGTCCATCTCCGCCGCGATCTCCCGGTGCTTCAGCCCGGTGGCCCGCAGCTCCACCGCGCGCTCTCGGCGGGCCTTTGCGCGGGCCAGGAAGTCACCGCGCGGCTCGGCGATGATGCGCCGGATCGTGACCGGGTGGACGCCGTATTCAGCAGCCATCTCCCGTGCCGTCTTCGTACGCCGCTCGGGTGTCTCAGCGCCCACTGCGGCCCCCCTCCCGGATCGCGTCGCGCAGTGCTGTGCGCTTCACGGTAAGCGCCTGTTGCGCCCTCAGGAGGTTCCGTCGGCTGGCTTCCACCTGCGCAGGAGTACGCATCCGACCTGCGACCTGCCCGCCGCGGACACGGCCGTCGACGACCGCCGGAGAGCTCAGCCCGTTCGTCGTGGCCGCTCCACGAGTGCCCCCCTTGGACCGGGCCTCGGCAGCGCTGGGCTGTGCTGCACGACGACGGCCGCGGACGGTCTGGACCACGATCAAGCCCTCGCGGGAGAGCTTGCGCCAGACCCATCGAGCGACCGACTGTGCGGTGGCGGTGACCTCGGCTGAGGGTAGGGGGACGGCGAACTCGACGTTGATGCCGAGGGCCACGGCCAGGACGGTCTGCTCCCACTCCAGGCGGTCGTCGTAGCGGTAGCGGGCCCGGTAGGCCCAGGTGCGCAGGCCGTCGAAGAGGTGGACGTTGCGGCCGAGCCCGGTGGCCTCGGTGGCGCGCTTGGGCAGGGTGCGGGGGAGCAGGTCACCGAGGCCGGTGGCGAGGTCGCGCAGCTCGTAGGGCTGGGCGCGGCCCCAGGTGGGGTACCAGCCCTCGTGGGTGGGGTTCTTGGTCAGCAGTCCGGCGTAGCCGGCGTCGCCGTCCAGGGCGCGGCGTAGGCCTTCCTGGACGCGGGCGGCGAAGGCGAGCGGCTCGGGACGCCCGGCGTCGGTGCGGCAGACCGGGGCGGACAGGACCCACCCGACGTGCCCGCGCCCGGACACACCCTCAGCGACCCACGACGGCTCCGGGTGATGCCGCGGAAGGCTGATGGCGCGCATGAGGGTGTCGCGATGGTCAACGTCGACGACGAGCATCGACAGCAGTGCCTTAGGGGAGTGCTCGAGGTAGCGCCGTTCCAGCGCTTGCTCCCGGCTCTGGCGCCAGCAGCCCAGCGCCAGGTCATCGGTGGCCAGCGGGCGCCGCGGGGTCCACGTGGCGGTCCAGCCCGCCGCGCTCATCCCCGTCATGAGGCGCAACCGTGGCAGCAAGATCGTGACACCTCGCCTGGACACGCCGACGAGGACCCAACTTTCTTCGGGTAGTGCGGTAGCCCTGCTCGTCTAGCCAAATCAGGTAGTTCCCTCCTCCGGGCTCTCCCTGGCTCCTCGCCGACCGCCCTGGATCCCAGCCCCAGACAGGCGACCCGCTACCGGAGGTCCCGTGGTGCTGCTCTCTGGCGTGCCCCTCTCCCAGCCCTGCACCTACTAGTCCTGCTGTCGCGGGCACTGCCGTGCCTGCCCTCCGCTAGTCCGGTAGCGATCAGGCCTGACACGAGGACTCCACGACCGCTAGTCGCCTCGTGCTGTAGATGTGACCG
>NZ_VWPY01000073.1 GCF_011839805.1 Kineococcus rubinsiae | reverse complement strand
GACCTGGCCGCGCTGACCCGCGCGGGCCGCGACCTGGCCGCCGCCGAGGGGCGGCGCTCGCGGGACGTCGCGGCCACCGCGGCGCTGAGCACCCTGGGCGTCGGGGCCGCCGTCCTCGGTGCGGCGCTGGCCGCGGTCGGCACCGGCGTCGCCACCGCCTGGGCGGCCGCGGCCGTGCTCGCGGCCCTGCCGGCGCTCGAGCTCGTGCGGGCGCTGCCCGAGGTGGCCCGGGCCGGGGTGCGCGCCCGGGCGGCGGAGGCGCGGACGGCGGAGCTGCTCGCCGTCCCCGAACCCGCGGTCGAGCCGGCGGTCCCGGCGGCGCTGCCGTCGGCGGCGGCGGGTCACGAGGTCCGGGTGGTCGGCCTCGTCGCCGGCTGGGACCCGGGGCACCCCGTGCTGCACGGCGTCGACCTGGTGCTGGAGCCGGGGACGGCCACGGCCCTGCGGGGGCCGTCGGGCAGCGGGAAGTCGACGCTCGCGGCCGTGCTCATGCGCTTCCTCGACCCGGTCGCGGGCCGGGTGCTGCTGTCGGGGGTGGACGTGCGCGAGCTCGCGGGCGACGCGGTCCGCTCGGTCGTCGGCCTCGTCGGCGACGACGAACACGTGTTCGCGACGACCCTGCGCGAGAACCTGCGGCTGGCCGCGCCCGGCTCGAGCGACGCGGACCTGGTGCGGGCGCTGCACGCCGTGCGGCTGGACGCCTGGCTCGGGGCGCTGCCCCGCGGCCTGGACTCGCGGGTGGGCGACGGCGGCGCACCGCTGTCCGGCGGCGAGCGGCGGCGGCTGGCCATGGCGCGCGCCCTGCTCGCCGACGTCGAGGTCCTGCTGCTCGACGAGCCGTCCGAGGGACTGGACGAGGAGACCGCGCGGCAGCTCCTGCGCGACCTCCTCGTGGCCGGTCGCCGACGGCGCGACGGGTCCCCCCGGACCCTGCTGGTGCTGGCCCACCGCGACGAGGGCCTCGACCTCGTCGACCAGGTCGTCGACCTCAGCCCTGCGGGCCGCCTGACCGAAGGGGCGGCGGTGCGCTGAGCGGTTCGCTCAGACGACGCTGAACACGCCGCGCTGGCGCGGCAGGAGCGCCACCGCCGACGCGGGCTGGCAGACGCTCAGCAGCCGGCTCGGCACCTCGGCCAGGTCCCCGTCGAGGTCACCGTCGAAGGAGGTCCCGCGCAGCGAGGTGTGCAGCAGGCGCGCCGAGCGGTGGGTGCCGCGCACGACGTCGTCGACGCGCACCGAGAGGGCGGGGGCGTCGGCGGCGTCGACGAGCAGCCGGCGCAGCTCCTCCGGCGCGGAGGTCACCTGCTCCCCCGACAGCACGCACAGCGCCCAGTCGGCGGCCACGTGGGCGAGCGCGGCCTCGCGGGCCCGCTCGCTGTCGTCCGCCCAGAACCCGCTGACGACCGTGACCGCGGGGTGCAGCGTCGCCTCGAAGGCGGGACTCCCCGGCTTGAGGTGGTCGGCGGTGTCGTAGACGACGACCTCGTCGGCGACGCCCACCAGCGCGCGCACGTCGGCGCCCAGCGAGGGCGTGCTCGCGTGCAGGACGAGGCAGGCAGCGAGGCTGGGGCGCGAGCTGGACACGGGGACTCCAAGGTGGCGAGCGAACTGGTGCAACGTCACCCAGTCCATCGTCACCGGACGCCGAAGGGTTACCGCCGACACGCTTCTTTTACACAGCGTTGACGTGGGCGCCCCGCGCGGACACCGGCACGACACGCCCGGCGCCGCGCTCACCGCCGCTCCGCCGGGGACGACGACGACCCCCGCCCGGGTGGGGCGAGGGTCGTCGTCGTGCCGGCCGGACCTCAGCCCGCGTACTGCAGGCTGAACGGGGCCGAGGCCGCGCGGAGGGCGTTCGTCACCACGACCGGGTAGGTGCCGGCCACCCTGGCCGGCACGGTGACGCGCACCTGCGTCGGCGACAGGACGGTGACGCCGGTGGCGGCGACCCCGCCGACCGTCACGGTCGACGTGCCGGTCAGGTCGGTCCCGGTGAAGGTGACGACCGTGGTGCGCCCGGCGGGCACCGTCGCGAGACTGGCGGCGCTCAGCGCGGGCGCCGGCGGGGCCACCCACGTGAACGTCGCGGCGGAGCCGGAGGCGGTGTAGGGCGCCTTCAGCACGACGGGGCCGGCACCGGGGGCGTGCGCCGGCACGGCGAGCTTGACGGCCGTGTCGCTGATCCGCGTGACGGGGACGACGACACCGGCGACGGTCGCGCCGGTCACCTGAGCGAGGCCCGTGCCCGTGATCGTGACGGAGGTGACGGCGAGGGCGGACCCGGAGGTCGCGGAGAGGGCCGTGATCGCCGGGGCGGCGGGGGCCACCCACGTGAAGGCCGTCGCCGCGCTCGTGAGCGACTTCGTGTACTTCGCCGCCACCACGACCGGCCCGCTGCCGGGCGCGTGGGCCGGCACCGTGAGGCGCAACGAGGTGTCGCCGACCACGGTGAACGGCACGCCGACGCCGGCGACCGTCACCCCGACGGTCTGCGCGAGCCCGCTGCCGGTCACCGTCAGGGTGGTCGGGGCCGCGGTCGTGCCCGAGGCGACCGACAGCGCGGTCACGACCGGGGCGGCCGGGGCGACCCAGGTCAGGCGGCCGGCGGTGGTCGCGACGCTCGAGCCCGCCGGTGACGTCAGGACGACGTCGCCGGTGCCGGGCGCGTGCGCCGGGACCGTGAAGGACAGGCTGGTCGGGGACGTCCGGGTCACGGTCGTCGCCGCGACCCCGCCCGCGGTGACGCGCGTGACGTCGCCGAGCGCGGTCCCGGTCACCGTGACCGTCTGGCCACCCGTCGTGGACGCCGTCGTCGCCGAGAGCTGCGTCACGGTGGGCAGCGGCGCCTTGTAGGTGAACGTCGCCGCGGCCGTCGCCACGCTGCTACCACCGCGGGCCACGAGCTGCACCGGGGCGACGCCCGCCGCGTGGGCGGGCGTCGTGACGAGCAGCTGGTTGGCGCCACCCGCCGAGGTCAGCCTGAAGGTCGCCGGGACACCCCCGACGTTCACGGCGGTGACCCCCGCGAGGTTCGCCCCGGTCACCGTGACGGGAGTTCCGCCCGCCGTGGCGCCGGTGGCCGTGGACAGCCGGGAGATCGACGGCGTCGGTGCGTAGGGGGTGCCCGTGTCCGCCGGCGAGGTGACGCCGCTCATCGTGTAGGCGGCCATGATGTTCTGCTGCACGAACTGCCAGGACAGGCGCGCGTCGCCCCGGTCGCCCCAGCCGGTCCCCCACTGGTTCCGGATCGTGACGCCCTGGTCGTCGTACCCGACGATCGTCACCATGTGCCCGCCGTAGTTCGTGCCGCTCGTCGGCGTCTGGACGCTGCCGTCGCGGATCCCCATGAAGCTGGAGTAGACGTTGAACCCGACCGCCACGGGGTTCCCCGCGGCGAGCGCGTCCGTCACGAGCGCCCGCGCCGCCGGGCCCTGACCCGTGCCGGCCCAGAGCCGCTGCCAGCCCGTCACCTTGAACTTCGCGGCGTTCGCCTTCTGCGCCGCCGTGACCGGGGTGCGGTAGTCGTAGTAGCCCTGGAAGAAGTCGTCCTGGGTGTCCACGCCGTTCGCCTGCAGCTCCGCGAGGTTGTACTCGGGGACCGTGCCTGCGTTCGGGGCGGTGCCCTGGACCTTCAGGTCGTAGAGGTACAGGGGCGCGAAGGGCGCACCGCTGTCGTGGTCCTTGGCGGCGTAGTAGCCCATCATCGTGTAGGCGAGGCTCCAGGTCGCGCAGGAACCGATCTGCCCCTGGTCGCCCACCGCCGGCAGGAAACCGGACGTGCGCAGGTCCACCGAAGCCGGGCTCGCGAGCAGCCGGCGGTGCCCGCCGCTGCGCGCCGACAGCGTCGACACCGCGCTCGTGCGGTCGGTCGGGGCGACGAAACCGCCCACGAAGTGCGCTGCGGCGCGGGCCTTCGGCGCCACGACGGGGCCGGGGGCCGCCACGGCCGCCGAGGTCGCCACGCCGGCCACCAGCGGCAGGCTGAGCGACACGGCGACCAGGCGGCGCAGGGTGGTGCGGGACTTCTTCACGGAGGCTCCTCGCGAGGGCGGTGGCGGGACACCGGTGCGTCCCGCACCTCCTTCATCGACCTCGCGGACCGCGCCCTGTCGCCCCGCGTGCCCGGGTCGACCGGCTCGGACGAGCCACCACCCCCGACGGATCAGTGCGGTCACCGTCCGCTGCTGCCGTACCGCCGTCCGCGGCGCCCGACCGGGTCAGCGGCGGCGGACACCGCCCGGGGGCTCACCCCAGGGCGGGCGTCACGGCGCCCGTCACGAGGTCCTTGCGGTAGGTGTCCGCCTTCTTGTTCGTGTCGGCGGGAACCAGCGGCTGCAGCGTGGTCACCAGGACCGTGCCGGCGTCCAGGACCTGCAGGGACCCCCAGTCCGCGTCGGCGGTCGTGCCGTAGGGGGAGGCCGGGCGCCCTCCGGAGGCCGTCGTCGTGACCATGACCAGCGACTTCTGCACGGTGTCGTAGCGGTACCAGTCCAGGAGCGCGTCGCCGTCCAGCGGGAGTTCCCTGCCCGTGGTCTGGAAGAACACGTAGCGGCCCGTCGGGTCCAGGGTCGTCTGCCGCTCGGTGACGATGACCCGCTGCACGGTGCTGCCGGCGCGGGTGAACGCCGCCGTCGTGGTCCCCGTCATGTCCCGGCGGATCGCCGTGTACTTGGCGTCGGGGTTCAGCGTCGAGCTGTTGGTGGAGAACCCGACGTAGCGGCCGTCGTCGCTGATCGAGACGTCGTGCGCGTCGTAGGAGACGGGGTACTGCGCGCCCTGGGTCGAGTAGTCACCCGTGCCGGAGGCCAGTTCCAGCTTGCCGCTCTGCAGGTCCTTGCGCACGACGACGGGGTAGGTGTTCGAGGCCCGCACGACGAACACGGCGTACCGGCCGTCGGGGGTGACCGCGAGCGCCGGCGCCAGCACCTCGCTGGTGAGCTGGGAACTCCCCGAGGTCGCCGACACCCGGACGACCTCCCCGCTGACGACGTCCTTGCGGAACAGGTCCACGGTGTCCGGCTTGTCGAGACCGGGAGCCAGCAGGTCGGCCCGCTTGGAGAAGAAGAACACGTACCGGCCGTCGGCGGACATGGCCACCGAGGGCCCCGAGTAGACGTTCGGTCCGGCCGGGACCTCGGTCCCCGCGACGGTGGCGCTGGCCCCGCCCGCCGGCGGCGCGCTGACGAGCGTCCACGTGCCCGTGCTGCGGTCCACCCGGTACACGTCCTTGAGGGAGTTGGTGTCGCCGGCGACCAGCGGCGTCGACGTGGTCAGGGCCACGTAGCGGCCGTCCTCGGACATCGCCAGCTGCGACGACCGGGCGTCGCCGGCACCGGGGGCCAGCCGGCTGACGGCGCCGGACTTGGCGTCTCGGACGTAGAGGTCGTAGGTCCCGTTCGTGTCCGCCGCCTCGAGGGCGTCGGCGGTCCCCACGACGGAGAACCGGCCGCTGCGCGTCACCGCGGCCCCCGACCCGCCCCCTGAACCGCCGGCCGAGGGGGCGGCCGCGGGAGCCCGGGGGGTGACGACGACGGCGGCCGAGGGCAGACCGGGGCGCCCGTCCGCGCTCACGGCCCGGACGGTGAAGCCGTAGGCGGTCCCGTTGAGGAGACCCGTGAGGGTCGTGGAGGTCCCGGGGACGCGGGTCGTGGTGGTCCCCGTCGTCACGTCGTAGCCGGCCGCGCCGGGGACCGCCGACCACGAGAGCGCCACGGCCCCGTCCTGGCTGGTCCCGTCGAAGTCCGCCGGCGCCGTCAGGTCCGCGGCCCGCGGGGTGGCCGTGACCGGCCCGCTGGGGACGGAGACGTTGCCGGCGGCGTCGACCGCGACGATCCGGTAGGTGACGGCCTGGCCGTTGGCCAGCCCCGTGATCGTGGTGCTCGTCGCGGAGCCGTCCAGCGTGGCCACGACGTTCCCCGCGTCGTCGCGCACGACGTAGCGGGCCAGGTCGGCGTCGCCGACGGGCGTCCAGGACAACGTCACCGAGCCGTCGCCCGGGGTGGCGGTGAACCCCGCCGGGGTCGAGGTGGGCGTCTGGTCGGTGGGGGTGGCCGGCGGGGTCGAGACGGCCGGGGAGCGGTTCCCCGCGGCGTCGACGGCCCGGACGGTGAACGTGTACGCCTGCCCGTTGACGAGGCCGCGCACCACGGCGGACGTCGCGTCGGCGCGGGCGATCGCCCGGGTGAGGCCGGACTGGTCGGTGATCTCGTAGTGGTCGACGTCGGGATCGGACGAGGCGCTCCACGTGACGGTGATCTCGGAGTCGCCCGCCGTGGCCCCCACGCCCGCCACCACGGGCGGTGCCGCGTCGTCGCCCGGCACGACGGACACCGGACCGACGGCCGCGGAGGCGATCCCCGAGGTGTCGACGGCGGTCAGCGTGTAGGCGTAGCTGCTGCCGTTCACGAGGCCCGTGAGGCGGACGAAGGACGTGCCCCGCGCGGGGCTCGCGACGAGGGTGCCCTGCTGGTCGCGCACCTCGTAGTGGTCCAGGTCGGCGTCGGTCACGGGTCCCCACGTCAGCAGGGCGCTGCGGTCTCCGGGTGAGGCCCGCAGGTCCGTGGGCGCCGCCGGCGGCGTCTGGTCGGCCGGGGTCACGGTCGTCGGCGCGCTGCTCGCGGACCGGTTGCCGGTGCGGTCGACGGCCGCGACCCGCAGCTCGTAGGCGCGGCCGTTGGTCAGGCCCGTGAGCGTCGCGGTGGTGGCCGGCGCGACGACCGTGGCCAGGACGGTGCCGCTGCCGTCGACGACGACGTAGCGGTCGACGTCGGCGTCGGCGACGGGGTTGAAGGAGACGGTCGCGGTCGTGTCCCCCGCCAGGGCGGTGAGCCCGGAGGGGACGGCGGGCGGCGTGAGGTCCCCGGGGGTGGCGCCGGCGGCCGCGCTGAGGGCGGAGGCGTTGCCGCGCAGGTCGACCGCGCTCACGCGGTAGGCGTAGGCGGTGCCGTTCACCAGCCCGGTCACGACCGTGCTGGTGGTTCCGCGGGCCACGGACGCGACCGGGTTCCCGGCGCCGTCCACGACGACGTAGTGGTCGAGGTCGGCGTCCAGCACCGCGTCCCAGCTGACGGTCACCTGGGCGTCCCCGGAGGTGGCGGTGACCTTCCCGGGCACGGCGGGCGGCGTGCGGTCCACCGGGGTGACGGGGTCCGCCGCCGCCAGCGGGCTGCGGTTGCCCGAAGCGTCGACCGCCTGGACCGAGAACTCGTAGGGGGTCCCGTTGACGAGGTTCGCCACCACGGCCGTGCGGGCCGTCGCGGTCACCCGGGCGCGCGTGAGCCCGTCGGCGTCGAGGACGTCGTAGTGGTCGACGTCGGCGTCCGGAGAACCCGTCCAGGCGATCGTCGCCTGCGCGTCCCCCGCCGCGGCGATGACGGCCGTCGGCGCCCCGGGGGCCGTGGTGTCCCGGGGAGACACCGTCACGGGGGTGCTGCGTGCCGACGAGTTCTCGGCCCGGTCGACCGCGGAGACGGTGAAGGAGTAGCTGGTCCCGTTCACCAGCGACGTCACCCAGACGTGGGTGGACGTCCCGACGCTGGTGGCCACCACGTTCCCGGCGGCGTCGTGGACGACGTAGCCGGCGACGTCGGCGTCGGCGACCGCGTTCCACGTCAGGAGGGCGGTGGTGTCCCCCGCGGTCGCGGTCAGGCCGGTGGGAACTGCGGGCGCGGTGCGGTCCTGGGGCGTGGCCGTGACCACGGCGCTCGGGGTGGAGGAGTTGCCCGTGGCGTCGACCGCGACGACGCGGTAGGAGTAGGCGACGGCGTTGGTGAGGCTGGTGAACGTGGTGGTCGTCGTCCCGGCGGGGACGGTGCGCAGCACCCGGCCCGTGTCGTCCTGGACGACGTAGTGGTGGAGGTCGGCGTCGGTGACCGCGGTCCAGGAGACGGTCGCGGTGGTGTCCCCCGCCGCGGCGGTGACCCCGGTGGGCGTCGTCGGCGCGGTCTGGTCGGTGGGCACGACCATGACGGGCGCGCTCGACGTCGAGGTGTTGCCGCGGCGGTCGACCGCGGCGAGGCGGTACGTGTAGGTGGTGCCGTTGACCAGCGGCCCGACGCGGACCGTCGTGGCGGGCGCGGTGATCGTCTCGACGACGACGCCCGCGCCGTCCAGCACCACGTAGCGGTCGAGGTCCGGCTCCGTGCTCGCCGTCCACGACAGCGTCGCGCCACCGTCGCCGGCGACCGCCGCGAAGCCCCGCGGGGTGTCGGGAGCGGTGCTGTCGACGGGGGTCACGCTGACGTCCGCGCTCGGCGAGGACTCGTTCCCCGCGGTGTCGACGGCGCTGACGCGGTAGCGGTAGGTGGTGTCGTTCACGAGACCGGTGATGGTCGAGGTCGTGGCGCCCTTGGCGACGGAGGCGACCTTCGCCCCGGTGCCGTCGTAGACGTTGTAGTGGTCGAGGTCCGCCTCGGTGTTTCCCGTCCAGCGGACCGTGACGCGCCCGTCGCCCGCGTCCGCCGCGACACCGGTCGGGACGGCGGGGGGCGTCGTGTCGGCCGGGGTCGCCGTGACGGGAGCGCTCGCGTCGGAGACGTTGCCCGTCCGGTCCAGGGCCACGACCCGGTAGGTGTACGTGGTGCCGCTGACCAGACCGGTGACGACCGCGGTGCGCGCGGGTGCCGTGACCGTGGCGACCGTCGCGCCGACGGCGTCCAGGACGCGGTAGCCCGCGAGGTCCGGTTCCGTGCCGAGGGTCCAGCCCACCGTGACGCTCCCGACCCCCGCGGTGGCGTACACGCCCGTCGGTGCGGCAGGCGGCGTGCTGTCCCGGGGCGTGACGGTCACGGTCGCGCTCGGGGTGGAGGTGTTGCCGGCGTTGTCCACGGCGGCGACCCGGTAGGGGTAGGCCGTTCCGTTCGTCAGACCGGTGAACTGGGCGGTCGTGGTGCCCCGGGGAACGGTGCGCAGGACGGTCCCCGTCGGTCCGAGCACGACGTACTGGAGCAGGTCGCCGTCCGCGACCTCGTTCCACGAGACCGTGGCGGTCGTGTCCCCCGCCAGGCCGGTGACGCCGAGCGGCGTCGCCGGCGGAGTCCGGTCCTGCGGCGTGACCGACACGGACGAGCTCGGGGTGGACACGTTGCCCACGAGGTCGACGGAGACGATCCGGTAGGCGTAGGTGCTGCCGTTGGTCAGCCCCGTGACGGTGCGGGTCGTGGTGCCCTTGGGCACGGTCGCGACCACGGCTCCCCCGGCGTCCATCAGGACGTAGTGGTCCAGGTCCGCGTCGGCGACCGGGTTCCAGGTCAGCACCGCGGTGGTGTCCCCGGGGACCGCGGACAGGCCGGTCGGGACGGCCGGCGGGGTGCGGTCCACCGGGGTCACCACGACGACGGCGCTGGCGGTCGAGGTGTTCCCCGCGGTGTCGACCGCGGCGATCGAGTAGGAGTAGGGGGTCCCGTTCACCAGCGCCGTCAGCGAGGCCGTGGTGGTGCCCCTGCCGAGGGTCGTGACGATCGTGCCCGCGCTGTTCAGGACCACGTAGTGGTCGAGGTCGCTCTCGCTGTTCGCGTTCCAGGTCAACGTCGCTCGGCTGTCGCCGGCGGTGCCCACGACCCCCGTGGGCGCGGCCGGCGGGGTCAGGTCGCGGGGGGTTCCCGAGACGGGCCCCGAGAGCGTCGACTCGTTGCCGGCGCGGTCCACGGCGGAGATGCGGACGGTGTAGGCGGTGCCGTTGACGAGCCCGCTCACCCGGCGGGACGTCGTGGGCGCGTTCACGGTGGCCGTCGCCGTCGTGGCCCCGTTCAGGTAGATCCGGTACATCGCGACGTCGTCGGCGACGGGCGCCGTCCACGTCAGGTCCAGGGCCGCGTCGGCGCGGTTGACCGCGAGGTTCGTCGGCGTGTCCGGCGGCGTCCGGTCCAGCGTGGTCACCAGGACGCTGGCGCTCGCCAGGGAGACGTTGTCGTGCGTGTCGACCGCGTACACCGCGAAGGTGTAGGCCTGCCCGTCGGTCAGGCCGGTCACCGTGACGCTCTGCGTGCCCTTGGCGGGGCTGGCGTAGACCGTGTCGCCGGCCTTCACGAGGTAGCCCTTGAGGTCGACCTCGGTGTTGGCGGTCCAGGTGAGCGCGACCTGGCGGTCGAGGGCGTTGGCGGCCGCGAGGTTCCGGGGCGCGGCGGGTGCGGTGAGGTCCACCGGGGTGCCCACGGCGGGCGCGGAGGGGTCGGAGGGCTCGTCCGCGAGGTTCAGGATCACCGGTGAGCGGACGGCGGTGATCGTGTAGGTGTAGCTGGTGTAGTTGACGACGTTGGTGTCGACCCAGCTCGTGGCCGTGGCGGAGTAGTTGTCCTGCACGACAGTCCCGTTGCGGCGGATCACGTACTTGGAGCGGGTGTCCGCCGGGCCGGGGCTCCACGTGAGGGTGACCTTCGAGTCCTCGCGGGAGGCGGTCAGGCCGACGGGCTGCGCCGGCTTGGTGCTCGCGGCGGTCGGGGTGCCGCTGACGGTCGAGGACCAGGCGGACACGACGCCGTTCGCGTACTGGGCGTTGATCCGCACCGAGTAGGACGTGCCGTTCGTCAGCCCGGAGAACGTGGCCGTCTGGGTGCCCGACGGCACCGAGACGACGGAACCGCCGATGAGCTCCACGTTGTAGGACAGCGCCCCGTCGGTGTTCGCCGACCAGGACACGTACAGCTTCGTGGCCCCGGGTTCGACCTTGAGCCCGGTGGGGGTCGTGGGGTTCGCCGGCGCCTCCGCGACCGCCCGCTGGCTCGGGGTGACCTCGACGGCCCAGGCCGGCGCGGTGGTGCCGAGACCGGTCGACGCGGCGACCAGCAGCGCCACGGCCGAGCGGGTCAGTCGTCCGGTTCCGGGAGTCCTCACATCTAGAACTCGACGGCTGCGGGGCCGACCTTGACCCCGGATGTGTAGAAGGTCAGAGGGCCCGGTCCACGAAGACCGGCCGCTTCTCCGCCGCGTCGAACTTGCTGAGCCCGCGCCGCTGGGACCTCGCCTGCCACATGGCCTCCGCCAGGCGCTGGCTCACGTCCGCCTGCCGCTGCAGCAGCATCCGCGCCCGGTCGCCGAACTCGACCGGCATCGGGCCCAGCGCGGAGGGGTCGACCCAGTCCGCCGCGGGCACGGGGGCGGGCGGGTCCTCGGTCCCGCCGTGCATCTTCGCGATGAGCTCCTCGGCCGCGTCGACGTCGAGCTCGACCGACTGCAGGGCCGCTGTCCACGCGGACCGCCACGCTCCCTCGTCCGTCGGCGGTCCCGCGTGCGTTTCCCCGGGCGGCGCCGGGAGGAGTTCGGTCATGCCAGACCGTCACCCGTGGGGGTGCTCGCGACGGACAGGCTCTCCAGCGCGGCCTGGCGCCAGGCCTCCGCGAGCGGCTCGACGTTCTCCGTGCGGATGCGGCGCACCGCGTCCTGGTCGCCCCGCACGTTCGCCACGGCGAGTTCCTTCAGGATCCAGACGTACAGGCCCTTGAGGCCCCCGCTCCCGGCCCACACCCCGTCCTCGAGGCTGGCCACCAGCTCGCTGACGATGTCCTGCGCGTGCACCAGGTTGTGGTGGGCGGTCTCGCGGTCACCGTCCCCGAGAGCCTTCTCCGCCCGTCCGAGGTCCAGGACGAGGCGGTCGTACAGCATGACGAGCAGAGCTGCGGGGCTGGCCGTGGCCAGGCTGTCGGCGTGGTAGCGCCGGGCAGCAGGTCCGCGGCCGTAGGTCATGGCGGTCATGTGGTGGTTCCTCCGTGGATCGCCGGTAGTTCCTCCCCATCGGCAGCGGTGCGCCGGATCGGAGGACGGGGCACGACGGCGTCGGCTGCCGCCGGAACGACGAGAGCCGACCGCACCGGAACCCGGTGCGGTCGGCTCTCGCCCGCAGACGACTCAGCGGAGGCCGCTGAGCTGGCCGGCCAGCCAGGTGGACTTCGTCTGCAGCGACCCGAGGGACACCTCGAGCCGGGAGTAGTAGCTCTCGTAGCGGGCCTTGCGCTGGGCCAGGCGGTCGTCCCAGTCGGAGATGCGCGAGTTCAGGTCCTTGATGAGGGACTGCTGCCCCTTCAGCACCGTGGTGAGGCTGCCGGTGGTCGAGTTCACGGCTCCGTCGGCGACGCGTCCGAGCCGCTCGACGATGCCCTCGGTCTTGACCGCCGGGTCCTTCAGGGACGTCGGCGCCAGCATCTGCTGGACCTTGGTCGGGTCCGCCGCGTACGCCTTGGTGAAGACGTCCTTGTCGAAGCTGAGCTTGCCGTCGCGGGTGGACTGGATCCCGTACGACGCGGCGGACGTCTTGCCGTCGCCCAGCGCACTCGTGACCGCCGAGAGCAGCTGCGTCCGGAGCCCCCGCAGGGTGCTGTCGCCGCGCAGGACCCCGCCGCCCGTGACGGTGCCGCCCGGACCCGCGACGCCCGCCTTCGACTGGTTGCCGATCTCGTCGAGAGCGGCGTTCGTGGCCGTGATGAGCGCCGCCACGGCGTCGGAGACCTGGGTCGGGTCGCTCGCGACGTTGATCGTCGAGGTGCCCGTCTTGGCCGCCGTGATGGTGACCCCGGGCATGATGTCGGCGAAGGTGTTCGACGAGCTCGTGATGTCGAACGCCGCAGCCGAGTCGCCGCCGGCCGGGACGATGAAGAGCTTGGCGTCCGCGGCCTTGACCATGTCGGTGTAGCCGGTGGCGACGTCGCCGTCCTTGCCGGCGCTCGTGTAGGTGCCGTCGCCGTTCTTGATCTGCGGGACCATCCTGAAGTCCCCGGCCGCCTCCCCGGTCGTCGTCGAGGTGATCTGCAACCGGTACTGGTTGTCGCCGACGCGGACCGCCGTCGCCGTGATGCCCTTGAACCCGGCCTGCTTGATGGCCGCGCTCACGTCGGCCAGCGTGCCGGCGGACGGCTTGACGACCCCGAGGAGGTCGCCGTTGCGGTTGTAGACGTCCATGGGGAACCCGAGCGCCTGGGCGGCACCGGCGTCGTCGCCGACGACCGCCTCGCTCATGACCGACCGCCCGGCGGCCAGGCTGTCGACCTTGAGCGTGAGCTGCCCGCTGGCGGCGGTGCTGGTGGCCGCGACGGTCACGGCGTCGCCCGTGGCGGCCGCCTTGGTCGCCGACCACTGGTAGCTGGCGTCGCTCTTGGTGGTGACGCCCTGGAGCTGGCCGAGCTTGACCGCGGCCTGCTGCACCGCGAGCAGCTTGGAGTTGACCGACGTGTAGGCGCCGACCTTCTGGTTGACGGTGCTGACGTTCGTCTTGAGCTGGTTCTGCTGCGTCGAGTCGGAGGCGATGAGCTGAGCGATGATGGAGCTGGTGCTGAGGCCGCTGACGAGGCCGTCGACCGTCGAGGTCGCCATGGCGACCCTCCTTCCAGAGCTTCCGGTGGGTGTCTTCTAGTTGGTCATCGGCCCCCTCGGCAGAGGACCTGAGCACTTGAGCTCCCGGGAGCTGTGAGTTCACCCGGCTGCGCGTGGCCCCGTTGACTCCGGGTGACGCGCGTGGCGGGGAACTGCCGAGGCCGCTCCGGCCGCCAGCTCCCGGCACAGTTCGCGCAGCTGGGTCACCTGCGCCGGGTCGTACTGACGTCCCGCGGGGTCGATCAGCTCCTCGACGCCGCTCAGCAGCGCCAGGGCCTCGACGGGGCGGTGCTCCTGGGCGAGGGCGCCGGCCAGCAACCACCTGCAGTACTGCGCCGGGGCCCCGGAGGCCGCCAGCTGGTCCGCCAGCACCCGTGCCGGCCGTGTCAGACCGGCGGCCAGGAGGACGCGCGCGAGGAAGTCGGTGGCCTGCTGCCAGAGCGGACCGGACGGGGCCAGCTCCCGGACCGCTTCGAACGCGTCCACGGCCTGCTGGTCCTGACCGGCCCCGATCGCCGCCCGCCCCACGTTCAGGGCGGCCAGCGCGAGGGCTCCCGGGGGCGGCGAGGGCAGGGCGGTGACGTCCTCGAACTCCGTGCGGGCGAGGGCGAGGTTGCGCTCCCCCTTCCGGGTCAGCTGCGCCGCGCCCGCGTACCCGCTGTGCTCGAGGCGCAGCACCGACGTCGCGACGCGTTCGACGTCCCGCTGGGGCACGGCGATCTCCACGTGCTCGTGGACCCGCCCCACCCAGCTGGCGTGCCGGCGTCGGAAGAGCCGCGGGCTCCACGTCGAGTAGCCGGTGCTGCCGTCCCCGGTGTTCTCCACGCGCACGGCCAGCGCGTGCTGGTCCGGGGCCGCGTCGAGCAGCCTGCGGTGCAGCCGCTCGCGGTCGGCGCTCACCACCTCGTCGGCGTCGACGACCAGGACCCACTCACCGCGGGCGTGCCCGTGCGCGACGTTGCGGGCGGCGGCGAAGTCGTCGTGCCAGCTGCCCTCGACGAGGACGACGTCGCGGGCGCGCAGCAGCTCGAGGGTGCCGTCCCCGGACCCGGTGTCGTGCACGACGACCTCGTCGACGAGCGGTGCGAGGGCCGAGAGGCAGGCGTCCAGGCGCCCGACCTCGTCCCGGACGATGAGACAGGCGGTGAGCAGGGGGGTCCGCGGGTCGCCTCGCCCCGGCGCTCCGCGGCGGGAGTCGTTCCCCATCAGCCGAGCGGGGCGAGCAGCGCCGCCGAGGTCGGGCTGGTGCGCACGAGGCCGGTGGCGCTCACGCGGCGACCCCTTGCGCGGCCGGGGCCACCGCGGTCGCGCCGGTGATGCCGAGGGCGACCTCGTGAGGGGCCACGAGGCCCGGCAGCTCGGCGAGGGCCGCGGAAGGGTCCGCCACGAGGCGGAGGAAGTGGTCCAGCTGCAGCGCCAGCGGTTCACCGGTGCTGCGGACGAAGGGGATGTCGACCACGGTCTGAGCGCGGTAGGACGGGATGCCGTCGACGACCTGGGTCTCCACGACGTTGCGGTAGACGGTGATGCACCGACGCAGCAGGTCGACCTCGTAGGTGCTGGTGCACGTCGAGACCGTCAGCGCCCGGATCTTGCGCTGGTGAGCGCGGCTGGCGGACAGCGTGGCCGTCGCTCCGGAGCGCATCTGCAGGAGCGCGTCCGCGGTCTCGGCCCAGCGCCCCCCGGCCGGCGTCCAGGTCCGCGCATCGGTGGAGACGACCTGGTCGCCACCGCACACCTGGAGGACGACGTCGAGGTCGTGGATGAGCAGGTCGTCGACGACGCCGGTGGTGGCGCGGTCGTTGCTCGGGGAGTACCGCTGGGTGGCGAGGTGGACGGGGGGGCCGTCGAGGATGTCGATCAGCGTCTGCACCGCGGGGTTGAACCGCTCGACGAAGCCGCAGGTCAGCGGGGTGCCCGTCCGGCGCGCCGTCGCGATCAGGCGCGACAGGCCGTCGAACGACGTGGCCAGGGGCTTCTCGACCAGCACGGGGACCCCGCTCTCGAGGAGCCGGCAGGCGATGTCGACGTGCGTCTCCGAGGACGTGGCGACGACGGCGGCGTGGCAGTGGCTCGCGGCGTCGGCGTCGTCGGCCGTCCCGGCACCCCACTGGTCGGCCACGGCACGGGCGCGCGTCCGGTCGCGGTCGACGACGAGGTCGAGGCGCGCGCCCTGGGACTCGGCCACCACCCGCGCGTGCTTGGCGCCCATCGCCCCCGCGCCGATCACCGCCAGGCGCTTGGCCACGCTCACCGTCGCACTCCCCTGCTGCTCCTCATGGGTGCTCCTTCGTCACGTCGGGTGCCGCGCTTGAGCCGATCGGGCACCGCGGGGAGGTCACGTGGACACGGCGGGTGACGGTGGTGCCCCGTCCGCAGCAACCGGCGGGACGTCACGGGCACCGCTCCCGGCCGCCGGTCACGACCAGCGTCACACCGCGCTCGGGATCCAGGCGTCCACGGTTCGAGCCACCTCGAGACGTTCCTCGTCGTCGGCGAGCTCGCCCCAGGCCTGCGCGAAGGCCTCGGGGGCCGCCGCGTCGCCGAGGACGTCACCGAGGACGGCCAGCAGCAGGCACCGCTCGGTCGCCGGCCGGGCGGCGTCGGCGGCGGCCCGCCGCAGCGGGCAGCGCTCGGTCAGGCCCATCTCCCGGACGCGCAGCGACCAGACCAGCATGCGCGGCAGCGGCAGGTGGACGGCGAGCACGGCCCCCGCGAGCGTCACGCGCTGCGTCGACCGGCCGCCGTCGTGCAGGGCGGAGAGCCACCGGTCACCGTGCTGCGGGTCGATGCTCAGCGACTCGCGCAGGGAACGCTCGACGAACGCCTCGTCGACGTCGGGGACCACGACCGCGTAGTCGGCCTCGGCCGGGGCGAGGACGGCGAGCACCCCCTCGAGCGAGATCTCCGGGTACCCGGTGCGCAGGACGTCGCGCAGCTCCGCGACGGCACGCGCCCCGTCGCCGTGACGCGCCTCGACCTGGGCCGCGACCAGCCGCGCCTCGCGGGCGTCGTAAGGGACCCCCCACGGGTCGGTGCCGTCGCAGGCGGAGCGGAGTTCGCGCAGCGCGCCACCCGTGTCGCCCGCCGCCAGGTCCAGGACCGCCGCGAGCTGGTGCACGCGCCCGGGCGCCTCGCCGGCCGCCGCCAGCACCTTCAGCCAGCCGCGTCCCTCCTTGCGGCGCTTCAGGCGCGCCGCCGCGGGCACCGCGGCGCGGCCGGCCAGCACCAGCGCCTGCGGGTCGCGGGTGTGCTCCGTCATCCGCGCGAGGGCCGCGAGTGCCTTCTCGTCCTCACCGGCGGCGGCGAGGGACCGGCCCAGGTTGCACCAGGCCATCGCGGGATCCAGCCCGTTGCCGGGCAGCCCGTCGACGGCGCGCTGGGCGATGTCGGCGTTGCGGCGGTGCTTGTCGCGGGCCTGCACCACGTCCGGGACGTAGCCCAGGTGAGTCAGCAGCAGCGGAACGGTCTCGGGCGTCCGGTGGAGCCGCAGGCCGGTCCGGGTGGACACCACCTGCTCGTGCAGGGCACCCGCGTAGCGCCCCGCTGAACGCCGGAACACGCGGGCTCCCTTGGAGTGCTCCCCCGCCCCGCCACCCCTGCGGTGGGGGGAGAAGACGTCCACCGACCAGTAGTCCTGCGGCCGGCTCTGCAGGAGGCGGCGGACCTCCGCCGGCTCCCCCGACGCCACCTCGTCCGCGTCGAGCACGAACACCCACTCCGCGCTCGCGTGGGCGATGGCGCGGTTGCGGGCGGCCCCGAAGTCGTCGTCCCAGTAGCCCTCGACGACGAGGGCGCCGCAGGACCGCGCGACGTCCCGCGTGGCGTCGGTGCTCCCGGTGTCGTAGACCACGACCTCGTCCACGAACGGGGCGACGGCGCGCAGCGACGCCTCCAGGACGGCCTCTTCGTCCTTCACGATGTAGACGGCGGCGATCGAGGTGCCACCCGGCGTGTCTGGGCCGTGGGGAGCGCTGGAGAGTGTCACGGGTGTCGAACTCCGTCCGGGGTTTGGCTGTCGTCCTCCCCCTATCGGCCGTCGTCCGCCGATGTGTAGCGAGCCCCCGGGTACCAGCCCGACGACAGAACGGGGAGCACCGTGGTCCGGTGCTCCCCGTCTGTCGGCCGACGATCCGGCCCCGCACCCGCCGTCAGCGGTGCGGTGCTGCAGTGGTGCTAGGTCGTGCTGGTCATGCCGTGGTGCGGGTGGTGCTCAGGATCAGCGCAGCAGGGAGAGGACGTTCTGCTGCGACTGGTTGGCCTGGGCCAGCATGGCGGTGCCGGCCTGCGACAGGATCTGGCTGCGGGTGAACTTCGTCATCTCCGACGCCATGTCGGTGTCGCGGATCGCGCTCTCGGACGCGGTCAGGTTCTCGACCGTGACGTTGATGTTGTTGATCTTGTGCTCGAAGCGGTTCTGCGT
>NZ_VWPY01000072.1 GCF_011839805.1 Kineococcus rubinsiae | reverse complement strand
CTGCTGCACCGCGAGCGCGGGGGGCGTGCGGTCGGGGGCGCGGTGCACCCGGCCGCCGCGCAGCGCGAGACCGACCTCGCGGGGCAGGACGACGGTGCCGGGCCCGGCCACGGCGAGCAGGCCGTGCGCGAGCAGCCAGTCGACGGGGCTGGCCGACGTCGCCGCCCGCACCTGCCGGTCGGCGCGCTCGACCGCGCCCGTCGGCGGGCCCCAGGTGAGCTTCTCCAGCAGCGAGCGCACGCCGGACGGCGCCTGCTCCAGCAGCGCCTCGACGCGCCCCACGTCGCCCAGGTGCTCGGTCAGGCGGGCCAGCGCCACCTCGGGGTCGTGGCTGACCTCGAGGCCGAGGTCCTCCAGCAGGTCCGCCAGGCGCTGCGGGGAGCGGCGGCCGAGCGCGTCGGCCAGCGGCGGGCCGAGCCCCGCGGGGTGCGGGCCGAGCAGGTCGCGCGCGGCGTGCACGAGGTGCAGCTTGCGGTCGCCGCCCCACACCAGCGCCCGCCGGCGCAGGTCGGCGACGACGTCGGTCGCCCGGGCGCCCCAGGCGCGCGTGACCGCCCCGCTGGTGGTCGGGTCCGGCAGCACCGCGAGGACCTCGAGCACCTGCAGCGTCGGGGCGTCCAGGCGCTCGAGCGCCCGCTGGGTGCTCGCGCGGGTGGTCAGGCGGGTGGCCAGGGCCGTGGTCGACGTCGGCAGCGGGGCCGTGAGGTCGGGGCGGGCGGCGAGCAGCTCCTCGAGCTCCCCGTCCGGGCGGGAGCGCAGCTCCTCCGCGAGGGAGCGCGGGGCGGCGGAGGGAGGCATCCGGAAGACTCTACGAGCCCGGGCCTCGCCCGGCGCGCGGGGCAGGTCGCGGTGGCACCCGCTGCGGGGGCACTCTTCCTCCTGCGCGGGAGGTCCCGCGTGGACCGACGACGGTGCGGCTGCGAGCCGGACCCGTCGAGGTCCGTCCGCCGTCCCCACCGATCCAGGAGATCTCCCTCATGGCAGCAGAGTTCCCGGCCCAGCGCACCGCCGTCGTCACGGGCGTCGGTGCTCCCCGCGGCATCGGCCGCGTCGTCGCCCGGCGCCTGGCGCGCGAGGGCTGGAGCCTCGGCCTCGTCGACATCTCCGCCCCCGGCGTCGCCGAGATCACCGAGGAGCTGCAGGCCACTGGCGCGCAGGTCGTCGGCGCCGCCGCCGACATCGCCTCCCCGGAGTCCGTCGCGGCCGCCTTCGCCCTCTTCGACGCCGACCTGCCGCCCGTGGTGGGCCTCGTCAACCTCGCGGGCATCGCCAACCCCACCCCGCTGCTGGAGATCACCCTGGAGGAGTGGAACCGCACGATGGCCGTGAACGCCACCGGGTCGCTGCTGATGATCCAGGCCGCGGCCCGCCGCATGGTCGAGGTCGGCGTCGGGCGCATCGTGAACACGTCCTCCATCACCGCCGTCGACGGCGGTGGCACGTTCTCCAAGTCCGCCTACGCCGCCGCCAAGGCCGCCGTGCTCGGGCTCACCCGCGGCGCGGCGCGCGAGCTCGGCCCGCACGGCATCACCGCCAACGCGATCCTGCCCGGCCCCGTCGACACCGACATCATGGGCGGCGCGCTCACCGACGAGCGCAAGGCCGCGATGTCCGCGGGCATCCCCGTGGGCAGGGTCGGCTCCCCGGCCGACATCGCCGCGATGGTCTCGTTCCTGCTCTCCGAGGACGCGGGCTTCGTCTCCGGCGCCAGCTACCAGGTCGACGGCGGCAAGCACATCAACTGACCCCCGACCCCGCCGTGGTCGTGCAGGTGGTCCCTGCACGATCACGGCGGGGACCGTGGTTGACCCCGGGACGCGGCACCGGGAGCCTTCCCGGGTGACGACGGGACCGCTCGACGACGTGCTCGACGAGGCGGCGCTCGTCCGCCGGCTGCGCGCCGCGGGCTGCGTGTTCGCCGAGGACGAGGCGCGGCTGCTCCTGGAGGCGGACCCGGCGGAGCTGCCCGCCCTGCTGGCGCGCCGCGTCGCGGGGGAGCCGCTGGAGGTGGTCCTCGGCTGGGCGGAGTTCTGCGGGCTGCGCGTCCCGGTGGACGCCGGGGTGTTCGTGCCGCGCCGCCGCACGGAGTTCCTCGTCGCGTGCGCGGTCGGGACGACGGCGCCGGCCGCGGTGGTGCTCGACCTGTGCTGCGGCTCGGGCGCCCTGGGCCTCGCCGTGGCGACCGCGGTCGCGGGGGTGCGGCTGCACGCGGTCGACGTCGACGCGGCCGCCGTGGCGTGCGCGCGCCGGGCCGTGGCGCCCGTCGGCGGCACCGTCCACCACGGCGACCTCTTCGCCGCGCTGCCGGACGACCTGCGCGGCCGCGTGGACGTCCTGCTGGCAAACGTCCCCTACGTCCCGCACGCCGCGGTGGCGCTGCTGCCGCCCGAGGCGCGGCTGCACGAACCCCGCACCGCGCTGGACGGCGGACCCGACGGCCTCGACGTCGCCCGCCGCGTCGCGGCGGAGGCGGGGGAGTGGCTCGCCCCGGGCGGACGCCTCTTCGTGGAGGTCGACGAGGAGCAGGCGCCGGTGGCCGCGGCGGTCTTCGCCGCCGCCGGGCTGCGGGCCGACGTGCTGACTGCCCCGGAGGGCGGCGCGACGGTCGTGCGCGGGGTCAGTCCTGCTGCAGGACCGAGAACACGTTCCCCGCGGGGTCGGTGAACCACGCGATGAGCGGGCCACCGCCGCGGAAGATGCCGCGCGCGTCGGTCTTCTCCGCCATCCCCGGGTAGCGCTCCGGCCGCACCCCGGCCGCGGCCAGCGCGTCGACCGCGGCCTCGACGTCGGGGACCGGGAAGTTCAGGACCGTGAAGGACGCGGGGACGTGCGCGGGGCCCTTGGGGAACACGAGGACCTCGGCGCCGCCGCCGAGCAGCAGCCGGAACATGCCCCCGCCCACGTCGAGGGTCCGCACGCCGAGGACGTCGGCGTAGAACGCCCGGGCGGCGGCCGGGTCGTCGACCGAGAAGCCGGAGAACGCGGGCACGTCGGCGAACACGGGCTCAGGCCTGCGGGGTCGCGGGGATGCCGAACAGGGCGAACAGCCGGGTGTCGAGGAACGACGTGATCGCCTGCACCGCACCGTCGCGCACCTCCAGCACGACCAGCGCGAACGGTTCGTGCGCCCCGCCCGGCCCGCTGGGGCGGTAGTGCGCGAACCCGGGCTGGCCGTTGACGCCGACGGGCACGAGCCGCGACCCGCGGCAGCCGTGCCCCGGCCCGAGCATCCAGGTGCGCAGGTCGTCCGCGCCCTCGAGCCACATCTCGAAGGGCGGCATGTTCTGCGTGACGTCGTCGGCCAGCAGCGTCGCGAGCGCCGCCATGTCGTAGGCCTCGAAGGCCGCGACGTAGCGCTCCAGCAGCTGCTTGTCGGCAGCGCTGAGCTCGGCGCCGCTGCCGGTGCCGGGCAGGTCGGCGAGGGTCGCGCGGGCGCGCTGCAGGGCCGAGTTCACCGACGCGGTCGTCGACTCCAGCAGGGCCGCGACCTCGTCGGCCTTCCACCGCAGGACGTCGCGCAGCAGCAGCACCGCGCGCTGGCGCGGGGGCAGGTGCTGCAGGGCGGCCACGAAGGCCAGCCGCACCGACTCGCGCGCCACGGCGACCTCGGCCGGGTCCCCGGCGCTGGGCAGGACGCGGGAGTCCACCATCGGCTCCAGCCAGGTGTCCTCCGGGCGGCGCGCGCCGAGGGAGGCCTCGACCGGCTCCCACGCCGTCGCGCTGAGGTCCATGGGCCGGGCCCGCCGGGAGCGGCTCTCGATCATCGTCAAGCACACGTTGGTCGCGATGCGGAACAGCCAGGAGCGCAGCGCCGAGCGCTGCTCGAAGCCGTCGAGGCCCTTCCAGGCCCGCAGCATCGTCTCCTGCACCGCGTCCTCGGCGTCGAAGGCCGAGCCCAGCATCCGGTAGCAGTAGCCCGTCAGCTGGCCCCGGTGCTCGGCCAGGCGCGGCTCGAGCTGGGCGGCGTCGACGGCGGTGTCGGTGGAGGTGTCCGCGCTCACCGGAACAGGACAGCACACGCCACCGACAGCGGAGAAGAGCCGGACTGGTTGGATCGTGACCCGTGCCGGTGACCGAGGTCCTCCTGCTCCTGCTCGCGGGGGCCGGTGCCGGGCTCGTGGGCTCGACCGCCGGGCTGGCCTCGCTGGTGTCCTACCCGGCGCTGCTGCTGACGGGGCTGTCGCCGCTCGCCGCGAACGTCACGAACACCCTCGCCCTGCTGGGCGTCACGGCCGGGACGGCGGTGGGCTCCCGCCCCGAGCTCGTGGGCCAGCGCCGCGACGTGCTGCGGCTGCTGCCCGTCGCGGCCCTCGGCGGGGCGCTGGGGTGCGTGCTGCTGCTGACCACCGACCCCGGGGCGTTTGAGGTGGTCGTGCCGTTCCTCGTCGCGCTCGCCTCGGTGCTCATGCTGGCCCAGCCCCGCCTGCAGCGGCTGCGGCCCGGGCGCACCAGCGCGCGCAACCCTCTCGTGCTCGCGGCCTTCGGCGTGGTCGGCGTCTACGGCGGTTACTTCGGCGCGGGCGCGGGCGTGCTGGTCCTCGCGCTGTGCGAGCTGACCCACGCCCAGTCGCTCATCCGCAACAACGCGTTGAAGAACATGCTGACGGGCGCCGCGAACACCGTGGCGGCGCTGGGGTTCGCGGTGTTCGGGCCCGTGGACTGGTGGGCCGCGCTGGCGCTGGGCGTGGGCTGCGTGGCGGGCGGGCGGCTGGGCCCGGTCGTGCTGCGGCGCATCGACCCGCGCGTCCTGCGGGTCGTCATCGCGGTCGCCGGGCTGGGCCTCGCCGTCCGCCTCTGGGTCACGCGCTGACGAGCGAGCGCATCCCCTCGGGCAGCGCCTCGGCGTGCAGGACGACGAGCTTCTGCGTGGCCCGGGTCAGCGCCACGTAGAGGTCGTTCGCGCCGCGCGGGCGGCGCAGCACCGCGGCCGGCTCGACCACCACGACGACGTCGAACTCGAGGCCCTTGGCGCGCTGGACGTCGAGCACGCTGACGTCGGCGTCGAGGTCGTCGTGGGAGGCGGCGACGGAGCCCGCCGGGAGCTCGCGGGCCACGGCCGCGCGCAGGGCCGCGGCGCCCAGCGGGCCGGCCTCCTGCGCGACGAGCACGGCGAGGCGGCCCTCGGCGAGGTCGCGGCGCTCGGCCCGCACGGCCGCGACGACCCCGGCCACGTCGTCGGCCGACGCCAGCCGGCGGGCCTCCGGCTCGAAGTCGCCCTCGCGCACGGGCGTCGGGGGCTTGGCGTCGATGCCCGCGACCTCCAGCACGTCGGCGGCGACCCGGGCGATGCGGGCGGGCGTGCGGTAGTTGACCGTGAGCTCCTCCAGGCGCCAGCGGTCGTCGACCAGCGGGCGCAGCGCCTCCGCCCAGCTCGACGCCCCGGCCGCCGACGACGTCTGCGCGACGTCGCCCACGAGCGTCATGGACCGCGACGGGCAGCGGCGCTCCACGAGCCGCCAGGCCATGGGGGAGAGCTCCTGGGCCTCGTCGACGACGACGTGGCCGTACGCCCAGGTCCGGTCCGCGGCCGCGCGCTCGGCGACGGTGCCCGTCGGCCCGTCGGTGGAGAAGCGGTCGGCCAGCAGCTCCGGGCTCACCAGGGGGTTCCCGACGCCGGAGGCCTCGAAGTCCTCCAGCACCTTGCGCGCGTAGGCGACCTGCTCCTCGCGCTCGGCGTCGCGGCGCTCGGCGCGGCCCGCCTCCTCCGAGGTCCCCAGCAGCTCTGCGAGCTCGTCGAGCAGGGGGACGTCGGACTCGGTCCACGTCCGGGTGGTCTCCCGGAACAGCTCGCCACGCTCGTCGGCGCCGAACTGCGGCGCGACCCGCGCCAGCAGGGACGGGTTGCGGTACAGCGCACCCAGGACCTTCTGCGGGGTCAGGGGCATCCACAGCAGGTTCACCTCGCGGCGCACGTCGACGTTCTCGCGCAGCTCGGTCAGCAGGTCCTCGCGCTCCTCGCCGAGGTCCACCCCGCGCCCGCGCGCGAGCTGGTTCACGAGGACCGTGAGGACCTCGCGGACGAACACCACGCGGGCCTCGTTGTGCGGGCGGTGGCTGCGCCGGGCGCGCGTGCGGGCGCTCACCACGGCGTCCGGGCGCAGGACGAGGCGCGTGCCGTCGACGTCGAGGGTCACGGCGCGCTCGGGGACCCGCTGGCGCTGCGCCACCGCGGCCGCGAGCACGTCGACCATCCGCAGGTCGCCCTTGACCGCGACGGCGCCGGGCGTCTCCTCCCCGGTCGCCGTGACGCCGGGGAACAGGTCGCCCACGGTGGAGGGGACCACGCCGGTCTCGCCGAGCGCGGGCAGCACCTGCTCGACGTAGCGCAGGAACACCGGGCTCGGCCCGAGCAGCAGGACGCCGCTGCGCGCCAGGCGCTCGCGGTGCGTGTAGAGCAGGTAGGCCGTGCGGTGCAGCGCGACCGCGGTCTTGCCCGTGCCGGGGCCGCCCTGCACGACGAGGACGCCGCGCTCGGAGGCGCGGATGACGCGGTCCTGCTCTGCCTGGATGGTGGCGACGATGTCCGTCATCCGGCCCGTGCGGGGTGCGGTCACGGCGGCCAGCAGCGCGGCGTCGCCCGTGGTGCGCTCGCCCTCGGCCGCGACGAGGACCTCGTCGTCGACGCCCGTCACGTGGCGGCCCCGGGTCAGCAGGTGCCGGCGGCGCACGACGTCGCGGGGGGAGGCGGCCGTGGCCTGGTAGAAGTCCTGGGCCGCGGGGGCCCGCCAGTCGACCAGCACCTGGGTGCCGCGCTCGTCGGCCAGGCCGAGCCGGCCGACGTAGCGCCGCGGGTCCTCGGTGCCGGGCTGCAGGTCCAGGCGCCCGAAGCACAGCCGGTTCTCCACCGACCACAGCTGCGAGAGCCGGTCCTCGTAGAGCGTCGCGAAGGCGTCGCGCTCGAAGCGGCTCTGGTGGGTGCCCGTCGCCACCGTGCGCCGGACGTCGGCGAGCTGCTCGGCCGTCTGCTCGCGCAGGGCGTCGAGGCGGGCGTAGAGGGTGCCGACGTGGGCGTCCTCCTCCACCACCTCGGGGGAGCGGGGCTCGGTCGGCTGGCTCACGAAAGCGGTCTCTTCCCCTCGCCCGGCGCCTCCCCGGGCGAGGAGCACCGCAACACCGTAGTCGCGGCCCCCAGGCCCCGGGCGAGGGGCCCGGCGGCGTCAGCCGTCCCCGAGGGTGCCCAGCACGTAGGCCGCCTGCCCGGCGTGCTCGAGGTCGTCGTCCAGGACGCTGACCAGCCGCGCGCCCAGCGTCACGGGCGGGTCCCAGGAGTCGTCGACCACGCGGTCCAGCGCCGCGTCGTCGAGCGTGCGGAGGTGGTCGAGCGTCTGCGCGTGCACGGCGTCGTAGTAGCCCGCGAGCAGCTCGGCGCTCGCCCGGACCTTCCCGACCTGCTCGGGGGTGTGGCCGTAGCCGGTGTCGCCCGCGGGCAGGTCCAGGCCGAAGCGGTCGGCCCAGCCCCCGGCGGTCCAGGCCTGCTCGTGGCCCGCGACCTCGCTGACGTGGTCGTCCTGCACGCGCGTGAGGTGCCAGACGAGCCAGGCGACGCTGTTGCCGTCCCCGCCGGGGCGGTGGGCGAGCGTCGCGTCGTCGATGCCGTCGGTGACCGCGTGCACGCGGTCGGGGAGGCGGCCGTAGGCCTCGAGGAGGAGGTCCCTGCTGTCCACGTGAGCTCCTGGGGTTCGCCTGCGCCGCAGCGGTCGCTGCGCGGGCGACGCTACGGCCGCGGGCGGGGGCCCGCCCGTCCGCGCCGAACCGGCATGAGCGCTGCGCGACGGGGTAGTCGGAGCGGACCGGCCGGACACGTCACGAGGAGGAACACCGTGCAGCTGACCTGGTTGAAGGAGATCGCCACCGACCCGGGCCCGCACGTGAGCGTCTACGTCGACGTCTCGCGCGACACCGAGAACGGGGCGCACGAGATCGCCGTGCGGTGGCAGGACGCCCGCCGGCGCCTGGAGGCCGAGGGGGCGCCGGCCCCGGCCATCGCGGCCATCGACGGGCTCGCGGGCGAGACCGTGGGCGCCCCCGGCCGGGTCGGGCGGGCGATCGTCGCCTGCCCGCACGGGCTGGAGCTGGACGTCCTGCTGCCCGTGCCGCCGCTGCGCGAGGAGGCCGTCACGGGGCCCGTCGCGCACCTCATGCCGCTGGTGCGCGCGCTGGCCGACGACGTCCGCTACGTCCTCGTGGTCCTGGACCGCACCGGGGCCGACATCACCTCGACGCGCACGTCCGCGAAGGCGCTGGGGATCCAGGACACGCACACGGTGCAGGGCGACCACGACCTCATCCACAAGATCCGCGGCGGGGGGTGGGCCCACCTGCGCTACCAGCACGCCGTGCAGGACAGCTGGGACCACAACGCGCAGGCCGTCGCCGAGGACCTCGACGGGCTGGTCCGCGAGGAGCGGCCCGAGGTCGTCCTGCTCGCGGGGGAGACGAAGGCCGTCGCCGCGCTGAAGGCGAAGGCCAGCCACGCCGTCCTCGAGCACCTCGTCGACATCCCCGGCGGCCGGGGCGACGGGACGAACGAGGAGGCCTTCGAGGCGGGCGTCGAGCAGGCGCTGCAGGTGGTGCGCGAGCAGCGGTGCGCCGCGGTCGTCGCCGAGTTCGAGCAGGAGATCGGCCGCACCCGCACGGGCCAGGGCCCGGACCGCAGCGGCGGTGCCGGGCGGGCCGTCGAGGGGCTCGCGGGCGTCGTGGACGCCCTGCGCCGCAGCCAGGTGCAGACGCTCCTGCTGAACGACGACCCGACGTCGACCGAGGTCCTGTGGACCGGGCCGGACGCGCTGGTGATCGGCACGAGCGCCGACGAGGTCCGGGCCCTGGGCGTCGCGGAGCCCGTGCAGGCGCGCGCCGACGCCGTGCTGGTGCGGGCGCTCGCGGCGACCGACGCGGGCATCCAGCTGATCGACGGCGAGGTCGCCCTCGCGGGTGGCGTGGGCGCGGTCCTGCGCTACGCGGACCCCTCGACGGGGGGCTGACGAGAACCCCCGTGACCGGCGGCGGCGCGGCGGGCACGATGGCCGGGTGACCGCCTCCCCGCCGCTGGCCGGCCGCGTCGTCGTCGTGACCGGGGCCAGCCGCCGCATCGCCATCGGGGCCGCGATCGCGCGCCGCGCGGTGGCCGACGGGGCCGCCGTCCTCCTGCACGCCTGGTCACCCGCGGACGCCGAGCAGCCCTGGGGCGCCGACGAGGGCGGCCCCGAGGCGCTCGCGGCCGAGCTGCACGCGACCGGGGGGCGCGTGCAGCTCGTGTCCGCCGACCTGGCCGACCCCGGGGCGCCGGCCCGGCTCGTGGCGCAGGCCCGTGAGGCGTTCGGGCACGTCGACGCGGTGGTCGCCAACCACGCCCGCAGCTCGGCGCAGTCCCTGGAGGAGCTGACCGCCGCAGAGCTGGACCTCTCCTACGCGGTGAACACCCGGGCGACCCTGCTGCTGGCGCAGGCGTTCGCCGCGCAGCACGACGGCCGCCCGGGCGGGCGGGTCCTGTGGTTCACCTCCGGGCAGTACCACGGGGCGATGCCCGGGGAGCTGCCCTACATCGCCTCCAAGGCGGCGCTGCACGAGCTCACGGGCAGCCTGGCCGCGCACCTGGCCCCGCGCGGGATCACCGTGAACTGCGTGGACCCCGGCCCCAACGACACCGGCTACGCCGACGAGGCCTCGCGGGCCGCGGTCACGGCGCTCAGCCCCGGCGGGCGCTGGAGCACCCCCGCCGACGCGGCCCGCCTCGTCGCCTTCCTGCTCAGCGACGAGGCCGCGTGGGTCACCGGGCAGACCATCGCCTCCGACGGCGGGTGGTCGGTCCGCTGACGCGGCCCGATCGTCGGAGGCCCGTCGTGGGCGTCCCCGGCGCGCGGCTCAGGCGCCGCCGGCCGCGAGCGTGACCGTGGCCGGCTGGAACGACTCGCCCGTGACGTCGACGCCCTCGGCCTTCAGCTCCTCCAGCGCCTTGAGGACGTACTCGTTGGTGTGGGCGCCGTCGTCGGGGTCCTTGGTGATGACGGTCTGGCCCTCGGCGTTGCGGGTGTCGCGGGCGATCGCCACGGTCTTGTCCCACGCGGCCTCGTCGATGACCCCGGCCCCCGCGGTGGCGGGCCAGATGAGCTTGTTCACCTCGTTGACCTGCCACAGCTGGTGGCTCGCGCCGAGCGTGGACCCCTTGGCCACGACGATGTCGCGCGCCGCCTCGGGGTTGTCCCGGGCGTAGGCCCAGCCCTTGATGCTGGCCTTGACGAACTTGACCGTCTGCTCCTGGTAGGCCGGGTCGGAGAGCTTCTCCGAGTTCGCCCAGATCGAGTCCTGGAGCATCGCGGTGCCCACGTCGTTCCAGTTCAGGGCCGTGAAGTCCGCGGGGGTGTAGAGCTTCCCCGTCGCCGGGTCCTCGGCCTCCAGCAGCTGCGCGTACTCGTTGTAGGTCATGGCCTGGGCCGCGTCGATGTCGCCCTGCAGCAGGCCGAGCATGTCGAACTGCTGCTGGACGAGCGTGACGTCCTTGCTCGGGTCCAGCCCGGCGGCGGTCATGGCCGCGAACAGCTCGAACTCGTTGCCGAACCCCCAGTTCCCGACGTTCTTGCCCTTCAGCCCCTCGACCGCGGTGATCGCGGCCTTGGCGAAGGACACCTGCAGGGTCCCCGAGCGCTGGTAGATCTGCGCCACGTTCGTGATGGCCGCGCCCTGCTCCCGCGAGGCCAGCGCCTTGGGGACCCAGGCGATCGCGTAGTCGGCCTGCCCCTGGGCCAGGACGGTCTGCGGGACGATGTCGGAACCGCCCTCGAGGATCTCCACGTCCAGGCCCTCGGCGGTGTAGAAGCCCTGGTCCAGCGCCGCGAAGTAGCCCGCGAACTGGCCCTGGGTGACCCACTGCAGCTGCAGCTTGACCTTCGCGGAACCGCCCGCGGAGCCCGACGAGGAGGACGAGGCCCCGGTCGCGGGGTCCTCCTGCTCGGCGGTCCCGCAGGAGGCGGCGCCGACGGCGACGGCGCTCCCGAGCGCACCGGCCACCACGGTTCGACGGCTGACGTTCGACATCACAGGGACCTCCGGGTGTGGGGGGACAGGAGCCGCTCCAGGAGGAGGGCGACCAGGTAGAACACGAGGCCCAGGGCGACGGCCCCGAGCACGTAGGACCAGGCCCGCGGGTAGGCGGAGTTGCTGGCGGCGGAGGTGATGCGGGAACCGAGCCCGTCCTGGCGGCCGCCGAAGTACTCGGCGACCACCGCGGCGATGACGGACAGGGACGAGGCCAGGCGCAGCCCCGTGAACAGGTGCGGCACGGCGCCCGGCAGGCGCACGTGGCGGGTGAACGCCCAGCCGGTCGCGTCGAGGGAGCGCATGAGCTCGGTGTGGACGGGGGACACCTGCCGCAGGCCGCGGGCGGTGTTGACGAACAGCGGGAAGAACACCGCGACGGCGACGACGAGGCGGCGCGGCACGGGGCTCGTGGAGCCGAACATCGCGTTGAACACCGGCGCCAGGGCGATGATCGGCATGGCGTTCGCGGCGGCGGACAGCGGGCTGAGCACCTCGTCGAACACCCGCAGCCGGGCCGCGAGCACGGCGGCCGCGACGCCCGCGAGGGATCCGGCCACGAGGCCGACGAGCGCCGTGGTGCCCGTCGCGGTCGCGGCGGTCACGACGTCGGGGGCGACCGTGCCGAACGCCGTGGCGATGGCGGTCGGCGAGGGCAGCACGAACGTCGCGATCCTCCCCAGCACGACGACGGCCTGCCAGATCGCCAGCGCCGCGACGCCGGCGAGCAGCGGCGGCAGGACGAGGGCGGCGCGGCGGTGGGCGAGGAGGCCGTTCACCGGTCGTCCCCGCCGAGGCCGGCCGGGACGCCGCGCACGGGCCGGCCGCGCAGCGCCTCGCGGACGGCGGTGATGCCCGCGAAGAAGCTCGGGTGCTCGCGGGCGTCCTCGTCGCGCGTCGGCAGGTCCACGTCGACGACCCGCACGATCCGCCCGGGCCGCGCCGACATCACGACGACCTGGGTGGAGCAGAACACCGCCTCGGCGATGGAGTGCGTGACGAAGACGACGGTGGTGCCGGTGCGCTCGCGGATGGCCAGCAGCTCCGCCTGCATGCGCTCGCGGGTCATCTCGTCGAGCGCGCCGAACGGTTCGTCCATGAGCAGCAGCGGGGGTTCCTCGGCCAGCGCCCGGGCGATCGCGACGCGCTGCTGCATGCCGCCGGAGAGCTCGGCCGGGCGCATCCGCGCGAAGTCCGCGAGCCCCACCATCTCCAGCAGGTGCGCGGCCCGCGCGGCGCGGTCCCGCTTCCCGACGCCGTGCAGCTCCAGCGGCAGCTCGACGTTGCGCTGCACCGTGCGCCAGTCCAGCAGCCCGGCGGCCTGGAACGCGATGCCGTAGTGGTGCTCCTCGCGGGCCCGGCGCGCGCTGACCCCGCCGACGAGGACCTCGCCGCCGGTCGGGGTGACCAGGTCGGCGATGCAGCGCAGCAGCGTGGACTTCCCGCAGCCCGACGGGCCGATGAGGGAGACGAAGCTGCCCGCCTCGATGCGCAGGTCGATGCCGGTCAGCGCGTGGACGCTGCCGCGCCGGGTCTCGAAGCGCTGCTCGAGCCCCCTGATCTCCACTGCGGCGGTGCCGGTCACGTCGCTCCTCCGGGGGTCGGGTGCGGGGTGGTGCGGGGTGCGGGGCGGCGGGAGCGTCCAGGCCGCAGCGCGACGACGTCGAGCAGGCTGACGAGGGCGGCGGCGACGAGACCGAGCAGGGCCGCGCCGATGATCGCCGCGTACAGCCGGCCGGGGGAGGAGGTCGCCTGCTGCGCGTACTGCAGGATCAGCCGCCCGATCCCGCCCCGGGTGCCCGTGGAGATCTCCGCGACGATCGCGCCGACGACTGCCTGCGCGGCGGCCAGGCGCAGCGCCGGCACGAGGAACGGCAGGCTCGCGGGGACCCGCAGGCGCAGCAGGGTCTGGCGCGACGTCGCGGCGAAGCTCGTGAACAGCTCCGCCGAGGCGGCCGTCGGCGCCTGCAGCCCGCGCAGCATCCCGAGGGCGACGGGGCAGAACGCGAGGTAGGCGGAGATGACGACGACCGACATCCACGGCTGCCACGACAGGGTCGGCGTCAGCTGCAGGCGCCCGCCCCAGCCCGAGATGAGCGGGGCGATCGCGATGATGGGCACCGTCTGGCTCAGGACGACGTAGGGCAGCAGGCCGCGCTCGACGAGGCGGAACCGCTGCATCGGCACGGCCAGGGCGATGCCGACGACGGCCCCGAGCAGCCAGCCCCCGAGCGCCATCTTCAGCGTCCCCCAGGCGGAGGCGAGGACGGCGACCCCGACGCTGCGGGACCCGGGCACCGCCACCTCGGGCTCGCCGACGGCGCGCAGGACGTCGAGGACACCGGGCATGGACCGGGGGTCGGCGCGCGGCAGGACGCGCTGCCCGCCGACCTCGACGCCGGCCTGCGGCCCGAGCGCGCGGTACAGCTCCCACAGCAGGAGCAGGACCAGCACGCCCAGCAGGGCCATCGCGCTGCGGCGCAGGCCGTCGCGGACGCGGGAGCCGCCCCGGCCCGCGGTGACCGGTGCGGTGGCGGCGATCTGGGTGGCGAGGAGCTCGCTCACGCGCCGGCGCCCGGCGGGGGCGGCGTCACGAGACGGCCGTCGCGGTGCGCGCCAGGGCGGGCAGGACGTGGTCGGCGTAGGCCTGCAGCGTCTGCTCCTTGGCGTCGTGCTGCAGGTAGACGGCGAACTGGTCCACGCCGAGGGCCTCGAGCTCGCGCAGCTTCGCGACGTGCGCCTCGGCCGGGCCCAGGAGGCAGAACCGGTCGACGATCTCGTCGGGCACGAAGGCGACGTGGGAGTTCCCGGCGCGGCCGTGCTCGTTGTAGTCGTAGCTCTCGCGGCCCGCGATGTAGTCGGTGAGGGCCGCGGGGACGCCGCCGTCCGCGCCGTAGCGCGCGACGATGTCGGCCACGTGGTTGCCGACCATGCCGCCGAACCACCGGCACTGCTCGCGCTGGTGCGCCATCGACTCCGGGGAGTCGTCGCCGACGTAGGCCGGTGCGGCCACGCAGATCTTGACCTCGGCCGGGTCCCGGCCGGCGCGCTCGGCGGCCTCCCGGACGCTGCGGATGGTCCACGCCGCGATGTCGGGGTCGGCGAGCTGGAGGATGAACCCGTCGGCGACCTCCCCGGTGAGCTGCAGCGCCTTCGGCCCGTACGCCGCGACCCACACCTCGGTGCGGTCGCGCGGGCCGGTGACGGGCGCCCAGGGCAGCCGCACGGTCTGGCCGCGGTGCTCCACGGCCCGGCCGTTGGCGAGCTCGCGGATGACGTGGACGCTCTCGCGCAGGGTGGCCAGCGTGGTGGGCTTCCCGGACAGGGTGCGGACCGCCGAGTCGCCGCGGCCGATGCCGCAGATGGTCCGCGGGCCGTACATCTCGTTCAGCGTCGCGTACGTCGAGGCCGTGACGGACCACTCCCGCGTCGCGGGGTTGGTGACCATCGGCCCGACGACGACCTTGCGGGTGGCCTGCAGGATCGCGGAGTGGATGACGTAGGGCTCCTCCCACAGGACGTGGGAGTCGAAGGTCCAGACGTGGCTGAACCCGAAGTTCTCCGCCTGCCGCGCGAGGTCGACGACCCGGGCGGCCGGGGGGGTGGTCTGCAGGACGACGCCGAAGTCCACTGCGCGGATCCTCTCTGGTGGTGGGTGCAGGTCAGCGCAGGTGCTGGTTCCGCAGGTGCAGGTCAGCGCGGGTGCTGGTTCCGCAGGTGCAGGTCAGCGCGGGTGCTGGTTCACCTCAGGTACTGGGACAGGCCGCGGCGCACGAACTGCCCGTGCCCCGCCCGCCCGGACCAGGTGCCGCGGTCGAGGACGACGGAGCCCCGCGACATCACGGTGCGCACGCCGCCCGAGAGCTCGAACCCCTCGAACGCCGAGTAGTCGATGTTCATGTGGTGCGTCGCGGCGCTGATCCGGGTGGTCACGGCCGGGTCGTACAGCACGATGTCGGCGTCGGAGCCGGGCGCGACCACGCCCTTCCTGGGGTACATCCCGAACATGCGCGCCGGCGTGGTCGAGCAGGTCTCGACCCAGCGCTGCAGCGACAGGTGGCCGTCGGCGACGCCCTGGTGCACGAGGTCGAGGCGGTGCTCGACCCCGCCCATGCCGTTGGGGATCTTCGAGAAGTCGCCGCGGCCCAGCTGCTTCTGGTCCTTGAAGCAGAACGGGCAGTGGTCGGTGGACACGACCGCGAGGTCGTCGGTGCGCAGGCCGCGCCACAGGTCCGCGGCGTGGGTCTCGTGCTTGCTGCGCAGCGGGGTCGAGCAGGCGTACTTGGCGCCCTCGAACCCGTCGTCGCCGCGGGCGCCGAGGTGGTCCTCCAGCGTCAGGTAGAGGTACTGCGGGCAGGTCTCGGCGAACACGTTGCGCCCCGTGCTGCGGGCCTCGGCGATGCGCGCCAGCGCCTGCGTCGCGGAGACGTGCACGACGTAGAGCGGGGTGTCGCCCGCGACCTCCGCGAGCGCGATGGCCCGGTTGGTCGCCTCGGCCTCCATGGCGGCGGGGCGCGTCAGGCCGTGGAACACGGGGTCGGTGTTCCCCCGCGCCAGGGCCTGCTGCACGAGGACGTCGATCGCGGTGCCGTTCTCGGCGTGCATCATGATCGTCGCGCCGTTGGACGACGCGCGCTGCATGGCCCGCAGGATCTGCCCGTCGTCGGAGTAGAAGACGCCCGGGTAGGCCATGAAGAGCTTGAAGCTGGTGATCCCCTCGTGGGCCACGAGGGAGTCCATGGCCTTGAGGGCGTCCTCGTCGACCCCGCCGAGGATCATGTGGAAGCCGTAGTCGATCGAGCACTTCCCGTCGGCCTTGGCGTGCCAGGCGGCGAGGGACTCCTCGACGACCTCGCCCGTGCGCTGCACGACGAAGTCGACGATGGTCGTCGTCCCGCCCCAGGCGGCCGCGCGGGTCCCGGTCTCGAACGTGTCGGAGGCCTCCGTCCCGCCGAACGGCATCTCCATGTGCGTGTGCACGTCCACACCGCCGGGCAGGACGTAGGTGCCCGTGGCGTCGATGCGGGTGTCCACCTCGAAGGCGTCGCCCGTGCCCGGGGCGAGCAGCGCGACGACGACCTCGCCGTCGACCAGGACGTCGGTCGGGGTCGCCCCCGTGGCCGAGATCAGCGTGCCGCCGGCGATCAGCGTGCGGGCGCTCACGGCCGCACCAGGTCCACGTAGGAGTCGGGGCGGCGGTCGCGGTAGAACTGCCAGTCGGTGCGGACCTTGCGGATCATGTCCATGTCGAGGTCGCGGACGAGCAGTTCCGGCGAGCTGGTGCTGCCCTTCTCGCCGACGAAGTTCCCCTGCGGGTCCACGACGTAGCTGGAGCCGTAGAACTCCACCGCGTCCTCGCCGAACTCGCCCGTCTCGCGGCCGACCCGGTTCGGGACGGCCACGAAGTAGCCGTTGGCGGCGGCGGCCGTCGGCTGCTCCAGCTCCCACAGGCGGTTGGACAGCCCCGGCTTGGAGGCGTTCGGGTTGAACACGATCTCGGCGCCGGCGAGACCCAGCGCGCGCCAGCCCTCCGGGAAGTGCCGGTCGTAGCAGATGTAGACGCCGATGCGGCCCACGGCCGTGTCGAAGACGGGGTAGCCGAGGTTGCCGGGGCGGAAGTAGAACTTCTCCCAGAACCGGTCCACGTGGGGGATGTGGTGCTTGCGGTACTTGCCGAGGTAGCGGCCGTCCGCGTCGACGACCGCGGCGGTGTTGTAGAGCACCCCCGGCTGCTCCTCCTCGTACAGCGGCAGCACCATCACGATCCCGAGTTCCGCCGCCAGCGCCTGGAACCGCGCGACGGTCGGGCCGGGGACGGACTCGGCGTAGTCGTAGTACTTGGCGTCCTGGGTGATGCCGAAGTAGGGGCCGTGGAACAGTTCCTGGAAGCAGACGACCTGCGCGCCCTGGGCGGCGGCCTGCCGGGCGTACTCCTCGTGCGCCGCGACCATGCTCTCCTTGTCGCCGGTCCAGGCGGTCTGCACGAGCGCTGCGCGCACCGTTGTCATGGGGGCTCCTGAGCTTCTGGACGAACCGGGGTTTCTGAACCGACGGGGCTGCGGGAAGGGCGGGACGGGCGGCACGGTCGCCGTTCCGCCGACGCCGTCAGCCTCCACCGCGGCCGGACCCGCGACAAGGTTCCCCGCGCCCGGGTTCCGGCGACTACGGTGGGCACGTGCACAACGCCCGAAACGTCGCGGAAACCGCAGCGCTGCGGTCGGTGCTCCTGGAGCTCCTCGGCGAGGTGGACGCCCTGTCGGCGACGTTCGTCGGGCAGCTGCTGCAGGTCGTCCCCTACTCCGACGGCGCGGTGGACACCGACCGGCTGCAGGCCGACGGCGTCGGCACCTACGACCGGGTGCTGCGCCGGCTGGCCGACCTGCCGGTCCCGGAGCGCCTCGTCGAGCTCTCCCGGGAGGTGGGCCGCCACCGCGCCGCCCTCGACGTCCCGCTGGGGGCGCTGACGACCGGCACGCGGCTGCACTTCCGCGTGCTGTGGGAGGTGCTCGCGGACCGCCTGAGCCCGGCCGAGCTGGCCGCGGCCGTGACCCTGCCCGTGCAGCTGTGGCAGGCCGTCGAGGAGCACTCCCTCGACGTCCAGGTCGGCTACCACGAGGCCGCGACGGCGCTGGCCTTCGAGCGCGGGCGCGACCGCCGCCGGGTGGTGGAGGCGTTCCTGGAGTCCGACGGCGAGGACGACGCGGTCCTTGCGCGGGCCGCGAGCGTGCTGGGGTTCCCGCGCGGGGACGACGTCGTGGTCGCCGTCGTCCCCGCCGGGGCCCAGGCGGCGCTGACGGCCGCGCTGCGCGCCGACCCCGGCCACGGGCTGCAGGTCCACCCCTGGCAGGGGGCCACCGTGGTCCTCGCCGTCCGCCGCCGCGAGGCCCGCCGGGGCGAGGAGCCGGCCGGCCGGCCGCCGCTGCCGGCCGTGCTGCGCGCGGTGCCCTGCGGGGTCGGGCCCCTGGCGCACGGGCTGGCGCGGGTGCCCCGCTCGGTGCGCGCGGCCGAGCAGGTG
>NZ_VWPY01000071.1 GCF_011839805.1 Kineococcus rubinsiae | reverse complement strand
GCACCCCGGGGCTCACGCCGGTGCCCCGGCCGGCTCGGCGCTCGCCGTCGCGGGCGCGCCGGCCAGGACCACGGCGGCGCCGGCCACGGCGAGGACCGCGACGACGGCGGCCGGGGCCCAGCCGGCGCGGACGCCGTCGCCGAGCAGCAGGGAGCCCAGGACGGCGGGGACGACGACCTCCACGGCCCACAGCAGGGCGGTCGCCGCGCCGACGGAGCCGCGCTCCAGGGCGGCCGCGTAGGCCCAGGTGCCGACGCCGCCGGCCACCACGACGGCCCACGCGAGCGGCCGCGCCGGCAGGGCGGCCAGGCCGCCGTGCAGGTCGACCGCGCGGGCGGCGAGCGCGGAGACGGAGTAGGCGAGGCCGCCGAGCACCGCCAGCGCCGCGGACGGGGCCCGGCGCAGGAGGGGCGCGGCGACGAGCAGGGCGCCGGCCGCCGCGGCGAGACCCGCGACGACCCCGCCTCCTGCGGCGGGGGAGGCCTGCTCGTGCCCGGCGCCGGCCACGACGGCGAGCGCGGCGACCGTGACGAGCACGGCGACGACGTCGCGGCGGCGCAGCAGCGCCCCCAGCAGGAGGCGGGCCAGCACGACGGTGACGGCCAGGGACCCGGCCAGGACGGCCTGGACCGCGAAGGCGGGCAGCCGCCGCAGGGCGAGCAGGGACAGCAGCCAGGAGATCCCGTCCGCGCCGAGCCCCGTGAGGTAGAGGGGGGAGCGGAGCAGGTCGCGCGGCGAGGCGCCGCCGCGCACGCCCACGGCCTGCAGGACGGAGCCGGCGGCGTAGCCCAGGGCGGCGAGGACCGCGGCGGCCAGCGCGGTGCTCACCGCGAGGCCGCGGCGGCGCGCGCCTCGAGGAAGCGGCCGACGACGGGCAGCTCGGCGAGGCCCTCGGCCCCGGCGATGGTCAGGCCCTGGGCGCCCGCGAACTCCACGGAGTCCAGGACGACGTAGCGCGGCACCCACTGCGGGTCGTACTTGGCGTTGAACCGCCACAGCGACTCGATCTGCGCGCTGCGCGAGAGCACGTGCAGGGCGCGGCGGCCGAGGTCGGCGCCGCGGCCCTCCCGCTCGCCGGAGACGACCTCGCGCAGCACCGCGAAGTTCAGTCCGAGCCCCCGCTGCCCCCGCTCGGCGAGGTGCTGAGCGGTGGCGACGATGAGCAGGTCCGTGAGGCCGTTGGGCACGTCGTCCGCCGTCGAGCGGCGCATCACGTCCAGGGAGTAGCCCTCGACGGCCGCGGCGGGGACCCACTGCACGAACCCCGCGGGGCGGCCGTCGGCGAAGCGGGCGACGCTGACCAGGACGCCCGCGTCGGCGGGGTCGAACAGCCGGGAGAGCGTCATGGAGTACCCGCGCTCGGCCTCGCCGCGGCGGCTGTCCCCGCTGAGGCCCTCGAGCTCGGCGCGCTCGGCGGCGGTCAGGGACGGCCCCTCGTGGAACGTCACGGTGATGCCGGCCTTCTGCACGCGGTTCACGGCCCCGCGCAGGCTCTTCATGGCCTTGCCCTGCAGCGAGAAGGTCTGGCAGTCCAGGACGGCCTCGTCGCCCAGGTAGACCGGGCGCAGGCCCGTCGCCTCGTACAGGGGCAGCCACTCGGCGCCCGCCCCGACGACGGCCACCGACCAGCCGTGCCGCTCGACGTGGTCGAGGAACTCGGTGAGCAGGGCGCCGCGCCGCTCGGGCGGGCCGATCGGGTCGGGGGAGACGAGGCAGACCCCGTTGCGCACGCTGTGGGCGACGACGCCGTCCTCGGCGAAGAAGAAGTCCTTGTCGTCGCGCAGCGCGAAGTAGTCCAGGGTGCCGCCGCCCCAGCGGGCCACGACGGCGCGGGCCCGCTCGCGCTCCTCCAGGCGCTGCGCGGCGCTGAGCCGCACGGCCGCGCGCGGGGCCAGCAGCACGACCAGGAGCACCGTGAGCAGGGTCAGCCCCAGGATCAGCAGCGACGGGCTGAGCAGGGGGTCGATGATCGCGCCGCCGCGGCCCGGCACGCGCGTGAGCGGGGAGCGCCGGTCGCCGACCAGGCGCTGGACGACGGCCTCGACGGTCTCGCCGGGGTGGCGCTCGGCGCCCACGGCCACGACCAGAGCGGCCGCGACGAGCACCGTGGCGACGAAGCCCCCGACGACGACGCGCGCGGCCCGGCGGGCGCGCGCCGCGGTGGGCAGCACAGGGAAGGAGCGCCCCCGCGTGCCGAGCCAGACGGCGACCCCCAGGTCCAGCAGCGCCTCCTCGCCGTCGATGCCCTTGAGCAGGTGCAGGACGGCGGAGGTGACCAGCAGGCCCAGCGTGACGCCCCAGGCCAGGCGCTGGCCGCGGCGCAGGCCGGCCGCCAGGGCCACCAGCGCCACGGAGACCGGGACGAGGACGGTGCCCGCGCCCAGGGGGACGCCCAGGGGCAGGACGTCGAGCAGGGGGCCGAAGCGCGCGCGCAGCGGTGGGGTCAGGGCGGAGACCAGGCCGAGCACCGCGACCGCGCCGACGATCAGGGCCGCGGCCCGGCGGGTGCGTTCGCGCCGGGCGCGGCCGGCGAGCAGGGGGGGGAGCACGCACACCACCCTGCTCCCCGATCCACAGCCGGGACACGGATCGGGAGGCATCCACGGAGAACTCCCAGGAGACGGTCAGCCGGGACCGTCCGCCGGGGGCGGTCAGGTGGTGGCGGCCACCGGCACGGACCGGCGGCGCCCGCGCACCGCGTCGGTGGACAGCAGCACCAGGGCGAGCCAGACGAGGGCGAAGCCGGCCCACTGCGAGGGGGCCATCCGCTCCCCGAGCACCAGGGCGCAGCCGAACTGCAGCACCGGGGTCAGGTACTGCAGCAGCCCGATGGTGCTCAGCGGGACGCGGCTGGCGGCCACGGCGAACAGGACGAGCGGGATCACGGTCGCGACGCCCGTGGACGCGAGCAGGGCCGTGTGCAGCGCCCCCTCGGTGGTGAAGGTGCTGTCGCCGCGGGCGGTGAGGAGGACCACGGCCGCGGCGGCGGGCAGGCCCAGCACGAGCGTCTCGACCGAGAGGCTCGTGATGGCGTCCACGCCCCGGCCGTCGGCCCCGGCGACCTGGCCCAGGCGGTTCTTCATCAGCCCGTAGGTGCCGAAGGAGGCCGCGAGCAGCAGGGCGATCCACGGCGGGCGGCCCAGGTCGAGCGTGATGATCGTCACGGCCACGAGCCCGATGCCGACGGCCACCCACTGCAGGCGCCGCAGGCGCTCCCGCAGCACGACGACGCCGAGCAGGACCGTGACGACCGGGTTGATGAAGTAGCCCAGCGACGCCTCGAGGACGTGCCCCGTCGCGACGGCCTGCACGTAGACGCCCCAGTTGACGGCGATGACGACCGCGGCGACGCCCAGCAGCCCGCGCTGGCGCCGGTTCCTGAGCACGGCGGCGACTGCCGGCCAGCGCCGCAGGGCGCTCAGCAGGACGACGCAGACGAGCAGCGCCCACAGGATGCGGTGGGCCAGGACCTCGACGGCGGAGGCGGGTGCGAGGGCGTGGAAGTAGAAGGGGAAGACGCCCCAGATGCCGTAGGCGATCGCACCGGCCACGACTCCCCGGCGCTCGTCCACCCCCGCATCGTCGCAGGAGAGCTGCCTCTCACCCGACGGGCCCCGTGCCCGCGCGGCGTTAGGCTTGACTCACCCCGACCGCCGCGCGCCACCCCGTGACCGCGCCCCGGTCACGCCGCGAGACGAGAGGTCCCTGACACCCCGTGAGCACGCAGACCCCCGGTAGCACGCAGCGCCCCCTCCGCGTCGCCATCGTCGGGGCGGGTCCGGCCGGGATCTACGCGGCGGACATCCTGTCGAAGGCGGACGTCGAGGTCTCGATCGACCTGTTCGAGCGGCTGCCCGCGCCCTTCGGCCTCGTGCGCTACGGCGTGGCCCCGGACCACCCGCGGATCAAGCAGATCGTCGTGGCCCTGCAGAAGGTCCTCGCGCGCGGCGACATCCGCCTGCTCAGCAACGTCGACTACGGCACGGACCTCACGCTCGAGGACGTCCGCCGCTTCTACGACGCGGTGATCTTCTCCACGGGCGCGATCCGGGACGCCCCGCTGCCGCTGCCCGGGGTCGAGCTGGAGGGCTGCTTCGGCGCCGCCGACTTCGTCTCCTGGTACGACGGCCACCCCGACTACCCGCGGCAGTGGCCGCTGGAGGCCGAGACCGTCGCGGTCCTGGGCGCCGGCAACGTCGCGCTCGACGTCGCGCGCATGCTCGCCAAGCACGCCGACGACCTGCTGCCGACGGAGATCCCGCAGAACGTCTACGACGGCCTCAAGGCCTCGAAGGCCACCGACGTGCACGTCTTCGCCCGCCGCGGCCCGGCCCAGGCCAAGTTCTCGCCGCTGGAGCTGCGCGAGCTGGGGCACGTGCGCGACGTCGACGTGATCGTGCACCCCGAGGACTTCGAGTTCGACGAGGGCTCGATGGCCGCGATCCAGAAGTCGAACCAGACCAAGCAGGTCGTCAAGACCCTCACGGACTGGACGCTGAAGGAGGGCGACGGCACCGCCTCGCGCCGCCTGCACCTGCACTTCCTGCACGCCCCCAAGGAGGTCCTGGGCGCCGACGGCCGCGTGACGGGCCTGCGCACCGAGCGGACCCGCCTCACGGGCGACGGCAGCGTCGAGGGCACGGGCGACCTGCACGACTGGGACGTCCAGGCCGTCTACCGCGCGGTGGGCTACTTCGGCTCCCCGCTGCCCGGCCTGCCCTTCGACGACCTGGCCGGCGTCATCCCCAACCACGAGGGCCGCGTGCTGACCCCCGAGGGCGAGCACCTCGCGGGCGTCTACGCCACGGGCTGGATCAAGCGCGGCCCCGTCGGCCTGATCGGGCACACCAAGTCCGACGCGACCGAGACGATCCGCCACCTCGTCGCCGACGTCACCGCCGAGGACGCGCAGGCCACCGCCACCGACCCGGAGCCCGACGCGGTCGTGGACTTCCTGCGCGGGCGCGGCGTCGACGTCCTCACCTGGAACGACTGGGAGGTGCTCGACGCCTACGAGCGCCTGCTGGGCGAGCCGCACGGCCGCGAGCGCGTCAAGGTCGTCTCCCGCGAGGACATGGTCCGCTACTCCCGCGAGGCGATGGCCGCCGCCGACCGCGCGCCCGAGGACGACTGAGGTGCGCGTCGTCGTCTGCGTCAAGCACGTCCCCGACATCCAGTCCGAGCGGCGCTTCCGCGCGGACGGGCTGCTGGAGCGGGGCGGTGACGACGACACCCTCAACGAGCTCGACGAGGACGCCCTGGAGGCGGGCCTGCGCCTGGTCGAGGCGCACCCGCCGGCCGAGGGCGACGACCCGCACGACGTCGTCGTGCTCACCGTCGGGCCCGCCGCCGCCGTGGACGCCCTGCGCCGCGGCCTCGCGATGGGCGCCACGACCGCCGTGCACGTGCTCGACGCCGGCGTCGAGGGCTCCGACGCGCTCGCCACGGCCCGCGTCCTCGGCGCGGCCGTCGCGGCGCTGCACGCGGAGTCGCCCGTCGACGTCGTGGTCGCCGGCATGGCGGGCCTGGACGGCCTGACGTCGCTGGTCCCCGCGGCGCTGGCCGCGGTGCTGGACTGGCCGCAGCTGACGCTCGCCGACCGCATCGACGTCGACCCGGCGGCCCGCACCGTCGAGGTGCGCCGCGAGACGTCCACCGCGGTGGAGACGCTCACCGCCCCGCTGCCCGTCGTCGTCTCGGTGACGGACCAGGCGTTCCGCGCCCGCTTCCCCGCCTTCACGGGCATCCTCGCGGCGCGCAAGGCGCCCGTGCGGGTGCTCGACCTCGCGGCCCTCGGCCTCGACCCGGCGACGGTGGGGCTGCAGGGCTCCACGACCCGCGTCCTGGAGACCTCCGAGCGGCCCGAGCGCCCCGACCGGGTCCTCGTGACCGACGACGGCTCCGCGGCCCTGGCGCTCGCGGACTACCTGGCGCAGAAGGGCTTCGCGTGAGCACCACGGTCCTCGTCCTCGTCGACCACGAGGGCGCGCGCGTGCACCCCACGGCGACGGAGCTGCTGACGCTGGCCCGGTCGCTGGCCGACGACGTCCGCGCGGTGTGGATCGACGAGGGGCCCACGGGGCCCGACGCCGCCGCCCGCGAGCTGCTCGGCCGCTTCGGCGCCTCCGGCGTGGTCCCCGTGCAGGTCACGGGCGCCGACCCGCACCTCACGGCCACGGTCGTCGACGGCCTGCGCGCGGTGCTGGGCGCCGTCCCCGCGTCCCTGCTGCTGCTCGGCTCGACCTTCGAGGACCGCGAGGTCGCGGCCCGCCTGGCCGTGCTCACGGGCGGCGGCGTCGTCACCGGGGCCACCACGGTGGTCCGGGACGGGGACGGCCGCTTCGTCGCGGGCAAGGAGGTGCTGGCCGGGTCCTGGTCCAGCCGCTGCGCGATCACGGGCGACCTCGCCGTCGTCACCGTCAAGCCGCACTCGACGCAGGCCGTGCCGGTCGACGCGCCCGTCGCCGCCGTCGCGGCGGAGCCGGTCGTCGTCGAGGCGAGCGCCGCGGCCCGCGCCGTCACGGTCGTCGAACGGGCGCCGCGCCCCGCCTCCGACCGCCCGTCGCTGGCCGACGCCGAGGTCGTGGTGGTCGGCGGCCGCGGCACGAACGGCGACTTCGCCCCGCTCGAGGAGCTGGCCGACGTCCTCGGCGGCGCCGTGGGCGCGACCCGCGTCGCCACCGACGAGGGCTGGATCGGCCACGAGGCCCAGGTCGGGCAGACCGGGGTCACCATCAGCCCGCGCCTGTACGTCGGCGCCGGCGTCTCCGGCGCGGTGCACCACCGCGGCGGCATGGACGCCGCCGTCACGGTCGTCGCCGTCAACGAGGACCCGGACGCCCCCATCTTCGAGTTCGCCGACTACGGCATCGTCGGGGACCTCACCGAGGTCGTCCCGGCTCTCACGCAGGAGCTGCGGCGCCGCCGCGAGGCGCGCGCGGGGTCCTGAGCCCTAGGGTGCGCCGGTGGCCTGCCGACTGAGCGAACTCGTCCTGGACTGCCGCGACCCGCAGGCGCTGGCGGACTTCTGGTGCGCGGTGCTGGGCTACCGCCGCCTCGGCGAGGAGGACGGCGCCGTCGAGATCGGCCCCGCCGAGGGCTTCGGCGGCCTCGCGCCCACGCTGGTGCTGTCGCCGTCGGCCGAGGCCAGGACGGCCAAGCTGCCGCTGCACCTCGACGTCAGCCCCACCGACCGCGACCAGGCGGAGGAGCTGCAGCGGCTCCTGGACCTGGGCGCCCGCCGGGTCGACATCGGCCAGCGCGACACCGACTCCTGGCACGTCCTGGCCGACCCCGAGGGCAACGAGTTCTGCCTCCTGCGGACCCGGATCGCGCCCGCCTGAGTCAGCGGACGCGCTCGGCGGTGAACTGCAGGCGCGGGTTCGCGAAGACGTCCTGCGCCTCGACGATCCGCAGCTCCCGCGCACCGGAGGCGAGGGTCGCCTCGAGGAGGTCGAAGACGCTGGAGACCGTGTGCTCCAGCGACGCCGCCGGGTCGCCCGTGCGGCGCAGGTGCGCCGCGAACAGGGCCGCGGTGACGTCGCCCGAGCCGTTGGCCTTGAAGGGCAGCTGCGGGGTGCGCACGACCCACGCGCCGGTCGCGTCGACGACGGCCGTCTCGAGCGTGCCCTCCTCGCGGTCGGGCCGCTCGACGCTGGTCACGAGCACCGTGGAGGGGCCGGTCGCGCGGGCGAGGTCGGCCGCGGCGAGCGTGGACTCCATCGTCGTCGGCTCGGTGCCGGTGAGGAACCCCAGCTCGAACTGGTTGGGGCAGATGACGTCGGCGACGGGCACGACCCGGTCGCGCAGCAGCACGGGGATCTCGGGGGCGACGAAGCACCCGGACCGCGCGTTGCCCATGACCGGGTCGCACACGTAGACGGCGGACGGGTTCGCGGCCTTCACGCGGCGCACCGCGTCGACGATGACGTCGCCGATGCCCGTCCCGCCCTGGTAGCCGGACAGGACGACGTCGACCTCGGCGAACACCCCGCGCTCCTCCACGCCCGCGAGGACGTCGGCGACGTCGGACGCGGCCATGACGGGCCCGCGCCACGAGCCGTACCCCGTGTGGTTGGAGAAGTTCACGGTGTTCACCGGCACGACCTCGACCCCCATGCGCTGCAGGGGGAACGTGGCCGCGGAGTTGCCGACGTGGCCGTGGGCGACGGCGGACTGGATCGAGAGGACCTTCACGGGCACGACCCTTCCACGCCGCGGCCCCCCGCGCGGCTCAGAACCAGCGCGGCTCAGAACCGGTGCGGCTCAGAACCCGTCGAGCGTGGTGAGCTTCGTCAGCACGGGCGGGGAGGCCAGGACGGAGCCGAGGTTCGAGGCGCCCTCGGGCGTCGCGCGCCACACGCGGTAGGCCGCGTCGTGCTCCAGCGACTCCCAGGTCTCGATGAGCACGACGTGGGTCGGGTCGGTCGCGTCGACCGTGACCTGCACGTCGAGGAAGCCGTCGAAGGCGCGGGTGGCGACGAGCGTCTCGCGGATGACCGCGGGGGCGTCCGCGACGGCCTCGCGGCGCAGGGTCAGCTCGAGCAGGGACACGATGGCCACGGGGGCTCCAAGTCGTCAGGGGGTGGGTCGTCGGGTGTCTGGGTGAGACTAGGCCCGTGACGCTGCACCGCCTCGACCCCGCCCCGCACCTGGTGACCGACGCCTTCGACCCGGGGCTCCCGCCCGTCCTCACCGTCGAGCCCGGCGACGAGCTCGTCGTGCGCACGCTCGACGCGGCGGGTCACCTGCGGCGGCAGGCCTTCCCGGGCGACCCGGCCGAGCGCCTGCTGCCCGGCGCCGACGGGCACTGCCTCGCCGGGCCGGTCGAGGTCCGCGGGGCCCGGCCGGGCGACGTGCTGGCCGTGCACGTGCGGTCGCTGCGCACCGACGGCTGGGGCTGGACCGTCGCAGGGGCCCGCGACACCCCGCTGAACCGCCGGCTCGGCACGACGGAGCCGTCGTGGCTGCTGTGGGACGTCGACGACGAGGCCGGCACGGCCACCGAGCAGCACGGCTTCACCGTCGACACCGCACCCTTCCTCGGCGTCGTCGGCACCACCCCGGCCGAGCCCGGGCGGCACTCCACCGTCCCGCCCCGCACGGGGACGGGCGGCAACGTCGACTGCCGCTCGCTCGTCGCCGGCAGCACGCTGTTCCTGCCCGTGCAGGTCCCCGGGGCGCTGCTCTGCCTCGGCGACGGGCACGCCGCCCAGGGCGACGGCGAGGTGAGCGGCACCGCGGTGGAGGTCGGCATGACGACGCACCTGAGCGTCGATCTCGTCCGGGACCCGCCCCTGCGCTCGGTGCACGCGACGACGCCGACCGAGCGCATCGCGTTCGGGTTCAGCGCCGACCTGAACGCCGCCACCGAGGACGCCCTCGACGCCCTCGTCACCTGGCTCGCGGCCGACCTGGACCTGCCGCGGTCCACCGCGCTGGCGCTCGCGAGCGCGACCGTGGACCTGCGCGTCACCCAGGTCGCCAACGAGACGTGGGGCGTGCACGCCGCCCTGGCCCACGACGCGCTGCGCCGCGCCTGAGGACGGCGGGGCCGGCGGCTCACATCCGCCCGGCCGCCACGATGCTGCGCAGGAACTCCTGCGTGCGGGGTTCCACCGGTTCCCCGAGGACCTGCTGCGGCGCACCGCGTTCGAGGACCCGCCCGCCGTGCAGGAAGCAGACCTCGTCGGCGACGCGGCGGGCGAACCCCATCTCGTGGGTCGCCACCAGCATCGTCATCCCGTCCTCGCGCAGCTCCCGCAGCAGGCCGAGGACCTCGGCGACGAGCTCCGGGTCCAGGGCGCTGGTCACCTCGTCGAACAGCATGAGCACCGGGTCGTTGACCAGCGAGCGGGCGATCGCGACCCGCTGCTGCTGACCGCCGGACAGCTCGTCGGGGCGCGCCCGCACCTTGTCCTGCAGCCCGACCCGGCGCAGCATCGCCACCGCGCGGTCCTCGGCCTCGGCCCGCGCCACCCCGTGCACGCGGCGCGGTGCGAGCGTGACGTTGTCCAGCACCGACAGGTGCGGGAACAGGTTGAAGGACTGGAACACGATGCCCGTGCGGGCCCGGACGGCGTCCGCGTCGATGCGCGGGTCGGCGATGTCGCGGCCCTCGAACTCCACGACCCCGTCGTCCACCGTCTCCAGCAGGTTCACGCACCGCAGCAGCGTCGACTTCCCGGAACCCGAGGCCCCGATGAGCACGACGCAGCGGTGCGCGTCGACGTCGAGGTCGAGGCCGTCGAGGACGACGGTGCGCCCGAACGCCTTGCGCACGCCCCGCATCGACAGCAGCGCAGCTCCTCCGCTCACACCGCACCGCCCGTCCCGGGGGCGCCCCAGCGCCGCGCCACGGCGTCGGTGACGCGCGCCATGGGGATCGTCAGGAGCACGAAGAACGCCCCGGCCACGAGGTAGGGGGTGAAGTTCCCCTCCTTCGCGGTGAGGATCTGCGCGGCCCGGATCGCGTCCACCACGCCCAGCACCGACACGAGCCCCGAGTCCTTCTGCAGGCTCACGAGGTCGTTCAGCAGGGCGGGCAGGACCCGGCGGACCGCCTGCGGCAGCACGACGAAGCGCAGCGTCGCCGCGTGGCCCAGCCCGAGCGCGCGGGCCGCGGCCCGCTGGCTGGGGTGCACCGACTCGATGCCCGCGCGCAGCACCTCCGCGACGTAGGCCGTGTAGGTCAGCACGAGCGCGATGCAGCCGTAGAACACGGGGTCGCCCGGCAGGCCCTGCAGCCGCAGGCCGGGCACCCCGTACCCCACGAGCAGCAGCACGAGGATCAGGGGCAGCCCGCGGAACAGGTCGGTGTAGGCGGTGGCGAGCCAGCGCACGGGCGCGAACACCGCCCCGCGCAGGGTGCGCAGCACGGCGACGCTCAGGCCCAGGACGAACACGACCGCCGCGCAGACCACCATGATCCGCAGGTTCAGCCACAGGCCCCGCGCGACGTCGGGCACGGCCGCCCACGCCGAGGACGGCACGAGGAAGCTCGCCTGGATGCGCGGCCACCCCGGGGTGGAGGTGATCGCGAGCACGAGGACGACGCCGAACACCACGGTGCTCAGCGCCGCCACGACCGCCGAGCGGACCCCGGCGCGGCGGCGGTGGCGGTCGCGGTCGAGCTGCAGGGGCGAGGGCGACCACGCCGGCCGGGGGCCGGCGGTGCTCAGGTCAGCTCCGGCGCGCCCGCGCTGCTGGTCAGCCACTGCTGCTGCAGCGCGGCCAGGGTCCCGTCGGCCCGCAGCGCGTCCACGGCCTGCGTGACGCACGGGGTCAGCGCGCTGCCCTTGTCCAGGACGAAGCCGAACTGCTCGGGGGTGCCGGTCACGGGGAACTGCCCGAGGACCTTGCCGCCGTCCAGCACGGCGGCCGCCAGGTACAGCCCCGTGGGCAGGTCCACGACGAGCGCGTCGATCTGCCCGTTCTCCAGGGCCTGCACCGCGAGGTCGTTGGAGTCGAACACCGACGGCTGCATCGTCGGCTTCACGACGTCGGTGATGGTCTCGTAGCTGGTCGTGCCGACCTGCGCCCCGAGCTTCGCCTCGGCGAGGCCCGCGATGCTCGTGACGCCCGCGACGGGGGAGGAGTCCAGGGTGACGACGGCCTGCGCCACGTCGTAGTAGCCGCTGGAGAAGTCCACCGTGCGCCGGCGCTCGTCGGTGATCGACACCTGGTTCACGTCGACGTCGAAGGTCTTCGCGCCGGGCGCGATGGCGTTGGTGAAGGTGGCCGTCACCCACGCCACGTCGGCCTGCGCGTACCCCAGGCGCTCGGCGACGGCGTACGCCACGGCCGACTCGTACCCCTCGCCGTTCGACGGGTCCCCCTCGGAGAACCACGGGTCGTAGGCCGGGTCGTCGGTGGCGACCGTGAAGGTGCCCTCGGTCAGGGTGGGCAGCGCGCCCGGGGCGCAGTCCGCGGCGGACGCCGGCCCGGAGGTCGCGGGCGCGGGGGAGGCCTCCTGCGCCGGCGCGCAGCCGACGGCGAGGGCGAGCAGCGGGAGGACGGCAGCGCCGAGCAGGCGCATCCGGGCAGCGGGGGGCATGGGCGGAGCCTAAGGTGCGGGCCCGGAACGCCGGGGCCCCCCGGCGCGTTGGCCCCACTGCCACCCCGACAGCAGCGCCGGGCTCCCCGGACCGTGGACGAGAGGGTCGGATGCACCGCCACTTCAACGGCCTGAAGACCGCCGCGCTCTTCGGGGCGATCTGGGCCGTCCTGCTGCTGGTCGGGGGCCTGCTCGCGTCCGCGCTGCGCAGCCCGGCGGTGCTCCTGGTCTTCGTCGTCCTGGGCCTCGGCACCTCCGCCTACGGGTACTGGCGCTCGGACACGCTGGCCATCCGCGCCATGCGCGCCCGTCCCGTCTCGGAGGCCGAGCAGCCGGCGCTGCACCGCATCGTGCGCGAGCTGTCCACGACCGCGCGCCAGCCCATGCCGCGCCTGTTCGTCTCACCGACCATGGCGCCCAACGCCTTCGCGACGGGCCGCAACCCCGAGAACGCCGCCGTGTGCTGCACCGAGGGCATCCTGCAGATGCTGGACGAGCGCGAGCTGCGGGGCGTCCTGGGCCACGAGCTCATGCACGTCTACAACCGCGACATCCTCACGTCGTCGGTCGCGGGGGCGCTCGCGGGCGTCATCACCTCGGTCGCGCAGTTCGGCCTGTTCTTAGGCGGCGGCCGCGACGAGGACAGCCGCAGCAACCCCTTCGCGATCCTGCTGCTCTCGCTCGCGGCGCCGCTCGCGGCCTCCGTCATCCAGCTCGCCATCTCGCGCACCCGCGAGTACGACGCCGACGAGGACGGGGCGAAGCTCACGGGCGACCCGCTCGCGCTCGCCTCGGCGCTGCGCAAGCTGGAGATGGGCACCCGGCAGCTCCCGCTGCCGCCCGAGCGCGAGCTGGTCAACGCCAGCCACATGATGATCGCCAACCCGTTCCGCGCCGGGCAGGGCGTCGCGCGGCTGTTCTCGACGCACCCGCCGATGGCCGAGCGCATCGCCCGCCTCGAGGCGCTGGCGGGCTACCGCCGCTGACCCGGCCCGTTCGACCCGGCCCGTTCGACCCGGCCCGTTCGACCCGGCTCAGCCGAGCGAGGCCTCGATCCAGTCCAGAGCCCGGCCCCAGACGCGCTCGCCCGGGAAGAGCGGGTCCTCGTGCGAGGCGCCCTCCATGAGCTGCAGGTCGACCTGGTCGCCCGCGGCGACCGCCAGGTCGGTGAACTCCTGCGCCTGCGAGTACGGGACGGTCTCGTCCGCGGTGCCGTGCAGCACGAAGACGGGCATGCCCAGCGGGACCAGCCGGGACGGGTCCCCGACCGCGTAGCGGTCGTCGACCTCCTCGGGGGTGCCGCCGAAGACGTTGACGACGTTCGGGTCCTGCGCGGCCAGCGTCGTCGGGCGCAGCACGCCCGACATCGAGCCGGCGAAGACGGGCACGACGCGGGGGTCCGCGCCGGGCGCCCCGGAGGGCAGCCGGCGGCGGGCCGCGGCCCACATCGCCAGGTGCCCGCCCGCGGAGTGCCCGAGCAGGAGCGTGCGCCCCGCGTTCACGCCCTGCGCGTCGGCGGCCTCCGCGGCCTGGTCCAGCGCCGTGGCGACGTCGGTGAAGGTGCCGGTCCAGCCGCCCCCGTCGTCCACGCCGCGGTAGTCCAGGTTCAGGACGGGGAAGCCCCGCCCGACGAGGTCGGCCACGATGTTGTCGACGTTGCTGCGGTCCGTGCCGACCTGCCACGCCCCGCCGTGCACGAGGGCGACCAGCCCGTCGCGGCGCTCGCCCTCGGGCAGCCACAGGTCGGAGACCTGGCGCGGGTGCTCGCCGTAGCGGTAGGCCGTGCGCTGGGACTCCTGCAGCCCCGAGGGCAGGGTGGGGGCGCCGTCGACGCGCTCGGGCGTGCTCGGCGTGCCGGTGGGCGTCGGGGTCTCCTCCGGCTCCTCGGCGCCGGCGCTGCACGCGGAGGCGACCAGGACCGCCCCGGACAGCAGCGAGCCGCGGAGCACCGCCCGGCGGGCGGTCCCGGGCGTCACCGGTAGTTGACGAACTGGAGGGCCACGTCCAGGTCGGCGCCCTTGAGCAGGGCGATGACCTCCTGGAGGTCGTCGCGGTTCTTGGAGCTGACGCGCATCTCGTCGCCCGTGATCTGCGTCTTGACGCCCTTGGGGCCGGAGTCGCGGACGATCTTGCCGATCTTCTTGGCGACGTCCTGCTCCAGGCCCTCCTTGAGCGTGGCGGTGATGCGGTGCTCCTTGCCGGAGGGGAAGGGCTCACCCGCGTCCAGCGCCTTGAGCGAGACCCCGCGCTTGATGAGCTTGGTCTGCAGGACGTCCAGGACGGCCTTCACGCGGTCCTCGGAGCTGGCGACCATGAGGATGTCCTCGCCGCTCCAGCGCACGTCGGCGTCGGTCCCCTTGAAGTCGTAGCGCTGCTGGATCTCCTTCGCCGCCTGGTTGAGGGCGTTGTCGACCTCCTGCCGGTCGATCTTGCTGACGACGTCGAACGACGACTCGCTGGGCACGCGCAGGCCCTCCTCGGATGTGGTGTGCTCGGACCGCCCCCGCGGGGTGCGCGCACGGGTGGCGCGCAGCACGCGGAGGAGTTGCTATCCTCTCACCGCACCTGCTTCGCCGGGTGCACGGCGGGTTGCCCGAGCGGCCAAAGGGAGCGGATTGTAAATCCGCCGGCACAGCCTACGTTGGTTCGAATCCATCACCCGCCACGTCGCACAGCGACCCGGAGCTGTCAGCAGCTCCGGGTCGCGGCGTGTAGGCTCTCCGAGCGTCACGCGACGTGACCGGCCCCGATAGCTCAGTGGTAGAGCACTTCCTTGGTAAGGAAGAGGTCTCGAGTTCGAACCTCGATCGGGGCTCGCAGCACCGACGGGCCCTGCCCGCCGGGGTTCACGGCGGAGTAGCTCAGTTGGTTAGAGCGAACGGCTCATAATCGTTAGGTCGCCGGTTCGAGTCCGGCCTCCGCTACACCAGAGACGGCCGCCCCTCGTGGGCGGCCGTTCCACGTGCCCCGGGCGCGTGCCCCGGGCACCACGTCCGGGCGCGTACCCTGGGACGAGATCGCGGCGCGTCGCACGTCGCCCGCCGGACCGAGAACCTGAGAGAGGCACCCAGCCGTGGCCAAGACGACTGACGTCCGCCCGAAGATCACGCTCGCCTGCACGGAGTGCAAGGAGCGGAACTACATCACGAAGAAGAACCGTCGGAACGACCCCGATCGGCTCGACCTCGCCAAGTTCTGCCCGCGCTGCGGCAAGAAGACCACGCACCGCGAAACCCGCTGACCCCACGTCCCCGCGTGGTCGCCCTCACCGTCGACGAGTCCTTCCAGGGCCGGGTCTACCCGGCCCGCCCTGCGGGGACCGTCACCGCCGACGCGCTGCGGGCCTTCGCCCGTGCCGTCCGCGCCACGAGCCCCGTGCACCACGACGGTGCCGCGGCGCGTGAGGCCGGCTACGCGGACGTGGTCGCCCCGCCCACCTTCGCGGTGACCCTGGCGCAGCGGGCCGAGGCCCAGTTCGTCGAGGACCCGCAGGCGGGCATCGACTTCTCGCGCGTCGTGCACGGCGAGGAGCAGTTCGTCCACCACCGCCCGATCGTCGCGGGCGACGAGCTCACCGCCGAGCTGCACGTCGACCGCGTCCGCGTCGTGCGCGGCAACGCCATGGTCACCACCCGCGTCGAGCTGGCCGCCGCCGACGGACCCGTCTGCAGCGTGACCTCGATGCTGGTCGTGCGCGCCCCCGAGGGGGAGCAGTGACGCTCTCCTTCGACGCCGCCCCCGTCGGGACCGCCCTGCCGGCCACCGTCGTCGAGCTGACCCGCGCCGACCTGCGGGCCTACGCCGACGCGAGCGGGGACACCAACCCCATCCACCTGGACGAGGCCGTCGCCCGCTCGGTGGGCCTGCCCGACGTCATCGCCCACGGCATGCTGACCATGGGCCTCGCCGGCCAGGTCGTCGCCGACTGGGCGGGCGACCCGGGCGCCGTCGTCTCCTTCGCCACCCGCTTCACGCAGCCGGTCGTCGTCCCCGCCGACGGCACGGCCGTCGTCGAGGTGGGCGGCACCGTCTCCGGCGCCGACCCCGAGGCCCGCACCGTCGCGGTCGACCTCACCGTCACCAGCGCCGGCGTCAAGGTCCTGGGCCGGGCGCGGGCCGTCGTCCGCCTCCCGTGAGCACCGCCACGGCCCCGTCGCGCGACGCGCTGCGGGCCCGGACCGCCGTGTACGCCTCGTTCACGCTGAACGGCTTCGCGCTCGCCTCCTGGATCGCCCGGATCCCCTCCGCGCGCGACGCGCTCGGGCTGAGCCTGGGCGACCTGGGCCTGCTCCTGCTCGCGGGCTCGATCGGGTCGGTGGCCACGATGCCCGCGGCCGGCGCCCTCGTCATGCGCTTCGGGCGGGTGCGGACCGTGACGGCCGGCGGGGCCGCCGTCGCCTCGGGTCTGCTCCTGGTCGCCCTGGCCGTCGACGGCCTGGCCACCGTCTGGCCGGCCGCGGTCGGGCTCGTGGTCGTGGGCGCCGGCATCGCGACCTGGGACGTCGCCATGAACGTCGAGGGCGCGGCGGTCGAGCGGCGCCTGGACCGGGCGATCATGTCCCGCTTCCACGCCGCCTTCAGCTTCGGCACCGTGCTCGCCGCCGGTCTGGCCGTCCTCCTGCTCCGCCTGGGCGTCCCCACCTGGGTGCACCTCTGCGGTGCCGCCGCGCTGGCCGCGGTCGGCTCGGCGGGCGCCGCCCGGGCCTTCCTGCGCTCGCCCAGCGCCGCCGAGGCCGCCTCGGCCGGCCAGGGCATCGGGCTCGGCCGCGCCTGGCGCGAGCCGCGCACCCTGCTGATCGGGCTCATGGTGCTCTGCATGGCCTTCGTCGAAGGCAGCGCGAGCGACTGGCTGGCCGTCGGCCTCGGCGACGGCTACGGCACCTCCCACGACGTCGGGGTGGCCGGCTTCGCGGTCTTCGTGGCGGCCATGACGACCGGGCGCCTGCTCGGCCCCGTCCTGCTGGAGCGCTTCGGCCGCGTCGCGGCGCTGCGCGGCTGCGCCGCCCTCGCCGTGGCCGGGGTCCTGCTGTTCGTGCTCGCCCCGTCGGTGCCGCTCGCCGTCGTGGGTGCGGCCGCGTGGGGCGTCGGGGCCTCCCTCGGCTTCCCGCTCGGGATGAGCGCGGCCGCCGACGAGGAGGTCAACGCCGCGGCCCGCGTGAGCGTCGTGTCCTCCGTCGGCTACGCGGCCTTCCTGGCCGGGCCCCCGCTGCTCGGGCAGCTGGGCGACCGCGTCGGCGTCCTGACGGCGCTGCTCGCGGCGGCCGTGGCCGCGGCGGTCGCGCTGGTCCTCTCCGGGGTGGCCCGGCCGCACGCGGACGGCACGGCCCTCAGCTCCGAGCGCACCCCGGCGCGGTCCTCGTGAGCGCCGTCGCGCTGGCCGACCTGACGACGTTCCGCCTGGGCGGGCCCGCGCGCGCCGTCGTCGAGGCGCGCACCGAGACCGAGCTCGTCGACGCCGTGGCGCACGCCGACGCGGCGGGGGAGCCCCTGCTGCTCGTGGCCGGCGGCTCGAACCTGCTCGTGGCCGACGAGGGCTTCCCGGGGACCGTCGTGCGGGTCGCGACGAGCGGTGTCCGCTTCGGCAGCGAGGACGTCTGCAGCGGCTCCTTCGTCACGGCCGCCGCGGGCGAGGACTGGGAGGCCTTCGTCGCCACCGTGGTCGCGCGCGGCTGCGCGGGCGTCGAGGCGATGGCGGGGATCCCCGGCTCGGTCGGCGCGACCCCCGTGCAGAACGTCGGGGCCTACGGCCAGGAGGTCTCCCAGACCCTCGCGAGCGTGCGCACCTACGACCGCGTGGACCGCCGGGTGCGGACGCTGGCCGTCGGCGACCTGGACCTCGGCTACCGGACGTCCCTGCTCAAGCGCTCCCGCGTCGCGCTCGCCGGGACGCACGCCGAGAGCCGCTACGTCGTGCTCGACGTGACCTTCCAGCTCGTCCTCGCCGGCGGGGTCTCGTCCCCGGTCGCCTACCCCGAGCTCGCCCGCGCGCTGGGCGTCGCGGTGGGGGAGCGCTCGACCGTGGCCGAGGTGCGCGCGGCCGTCCTCGCGCTGCGCGGGAGCAAGGGGATGGTCCTGGACGCGGCCGACCACGACACGTGGAGCGCCGGGTCCTTCTTCACCAACCCGGTGCTGACCGTGGACGAGGCCGGGGTGCTGCCGGCCGGGGCGCCGCGCTTCCCGGCGGGCACCGACGCCGCGGGCCGGCCGCTGGTGAAGACCAGCGCGGCCTGGCTCATCGACCACGCGGGCTTCGCCAAGGGCCACGGCGCCCCCGGCCCGGCGACGCTGTCGACCAAGCACACGCTGGCGCTGACCAACCGCGGCGGCGCCCGCACGGCCGACGTCCTGGCCCTGGCCCGCGAGATCGCCGACGGCGTCGAGCGCGCCTACGGCGTGCGGATCGTCAACGAGCCCGTCCTGGTGGGCTGCTCGCTCTGACGCGGGCCGCGATCGCCCCGCGGACCACGTCGAGGGCCTGCTCCGGCGTGAGCCCCGAGGACAGGGCGCGCTCGACGAAGCCCTCGGCCGCCCAGCGGACGTCCTCCTCGACGCCGACGGCGCGCGCCACCACCGTCCCGGTGCGCCGGCGCGACACCACGGTGCCCTCGGCCTCGAGCTCCCGGTAGGCGCGCTGGACGGTGCCCAGGGCGAGCCCGAGGTCCGCGGCGAGCGTGCGGGCGGCGGGCAGCCGGTCCCCGGCGGCGAGCGCCCCCGTCGTCGTCAGCGTCGTGACCTGCCGGCGCAGCTGCTCGTAGACCGGGACGGCGGAGGCGGCGTCGACGACGACGCGCAGCTCGCTCACGCCCGCACCGCGCGGGCCGGGACGAGCAGGACGGCCAGGGCGGCCACGGCCAGCAGGGCGCCGGCCGCGGCCACGACCGTGCTCGCGGTGGTCCACAGCGCGCCGGGCCCGTCGGTGTGCCAGGTGCCGTCGACGGCCCAGCGGACGCCGAGGCCGCGCGCCGCGAGGCCGCCGAGCACCAGCAGCGCCGCGGCCGTCGCGGCGGTGGCCGCGGTGGAGACCCGCAGCACGCGGTGGGCG